>CAITTG010000073.1 GCA_903895255.1 uncultured Verrucomicrobia subdivision 3 bacterium
GATCAGGTGATTTTTTTGACCAGCCTCGCCATTTTATAATTTCCCACACCTTGGGGCCGGAAAGCGGTGGTAAACACTTCGACCCGAGGTGAGTTGCATGGCGGGGATTTATTGAGAAACTCCGGACCTCGTTTACGACGAGATCAGGGTGGACGTTTGGGGACTGGTCCTGCGCCTGGGAGGTGGCGACCGACCAAGGCCGCCGGCAAGCCGGCGCTCCGTCGCGGCCCAAGGTGGCACATTTTCGCGCAACCCGCGGGGGGCCGCAGTGCGGGACGCGGTCCAGTGGCTTAGGAAACCTGGTTATCAGCGGGTGCCGGATTGGATCCAAACAAACGCCGGCTGGAAAGCACCAGGCCGCCAAAACCCAGGAGCACGGCACCAGCGAGGGTGCGGGCGCGTTCGGGGTGTTGGAGGCGGGCCAGGCTGGCGATGTGGTCGAGGGCGTCGTCCGTGTCGAGGACGGGGGCGGGGGGTTCGGTGGTGGTTAAAAAGGTGCGGTTAAATTCTGGTGAGGCCAGGCTCCAATCCGGGTTCGCGGCAAAGGGCACGGTGGGGGCGGGGGCGGCCGGTTCGCTCACGGCGATGAAGCAGACGCCCGGATTACTGGCAGTTGGGTTGGCCGGGTCCACGCTGGCCAGGGCGAGGTTGGTATCGGCGGTTTCCGCCAAATTGACCGAGAAAATGGTGAGGCCGGCGACATCGGGGTTGTAGGAGAGCGCGGACCCTTCATTGGTACCCAGCGTGGGGTTGGTGGTCTCGGGAACAGTGATAACCCAGTTGGCCGTGGCGCTAACCGCGCCCAAGGCCAGCACCCCAACGAGCAAATTTTTCGGCAGTTTCATAAATTGAGTTGGTTGGTTTGTTAATATGTCCTCGGTTTAAACATCTCCTTGTTTGTCCCAGGCAAGGCCACTTTGGCCTTGTTGAAGGTACTTTACACCAGTTTTAATTATTTGCAAGCAATTAATAGGTAGCGAGTTAAAAAATATAATGCAGGTTTTTTGGGGATGAAAACGCGCGCCCTAACGGGTTTTTTGGGGAAAAACCCGGGGCCGACGCTTTTCCAAATTTTCTGGTGCCAACCTCTTGTTTTGACGCAGAAGTACCGATTGAACTTACAATTGTGTTAGCGTTTTATATCAGATGAGCGAAAATGCAAGAGAAATGGCGGAATATGCTGATTATCAGTGGTTTGAGTTTGGTTGATTTTCCTGGTTTATTGGGTTTTGAGCCCGATGGCAGCGTCGGTCAGCAAGGGGATGGGCTGCGGGTCACAGACCCACGCGACGAAGGGCATTCCTTTCCCGGGCAAAATGTCACATCCGGCTTTGCATCCCGGGGTTTCCGGATTAGATTGACGGATTGATGGTATCGGGAAATTCGCAACTATGAGCCGGGATTTTATCAAGATTGGCGGGGCACGGGAACATAACTTAAAGAACCTCACGCTGCAGATTCCGCGTGACCAACTGGTGGTGGTGACGGGCCTGAGCGGCAGCGGGAAATCGTCGCTGGCGTTCGATACCATTTACGCCGAGGGCCAGCGCAAGTATGTGGAATCGCTGTCGGCCTATGCGCGGCAGTTTCTGGACCAGATGCAGAAGCCGGACGTGGATTTCATCGAGGGTTTGTCGCCGGCGATTGCCATTGAGCAGCGCAGCTCCGGGAGCAGCCCGCGCTCGATCATCGCCACGACCACGGAGATTTACGATCATCTGCGCCTGGCGTACGCGCACATCGGGCGGCCGCATTGCCCGGAAACGGGCGTGCCCATCGTGGCGCAGTCGGC
>CAITTG010000074.1 GCA_903895255.1 uncultured Verrucomicrobia subdivision 3 bacterium
GGCAAAGCTGGCAAAGCAAAAGGAATTTCCAGCGTCCATATATTATATCGCTCATTCAGATGCGCGGCCGGGATCGCTGGTTATTCGCAGGTGTTTATACGTCACATGGTTGTGTCTATAATAAGGATGAGGGGCGTTATCATTACGAAACGAAGGAAATGCCTGATTTTGAAGCCTTAGCAGGCTGTTGAAATAGTCGGGGAATTTGCCGGAATAATCTTGCCTGCTTAGGGGTATAAGTTAATATGTATTAATGTTTAAAGCGCACACCCCGCCCCCGCCGGAACTGTTCGTTCCCGCCTGCCGACTGGTGCGGCCCGCCACCTCGCCTTTTTACAAGAAACTGGAACAGACGCTCCAGGCCATGCGGTTTGCGGAGGCGGTGCGCGAACTCTGCGCCGGGGCCTATTCCGGGAACGGCCTGGGGCGGCCGGGCATTGACCCGGTGGTCTATTTCAAGATGCTGATGGTGGGGTTCTTTGAGAACCTCGCCAGTGAGCGGGGGATTGCCGAGCGGTGTCAGGATTCCCTGGCCATTCGGTCATTCCTCGGTTACGACCTGACGGAGAACACGCCCGATCATTCTTCTTTGTCCGTTATCCGCAACCGGCTGGGCGAAGACACCTATGACCGGGTGTTTATGCTGATCTTGCGCGCGTTGCAAGAACACGGGCTGGTCAAGGGCCGCCAAGCAGGGATTGATGCTTCCGTGATTGAAGCCAACGCCGCCCTCAGGAGCCTGGTCAACCGCCAGACCGAGGAGGCGTACTGGGATTATGTCCGCCGGCTGGCCGCGGAAAGTGGGATTGATCCCAAAGACCCTGCGGCGGTCCGGCAGTTCGACCGCAAACGGCCCAAGAAAATGAGCAATCAGGAATGGGTCAACCCCCATGATCCCGATGCCAAAATCGGCCCGACCAAGGCGGGGGCCACGGACATGATTTACAAGCCAGAGAACACAGTGGATTTGGACACCGGCGCGATTTTGCTGGCGGAAGTGCGGTTGGGGCATGAACCCGATGCGCAGGATTTGGCGCGGCATGTATTGGAGGCGCAGGAAAATATCAACGAAGTGCAAGGCCTGCCCGCCGGCACACTCACGCTAAAAAGCGCCACGGCGGACAAAGGCTATCACGCGGTGCCGGAGATGGGTGGCTTGCAGATCGAAGGCATTCGGACCATTATTTCCGATCCGGTGAAGCACCGGAAAATGGAAAAGCTCGCGCCGACAGCCCGGCAGGTGGTGCGCAACGCCAAACGGAGTGCGCAGAGCCAGTCGGGCAAGGACCTGTTGCGGCGGCGGGGCAGGCATATTGAAAGAACCTTCGCCCATATTTTGGATGCCGGCGGGGCACGGCGGACAACGCTCCGCGGACTGGTCAACCTGAACAAGCGCTTCAAATTGGCCGCCGCCACTTACAACTTGTCGCAATTGATGCGGAAACTCTTCGGGGTGGGCACCCCAAAGCAATGGGCGGCGGGAGCAAAAGCGCTTTGCTACTGGTTTTGGCGACTTTTACTGGCGGTATGGGCTGAGACAGTTGGGTGCAAAGTCACCTCATCCGCAAGTTTTCAGCCGACATGGGGTAAACCCTGGTTGTTATTATGGAACCCAATAGAAGATAGCACCAGCCGGTTTTTCACCGCAAACCCGCCGTTTTTAGAAAATCACCCTATTTCAACAGGCTGCTAGGCTGCCGCGCAGCATTCGCATTTATGCGACCAGAAAAATTGCCCCCGGGTGTCAGTGTGAGCGCTCTGCGTGCGCTGGCCGGTGACGATCCACAACAGGCCGAAAAGAAGAGTGAAATGGAGATGTTCTTTGGGCTTGCCGACTGCCCATTGCAGGTCATGCCCCCACCAATCTGCCAGATTATTGAACTTATTGATAGTTGGCTTGTGCATCGAGGGCGAAATGACATCGGTTTGCCCCCGGTCTTGCGAACGGCCGTTGCCCACCGCTCGCCCGACGTGTATCTGCTACTGATGATTTTGGCCCAACGCGTGTTGAGTGAGCA
>CAITTG010000075.1 GCA_903895255.1 uncultured Verrucomicrobia subdivision 3 bacterium
AATTGAAAGACTCTTTCGCCGACTCAAGAGCTATCGCCGCGTGTTCTGCCGCTTTGACAAGCTCGACGTCCTTTTCACTGGATTTATCGTCCTAGCCCTCATTTTTGAAGCCTTGCGCATTAGTGTTAACAGGCCCTAGTTAAATGGTGTTTATTATAGAAAATCAGCCTCATTAATATTGGGACAGTTGTATCGCTCAAAACCATGCCTACTTTGGAAGTTCGTCGTATCGGTCCGTCCGCCATGGCCGGGGCCACCAATTTCAGCGACGGCTCGCAACTGTTCAGCACCCAGCCGAGTTCGTTGGTGTCCGTGCAGGATGCCACTTACAAGGAATTGCAATTGACGGCGAGCGGCGTGCTGGCCACCACCTCCGCCTTTGAATTGCCGGATCTCGACCCCGGCACGGCGGTCTATGCGTTCTCGACCAAATGGAACGCGGCGGTCTATGGCAATTTTCCCAGTGCGGGCGATGGCTTTTCCCTGAACTTCGGCCAACTGGCGTCCAGCAATCTGATCAGCGGCGCGGTGGAAGCCGGCTACGGCAGCGGCTTGTGTTTCAGCGTGCAGACGGCGGGGGGCACGCCCGGATTTTATTTGAAAGCCAACGGCACGGTGCTGGCTTCGGCGGCATATGCCCCCACCACGCAATGGGGCGTCAACACGGGCACGCGGCATCTGTTTGAAGTGGATTGGAATTATCTCACCGGAATGACGGTGCGGATGGACGGACAAACTATTTTTACGAACGTGCCCACCACCGGGTTCATTCCCCATCCAGGCGACCGGCTGGTGTGGGCGGCGCGCAGCGTGAACTATTCCGAGTATCTGCGGCTGGACAATATCGTGGTGGCGACCGGGGGCAATCTGGTGACGGCTCCGGCGAGCAGCCCCTATTTTACAGATGCCAATTCTTTTTATTTGCATCCCGGCTCGTATGCCTTTGACGGCAACAGCAGCACTTTCTGGCTGGAAAACGCAACGACCGGTTATGCCGGTGCGACCATCAACAGTCCGGTGGCGGTTTACGCCTTGACCTCGCTGCATGATGGCAGCGGCGCGGTGAATGACCCGCAAGCTTGGGAGTTGGATGGCAGCAATGATGGCACAACTTGGACGGCGCTGGGCACGGGCAGTGGTTATTTTTTGAACTCCCGCGAAACCCGCTGCTGGATGACGAGTAATACCAATAGCTTCACCGATTGCCGCCTGAATGTCACCGCCAACAATGGCGGGTCGAACATCAAACTCTATGACGTGACGCTCTACCGCTTCCAAGCCCAAAACGGGCCGCCGGCCGCCAGCCTCACCTACCTGGCCCCCTCGGTCTCGCCTTTCGGTGTCATCGTGCAAGCCACCATTCCCACGAGCTATGGAAACAAGGTGACATTGAATTGGGGCACCAACACCAGCTACGGCAATACGCTCACCTTTGCGCTGAACAACAACACCGGTGCCCAGATCTTGAGCTTCGCCCCGCCGCGCGTGAATCTGGCCGTGCCGATCCATTATCAGTTCGTTTACCAGTATGACGCCGCTCCCGGCGCCTACGACATCACCGGCTCCGACGCCGTCGTCCAGCCCACCGGGTTTCAGGCCATCGCCTGCGAGCCGCCGAATCCGGGATACAGTATTACATTTGACATCAGCGCTTATCCACCACTGCCCTCCGCATCCTTGTCCTACACGGCGGATTCCGTGGGCTTCTTCGACAGTCAAAACCGGGGGGTGCTGGACCTTTTGACCACGGGCCAGTCGGTTGCGCTCAACTTGAGCGCCGTCTATGGCTCCTTGATTTTTCTTAATAGCAATCCGATCGCCTCCGGCACGGCGTTCACCACCACCAAACCGGCCGCCAAAAGCACCGACATTGCGGGCGCGTTGTGGGGTGGCTACAACGCCATATTTAATTTTGACAACGACAACTATCCCGCGTGGACGGTGGGCGGCGATAATTCCTCTTACGCATTTAACGTTACCTCCGGCGGCGCCAACTACGGACTCAGCTTGGGCTTACCTGTATTGGCGAACGGCTCGTATGTGCTCAACGAATATGATCCCATTTATCAATTAAACTTGGGAAACCAGCACATCGCCGGCCCCGGTCGGGGAGTCGCCGCGGATTTCGATCAAGACGGCTTTGACGACCTCCTCATTCTGGACAATAACGGCGGCTATGGCTTGTATGGAATAAGTTCCCTTTATACCTACACCCCGTCGGCCTTTCTGCTGCACAATATTCCCAACGCCGGCCAATCAGCCGTGAAAGTTGGCCTTAATACCACCCCCCGCCTTTTCGCGCCGGTAGCGACCACGCTGCCGGCCCCGGCATCTAGTTATGGTAATACTTCTGGTTTAACCATCGCCGTAGGGGATGTGAACAACGACGGCTATCCGGATCTTTTTATCGCCCTGGAGCAGCCCGACGGCACTTTCACCGCCCGATGCTATCTCAATCAGCAGGGCAAGGGTTTTGTCCCCAGTCCGCAGGTATTCACCCCCGGCAGCCTCGCTTATGGGATATATCCCTCGGCGGTGTTGGCGGATTTCAACGGCGACGGCAATCTCGACCTGCTGCTGGCCGGCTGGGGAGGTCCGAGCGCGCCGACGACCGCCATTTATTACGGCGACGGCACGGGTCATTTCACCAATAGCAACCTAGTGCTGCCGCAGCGCAACTACGCCAGCGTCGCCGTGGGCGACTTGTTTAACCACGGGCGCAACGACATTGTCCTCGGGGGCAATGTTGGGGATCCGGAAACTGGGTCAAGTGCCGTCAACACGCTGGTCTTGCGCAACGACGGCGGCAGTTTTACCGCGTTCGACTGGGGCATGTTGCCCGCCGTAAGCATGTCAGGCCGGAACATCGCCCTGGCCGACGTGGATAACGACGGAAAATTGGATATCGCCACCGGGGACCAGGAAGATATAAGAGCTCCCGTTAGTTGGTATGGCTACCCACTGGTGGTGTATCGGAATGCGATGAACATCCCCACCAATGCTCCGCCGTTCGCGCCGACCAATCTGGTGAGCCAGGTCGGCAACGGCACGGTGACGCTCCACTGGGGCAACGCCAGCGACGATATCACGCCCGCCAACCTGCTGACCTACAACCTGCGCATCGGCACCAACACGCTCGGCACGGACACGGTCAGCCCGCTGGCCAATCTCACGACCGGCTGGCGCAAAGTGGTTGCGCCCGGCAATCGTGGCCACACCTTCCAATGCACTTACCACCTCTCGCCCGGCACCTATTACTGGAGTGTGCAGGCGGTGGACGGCGCGTATGCCGGCGGCATATGGGCGGCGGAGCAGACCTTCACTATCACCAATGCCGGCGTGCCGTTGGTCGCCATTGCCAAGGCCAACAGCACCGCCACCTTGAGCTGGCCCGGCTGGGCATCCGCTTACCATTTGCAATCCACCACCAACCTCAACGGTGTTGCTTGGGTGGATGAAACCAATCTCACGTCTTACAACACGATGAGCGGTTACGCCGCCGACACGACCAACACCCTGACGGCGAAGTTTTTCCGGCTGGTGAAGCCGTGAGGCCAAGGGGGAATGAAAGCAGGCCCGGGGCGCTGGGCGCGGGGCGGGAGAAGGAAGATCGAAGGGCATTTGACTTGAGCTTAAAATGCGGCGCTCCACCGGGAAGTGAATTTTACAGGCTATTGTTATCCAGCAGCTTATTAGAATCAAGGTGGGCGCAACTGGGAGCCTGCCGGTCACGGCTTCGAATGGTTGTCAGGCAAGCCGCCATTGACCATTAGCCAGGGAGGCGGAAGGTTGAGCGCAACATTGGTCAGCAGGGGCCAACGCTGAGGAGCATTCGGAAAAGAAGGATTTAACGCAAAGGCGCAAAGGCGCAAAGGCGCGGAGAAATAATCACTTCGGCTTCATCCGGGAATGGTGACTCGCGCGTGTCCGCCGGCTCGGTCGGGAGGGGTGTTCGTGCCCCCGAGACGGGCGCACTCCGGAGGCGCGGGGCGGGAGAAGAAAAATCGGTGGCCGACCCGCAGCACGTACCCAGGCTGAGCAGCATTCGGAAAGGAAGGATTTAACGCAAAGGCGCAAAGGC
>CAITTG010000076.1 GCA_903895255.1 uncultured Verrucomicrobia subdivision 3 bacterium
ACCGCGCCGACCAGGGATACCGGGGTGCGGCAGCGCTGCAACAAACGGTCCAGTTGCCAGGCGTCACCGGTGATGATGCGGGCGCTGGGAAAGCGTTTGCGCAACAAATCCGCCATGTTGGGATTGCGTTCGATGGCCACGAGCCGGTCTTCGCGCAGGCCGTATTTAATCAAGGCCTGGGTGACGGCACCCGTGCCGGGCCCGAGTTCCAGCACGTAGTTATCCGGGTCCATTGGCAGCCATTCCGCCATGGCGGCGGCCAGCTTGGGTGAACTGGGCGCGACCGCGCCAATGCGCAAGGGGTTGGCGAACCACTCACGCAGGAACAGGCTGGAATCCGTCAGAGTGGCGATCAACTTTTTGGCCATGACGTAGAATCTCGATGGTGCTTTATGGTTACGATTTGGTTAAAATAACGCCTTTCAGACCGTTTGCCCATAAAAAATTTAAGTTGCCCGGCTGGCCTGCGGCCGGGCTGATCCTGGGGCACGGCCCTCAAACAGCGGAGCGCTCGTGCCAAAGTAGCAATTACCTCTGAATAGGCCAGCTCGCATTGGCGCGCTCGCTGGAGCCAGGCTGGAAGCCGGTGCCAACTGGTGGCCACCCGCGCGCAGGGGCCGCGCCAGGATGTGACCAGCCCAAGTCCGCAATGGAGGCGAAGATGGAAGGCCGGGGGCGAATAATTTAACCTTCCAAGGTGGGAGATTTCAAAGGGGCAGGGGACATGGTTTGTGGTCGCGGTGGCGGCCCCAGAATTTTAGTTAGACCCGGCCGCACGCCGGTGTTACCCTGCAATTATTATGTCACCCGATGAGATATTGTTGGAAGCGGAAGAGAAAATGATCAAGACCGAGCAGGTCGTGGTTAATGAATTTACCGGTGTGCGCACGGGCAAAGCCTCGGCCGGGCTGGTGGAAAACATTCAGGTGGAGGTCTATGGTTCGATGATGCGCATTCGGGAACTGGCGGGGATTACCACGCCGGAATCACGCTTGCTAGTGATCCAGCCCTGGGACATGACCACCATTCAGCCGATCGAGAAGGCCATTCAAAAATCCAATCTGGGCCTGTCCCCGGCGGTGCAGGGCAAGGTCATCCGCCTGGCGTTTCCCGAATTGAGCACCGAACGCCGCCAGGAATTTGTGAAAATCATCAAGCGCATGTCGGAGGAGGGCAAGGTGGCCGTCCGCCACGTGCGCCGCGACTCGCTGGAATTGCTCAAAAAGGCCAAAACCGCCGGCGGGGTGGGCGAGGAGGAGATCGAGTCCGCCGAGAAGGAAATTCAGAAGCTGACGGACCAGTACATTGCCAAAATTGACGCGCACGTGGTCAGCAAAGAAAAAGAAATCATGACCGTGTGACGGGCCGCCGGGCCGCCATGGAAAAATTGCGCCAGGTCATTTTGCTGCTCGAATCCTCCCGGGGGTCCGGCCGGGCTTTGCTACGCGGCTTTGCCGATTATGCGCGGCATCATGGCGCCTGGGCCTTTGAATGGGAGCCGGGCGGCCTGAATGAAATCTGGCCGCGTCTGAACAAGCTCGACGCCCAAGCCATTATTCTGCGCGATGGCAAAAACATCAACAAAGTGCTGGCCTTGGGGATTCCCACGGTGGTGGTGGGGCATCATGAGGAGGAGTATCCCGGAGTGGCGCATGTCCTCACAGATTCCACGGAGGCGGCCCGGCTCGCGGCGGAACATTTGTTGGGCTGCGGTTTTAAAAATTTTGGGTTCTGCGGTCCCAGCCAGTTTCGCTGGTCGGAGGCGCGCCGGCTGGGATTTCAGGAGCACCTGGCGCGGTCGGGTCACACGGTGCATTTTTTTGACGCCCGGTCGGATGGCCCCGAAATCTCGTGGGGCACGCAGCACCGGGCCATGAGCCGCTGGCTGGCGGGCCTGCCCAAGCCGGCCGGCATCATGGCGTGCAATGATGACTACGCGCAGCACCTGGTGGCCGCCTGCAAAAATGCGGGCATTCACATTCCCGATCAAGTGGGCATCATCGGGGTGGACAACGACGAACTGGTCTGCGAACTGGCGTCCCCACCCATTTCCAGCGTGGCCATTAATTTCGAGCGCGCGGGTTTTGAGAGCGCCCGGTTGCTGGACCGGTGGATGCGCCAGGGAACCATTCCCGCCCCCGCCCGGATCAACGCCCCGGCCACGCATGTGGTGGCGCGTTTGTCGACGGACATCCTGGCGGTAGAGGATCCCCAACTGATGAAGGCGCTGCGCTTCATTCGCGATCATGCCCGCGAAAACATCCGCGTGGTGGATGTCGCCAAAGCGGGCGGGCTCTCGCGGCGCGCGCTGGAAAACCGGTTTCGGTGGGAGCTGGGCCGTTCCATCCTGCAGGAGATCCGGCGCATTCGCGTGGATTTGATTGCGCGCATGCTGGTCGAAACCGAACTACCGGTGTCGCACATTGCCGAGGCGCTGGGGTACGAAAACCTGCAACATATCGCCCGGTATTTTCGCAAGGAGAAGAATCTGAGCCTGGTGGCCTACCGGAAGAAGTTCGGGGCGAAATAGGGCAGGGATTTGAGTAAGGCGGGAATGCCGGGTTCAAGGCTGCGTAATTTGGCTAATCATTTGCGCATTGTGGGGCGGTCGGTGTCGGCCGTTTATGCTAGTGTTCCCGCCGTTAACCCGGACAGTTTTGGTGACTCAGCATCGGGCCACCTCTGTCCCGGATTCAGCGTTTGCAATCTTTCAATTTATGAAGCATGTCAAAATCTGCGCATGGCTTGGATCGCTAAGCCTGGCCGTCACGTTGCACGCCGCGCCGCCGGCCAAAATTTCCGTTCAAGTGGACCAGCCCGGTCACGCCATTTCGCCAACGCTCTGGGGCGTCTTCTTCGAGGATATCAATCTCTCCGCCGATGGTGGCATTTATCCCGAGCTGGTGCGCAACCGCTCGTTTGAGGACGCGGAAACGCCGGAGAACTGGAAGTTTGCCAGCGCGGCGGACGGCCACAGCACGGCAGCCATTGACAGCAGCCAGCCGTTGAATCCCTTCAACCGTCACAGTCTGAAAATCAAGCTCGATGGCGCTTTCACCCTGGAAAACGACGGTTACTGGGGCATGAACCTCGTGGCGGACGCGGGCTATACCTTCAAGGCGGCCGTGCGGGCCGCGGAGGGATTTGACGGACCGCTGACGGTGAAATTAATTTCCGCCACGGGGCAAGAACTGGCCAGCGGAAAGATTGAAGGCATCGCCGGCAGTTGGAAATACCATGTGCTGGACTTAAAGGTGGCTGGCTCGGACGCCAAGGCCCATTTGGAAATTTCCGGCACCGGTCACGGGGCGGTTTGGCTGGATATGGTATCGTTGCTGCCCAAGGACACGTGGAAGGACCACGGTCTGCGCACCGATCTGGCGGAATCCGTGAATGCCCTGCAGCCCTCGTTCGTCCGGTTCCCCGGCGGTTGCTGGGTGGAGGGCGATGACATGGCCCACATGAATCACTGGAAACGCACCATCGGGAATGTCGATGTGCGCGAACCGCTCTGGAACATCTGGGGTTATTTTGCGACGCACAGCCTGGGTTTTCACGAATATTTGCAGATGACCGAGGATTTTGGCGCCACGCCGCTTTTTTGCATCAACGTCGGCATGTCCCATCACGAAACCGTTCCCATGGACCGCATGGGCGAATGGGTGCAGGATGCCCTCGATGCGATTGAATATGCGAATGGTCCGACGAATTCCGTCTGGGGTGCCGAGCGTGCCCGCGCCGGCCATCCCGCGCCATTCAACCTGCACCTGATGGAAATTGGCAATGAAAACGGCGGGCCGGATTACTACCCGCGCTACGCGCTGATGGTCAATGCCATCCGGGCCAAATATCCTTACATGCAGCTCATTTCCGACACTGACCTGCGCGGCCGGCCGCTCCCCACGAACCCCGCGCCGGACATCGTGGACGAGCATTACTACGAATCGCCCGAGTCCTTCATGGGCCGCGCCGACCAGTATGACAAGTATGACCGGAACGGTCCGAAAATCTTCGTGGGCGAATATGCGGTGACCCAAAACGCCGGCAAAGGCAATCTGCGCGCCGCCATTGGCGAAGCGGCTTTCATGACCGGCTTGGAACGCAATTCCGACGTGGTGGTCATGGCCAGCTATGCGCCGCTGTTGGTCAACCTCAATCACCGCGCGTGGAACCCGGACATGATCAATTTCGACAGTGCGAACTGGTATGGCATCCCCAGTTATTATGTGCAGCAACTCTTTAGCGCCAACCGCGGCGATGTCACACTGCCGGTGACGGTGCAGACCGAGGCACCGCTCGACCAGCCGGTACCCGGTTGCATCGGGGTGGGCACGTGGAACACGGCTGCGGAGTTCAAGGACATCCA
>CAITTG010000077.1 GCA_903895255.1 uncultured Verrucomicrobia subdivision 3 bacterium
CTGCGGTCTGTGCCTGAGCCAAAACGAAGCCAAAAACCCAAAAGACCGCTTCCCGCAGGGTTCCCAACGCTGCGCTACAGCATTTATGGAAATGCTCTAACTTCGAATGGCTTCCCGCCTTATTTGCGCTTGCGGAAGAGCAGCGCCAGGCTGCCCACACCCACGAGGGCGAGCGTGGTGGGCTCAGGCGCACTCGTGATGTCGCGCACTTGATACATGTTCAATTGTCCGGCGGCATCGCCATTGATGGACGCCACGGGCGTGAATGCAACCACCTCGACGGTTGAATCCGCAGTGAACGTGCCAGTGATGTATTGTCCTGCACTGGTGCCGTCAGCCGGGTAAAGCACCTCGGCCGAGGTGTCTGTCCCGTAGGTGTCCGCGCCACCGGAAAGATATTCCCCCCGGGTAAAACCCAAATTGCGCGTGTCACTCAGCCAAAATTCGATCTGGTAGGTGTGCCCCACCGTCAACCCGGCAAAATCACTGTCGTGGGTGTACGCGAAATTGTTGTTGGCGACGTTGTTATAATGAAAACCACTCAATGCGGTGTTGTAGCTCGCATCCGGGGTGCCAGCGGAGGGTAGCCCACCATATACACTGTCGAAAGTAAAACTGGCGCCATATTGGAAAGGAACGCCGTTTACCGTCTGTTGCGCCCCGCCGTAAGCGGTGATAGCGTAAAGCGTTGTTCCCAGCGTGCTGACGTCTGACGCCCCGGAAATGGTCTGGGGCGTGGACCAGGTAATATCACTGTTGGCCTGAGCGGTGATCGCCAATCCTGTGAATAATGCAAAGGCGGTTAGACTGGATTTAATGTTACAATCGTGCTTCTTCATGGTTTATAGTATAGATTGATTTGGTTTACCTTACCCTTTTTTGGTTATAACTAACCAAATTTTGTTAAATCTTACCCCCCCCCAACAAATCGCAACCTTATTAATTATTTTTATTCTTTTGTGCCTGAATGGTTTACGGAATCAGCGGGGTTAATTTAGTTAATCTGCCAAAAATTGGTATGCGTTGCCGCGTTCTATCAGGCCGCCGGGCTTCAGGGCGCGGTTTCCAAGCGCTAGGCTGGCCTGAGGGATAAAGGCACGTTGGGTCAAGGAAACGAACAGCTCGAAAAAATCCGCACAATTCTCAACAAAATGGCAAGCTGCGCTTCCTGCGACTCCAAAAAATCGCAACTTGCCGAACTGAATAGGCCCGCCCATGCTGGCCTCCATGAATTGGTCTGGTTTGGGCAACAAAGTTTTCATCATCACGCTCGCCGCTGCCCTGCTGGCCGGAGCGCCGCTCGTCTCAGCGGAGGATTTTGACGCCACCATGGAAACAGTCGGTCGCCAGCCCAATTCTCTGGTGACGCCAGTCAACCAACGGCTCACCCCGGCTGGCACCACGCTGGAACTGCCCGGCCTGCGGCCCCAGGCGCTCGCCCTCAGCCCCGATGGCCGCCTGCTGGTCACGTCCGGCATCACCCCCGAACTGGTGCTGGTCAACCCCGCCACCGGACTGGTTACCGGCCGCATCGCCTTCCCGACGGGGAACGCTTCCTCCGGCCGCCCGGTCTCGCCCGAAATCCTGCATCCCACGGCCAAACCCCAGCTCAGTTTCACCGGCCTGACCTTCTCGCCCGATGGCACCCGTATTTACCTCGCGAATGTGAATGGTGACATCAAGGTGTTTGCCGTTGGGGAACACCAGGCCGTCACCCCGCTCCGCTCCTTTGCCCTGCCACTGGCCAACGCCCCCGATCGCGCGGCGGAAATTCCCGCCGGCCTCGCCGTCTCAGCCGATGGCCAAAAACTCTACGTCGCCCTGAACCTCGCCAACCACCTCGCAGAACTGGATGCGGCCTCCGGCCAAATCCTACGGCAGTGGAAAGTGGGCGTGGCTCCCTATGGCGTGGCCCTGGCCCGGGGCAAAGCCTACGTCAGCAACTGGGGTGGTCGCCAGCCGGACACCACCAGCCTCACCGGCCCGGCCGGACGCGGCACTTTGATGCGCGTCGACGACCGCGCCATCGCCAGCGAAGGCTCCGTCTCCATCATTGAGCTGACCGGGACGAATCAGACGGAACTCGTCACCGGCCGGCATACCTGCGAACTGGCGGTGTCGCCGAATGGCCGTTACGTCGTCGCCGCCAACGCCGGCAGCGACACCCTCAGCGTGATCGACACCCGCCATGATCAGCTCGTGGAAACCATCCGTATGCGGCAGGCGCCCGGCGATGAGTTCGGCGCCCAACCCAATGCGCTGGCTTTCGCCCCCTCCGGCCACCGGCTCTACGTCGCCAACGGCACGCAAAACGCCCTCGCCGTGGTCGCTTTCGCGCCCGGCCAGTCGTCACTCCTGGGTCTCATCCCCACCGGCTGGTTTCCGGCGGCGGTCGCGTTCGCTGACCGCCAGCACCAATTGTGCGTGGCCAGCCTCAAAGGCTTGACCCGGGGCCGACTGGGCAAGGATGGCGCGATCGAATTTAACAGCGTGCAAAACGCCGGCACCCTTTCCTTCATCCCCCTGCCGGCCCAACGCCAACTGGCCCAATATACGCGAACCGCCCTGGCCGACCTGCGTTACCCCCTGCTCGCCGCCGCGCGACTCCCGGCACGGCCCGGTCAACCCGCCCGGCCGGTGCCCGAGCGCGTGGGCGAACCCAGCGTCTTCCAGCATGTGATCTATATCATCAAGGAAAACCGCACGTACGACCAGGTCCTTGGCGATGTCCCGGCCGGTAACGGCAGTGCCGGCCTCTGCCTCTTCGGCGCGCGCGTCACCCCCAACCAGCACCAGTTTGCCCGCGAGTTTGTGCTGCTGGATAACACCTACTGCTCCGGCGCGCTGAGCGCGGACGGCCACAGTTGGGCCACCAGCGCCATCGCCACCGATTTCATGGAACGCTCCTTCGCCGGCTGGCCCCGCAGCTACGCCGCCGGCAACGCCCTCATCTATTCCCCCGCCGGCTTCATCTGGAATGACGCCGCCGCCCATGGCCGGACCGTGGCCGATTTTGGCGAGTTCATCGCCACTCATAAACACTGGCACGCCACCGGGCGCTCCAGTGAACCCACCTTCCAGGATTGTTATCAGGATTTCCTCCACGGCACCGGCGCGATTGAGTTTACCCTCGAACCCGAAATTGAGGCGCTCCGCCCCTTCATGGCCCCGACGGGGATTGGCTGGGACCTGAACGTGCCCGATGTCGTGCGCGCCGATCATTTCATCCAGACCCTCCACCAATACGGCCCCGGCCACCCGATGCCCCAGCTCATTCTGCTTTGGCTGCCGAACGACCACACCAGCGGCACCAAACCCGGCGTGCCCACCCCGACCGCCCAGGTGGCAGACAATGATTTGGCCTTCGGCCGTGTCGTTGAAGCCGTGAGCCAGGGCGATTGCTGGAGCAACACCTGCATCTTCGCCGTGGAGGACGATCCCCAGGATGGCTGGGACCACGTCAGCGGCTACCGCACCACCGCCTACGTTATCAGTCCCTACACCAAACGGCACACTGTGGTGAGCACGCAATACAACCAGACCAGCCTGCTGCGCACCCTCGAACTAATGCTCGGCCTCCCGCCCATGAACCAAATGGATGCCACCGCCACGCCCATGTTCGACTGCTTCACCAACGCGCCGGACTACACTGCCTATTCCGCGCTGCCCAATCAGATCCCCCTCGACGAACTGAACCCCAAACCAGAAAAAATCGCCAATGCCACGCTGCGCCAGGACGCCGGGGTCTCCGCCCGCCTGCCCTTGCAAAAGGAGGACCAATGCCCCGAAGACCTCTTCAACCACATCCTCTGGCGCGCCGTCAAAGGACCGGAAACGCCTTACCCCGACTGGGCAGTAACCGCCAGCGATGCCGATTAATCATCCAGGCCACCTTCGCCTGCCCGGACCCGCACATTGGCAACAAGCCCTGATAAGTGTAGGAGACGACGTGAGGAGTCTGTGAACGTCACCTGGCTCCTTGTCTAGCCATTCCACCCACAAGCGCAGCTCGCCCTGCTTGACAACCCACCTGAGTCACCATATACTATTCGCGTGAGTGGCTCCGGCGGTTGTTTTTTCCGCCCGGGCCCAACACCCGGGACACGCCAGGCGGACCGGCCGGTGCCACGTCGGATTTTCGCGTGCCCGCCCGCCAGTTGCCGCCGTTGGTCCCCGCCCGTCGCTGGCATGCTCTTTGACATCTTGTTGCCTGCAGCTGGTTAACCTCAAATCCAGCCCTGCAGAATAAAAAAATGCTCCCCCGGTTTTCCCCGCCTCGCGCCTATTCAAGGTCATTCAAGCCTATTCAAGCCTATTCAAGGTGATTCAAGGTGATTTTTTTGGAGGAGGGGGAGGGCCCAAAGTCTGGTGACTCCCTGGATGGCGACTTTGGACATTAGGCTCTGGACTGCACCCGCCTGCCAGCGAAGCGCAGACTTACCATCCCCCCGGTTAATCTCGTTGCCAAGCCGCGCCGGGTCGGCAAAATAGGGGCATGAATTTTCGCGACAAATTGATTGCCTGGGACCAACTCCCCGCCTGGCGCGCGGCCTTGCGGGCCAGCGGCAAAAAGCTCGTGGTCACGAACGGCTGCTTTGACATCCTCCATTTGGGTCACATCACTTATCTGGAAACCGCCCGCAACCATGGCGACGCCCTGCTCGTGGGTGTAAACAGCGATGCTGCCGTGAGCGGCCTGAAGGGCCCCCACCGCCCGGTCAATTCCGAGTACGACCGTTCCGCCGTGCTGGCCGCGCTGCAGAGCGTGGATGGCGCCTGTATTTTTACGGATGTGCGGGCCACCCATTTTCTGGCGGCGGCACAGCCGGATATTTATGTGAAAGGCGGGGATTACACCCTCGAAACCCTCGACCAAAACGAACGCCGGGCCGTCGAATCCGCCGGCGGGCGGATCGTGCTGGTGCCGTTTGTGCCCGGCAAGTCCACCACCGGTCTGCTGGAGAAAATATCGCGGTTGTGAAAATTCTGGTCATCTCGCTGGCGGGGAATGGCGACACCCTGTTCGCCACCCCGCTGATTCACGAGCTGCGGCTGAATTTTCCCAGCGCCACCATTGAGGCCCTGGTGCGCTGGCCCGCCGCGCGGGACTTGCTGGCGGGGAATCCCCATCTGAACCGGGTCCACCAAAAGGACTTGATGAAATGCGGTCCGGTGGTGGCGCTGCAATTCCTGCGCGAGCTGCGGTGCCAAGGCTATGATGTATCCATCAACACGCATCCGCAAAGCCGGATTCACTACCGGGTGGCGGCGCGGATGGTCGGCGCGAAAACGCGCTTTAGCCACACCTATCACGGCTTGGGATTCTTCGATCGGTGGCTGGTCAACTGCTCATTACCACAGGACTACAACCGCCATGCGGTGGATAATAATCTGGCGGTATTACCACTGATCGGCGCGAAAACCCGGTTGCCCCGGCATGAAACGGAACTGTTTCTGACGGCGGCCGAGGATGCCTGGACGAACGATTATTTGGACCGGCACCAGCTTGCCGGCCGGAAACTACTGGGCATCCATGTGGGTTCCGGCGGCACCAAAAACCTGGCGTTGCGCCGTTGGCCGCTGGCGAATTATATCGAGCTGGCCCGCCGCATGCGCCAGCAACAACCCGAGACTGGGATTCTGTTTTTTGGCGGACCGGATGAGCAGGCGGACCACGAGCAGATTCTGGCCGCACTCGGACCGCAGAATTTATTTTTCCCAAAAACGCCCGGCCTGGTCCAGGCCGCGCATTTGATCAAACAGTGCGGTGTTTTTCTAAGCGTGGACACGGTGATGATGCATCTGGCCGCCGCCGTGAAAGTACGCCGGCAATTGGTCATTGAAACGCCCACGTGGAACCCACCCATTCAACCTTATGCCAATCCCTTCACGCTGATTAAAAATCCCGTGGTGGACGGGCGCGGGCTGGAGTATTACCGCTATGATGGGGGCAACATCAAAGGCACGCCGGAGGAATTGCGCGCCTGCATGGCCTCGGTGACGGTGGAGGCGGTGCTATCCGCGGTGCTGGCGGATTAATTAAAGCGAAAAGCCCGCGGCTTTCGCGTCATTGGCAAACATCTTCACGGTGTCCAGCGACAACGCAGCCAGGTCCATGCCTGCCATCTTGATGGCCTTGGCGAGAATGTCGTGCTGCACGGTGACGATGGCGCAACCACTGTCATCCGCTTGAAAAATATTCAGGATTTCCCGGACGCTGGCCCAGAGCAGTTCCGCCTGCGGCAGACCAGCGAGGATGGTTTTGCTCCGTTGCATGACCGGCACGGGGTCCACGCCGGTGTCTGCGATGCGTCCGGCAAAGACGGAGACCACGGCGGGCACCCGGGCATGGAGCGCGGCGGCCACGCCCTCCACCTGGGCGAGAGTTAGGATGGCAGTCACGTTGAGCTTCACGCCCTCGGCGGCCAGCTCGCGCACCAGCGGCAGGGCGGATTCGCCCCGGGTGTTGGTGATGGGAATTTTGACGTACACGTTGGGGCCCCAGGAATTGATCTTGAGCGCCTGGCGCTTCATCTCGGGGAACTCGTCCGAGAAGACCTCCAGCGACAGCGGCTTGACAGTGATGGTCTGCAGCACGTCGCGGGCGAAGGCCTCGAAATCAGTGAGCCCCGCTTTGCGCATGAGCGTGGGGTTGGTGGTCAGACCTTGGATCAGGGGATTGGCGTTGAGCTGCAGCATGCCGGCCTTGTCGGCGCCATCCGCAAATATTTTGACTTTCAGGTCGTTGAGCGTTCGCATGGTCTAGAGTTCTATGTGTGAGCAGATGATGTCCGCAGCCGCGGCCAGATGGCCAGCCGAAAAATCCGGTTTTTGGCGGAGGGCTTCGGCATAGCCGTAATCGATGAAAACCGTCCGACACCCGGCGGCGTGGCCGCAGTCGATGTCCCGCCAGCGGTCGCCGACCATCCAACTGCGGGCGAGGTCAATGCCGAGTTCCCGCGCCGCCCGCAGCAGCATGCCGGGTTTGGGCTTGCGGCAGTCGCAATCGGAAGCGCCTTTGCCGGGGTGAAAGCAGACCTCCACGCGGTCAATGGGGAGGATCGACCGCAAGTGGGCGTGGATTTCATCCACCGCGGACTGCGGGGTGGTGCCGCGGCCGACATCCGGCTGGTTGGTGGCCACGATGAGCAGGAAACCGGCGGCCTTGAGACGGATACAGGATTCCGTGACGCCGGGCAGGATGTTGAATTCCGCCAGATTCGCCGGCGGATACGGCAGGCCGTTCCGTTCCACGGCACGGTTGATCACGCCGTCGCGGTCCAGAAAGACGGCGCGGCGCAAGGCGGATGGGCGGCTATTCACTGGTCCAACGATAAGCCAGGCGGCGCAGCGAGAAAAACAAAAAGGCGGCGAAAATGCGGACGATGTTCAGTGCAGAGCTTGTGGCCTCTTTTCGTCTCACGTTGGAAAGAGTTGGCGCGTGACAATCGCTTCCCCGCGAAATAGGATGCGAGCTATCACTTGCACCACGGCAGCACCGGAAGCCCGCCGGGGTGGTTTTTGCATTATTAATAACATGAACAAACTGCCCAGCTCTGCTGACAAATCCGCGCTGACCAGCCGGCGGACGTTTCTCTCCCAATCCGCCGGGGTCGCCGCCATGATGGCCGCCACCAGTATGTCCTCCACCATTGCCACCGCCCAGCCGGCAACGACCGCCACGCCCGTCCGCCTGCCGGACGGCACGTTTCCGGGTGATTTTATCTGGGGAGCGGCCACGGCCGCCTACCAAATCGAAGGGGCGGCGAGCGAGGACGGCCGCAAGCCCTGCGTGTGGGACACCTTTAGCCGCCTGCCCGGCACGACCAAGAACGGCGACACCGGCGAAGTAGCCTGCGACCATTACCACCGGTTTGCGGAGGATGTGAAATTGATGGCCAGCCTGGGCATCAAGCATTACCGCTTCAGCATTGCCTGGCCGCGCATCATTCCGGATGGCCGGGGCGCGGTGAATGACAAGGGCGTGGATTTTTACAGCCGGCTGGTGGATACGCTGCTGGCGCAAGGCATCACGCCCCATGCCACGTTGTTCCACTGGGACAGCCCGCAGGCGCTGGAAGATTTGTACGGTTCCTGGCGCAGCCGGCAGATGGCCACTGATTTTGCGGATTATTGCACGCAAGTGGTGAAACGACTCGGCGACCGGATTACGAACTGGATGACGATCAACGAAATCTTTTGCTTTACCTACCTGGGCTATGGCGTCGGTCAGCGGCCGCAGCACGCGCCGGGCACGATTGTCAAATCACGGCAGGAAGTCTTGCAGACGGTGCATCATGCGCTGCTGGCGCACGGGTTGGGCTGCCAGGCCATCCGCGCAGCCACGCCCAAGCCGGCGCAAGTGGCGCTGGTGGTGAATTTTGACGCGTATATTCCCGTCATTGAGACGCCGGAAAACATTGAGGCGGCGAAACGCGCGTTTGTGGCCGAGGAACACAACGGCACGGTGCTCGTGCCGGCGCTGACCGGCCAGTACAATGCACTGGCCATTGAGAAGCTTGGCCCGGACGCGCCGAAGGTGCAGGCAGGCGACATGGAAATCATCGGCCAGCCGCTGGATGTGCTGGGTTTCAACATTTACACCGGTTCGTATGTGAAGGCGGCGGACAATGCGCGGGGCTACGAGGTGCTGCCCCTGCCCAAGGAATATCCGCAGATGATCATGCCGTGGCTCAACTTCATCCCGGAATCCCTTTACTGGGGCGTGCGGATGGTGAGCGAGGCGCTGGGCAAAAAGGATTTGCCCATCGTGATTTCGGAAAATGGCTGTGCGAGCAATGATGAGGTAACGGCCGATGGCCACGTGTATGATTTGAGCCGCGTGATGTACATGCGGTCCTATCTGCGCAATGCCCAGCGGGCGGTGGCCGAGGGGTATCCGCTGAAGGGCTATTTCCATTGGAGCCTGATGGATAATTTTGAATGGTCCTGGGGCTACACGCGGCGGTTCGGCATCACGCATGTGGACTACGCGACGCAGCAGCGGTTGCCGAAGGAAAGCTTCCACTGGTACCAGCAGGTGATCGCGGCGAACAGGATTTTGTGACATTGGCGCGCGGGGCTGGCGCATCGGTTATTTGGTTAAAGTGTTAATTGGTTAAATCATTCATTTTCTGAAACTTGTGCATTTTTTGGCGCGGCCAGGCGGGACCGTCGCGAAAAAGTGCGCGAAACTTCAAGATCGGCCCCGAGGGCGGGCGGGGCAGCGCCCGGTTTTGGGCCGGGAGTCCTGCCGACGTTGTCATTACGACATTCATCAGGCACGAGTTTAGCGGGGGACCCTGGACATCCGCTGTCCAGGGTCCCATTTTTTAGAAATATTTTTTGGGGGAGGGCGGGAGTGCTCCCAAGGTGAAACCAGGGCAGGGATGAAGGCGGGAGCTACCGAAGAGAACCAAGGCAATGGAGGAGGGGAAATGGCCAAGGTTCGATTTCCACGCACCAAAAGGAAATTAAATTACAAGGTGATGGACGCGGGGACAGGCTGTCCCCGCCCCGGGGGCGGTGTCGAAGGACAACCCATTTGGTGCCGCCCCTGCAGGGCTGGGAGACATTATGGCAGGGCGAACCCAGGGCGTCGCTGCGCTTTGCCCTGGGCTGAGGGATTGCGCCCTTTCAGGGCTGAAGGCGGGGGGCAAACGCAGGCGCGGAAGACCACGATTAGGCAATCCCTGCCGCACAGCCGTTATTCGCTGGCGCCCGAGACGGGCGCACTCCGTGGGGTCCTTACTTGGTGCTTTCCCACTTGGTGGCCATTTGCTTGAGCTTGGGGTGGGAGACGAAGAGGTGCCAGACCACGGCTTGGAAGGCCTCGCTGTGGGGGGTGACGTGCGCGGGGTTGACGGTGGGGACGATCACGCAGGCGGTCGCGGCGGTCGCGGTGTAGCCACCGTCGCGGCCGACGATGCCAATGACGGAGGCTCCGACCTGTTTGGCCAGTTGGATGGCGTTGACGAGGTTGGGGCTGACGTTTTTCTCAAGGTTGCCGCCGCCGACGGAGAAGATCAGGAGTCCATCCTTGGCGCTCAGGCGGCTGCCCTGGAGCCAGGCGGCGAAGATGGTGGGCCAGCCTTCGTCGTTGGTGCGGGCGGTGAGTTCGGAGACGTTGTCGGTGGGGGCGTAGGCCTCGAAGCCGCAGAGTTTGCGGAAATCGTTCACGGCATGGCCGGCGTTGCCGGCGCTGCCGCCGACGCCGAGGATGAAGAGGCGGCCACCGCGCGCGCGCACACGGGCAAGTTCGTCGACGGCGTTTTCAATGGCGTTGACATCCAGTTGCGCGACGACGGACTGGACTTCGCCCAAAAATTGTTCGGTAAAGCTCATGCGTGTTTCGATGATAGCAGGGTTTCCAGTTCCGCCAAGCCCGCAGGCGAGCCGATTTCGTAAAAGCGCTCGGCGACCTCGTAACCGGCGAGGTGCTTTTCCCGGACGAGGCGGCCCATGACTTCGGCCAAGTCGAAGGGCTGGTCGGCGGCGTAGGCGTCGAACACGGAGGCTTGGAACAGGCTCAGGCCGTAATCAATATGGCGCATCTCCGGCAGGCGGAGTTTTTTGTCGTACACGGCGATGGCCCCGTCGCGGAAGACGACGTTGCTGGTGTCGTAGAGGCCTTCGTTGCGGTAAACGGTCATGAGGCCGGGCTGGCCGCCGCGGTGGAAGGTGTCGGCCACGGGCCGGTATTCGATGGGTAGGTAGGAATCGCCGTAGAGGACGAAGAATTCGGGTCCCAATTGGGGCAGGGCGCGTTTAAGGGCGCCGCCGGTGCCGAGGAGTTTGGGGCCGTCGAAGGAGTAGTCCAGGTGGATGCCGTAATCCCGGCCGTCGCCGAAGTCGCGTTCGATCATTTCGCCAAGATAGCCGATGCACAGGACGGCGCGGCGGATGCCGCGGGCGTGGAGCATTTCGAGCTGGTGCGCGAGGAAGGGCCGGCCGGCCACGGGGACCAGCGACTTGGGGATTTTTTCGGTGATGGGCCGCAGGCGCGTGGCGAGACCGCCCGCCAGAATGGCCACCGGCAGGTCCAGGGGCGGATTCATGTGATCACGAGTTTGGTGCCCTCGAAGTCGAAGCGGAAGCGGACTTCCTTGAGGCCGGCGGTGCGCATGGCGTGGCGCAGGCGCGCTTTGTCCTCCGCGTAAAACATGAGGAAGCCACCGCCGCCCGCGCCGATGAGCTTGCCGCCGAGGGCGCCGCTGGCCAGGGCGAGGTCGTACCATTCGTTGATCCGGGGATTGCTCATGCCGCCGCTGCGCTGTTTTTTGCGCTGCCAGTGAACATCCATTAAGCGCGCGAATTCGTGCAGGTCGCCCGTCTCCAGGGCGCGCTGGCTTTGGAGGCCGAGGTCCTTCACGAAATGCAGGTTGTCGATCATGTCCGAATCGGCGGCTTTGGACTTGGTGTCCTGCTCCTTCAAGATGGCGGAGGCAGAACGGGAATAGCCGGTGAAGAACAGGAGCAGATTGTCCTCAAGGTTGTCGCGGGTTTCCTCGGAGACTTTCAAGGGCCACGCTTCCACGCGGCCATCGGGGAGAAAGTTGAAGCAGGTCAAACCGCCGTAGGCGGCGATGTATTGGTCTTGTTTGCCGATGGGTTCGTGCAACCGGTTTAACTCGATGTCGCAGGCCTGGGCGGCGAGTTCCGAGGGGTGAACCAGGTTTTTTTGGTGGGCGTGCAGGGCTTTGAGCAGGGCGGTGGTGAAGCTGCCGGAAGAGCCCAGTCCGGTGCCGGAGGGGATGTCGGCCATGGATGTCAATTCCAGCGACTGCCCGCTGAGGCCGACGAGGTTGAAAGCTTCGCGGATGATGGGATGCTTCAACTGCGCGGCCTGCGGCACGCGCTCCAGTTCGGAATACTTGACGATCAAATCCGTGACAAAAGTCTCATGCAGCGTGATGTAGACGTATTTGTCAATTGCCCCGGCGATGAGAAAGCCGCCGAATTTTTCATAGTAAGATGGCAAGTCCGTGCCACCGCCACCAAGGCTGATTCGTAATGGGGAACGCGCGATTATCATGAATTGGAATATTTGACATTGCCACAGGTCATTGCCGTCAACAGTCCTGAAAGCATCGTTCGGTTATTTATAATAACGTTTTGCCGTCGAGACAATCTTTTGCGGGCTGAATACTGCCGTTGGGAAAAAATCGGATGCCTTCAACTCTTCAACCAAATGAGGGCGCGAAATGTCCAAAAGATGATGGTCGGAGGTCACCAAAATGGGAATCTCAAAACAAGCAACTTCGCCTAAAATCAGACCATCGTTAAACTCTTCATCCGGAAGATACCCTTTACGCACCAGGCGGTCGGTAAATATTTTTGCGCAGCCATGTTTAACGGGCTCGATGTCAAAAAGAAAAATTCCCCATTTTAAAAATGAATCAATGGCCACATTGGCAAATTTTCGGGGTTCGGGGCGGCCTGATTCAGCGAGAAGTTGCAATTCAATAAACGCAGTGGGAGACACAAACAATGGGCAATATTTTTCCCGGATGACGTCCAAAAAATCCAAGGCGAATTTTTTCTGCTCGGCCAGGTCCAAAAGAACATTAACGTCCAGTGCACACCTCTTGTCGGCCATAAATCTTCAGCACTCCACGTTTGAACAATGCTTCTCTTTCGCTTTCCGTCAAAACACTGGCTTTTTTTCGATTTTCCGCCGCCCAGATACTGCCGTTGGTTTCAACAGGATATGCCGCGGGCTTTTTCCCGCTTTGGGAGGGCTTGCGCGTCGTTTTTGCGGCTGGTTTGCTCACAACCCAAACTTAGCATCCAGCTTTTTTTAAGCAATTAATTTTCTGGCCGGAGTAAATCGTCTCCACCACTTCGAGCGCCGCGCGAGCTTCCTTTAAGCCGGGCACCGGGGTGCGGCTTAGCCGGATGTCCTCGATGAATTCGTCCATCTCGATTTTCCAGGATTCATCGCCGCGCGGGTATTCAAAAATCGTGGTTTCGGGCGGGCCCATTTGCGGGAGCATTTGGTAATAGGTGAGGCGCTCGATGCCATAGCTGCCGCCAAGTCCTTCCCAGTGGAGCTTGGCATCGCGACCGTAGATTTCCAGGCTGAAGAGGTTTTTCCATTCGCTGCAACTGACCTGAAGCCAGGCGGTGGAACCGGCAGCGTTGCGCAAGCTGAGGAAGGCGTTGTCATCCACGGGCATGTCCCAGAAGTAGGTGGCCACGTGGCCCTCGACCTTGGTGAATTCGCCCAGGAAAATGCCGGCGAGGTCAATCAGGTGCACGCCCTGGTCGATGAGTTCGCCGCCACCGGAAAGCCGCGGGTTGGCGCGCCATTCCTTTTCGTAACCGAGGCGGCCGCCCTGGCCGTAGCGTCCGCGCAGGAACATGATGGGGCCGAGGGCGCCGCTTTTAAAAATTTCGACCGCCTTCAGGCCGGCGGGATGATAACGGTGGTTGTAGCCCACGCGCACAAGCACGCCGCTGGCCCGGGCGGCCGCCTCGACGGCGGCGAGCTCGCCCAGGTTGATGGCGGCGGGTTTTTCCACAAGCACATGCTTGCCATTTTGGACGGCTTGCAAGGCGATGGGGGCGAGTGCGGAATTGATGGTGGCGATCACCACCACGTCCACATTGGCCTGGCTGACGGCCTCGGCGACGGAATTGGTGGCCAGACAGCCGGGGCTTTGCGCCGCCAGCATTTCGGCCCGGTCCAGTTGGGTGTCGCACGCGACGGTCACGCTGCCGCGCGGCAGCAAATTCAGGCGTTTCTGGCCGATCAAACCACAGCCAATCAAGGCAACACGGAGGCTCATATTAATTTTTTATTGGTTTCAAAATGAAAAATAAACCACTTCTCAAAGAATGCTGGCGGATTGGCCTCCTCGAATCGGGAAATATAGCCAGCCGTTAGAACGCCTCCCCCTCACCCCGGCCCTCTCCCCCGGGGAGAGGGGGAATAGTCCGCAGGTGTTCCACAATACCGGGGCGGAGATTTGATGGGACAATTTCATAAATAAATCAAAATCCTCCGGATTAACTCCATTTTTTACCACGGTCCTCGGGCACGATGCGCCGCAAACAATAAATATCCGATTTGGCGAGTTCCTCGCGGTGCTCGTGCAGGTTTTTCCACGGATCCCATTGCGCGCTGATGAGCTTGCCGGTGATGCCATTGCTCTCGGGGCTGGCGAGATACACGGCAAGGCCCGCGCCCAATTCCAACGGCACGGCGCCCTTTTCCTTCCACACCTTGTTTTTTTCGTAGAAGGCGGCGCCCACTTTCTCCGGACCGGCGGCGAGTACCTCATCCACGAGCCGCGTGGCAAGCGCGCCGGGGGCGATGGCATTCACATCCACATTATATTTCTGCAATTCCAGAGCCAGCGTTTCCATGAGGCGCACGACGGCGGCTTTGGAGGCGGCGTAGGCGCTGATTTGGGGCAGCGGATTGGTCGCGCCGCCGCCGGACAGGATGACGATTTTGCCGCGCGCGGCTTTTTTGAAATGCGGAATGGCCGCCCGGCAAGGGAGGAGCACGCCGAAAAGATTGATGTCCAGCGCCCGCCGCCAATCGTCGAGCGAAACGGATTCGGTGTCGCCCATGGGGCCGTAGATGCCGGCGTTCAGCACCAGGGCATCGAGCGACCCCAGTTCCGCCAGCGCATAAGCAACCAGGGCGTTTACCTGGGCTTCACTAGCCACGTCACACGCGCGGGCGAGAACTTTCTGGCCGGGAAACTGGCGGGCGAGCTCATCGCGCGTGGCGAACAGTTCGGCTTCGCTGCGCGCGCAGAGGACAACATTCGCCCCGGCGGCGAGGTAATGACTGGCAATGACCTTGCCGAGGCCCTGACTGCCGCCTGTGATGAGGGCATTGAGATTTTTCAATTTCATAGTTAATCAAGCGCGACCGACCGAAAGGTGCTCCACACCCGGCACATTCTTCAATTCCTTTTCCAGAAAACGATTGGCATCCACAAACAGCCGGCCCCGCATCGTGGCCACCGCGGCGGCATAATCCACCTGACGGAACTGCGGCCATTCGGTGCACACCACCACGGCCTCCGCGCCGGTCAAAGCGGCCGCGGCATCCGCCGCCAGGCGCACGTCGGACCATTCGGTGGGCAGGGTTTTGATGGCGGGGTCAAAGGCGGTCACCGCCGCGCCGGCCATGAGCAACTGCGCGCATAATTCCATGGCGGCGCTGCGCCGGAGGGTGTCGGTGTTGGTGGTGTAGGTCAATCCCAGCAGGGTGATGTTCCGTTCGCGCAGATCGCCCAGGCGCGCCACCAGGCGTTTAAAGGCCCAGGCCCGATGCAGGTCATTGCTTTGCTTGATGGCGGGGATCACGGAGATGGTCTCGCCATTCGCCACCGCCAGTTTGGAAAGCGTGACCACATCACGCGCGAGGGTGCCCCCGGCGAATGGGCCGCCAGGCCCAAGATACGCCCTGGCACCAATGCGCGCTTCGCTCTTCAAACCCACCGCCACTTCTTTCGCGTCCGCGCCGGTGAATTCGCAGAGCCGGGCGACCTCATTGATGAAGGTGATGGAAAGGGCGAGGAAGGAATTCAGCGCGTGCTTGACCATCTCGGCCGATTCGGTGCGCATGAAGATCACCTGTTTCGTGAAGGGGGCAAACAAGGTTTCGAGCAGCGCGTTTTTTGCGTCGGTGCGCGTGCCGACCACCACACGGTCGGCTTTTTCAAACGCATCCAGCGCTTTACCCAGGCGCAAATTTTCCGGCGAATACGCAAACTGATACTGCGGGAATTCCGCCTCCAGCTTCGCGCACGTGCCCACGGGCATTTGCGCGGAGATCAGCACGAGCGCCCCAGCGGCGAGATACGGCAGCGCGCGGCGAAGATTGCCCAGCACGAATTCCGTGTCCGACTCGTCCGCGTCATTCACCGGCGTATCGTAACAAAGCCAGAGCACCTCGGCTCCGCGCAGGGCGGCGGCGGGGTCGGTGGTGAAGGTCAGTTGACCGCTGGCCAGTCCACCGGCGAGCAGGTCGTTCAAGCCCGGTTCCAGCAGCGGGGCCTGGCCGGTTGCGAGCTTCGCGATGTTGGCGGCGTCAAAATCCAGGCCCGCCACCGAAAAATGGCGCGCGCAACACGCGGCGGTGACCGTGCCGAGATGCCAGAGACCGAGGACGGTGATCTTCATGGGGCTAATTTAAGCAAAAGATTGAGAACTGGAAATGTCCATTAGGCCGAACGGCTCGCCCTGCCGTGCGCGCCGGACAGGCTGGAAGCCGGTCCCACCAGGCAGGCGGCCAAGCCAGGCGGTGGCCATGTTCGAGTCCATCAGGTTTGGCGTTGCTCATACACCCAGTTGTTTTGGCGCAGCCATTGCAAGGTGCTCACGATGCCCTGCTCGATGGTCAGGGCCGGTTGCCAGCCCGTGGCCCGGACTCGTTTGGTGTCCAGAAAGATAAAGGGATTGTCGCCCACCCAGCCGCGGTTGCCGCCGGAATATTCCAGGCGCGGGGTCAGTTTCAATTCCCGGCAGATATAACGAATGGAATCGTTCACCTGCACATATTCATCCGTGCCGAGGTTGAAAATCGCCACGCCGTGTCGGGCTTTGAGGGCCTCGCCGCGCTGGATGACATGGAGCACGGCGTTGAGGCAGTCGCCCACGTACAGGTACGATTTGCGCTGGTTGCCGTCGCCGAGGACTTTCAGGTAGTCCGGATGCTCCACGAGTTGTTTGTAAAAATCGAAAATATGGCCGTGCGTGTACCGCTCGCCCAAAATCGAGACGAAGCGGAAAATGTAGCCTTCGAATTTGTACCCTTCGCAATAGGAGGCAATCATGCCTTCGCCCGCCGCCTTGGAGGTGCCGTAGAGGGAGGTCTGGACCGGGAACGGACAGTTTTCCGGGGTGGGGATGACTTCCGCTTCACCATATACCGACCCGGTGGAACTGAAGGCGATGCGCCGGATGCCGTTGGCGCGCATGGCTTCGAGCACGTTAAAGGTGGCGATGGTGTTTTGCTGCAAGTCCTTGCCGGGATGCTCCAGCCCGAACCGGACGTCGGCATTGGCCGCGAAATGGAACACAAAATCGCAACCGGCCATGGCCTGGGTGAGGGCGGGCAAATCCAGATTATCGCCCCGGATGAGCGTAAAATGGGGGTGCTTCAGGGCTTCCGTCAGGAATTTCTCCTGGCCGGTGGCGAAATTATCCCAGCCGACGACCCGCTTGCCTTCGCGCAACAACCGGTCGGCCAGGTTGCTGCCGATAAAACCGGCCACCCCGGTAATGAATGAAATTTGCATGTTCGGACTCCAGCTTATTCAGAGACGGGAGGGCCAGCCAGTATTTTGTGGCGACGGTGGCAGGTACTTGGCAGCGCCGGGTTCCCAACCCGCGGGCTGGCCGTCAGCCGAATGATGCTGAGCTTTTCAAAGGTCTGCCGATTGAGAGCGTATAAAAAATACTGTAGCCATTCGGTTGGAGACGAAGAATCTAGCGATCTTTTTGGGTTTTGGCTCAGCTACAGGGTGTTCAAAGCTGCGCCTTCGCCAGAGCCTGGCCCAAACCCCAAAATCCTCGCTCCGAACGGCCGTCTTATTTTTTAATACGCTCTAAAAATCGGCGAGACAGAGGCCTGGGAAGTCGGCGTTACCGGGAGTGACCGGATACGCCATGGTGGGAACAGTCGGTCGGCGGTTAATATGCCCACTTGGACTCGCGGGCCGAAATTACCAATCCCCAGTCCGATCCTCCATCCGACCGGGCTGGTGCAACCCGCGACAGGTTGTGAATAACTCTGCGAATAAGCTTGCTCCAAATGCGTGATTTTCACGCATCGCGCGTGAAAATTTGACGCCGACCAGACCCAATTGCGGTATTTATGGGGTTAAACCCGCTGTTTTGTGATATTTTAGGGCTTTAAAAAGTTGGCACGATGTCTGCTAGTAAAGAATCAGCAATCCGTTTCGTCGATCGCGTGAATCATGGTGATTTGTCGGCGGCGGGCGGTTTAGAACCAATTAACAACTCAAACAAAATGAAAAACTATAAGAACAAATCAGCGTTCACGCTGATCGAACTGTTGGTCGTGATCGCGATCATCGCCATTCTCGCGGCCATGTTGCTGCCCGCCCTCGCGGCGGCCAAGCGCAAAGCCCAGAAAATCAACTGTGTCAACAACCTGAAGCAGGTCGGCATCGCCTACCGCATTTGGGAAGGTGACAACAACGACCGTTATCCCCAGGCCGTGGCCGCCGCTTCCGGTGGCGCTCAAGGTTACACTGCGCACGGTGGCACCACGTTCACCCAAGCCACCCCCTACAACCCCGGCATGGTGTACATGGTCATGTCCAACGAACTGGCCACCCCGAAAATCCTGTTCTGCCCCTCGGACACGATTCATAGCGGCTACTCCACGAACTTCTCCTACACTGACACGCTCAGCTTGACGGTGGCGCCGGCGAACGGTGCGGCTCCCAATGCTTTGTCCGCGGTGACCAAAATTAGCTATTTCGTGGGCGCTGACGCCACGGAAGCTGATCCCCAAGGCATCATGGGCGGCGATTGCAACATCGGCAACACCGCCACCACGGGCAGCGCGGCCTCCACGGCCCGCTTCGGTTCCACGGTCAGTGCTTCGCAAGGCGGCTCCTCGGTTCCCCAAATCACCTCGATCGCCTTCGGCACGGCTGCCAATAACTGGGCTTGGACCGCGAATGACCTGCACCAGAAGACGGGCAACTTGCTGATCGCTGACGGTAGCGTGCAGTCCGCCACCATCTCCGGTTTGCACACCTATATGGAAAACGCCACCAACACGGTCACCGCTCCGTGCTGGAACTTCCTGCCGTAATTTAACCGGTTAAACATTTAAACTCACAAGGCACCCGCAAGGGTGCCTTTTTTTGTTTAGAGCTTATTAAAAAATACTTTAGCCATTCGGTTGGGGACGAAGAAGTTAGCGGTCTTTTTGGGTTTTGGCTTCGTTTTGGCTCAGTTAAAGGGCATGCAAACCCGCGCCTTCGCCGAAGCCGCGCTCCGAACGGCCACATTATTTTTTAATACCCTCTAATCGCTTTTGGCGGATTGGCGCTGTTGGGCGAAAAAAGTCTTGAGGAGGTGACGGCATTCCTCGGCCCGGACCAGCCCGGTGATCTCACAACGGTGGTTGAGGGTGGGAAATTGGAGCAGGTTCAGCGCGCCCCCGGCGGCGCCACCCTTGGGGTCGCCGGCACCAAACACCACGCGGGCGAGCCGGGTATGCACGACGGCCCCGGCGCACATGGGGCAGGGTTCCTTGGTGACATAGAGGGTGCAATCCGTGAGCCGCCAGTCGCCCAGTGCCTGCTGGGCCTGCGTAAGCACGAGCATTTCGGCGTGGGCCGTGGCATCTTTGAGCAATTCCACCTGGTTGTAAGCGCGGGCGATAATGCGCCCGCCCCGCACAATGACGGCGCCGACGGGGACTTCCTCAGCAGCAAAGGCCCGGGCGGCCTGGCGGAGGGCTTCGCCCATGAAATATTCGTCACTGTGCAAATCGATGATGGGGTCGTCCATGGCGGGATTTTTACGGGTTCGTTACGGGGTTCGGCAGGGCTGGTTGGCCTGATACAGTTTTTGTTGGGCCTGCAGGCTGGGGATCATTTCCGGACGATTCGTGGCGGCCAGGGCCAGGGCGGTTTGAACCGTCTGGCGTGCTTCAGCAAAGCGGCCGTTCTCCGCAAAGGCCATGGCCAGGGTGCCCAGCACATAGGCTTGCCGGCCGCCCGTGAGTTGGTCGGCCTTTTGGGCCAGGGCAAGCGCCCGGGGACCATTCCGGAGACGGGTGTCCGCATCAGTGGCCAGCACACAGGCGATATAAACCAGATTGGTGGGGTCGTTGGCATCGAGTTGCAGGGCATTTTCGAAGCTGGCCAGCGCCCTGGCGCCCTGGCCGCGCCGCAGCCAAAGTTTGCCTTGCAGATATACGGGCCGGGCGGCGGCGGGATCAAGCCGGGCGGCGGTTTGGAATTCCATCAACGCATCGTCCAACCGGCCGACTTGGACGAGGGCGTTGCCGAGGTCTTCATGGGCAGCGGCGTTGGTGGGCTGCAGGCGGGCCACGGCCTGAAATTCGGTGAGCGCGGCGGCGGGCTGGCCGGCACTGGCGAGCAAGCTGCCAAATTCCCGGTGGGCAACCGCGTAATCGGGGTCCAGGCGGAGGGCTTCATGATAGTAAAAGGCGGCTTCCTCGGGCTCGCCCTTGTGGAGGGCCTGCCAGCCGAAGCGCATGTTGACCTGGGCGGCGAGGGGTTGCTGGCGGCCATCTGGGGCGGGCACCATGACGTGGGCGAAGCCGTCCATGGCGGTTTGATATTGTTTGCGCGCGTCATCGAGCCGGCCTTGTTCGTGGTAAACATAGGCGAGGAGCATGTGGGCCTGGTCATTTTGCCCGGTTACGGTGAGGGTGTGCTCGAAGAGGGTTTGGGAATCGCGCCAGAAGGACAGTTGCCGGGCGGTCAGCCCCAGGCAGGCGGCCAAAGCCAGAATGGCCGCAAGGGCCGGCAACCGGGCAGGCCAGTGATAGCGGCGGCGCAGGCCATCCAGACCAAAAACGACGGCGACAAATAATCCCACCGCCGGGAGATAGGTGTAACGGTCGGCGTGGGCCTGGCCGCCCACCTGGACGAGTCCGATAACGGGCACGAGCATGCCCAAAAACCAGAGCCAGCCGAGAATCAGGCAGGGATGCGATTGCCGGGTCCGCCAGACCAGCAGGGACAACGCCAGCACCACGACCAGGGCAAGGCCCACGGTGGCAGCCGCATAGTGCTGGGGCAGTGGATACAGCGCACCGAGGTTGAGCGGCCAGAAGGTTTGACCCACGTAGGTGGCGGTGGCAACGAGGGCATTTTCCACGCGCAGATTCAGCGCCTCACTTTGCAGGGAGATTACCGCCTCACTGCGTTGCGCCAGAAAGGTGCAGACGCAAGAGAGGAAGGTGAGGAGGAAGAATGGCCATTTTTCCAAGGTCAAGCGAAGCAAGTTCGCGCGTTCGCGCCAGGGATCGGCCAAACGTTGCAACGGCCAATAATCGAGCAAGAGCAGCACAAACGGCAGCGTCACGAGCATGGGTTTGGCCAGCAGCCCCAGAGTGAAGGCGACCAGACTCCAGCCATAAAAGACCCGGGCCCTTGAACTTTGGACCCTGGACTCCCCGACATAGCGCGCGTAGGCCAGGAGGGTGAGCAGGCCGAAAAAGGTGCTGAGGACGTCCTTGCGTTCCGAGGCCCAGGCGACGGATTCGACATGCAAGGGATGCCAGGCAAACAGCGCGGCGACCACGGCGGCGGGCCAGAGGGCGCCGGTGAGCCGGCGCCACAACAGAAAGAGGAGCACGGCGTTGGCGGCGTGGAAGGCCACATTCACCAGATGAGGCGCGCCGGCGTTCAGACCGAACAACTGGCAATCCAACTGGTGCGAAAGCCAGGTGAGGGGATGATAGTTGCTGGCGTGCCAGCCGATGAAGGCCCATTTCAAACCGGCCCAGCTCAGGCCGGCATTGACCATGGGGTTCTCGGCAATATACTCCGGATCATCCTCCAGGATAAAGGTGTGCCAGGCCACCGGCAGGTACAGCAGCCCGGTGATCAGGGCCAGCCCCAGCCCCACCAGCCGGGCCGGGCGGGCGAGAGCAAACGGGCTGGGGGCGCTGGCCGGGGGATCAAGCTTCATGGCGGCGGACGGGCGGCCGGAGGATTGTCAGCGGCGGCGTGCCGGGCAAATCACCTGCTTGACACACATAAATCCTGAATTGGCCCATGGCAGAGTTTTGATTTTTCGGGGGTTGGATGTCGAACGAAATCGGCGCTAAGCGCGGGAGAGCGAGGCCTCGAGAGTCCAGTCGTTCCGGCCGTCGGGATGGCAGTGGCAGTGGGCGGCGAAGAAGCCGCCGCGGTGGAGCCAGAACCAGGGCCAGATTTGTTCGCGATCGGTTTGCGGGATGTGCAGTCCAGCGAGGGCGGCGGGCGGAAAGAAGGCGAAGCGGCCCTCCGGGTGGGCGGGCGGCAGGGTGGTCAGGCGGGTTTTGATTTCAAACAAGAACATGAGCCAGTGCGTCTGCCCTTGGTAGCCATGTTCGCTGATCAGTCCGGTGAGATGCAGATCGGCGGGGGTTATCACCAGGCCGGTCTCCTCGGCAGTTTCGCGGCAGGCGCAGGCATACGGGGATTCACCTTGGTCGAGCTTGAGCTTGCCGCCGAAGGGGCTCCAAAAACCGCGATTGGGTTCCTGGGCGCGTTCGAGCAGGAGGACCTCATCCAGCTCATTAAAACGCGTAAATCAGGGTGGCGACTTTATAGGGCAAAACCATGCGAAAAGGTGGAAGGGGGCGGGGGGAAAGGCAAGCGCCAAGCGGGCTGGATAACCTTCGCTACGTGGCGGGGTCCGGCCTGCCGCAAGGTAACGCCGATTTCTAAATCGGCAGACCGCGGAAATACTGCTTGTCCCCCGAGAGTCGGACTCCTTGCGCGTTGCGAAACCCGTGGGGGGGGGTGATGATTTCGATTGTCAGGAGGCGGTAAAAACTTAGAATATCGCTTAAAATTAATGAAAATCTTTAAAATTGCGGCGTTGGCGGGTGATGGGATTGGCCCGGAAGTGATGCGCGAAGCCATTCAGGTGCTGCGCGCCACGGAAAAAGCCTTTGGCTTTGAACTGGCCATCACCGAGGCGGCGGTGGGCTGGGCGGGGATTGATCAAGCCGGGCAGGCGCTGCCGGATGCCACGCTGGCGCTGTGCAGGAATTCCGACGCCATTCTGTTCGGCTCGGTGGGGCTGCCGGAGCGGGACCCGACGATTCCCAAGGAGCAGCGCCCCGAGCGCGCGGCGCTGCTGCGCATTCGCAAGGAATTTGGCCTGTTCGCCAACCTGCGCCCGGTGCAACTGCCCAAGGCGCTGGCGCATGCCTGCCCGCTGGCGGTGGAACGCCAGGGGAATGGCATTGATATTTTGGTGGTGCGCGAGCTGACCGGCGGCATGTATTTCGGCCAGCCCAAGAAGACCGAGCCGCTGCCGGGAACGGCCGGCGGGTTCCGGGCGATTGACACGATGGTGTACACCACGCCGGAAATTGAGCGCATTGCGCATGTGGCCTTTCAAGCGGCCCGCGCGCGCCGCAAGAAGTTGACGAGCATTGACAAGGCCAACGTGCTGGAAAACGGCATCCTCTGGCGCGAAGTGGTCACCCGCGTGGGCAAGGAATATCCGGACGTGACCCTGGAACACATGTTCGTGGACAACGGCGCGATGCAACTCATGCTGCGGCCCACGCAGTTTGACGTGATGCTCTGTGAAAACATGTTCGGGGACATTCTCAGCGACGAGGCGGCCGCGCTGGCGGGCTCCCTGGGCATGCTGCCGAGTGCGAGCCTGGGGGCCACCACGGGCGGGAACACCTTTGGTTTTTACGAACCGGCGGGCGGCACCGCCCCGGATATCGCGGGCAAGAACCTGGCCAATCCGATTGCGCAGATCCTGTCCTCGGCGCTGATGTTGCGGCACAGCTTTGGGTTGACCGAGGCGGCGGCGGCCATTGAAAAAGCCGTGGGAACGGCCATTCAGGCGGGCAATCGAACGGGGGATATTTTCAGTGCCACGGAAACCGGGGCGCGCAAGGTGGGCACCCGGGAAATGGGCGCGGCGATTGTGGCGGCCATCCACGCGTAAGCGACGGGATGGGTGCGGTTACCCGGGCGGAAGGCCGTTGGCCGGCTTCCGCCCGGCAATGGCGGCCTGGAGCTTATTGATTGCCGCGGAAGGCGTAGCCGGAAACGAGAAACGCCACATCTTTGTCAGTGGCCGGCGGCGGGGTGCTATATTTGCCGGGGTTCATGCTGGCACCGTACGCGATGGTGGTGCCATCGAGCCAGCGGCGCGAGGTGGAATGGCCATCGGCCCAACTGAAGGTGCTGGAGGTTCCATGAAAGGCCGCCGGGGAGTCCAAAATGGTGGTGCCCGACCAGTTGTCGGCCGCCGAGCCGCTGACATTCATCACCCAAGTCCCCTCGTTTTGACCCCGGGGATCGTTTTCCTCCACGAAAATGAACTTGTCGGTGGGGTGGTGCACATCCGAGATCTTGGTCAGGAGTTCGGTCTGGGTGGGATGATTGCCCCACGTCTGGCCGTTCAGACCGGTGACGCCCGAGTAGGAGCAGAAGGCATAATTGGCCGTGCTCAATTGCTTGCGGCTGTCCCCCGGGCAATTCACCACGTCCGGATTCTTCAAATAGAGCCCAAAGGTGCCTTGCAGCACGCACTGCTCGGTCAGCAATTTAACGTAGGATTCAATGTCCAGATTGCCCTGCGGCGGCACCACGGGCAGATTGTTGGGCTCCTGGCTGGAGGCATACTGGTACCGCCAGGGAATCTGGTTCAAGCCCGAGGTGGAAGTCGGGTCGGAATTGATCATGTTATTCATGTTGACCAGGTAATCCTTGTTGTCGTTGTAGTACATGACCCAGGCCAGGGCCATTTGCTTTTGATTGCTGACGCAGGCGGCCGAGGTGGCCTTTTGCTTGGCCTTGGCCAGCGCCGGCAGCAGCATCGCCGCCAGAATGGCGATGATGGCAATCACCACCAGCAGTTCAATAAGGGTGAAACCAGCCCGGGCGGGGCGGTCGGCCGCCGGTTGGCGATGAGGGCAGTTAGGCGATGCTTTCATATAGTTTCAATCAAGCCATGGATACGTATTATGGGCGCGGTGGCTTCAAGATAAGTTTATCCGCCCGCCAGCGGGTTGGCCAAAGTTTTCTGATACGACAAACGTCGTAGCATGCCTGTGGGGCCAGGCCGCCAGCGGGAGGCCACACCGGCGGGACATCAATTCCAGCGCCCCCGGAAGCCAGGCATTGCGAGTTGACCGTATCATATACTTATGCGCCAAGACCATGGTTCACAACGGGTGGCAAAACGGCTTGCTCCCGGCTTTTAATTCCACCCAGCCCGGGAAAGCGTGCTGGGCGAGGAATTTCCTGGCGCCAGAAGTTGCAGGCACACGCGACTCAATCCGGGATGAATTAATAGTGAACCAGATGAATATGAGCTTTGCGGCCTGAATTGTCACCTCACGTAAACTCGTGAGTACGGGGTCGGGCGATGGGTCGTTCACCACCAGCAATTCATTGCAGTTGAACCCCGCCGGACCGCGCCGGCGGCCGGCCGATGGGCACGGGACACTGCGGATGAATGCTTTCATAAAATTAACTTTCAAGACCATGGTTCACAAATGGTTGGGCAACTTTTAAAATTGGGTTCTATAATTACCATATACTTGGTTGGCGAACTTTGCCAAGCAATATTTTGCGCCGGATGGCGTCAGGCCTGCGCCCCCGGAGGCCCGGTCATTTCCCGACGGTTGCTTGCCGGCGGCAGCCTTTAACTTCTTCATGGTGAATGCGGCAACTATGAACTGTCCGGCCCGGTTTGTCATCCCACGCAAATGAGTGGGGCGCAGGCTGGCAGCCGGGGCGCGCAGGGCGCCGGGAAATAAAAAAGCCAGCCGGGTGAAGGCTGGCTGAAAAAGAAGGCTTGGGGGGTTTACCACCAGAATCCCGGCGTGGCAGTGGAGGCCACCACCCGGCAGTCCATCTGGTCAAATTTGCGCCACTCCACGTGACCGTCCAGCATCAGTTCGTTGCCGCCAGCGGGATGGTTGTTATCCAGATGGGGGCTCAAATGCAGGACGGAAAAACCGCCCTGGACTTGGGTCCAATTGTAGGTGTAACGACTGGCATAGGTGTACTGGCCCACGGCTGAAATCGTGGCATCCGCAGCCAATGGGCGGTCGGTGGGTTTGGGGGCGTCCATCGTGGGATAGACGGTGCCGGGATAGCCTGCGGGCGCGGTGATGGCGTGGGGAATGGTGGTGTAATTCCAATTGGTGTAAATTTCCGGAGGGGTGCCGCCAAAACCGGTTCCGGGAGGCGGGATGGTGGGCAGGGTCATGCAATAGCCGATGACGTGGAAATTGTTGACGGAAAAGTTCCAGAGGCTCGAGCCGCTGGTGGTGTTTAAATAATTCAACTGGTCGGTAAAGCGGGTGTTGGTACCCGGACAATAAAACTGGGCGGGCTGGGCGCCGGAAGCCAACAGCGAGGCAGCGGAGTTCCACGGCAAGTCCCACGTCCAGGAGGCCCCGGAACCGGGCTGGATGGACGGCAGATTGTCGCGGTTATCGGCGGCATAAATGAAATTGACGACCCCAAATTCCTTCAAATTATTCATGCACTGAATGCGGTAGGCCTTGCGTTTCGCATTGGCCAGGGCGGGCAACAGCATGGCCGCCAAAATGGCAATGATGGCAATGACCACCAGCAACTCAATCAAGGTGAAGCCACGCCGCATCCAGCCGACGCTGGAAAAAGATTTTTTGGACTCGGTTTTCATCGGTTTCAAATTCGCAGCCAGGCCGGCGATGACGCCAGCGTTTGTAATATAATAATTGGCTTGCAGGGTTTAATGTAAAACGCTGGCTGAATAAAGCGACCCCAATTTGCGTATTAAATTCGCCAATTTGCGCACACCAGGCGGATGGGCGTCCATTGATTGGCTCAATTCATTTACTGATTTTAACCACGGATGGGCACGGATTAAAAAGGGGTTTTAGCCACAAAAAGGCACAAAAGAGCGCAAAAAAAGACGGGATTTGAACTGGAGGGAACGGAGGGGGTTAAGGCGATGGGGCGGGGGCACGGAAAGATCCAAGCTCCAACCTCCAAGCTCCAGAGAATAATCAAATTTCAATCATCATAGTTCAGCGGGGAAAGTTTTAACCACGGATGGGCACGGATCGACACGGATTAAAAGACGGGGAAACGAGGGGGAAGAAAATTTCAAACTTCAATAATCAGGGCGGGCGGTGGGATGGGACTAATAGGACTAATAGGACCGATGCATTGGCGGGCGGCGGGGGGGCCGTGATTCCTAATTCACCAAGCGGGCGGACGTGCTGCGGGTCACGGACCCGCGCGCCGGGGATGGGGGGCGCGGAAGTGTCCGCGCCCGCCCAAAATTATCAAACTTCAAGCTCCAAACTTCGAAAAGGCGATTTTAACCACGGATGGGCACGGATAAGCACGGATTAAAAAGGGGTTTTAGCCGCAAAAAGGCACAAAAGAGCGCAAAAAAAGACGGGATTTGAACTGGAGGGAACGGAGGGGGTTAAGGCGATGGGGCGGGGGCACGGAAAGCTCCAAGCTCCAACCTCCAAGCTCCAGAGAATAATCAAATTTCAATCTTCAAACTTCAGCGGGGAAACTCATTTAACCAC
>CAITTG010000078.1 GCA_903895255.1 uncultured Verrucomicrobia subdivision 3 bacterium
AAAAAAAGAAACGTTAAATCGTAGCGGTGAACTGGTGTTCACCGCAAAAATCCCGACTGCTCATTAACCATTGATCGCCAGTTGCACCCGCCACCGCAGCGGAGCGCCGGCTTGCCGCCGGCTTTGGACGTCCTGCCCCCAGCAACGGTTCGCAACGAAGCCGACCTCCCCCAACGCCCCACGGCTGAAGGCCGGTCACGGACCGCCCGCTCCAATCCCACGCAAAACCACAAAAAACGCCCAATCCGCGAAAGCGGGGGGAATATGGCGGGTATCCGCGTTTCGCTCATTTTTGTTTAATTTGACCCCGGCTGCCGCTATAACTCCCGCATGGCAAATGTCCGAGAACTCACCCCCGCAGTTGTGGCCAACCGGCTGCCCAAGCAGGCGATACCGGCCGGGGAGACCACCGCCGGACCTTCCGCCCCCTTTTCCCAACTGACTGATTGACCCATGTTTGAACAAGCGTTTCGCAATATTGATGATGTCCTCCGCAAAGAGGCCGGGTGTACCACGGAACTGGACTACACCGAGCAATCCTCCTGGCTGCTGTTCCTAAAATATCTCGATGCCCTGGAGCAGGACAAGGCCACCGAGGCGGCCCTGGCTGGCAAAAAATATGCCTACATCCTGGACAAACCCTATCGCTGGGAGACCTGGGCCGCGCCGAAGGACCCGGCGGGCGCGCTGGACCATAACCGGGCCCTGACGGGCGATGACCTGCGCGATTTCGTCGATGGCAAACTGTTCCCCTACCTGCACGGATTCAAGCAGCGGGCGACCGGGCCGGACACCATCGAGTACAAGATTGGCGAAATCTTCGGGGAAATCAAAAACCGGATCCAGAGCGGGTACAACCTCCGGGAGATCATCGAGCAGATTGATGAATTGCGCTTTCGGTCCCAGACGGAAAAGCACGAGCTGTCCCACCTGTACGAGGCCAAGATCAAGAACATGGGCAATGCCGGGCGCAACGGGGGCGAGTATTACACGCCGCGCCCGCTCATCCGGGCCATGATCCAGGTGGTGAAACCGGAGCTGGGCGAGACGATTTACGACGGGGCTTGCGGGTCGGCGGGCTTTTTGTGCGAAGCGTTCGTTTACCTGACCGCCCGGGGCAAACTGACCACCCGGGACCTGGCCACCCTCCAGACGCGCACCTTTTACGGCAAGGAAAAGAAATCGCTGGCCTACGTGATTGCCATCATGAACATGATTCTGCATGGCATCGAGGCGCCGAACATCATCCATACCAACACCCTGGCCGAGAACCTGGCCGATATTCAGGAAAAAGACCGCTACCATGTGGTGCTGGCCAATCCGCCGTTTGGCGGCAAGGAACGGCCGGAAGTGCAGCAAAATTTTCCCATTCGCACCGGCGAGACCGCCTTCCTGTTCCTCCAACATTTCATAAAAAGCCTGAAGGCCGGCGGCCGGGGCGGCATTGTCATCAAGAACACGTTTCTCTCGAACACGGACAATGCCTCCGTGAGCCTGCGCAAACTGCTGCTCGAAACCTGCAACCTGCACACGGTTCTGGATTGCCCCGGCGGCACATTCCAAGGGGCTGGGGTCAAAACCGTGGTGCTGTTTTTTGAGAAAGGCAGCCAGACCCGCAAGATTTGGTATTACCAACTCGATCCCGGCCGGAACCTCGGTAAGACCAATCCGCTCAACGACGACGACCTCGCCGAGTTTGTGAAACTGCAAAAGACGTTTGCGGACTCAGAAAAAAGCTGGAGCGTGGAGGTGAGGTCCCTGAGCACCGTAGAAGGGCGGTCCCTGAGCTCCGTCGAAGGCGGGTCACTGAGCGGAGCCGAAGTGGATCTGTCGGTGAAGAACCCTAACGGCGGCGAGGAAATTGCGTACCGCAGTCCGGCCGCCATCCTTGAGGAAATCGCCGCGCTGGACACCGAGAGCGCGGAAGTATTGGAAAATATAAGGGCGTTGTTGAAATGAAGACATGGCATTATTTTGGTGCATTGTCCCGCCCTTACAGGGCGTTGAGCTTGTGTTGGACGCGATACCCGGGGCTTCACCCCGGGCTATCACCTGGCGGGCTTGCAGCCCGAACTCCAGGCGGCAGTGGGATGGTGAACATGGTAACCGAGGCTTTATTGCAGGCAGCCAAATGGCTGGCTTATGGCCCGGCGGGGCGGGGCTTGAGGGCAGGGAGTCTGGATGGGCTGAAAGCCCTTGATGTTATAGCCCGGGCTGGAGGCCCGGGTTTGGCGTTGCAAACATACCCAGCCCTGTGAGGGCGTCACCCATATGTCTCAATCCCTTGCCAATATCATCGTCCACCTCGTGTTCAGCACCAAAGGCCGCCGCCAGCTCTTGCGGGATGAAGAGCGTGGCGAGTTGCACGCTTACATCACCGGAATTCTGAAAAACCAGGATTCACCACTGATCGAGATTAATTCGGTGCGGGATCACATTCACATTTTGTTTGGACAATCCAAAAACCACGCGCCCGCAAAAATTGTGGAGCAGGTAAAAACCTCCTCCTCGGTTTGGATCAAGGGGCGGCACCCGTGGTATGGCGATTTTGCCTGGCTGGGCGGGTATGGGGAATTTAGCGTTAGCCCCATCCATGTTGAGTCGGTTCGGGAATATATCCAGAATCAGGCGGAGCATCATCGGCAGGAGGATTTTCAGGCTGAATATCGCCGTTTTTGCGAGAAGAATGGCAAACCATTGGATGAGCGCTATGCCTGGGATTGAAATTTATTCAATGGGGAATGTCCCGCCCTTGCCGGTCGGCGGGTGGAATGATGGGCATGATACCCGGGGCTTCACCCCGGGCTGTCACCTGACGGGCTTGCAGCCCGTGGAAGGTCGCTTCGGGCTGAAAGCCCGCGATGTTATAGCCCAGGCTGGAGGCCTGGGTTACGGGTCCAAAAAAGCAGCCCCGGCCTGTAAGGCCGGCACCCCCTTCCCACGAATGACGCACATCCCCATTTACCCATCGTTGGTTTCGGCCATCCGTTTTGTCCCGCCCTTACCGGGCGGCGCGCGGAATGATGGGCATGATACCCGGGGCTTCACCCCGGGCTGTCACCTGACGGGCTTGCAGCCCGTGGAAGGTCGCTTCGGGCTGAAAGCCCGCAATGTTATAGCCCAGGCTGGAGGCCTGGGTTACGGGTCCAAAAAAGCAGCCCCGGCCTGTAAGGCCGGCATCACCAGCCCTCCCGAGACAACCATTCCAATTCCCACCGTGTTGGTTTCGGCCATCCGTTTTGTCCCGCCCTTACCGGGCGGAAGGGAAATAGGGGCCGGATTTACCCGGGGCTTCACCCCGGGTTGTCACCTGACGGGCTTACAGCCCGCAGGCAGGGGAGTCTGGCAGGCAAGGTTTGCGAATGAAGGGGAAAACATCAAACGATTTGGCAACCAAATCGAAAAGGGGGTTGTTTGAAGAACGGGTGGCCAATAAAAACGCTGAGCGAAGCGTGTAAAATTAAGCCTCCAAAAAGCGAGGCCCGCGGGCAGCTTGACGCTAACGCTTTGGTTTCATTTTTGCCGATGGAAGATATGGGCATCGCTGAAAAATTTGTGAAAGCGACCCAGACGAGGCCTCTGTCTGAAGTTCAAGGAAGTTATACCTATTTTGCCGAGGGCGATGTTCTCCTTGCAAAAATAACCCCCTGTTTTGAAAATGGGAAACTAGGCATTGCGCAAAACTTAAAGAATGGAATTGGCTTTGGGTCGAGTGAATATATCGTATTTCGCCCCGATAAATCACTTAACAAAGAATGGCTTTACTATTACCTCTCCCGCGAAACATTTCGTTTAGAGGGCGCAGCGCGCATGTCCGGAGCAGTAGGTCACAAAAGGGTCTCCAAAGAGTTCATTGAGAATTGCCGAATTCCATTGCCCCCGCTCGCCGAACAGCAGCGGATCGTCGGCCTGCTGGACGAAGCCTTTGCGGGCATCGCCACGGCCAAAGCCAATGCCGAAAAGAACCTCCAAAACGCCCGCGCCATTTTTGAAAGCTATCTCCAATCCGTTTTCATGCAACGAGGTAAGGCGTGGATAGACATAAAACTAGAGGATCTGTGTGATATTAAACATGGCTTTGCATTCGATGGAAACCATTTTTCCAACGATGTATCCGAAGGCAATCCGCTGGTAATTACACCCGGCAACTTCACGGAGGACGGCAGGCTTCTATTCAATGATCGGAACACCAAACGCTTTAGCGGTCAAATTCCTGCTGGTTTTAAATTCGACATTGGCGACTTAGTCGTTGTGATGACCGACCTGTCCTCGAAGATGAAGATTCTTGGCAAACCAGCGTTTGTGGAGACCGACAACGTTCTTCATAATCAGCGAATTGGTCGCGTGGTTTTCTCAAATGATCGCGTCGAGAAGCGACTACTCTATTATTTTATGATGACCGAGATTTTTCTCAAAAGCATCAAACTGTCAGCGACAGGAACGATGGTTAAACACACGGCGCCAAAGCGAATCTTAAGCAATGTTATTTCGTTCCCTGAAAATCTGAAGGAGCAGCAAGCCATCACCAATAAATTAGATGCTCTCCGGGCCAAAACCCAACTCCTCCTGGGCATATACAAGCGAAAGCTCGCCGCGCTGGAGGCATTGAAGAAATCATTGCTGAATGAGGCTTTCACGGGAAAATTGTAGCAACATGAATCGAGCCATTCATTATTTTTGGCAGGAAATGCGGTTTATTCAAAGGCATCTCCCGGCTTGACCTCCGCATCGAATCACCATATCTATGCTATGGATTATGTCAAGAACACAACAAGTAATCTTGTTGAAACCAGGGACGCTGAATGCGTTCGCTGGCGTCCGTGGCCGTGTGAAAGCTGCCGTGGCGGCTCAACCCCGCTCGATTTCATTGTCGGATGCTTTGGCTCAAGTCCGCAAGTTCCCGAAAAGCTTGGCCGGAACGAAGTAATCGACGGCTTCAAGAGGTGGGAGGCGGCACAGTTGCTGAAGTGGATTGAAACTTGCCCGCACACACAGTGGATGGAGTTGAACTTGCCCCGGCTGGACGAAGGCTCCGAGCATCTGGTGCTGTTTGATGTCGGAACCAGCGAGGTGGTCAAGATCACGCGGCCCGGAACCTATGGGGACTATTACGAGATCATCGAAGGACGGATCAACCAGTTTGACAGCACTCCGGCAGAATACCTCCTGCGCCTGAACTGGTGGGAGGAACTCTTTTCCACGGCTCCCAATCCCATGGGTATGACGGCGACTGGGCAGATCGTTTCGCGACAGAGGTTCATTCAAGGCGATCCGAATCCGCCGCAGAAAGAAGTCGATCAATTTCTAATCGATGCCGGGGCAGTGGCAGTGAAGCAGTCTTGCTGGCTGTGGAAAAAAGTGGAAGCCGACTCGAACCTCGAGGTCTGGATCGGGGATGCGCGTTCGGACAATTTTGTATTGGCGAAGGAAGGGATGATCCCGATTGATATTCGGATCTGGGGTGTTCCCATTGCTCGCTAAAACCGCTAATGTTTACTGCGTGAACGAAGCCGAGACGAGAGCCGAGCACATTGATCCCGCTTGGAAAGCGGCGGGCTGGGGCGTCGCCAAAGGCAGGCGATTCTACCGCGGATACCACGTTTGGTCAGTCATTTTGCGGGAGGCCACATTATGAGCCAGGAAAAGAAACTCCACATCCGCAACCGCACGGCCGAGTTTCTGATTTTCACCCGGCAGGCGGGCGACTCCGGCATCGAGGCCCGCGTGGCCGAGGAAACGGTCTGGCTGACGCAGAAGTTGCTGGCCGCGCTGTTCGGGGTCACGGTTCCCACCGTCAACGAGCACCGGAAAAACCTCTTCACAGATGGACAGATTCAAGAAGCTTCAGTTATTCGGAAATTCCGAACCACTGCCGCCGATGGCAAAAGCCACTTCACCGCCGCCGCCCCCGCCCCTGCACCTTGCCCGAATCTATCGCTGGCGAACCGCTGGCCCCTAAATCTCAGTAAGCACTGGAATCATGGTATTTCCGTGAGACGGACGATAATTCTCCCTCTCCTGGGGGAGAGGGCCGGGGTGAGGGCGGACGTGCAATCTCCTCGTCAAGGCTGGATTTCAGCTCAAAACCATAAAATGCGCGTAAGGTGCGGCCCCGCCCCCCGCCCTCTACGCCAACGGCGTTGCGCCTCCAAGCCCAGGGTTGCGACGCAGGAGCTACCCTGGGTCACCGGCCCATTTAATCCGCAACCCCAACGGGGTTGTGCCCGCGTCCAATTCCTTCGGTTATTGCCTGGCAAAAAAGTGTTCCCAGGCTCAAGGCCGGGCTGGTTGAAAATGCAGTATGTCGGGATTTTCGACCGACTGGCGGTAAGGGCAATGATTCAGGATTTCCGAATAGTTCAAAAGGTTCTCACCTTGCTGCGCCCGGGACGGGCGCACTCCGGGAGCGGTGGAAATTTCGTTTTCCCATGGCGGGCGCGGTTGGGTATGCTGGCAACGGTTTAACCGGCGCAATTAAATCATGAAACAACAGGACATCCGCTGGCGGCAACGGCTGCAGAACTACCGACAGGCGCTGGGCAACCTGACCGGGGCGGTGGAACTGTCCCGCCAGCGCCCCCTCTCGGACTTGGAGGAGCAGGGGCTTATCCAAGCCTTTGAATTCACGCATGAACTGGCGTGGAACGTGCTCAAGGATTATCTGGAGGCGCAGGGGTTTGTGGACATTATTGGTTCAAAAAATGCCACCCGGCAGGCCTTTAAGAACGGACTGCTGGCCGACGGTGACGTGTGGATGGACATGATCAAGGCCCGCAACCTGACCTCCCACACCTATCAGGAGAAAATCGCCACGGAAATCGTCCGGGACATTCTGGAGCGCTTTCATGCTGCTTTTGTCGCGCTGGAAGCGCGCGCCCGGGAGTTGGAGGCGCGGCAGGCGGGGGAGGAGGCGGGCGAATGAAGCACGGACTGACTGACGGAGCGATGGCGGAAATCCAGGCGTTGCTGGCCAAGTTCCCGGACGTGGAAAGGGCCGTGCTGTACGGTTCGCGCGCGAAGGGGAATCACCGGCCGGGTTCGGACATCGACCTCACGCTGATCGGCGCCGGGCTGACGTCAAAAATCCTCGGCCAGATTCAAGCTGAATTGGAGGACGGCTATCTGCCCTATAGCTTTGACATTTCCCTGCTGAATCAAATCACGCAACCCGACCTGATCGAGCATATCCGGCGGGTCGGGGTGGTTTTTTATGAAAAGAAGGCCGTTCCGGCATGAACGAAGCCGAAACCAGAGCCGAGCTCATTGATCCTGCTTTGAAAGCGGCGGGTTGGGGTGTCGTGCCAGGCAGTCGGGTCCGGCGCGAGTACGCCATTGCGCCGGGGCGCATCGAAGGACGCGGGCGGCGCGGCAAGCCGCTCACGGCGGATTACGTGCTGGAGTACCGCAATACCAAGCTGGCGGTGGTGGAGGCCAAGGCCGAGGCTGAGGCCATCACCGAGGGTGTGGGGCAGGCCAAGAATTACGCGGGCAAGCTGGCCCTCCGGCATGCCTATGCCACGAACGGGCGCGGGATTTATGGCATCGACATGCAAACCGGCGTGGAAGGGGAAATCGCCGCTTTTCCCTCGCCAGAGGAGCTTTGGGCCGCTTCGGCAAGCTCAGCGACCAGCTTGACCCTTGCTGGGGCCAGATTGTGGTGGGAACGATTTGCCGCTGTACCGTTCGAGGACAAGGGCGGTTCGCATCCCAGCCGGTACTATCAGGATATTGCCGTCGAGCGAGTCATGCAGGCTATTGCGGAGGGGCGGCAGCGCATTCTGCTCACGCTGGCCACCGGCACGGGCAAGACGTTTATTGCCTTCCAAATTGCCTGGAAGCTGTTCCATAGCCGGTGGAATCTGAGCCGGGAAGCCACCCGCCGTCCGCGCATTTTGTTCCTGGCGGACCGGAATATTCTGGCCAACCAGGCATTCAATGCCTTCTCGGCCTTCCCTGAGGATGCGCTGGTGCGCATCGCGCCGGAGGACATTCGCAAGAAAGGCCGGGTGCCAAAAAACGGCAGCCTGTTTTTTACGATCTTTCAAACCTTCATGGCTTCGGCAGGCTCAGCCACCACGGCACCCAATTTTGCCTCAAGCCCGGTGGCTGAGCCTGCCGAAGCCACTGAGTTTGTCGAGATCCCGGTGGCTGAGCTAGTCGAAGCCCGGGGGTACATGTACATTTTGGGTTGCGCTGATGGGAGTTTTTACACGGGAAGCACGGTTAATTTGCGGAAAAGATTAGAACAGCATCAAAGCGGAGTTGGAGCCAAACACACCCGGCAGCAATTGCCCGTGAAGTTAATCTATTATGAGACCTTTGACAAAATTGGCGATGCCTTTGCCCGGGAGAAACAAGTCCAAGGCTGGAGCCGCGCCAAGAAAATCGCCCTGATTAACGGCGACATTGAGCAATTACGCTGGTTGTCCAAAAGCAAGGCCCCTTCGACAGGCTCAGGGACCACCCTGCCAACCCGCTCAGGGACCGCCCTGCCGACGGTTGCAGCGGCGGTCCCTGAGCTTGTCGAAGGGTACTTCGGCGACTATCCACCGGACTTCTTCGACTTCATCGTGATCGACGAGTGCCATCGGGGCGGGGCGAATGATGAGAGCAACTGGCGGGGAATCCTGGACTATTTTGCCCCGGCGGTGCAGTTGGGGCTCACCGCCACGCCCAAGCGGCAGGATAACGTGGATACCTACGCCTATTTCGGCGAGCCGGTCTATATCTATTCGCTCAAGGAGGGCATTAACGATGGTTTCCTGACGCCGTTCCGGGTGAAGCAGATTCAGACGACGCTGGATTATTATATCTACACTCCGGATGACCAGGTGGTGGAGGGGGAGATTGAGGCGGGCCGGCTTTACGACGAGGCGGATTTCAACCGGACCATCGAAATCCGGGAACGGGAGCTGAAGCGGGTGGAGATTTTCATGGGGTTGATCCACCAGAACGAAAAGACGCTGGTCTTTTGCGCGAATCAGGCCCACGCGCTGCTGGTGCGCGACCTCATCAATCAGGTCAAAACGAGTAAGGACCCGAATTATTGCCACCGGGTGACGGCGGATGACGGGGCGCTGGGCGAGCAATGGCTGCGGGATTTTCAGGACAACGAAAAAACCATCCCCACCATCCTGACGACGTCGCAAAAGCTTTCGACGGGCGTGGATGCCCGGAACATCCGCAATATCGTCCTGCTGCGCCCGATCAATTCAATCATTGAATTCAAGCAAATCATCGGGCGGGGCACGCGGTTGTTTGAGGGGAAGGATTACTTCACGATTTATGATTTTGTGAAGGCGCATTTGCGGTTCCTGGATGAGGAATGGGACGGTCCGCCCGTGGGGGAGGAACCATGCCCGAAATGCGGCGTGGAGCCCTGTGTCTGTGAAGTGAAACCACCGCAGCCCTGTCCGGTGTGCGGCCAGCGGCCCTGCGAATGCCCGAAGGAACCCTGCCCGAAGTGCGGCCAGCGTCCCTGTGTTTGCCGGAAGAAGGTGAAAGTACGGCTGGCGGATGGCAAGGAGCGCAACATCCAGCACATGCTGGCGACGACGTTCTGGCATCCGGACGGCACGCCGATGTCCGCCCAGCAATTCATGGAACTGCTCTTCGGCGAGTTACCGGACTTCTTCCAGAGCGAGGCGGAATTGCGGGCGTTATGGAGCGCGCCGGACACGCGGGCCAAGTTGCTGCAAGGGCTGGCGGAAAAAGGGTTTGGCCATGATCAACTCGCCGAGATGCAGAAGATTATTGATGCGGAGCGGAGCGATCTCTTTGACGTGCTGGCGCACGTGGCTTATGCCATGGCCCCGATCACCCGGGCCGTGCGCGCGGATCAGGCGCGGGTGTACATCAACTCCAAATTTAGCGCCAAGCAGCAGACGTTTTTGGACTTTGTCCTGTCGCATTATGTCTCGGTGGGCGTGGAAGAGCTGGAGCAGAGCAAGCTGACCCCGTTGCTGCGCCTCAAATACCATGATTCCCTGGCGGATGCCGTGGCGGATTTGGGTCGCCCGGAGGACATCGGCCAGGCGTTTGCGGGTTTTCAGAAATATCTATATCAGGAGCAATCGCGGTAGGATGGGTTTGTTGGGGCAGGGTAATAATTCGGCGATCGACTGCGGCCAAGCCAAGGGGGGCATGGGCGGCTATTCGGTCTAAACCCCCGGTTTTCTATGCGTTTTTTGCGATCTGTGCGGTTAAAAAATAATTTCAACTTTTTTGGCACCTGGACAGCCGTTGTCCAGGGTCCCCCGCTAAAGTAGTGATGCTGCCGGTGCCAACGGCGGCATCCCGGCGATCCTGCGGGTCGTCCCGGTGGTCTTTGACATAACGGTCTGAAGCAGGCTGGCGCAAGTCCGGTGGGGACAGGCTGTCCCCACCCCGGGGGGGCCCAACTTGCGGTGTTGCGGGTTTCCAAACCCGCGAGCCGTTCGACAACTGGGCGAAGCCAAGCATCTCCACGGCGGCCTGCCGATTTAGAAATCGGCGATACAGCAGACTGGGAAGACAGCGCTACGCGGGTGTCAATCTGTGCCTGACCCCGATTGGCAGATCGCAAATGCTTTTCCGAGAAGAATTTAACAATTTAACCGATTATCCAATTAACCAAATAACCACCGAACCTCTTCAAGATTCGCGCAGTTCGTGCCGTTAAAACCCCCGCATTTTTTACGATTTTGGGCATTATTTCAGATTTTCCGAAATACCCGCCTCCCCTCCGTTTTCACCATTTTTGATATCCAGCGGCTTGAGTGATAGCCGGGGGCGCGGCGGTCACCGACCGTCGCCACCGTTTGACTATTCCGCAAACAAGAACCGCAGGTCCTCGAGGGTCAGGCTTTGGGCGAAGCGCTCTTCGCCGAGGACGTCGTCGGCGAGGGCGGCTTTTTGTTTTTGCAGGGCGCGGATCTTTTGCTCGATGCTGTCTTTCATCACCAGCCGGTAGGCCATGACCTTGCTGGTCTGGCCGATGCGGTGGGTGCGGTCGATGGCCTGGTTTTCCACGGCGGGGTTCCACCAGGGGTCAAACAGAACCACATAGGAGGCGGCGGTGAGGTTGAGACCGAAGCCGCCGGCTTTCAGGGAGATCAAAAACACCGCGCCACCCTCGGTGGCTTGAAATTCTTTGACGAGGTCGCCACGGTTTTCCGTGTCCCCGGCGAGATAAAAATGTTTCCACTCATGGGCAATCATCGAGTCGCGCAGGAGGTCCAGCATGGTCACAAACTGGGAGAACACCAGCACCTTGTGCCCCTCCTCCATCAGCGGTTCGAGCAGTTCCTCAATTGCCGTGAGTTTGGCGCTTTCGGTGGTCCGCAGCGAAGCGTCCACCAGCGCCGGGTGGCAGCAAATCTGCCGCAAGCGGAGCAGGGAGGTGAGGATGTTAAAGCGCTCGGCATTGAGTTGTTTGTTGGATTTGAGGCCCAGAATAAACTGCCGGGCGCGCTTGAGTTCAGCGCGATACAAGGTTTGTTGTTTACCCTCCATTTCGCAGAGCAGGTCCTCCTCCACGCGGTCGGGCAAATCGCGGGCGACTTGGGACTTGGTGCGGCGCAGTAGGAAGGGGCGCACGCGCGCGGCGAGCCGTTTGCGGGCGAGGGGATCATCCTGGGCGTTGAAGCGGCGCAGGAAGTGGGCGCGATTGCCCAGCGCGCCGGGCATGGCGAAGGCGAGAATACTCCACAAATCGAGCAGCCGGTTTTCGATGGGTGTGCCGGTCAGGGCGAGCCGGTGTTCGGCCATCAGGGCACGGGCGGCGGCCGCGGTTTGGGAATCGGGATTTTTAATGCACTGCGCCTCGTCCAGAATCACCACCCGCCACGCCACGCGGCTGATGGCGGGGGAAAGCGAACGCAATTGCGCATAGTTCAGCACCAGCAGCCCGGCGGTTTCGCGCGCGGCGGTGAGGGCCGCCGCGGATTCGCCCCGCCAGACTTGGACGCGCAGGTCCGGATAAAACCGTTCCGCCTCGCTCCGCCAGTTGTCAGTTACTGATTTGGGACAGACCACGAGGCTGGGCAACGCTTTGCCGGTGGCCCCCTTGGCCAGCTCGGTCTGCTCCAACCACGCCAGCCAGGCGAGGGTTTGGATGGTTTTACCCAGGCCCATGTCGTCCGCCAGCACCCCGCCGAAGCGGTTGGTGGTCAGGTAGGCGAGGAAATGAAAGCCCTCGGTCTGGTAGGGGCGCAACTCGGCGCGGATGGCGGCCGGCAATTCCGGGGTGACGCGGGTTTTTAATTCGTCCACCCGGCGCTCGATGGCCGCCGCGTGGGCGGCCGGCAGAAATTTTTTGGCGGCGGGATCCGCCAGTTGGAGGGCGTGAAAACGCTGCGGTTCCGCCGTGAAATCATGCGCGTGCAGGCCGAGCCGCGCGAGTTGCTCGTCCTCCTCGGCGGTGAGTTTGAAGTCCAGCCGCCGCCAGCCCTTTTTGCCCAGGCGCACATACCCTCCGCGCGCGTTGAGCAGCAATTTTAGTTCCTCGGGGGTCAGCGTGGTCTCGCCCACATTCAGCACCACCTTGAGGTCAAACCAATCCATGCCCGATTCCGTGACATCCAGCGAGACGGTGCCGCTGACCGCGCCGTCCCGCAGGGTGGCCAGTTCTTCATCGAGCTCCACGTCGATATCCGCCGGCAGCGCGGCGAGCCAGGGGGCGAAGACTTCCGGGGTTTTGCGGGTGACCCGCAATTTCCATTCCCGGGCAAAGCCATCCCATTTGGCGCCGAGCGATTCCAGCAGGCGGGGGAAATGCCGCTGCACCGAGCGATCAGGGGTGTCAATCATCCCGGCGGCGGCATCGCGGGGCCGTTTCGGGGCCCGGTCCACGGCGGTTTCCCAGCCCACGATGGTGTATTGCTCGGCTGGCAGACCCGTCCCTTTGGCGGTCACACGGAGGATGATCTCCTCGCTCGTCGCGCCCGGATATGTGGACTTCAAGGCGCACGCCACGGTGACGCCCACCGGCACGAAGCGCACGCGGCGCGCGAGTGATTCGGGCAGCGGAATTCCCGTGGCCTGAAGGAAATTCAAACCGCCCGGCGTTTCCAGGGCCGCGGCTGGAATGCGCTTGCGCCAGGCGCCCTCGAGCGCATCCGCCGGCGGGCCGGTGAACAATTCGCGCTCGGAGAGGTACAGGGTGGGCTGGCCGGCCAGGGTGCAGAGAATACGGGGCAGGGGAGTGCCGTCGCCAGTGAGCAGGGCCAGTTCGTAATCACCATCCACCACCGTGGCTGGCTCGAGTTGCAAGCGCAGCGGTTCGCGTCCGCGCGGCAGCGGCTGGCCATCCGGCAGCACCAGCCGGTCCGCCGCCAGCGGCAGCCGCAGCACGCGGTTGAGAATGGGCCGGTCGGTTGGCTGGTCATATTTAAAGGACCACCAGCTCTCGTGACCCCAAGGCTTGAACACCGCGCTCCACAAGGGCAGCGACTCCGGCGTCAAGCGCAAGCCGCCCTGTTCGTACTGGGTGGCGAACTGCCGGGCTTGACCGGGCTTTAACTCGACGAATTTCGCCTCGGGTCCGGCGCGCCATTCGAGCCGGGCCTCCTCCCGCAAGACCTGCAACCGCAGGTCCAGCGGCGTGGTTTCCGGCCGGGCGGCCGGGCCGTTGAAGGCGCCAAACCACTGGTGCCAGTGTGCGATTTCGCGCGCGCGCTCCCGGGCGGTCATCTCCGGTTCGATCAGGCTCAAATCGGTGATGCCCTCCATGAAGCGGGGCGGCGTCAATTGGCGGCGGCGCAGTTCCCACGCGAGATGCAGCCAGAACCGATAATCATCCGCGGGAAAGTCGGTCCACAGATCCAAGGGCGCCCAGTTGTAACTCCACGCGACGCCCGGGAAAAGCATGGCCAGGTCATGCTCATTAAGCCCGCGCACGCGGGCCTGGGCATAAAGCCCCTGCACTGCCCGGACAAAGGCGGTTTCCGCCGTCAACAACTCGCGCCCGAGCTGGGTGGTCAGCCGCTGGCTCAGGGGCGACGCGGGCGGCTGGGACACCGTTTTGGTGCTCCGCTTGGGGAACACCGTGCCGGACCCGGGCGTGTCCGCCATCATGGCCTGATGCCGCAATTCGAGGAAGGCGGCCACGCAGTGCTTGCAGAAAATGCCCACCGGGCAAGTGCATTCGGCCGCCCATTCACCCGCCGCAAACTTAAGTTGGACAGTGTAGTCGGCACCGCCCTGAACCGCCGCCAAATACAGGCGGTCAGGTGTTTCACACCGGAGGGTGAGCACCTGGCCATTGATAAAATACTCGCGCCCCCGCCCCTTGGTGGGCGCATCCACGAGGTTGAGAAATCGCTGGATGGCTTTAACCGAATCTTTCCGCAATTTCATGTCCATGGGAAGATGCGGCAAAGTGGGCCGGGTTACAAGTGATGAACGCCGTTAATGCCGCTGCATTCAGCCAGTTTTCCCGGCTGGGGAGCCCGCGCGGACCAGGCGGGTCAGGGCAGGAGCGTGATACTTTGGGGCTTTTGATCCCGCAGGATGCCGAGCTGCGCACTCTGGCCGGGAGCCAAACTTGACGCATGACGCAGCAACGCTCCCACATCCGTCACGGGGTCGCCAGCCAGCGCGACAATGACATCGCTTTTCTGGAGACCGGCGGCGGCCAGACGGGTGTGGGCGGGCACGGCCAGGACGAGCACGCCGGTCACCCCGGGCAGGCCGAAGGCGGACATTTCGCCCTCGTCAGCGATGTTGCGCACGCGGGCCCCGAGCCAGTCGTGCGGGGTGATGTCGCGGTTCGCGGTGGCCAGCGGATGGGGGTCCTGACCCGGCAGCCGGGGAGTGCGGGTCATGGCCCGCAACCGGGGATTCTGCACACCGAACTGGTCCATGGGGAAGTTTACAAAACCCAGGGCCAGAGCGGGTGAGCCGGGCTGCACGCGATAATCGCCGCGGGCCGGGTCCACCAACCGGGCGTCGCCGACCAGGGAATGTTCATCCCGGCCGCTCTGGCGTTGGAGCCCCCGCGCGGGCGCGGTGCTGGCCCCGGCTTGGTGCAACAGGTTGTAATCCATGGCCTGTCCCCAGGGCGGAGGATACATGCGGGCCGGCCGGTAGCCGGTCCAAATAATGTTGTGACGGAAAATATCGCCACTGTTGGCCAGCCACACATGCGGGTTCAGACTGCCATCCACCAGTATGTTGTTCTCGACGATGCGGCCGAAGCCTTCACGGTTTTTGATGCCGCCATGCAAACAAAGATTGCTGGTGATCAGGTAATAGGAGGAGCCGTCATCCAGATCAATGTCCCAGCCGTGGTCACAGCGCCAGCGATTGTTGCGCAGAATGATTGGCTTCACCGCATCCAGTCGCGGCAGTTCCGGCACCTGCCGCACCCTGTCATTGATCGTGGTGATCTCGGGCACCCAGTAACGGTCGCGGCCCCAGGAATTGAAAGAGCCATGGTCACCGGTCTCCTTGACGGTGTCAAAAATGTCGCAAAACTCAATCACATGACCGCCCCAGCAGCCGTCCCCAATGTTGATGCCCGAGCGGGGCAGGTCATAAATTGAACAATGGCTGACAGTGATGTTTTGGGCCAGGTCGATCTCCACCCCGGCGGTCTGTTTTTCCACCCGCCCGGTCAGATAAATGAGGCAATCGTCCACCCGGCAGTCGGCCGGAAAATTATTGCCCTGCGGGCCGGGGGTGCGATCCAGGGCGGCCAGGGTGTTGGATTGGTCATAATTAGAGAGGGCGCTGCGGGCGGCCTTGGGGTCGCCGACAAAGCACACGCCACTGGCCCCGGCTTTGGCGATCTGGCAGCCGCGGATGGTGATCCGGCGGTTGTAGTCATTCACAAAAACCGCGTTGCCGCCGACCTGGTCCAGGAAACAGTCCGCGAGCGAGCAATCCTCCGCTCCGTCAAAAAAAATCGCGCCCCCGCGATAGATCGCCCAATCCGAGCGCACCAAGGGTTCCTTCGTATCCATCACCGTGCGCGCCGCCTGGCGGAAGGTCAATCCGCGCAGGGTGACAAAGCACACCGGGTTTTTCTCGGTGCCGCGAAATTCGACCAAGCTGCGCAACCGCGTGGCCTCCACCGTGGCCTGGGGGAGATCCAGCCCGGCGGGGGGATAAAAATACAAGGTGTGGGCCTTGGTATTGAGGAACCATTCACCGGGAGCGTCGAGTTCCTCAAAAATATTTTCCACGAACCGGATGGACCGGTGCGCGGCCGCCCCGCGGTTGTTCTGCCAGCCGCCCGCCAGGGTTACTCCGCCCTGGCCGTCTTTGCCGGTGATGCGCCAGGTGAAATCCCCCCACAGCGCGGGATGCATGGCGTGAAAATAACCCCCGGTGGGATCGGCCCAGCGCGCGACGCGATTCGGGGAGATGGCGTCGGCGGCAAAGCCATCAAAATATTTCGCCTGCGGGTCAAAATTGGGATAGCGCGCCAGGATTTGCCGCGCGCCATTGACAAATATTTCCTCCGTCTGCAAATCGGCCGGCACCGGCGTCTGAAAAATTCCATCCCGGTAGGGCTGCCAGTTCAGATGCTCCAGCCGGATACCACCGCTGATCACGGGCTTTTCATTTTTCCAGGCTTGAAACACCACCGGCGCGTCCTGGGTGCCCGAATCTTGCGCGGTGAAAACCAGGGGCTCCGGCAGGTAATAGGTGCCACCCCGCAGAAACACTCCGCCGGGTTTCTGCCGCACCGCTTGCAGGGCGCGTCCGACGCTGCCAAAAGGTTTTTCCAGCGTGCCGGGATTGGCATCGTTGCCGCTGGGATCGACAAAATAGGGCTGCGCAAACACCGGCCGGGCCTGGGCCCCCAACCAAACCGTGGTGATGGTGGACAAAAAGTTCAACCAGCCAGCCAGGGGAAAAAATCGGCGAATGCTGAGGTTGGGGCGGGGTGGCATGTCGGGGTCAAAATTTAATAAAATCAATGCCGCCTGCAATGACAAAGTTCCGGTTTGTGGGCTGGGGCGGATTGGTCACCATGGCGGGCATGGTACCAAATCTCAAGCCCTTGATTCCAGACACGCAATTACGGGACGCCATTCTTATCCTAGTGGGCGTCGGAAATGATTGCCTGACCGGCTCCTACGCCGCCGACATTTGGGATTTTAATGAGGGCATCGAACTCTGGAACTCGCCCGGTGTTGACCTTGGTCCATGGCGACCCGCACCATGGCCATACTTTGATCGTGGAATGCTGGGCTGGCTGGTCATACCACATTCAAGGGACAACCTGCCTCACGGTGGCCTGGCAATCCCTGGTTGCTTCCAATGCCCCCCCCACCGCCGTTTCAGTGGCAGGATACCAATGCATTGCGTTCGCAATTCTTTTACCGTATCCTGCTCGGACCCTAAACCCGTCGCTTTTAAATGACGTGACCATTCCCACTATTTTATTGGCCGGGCTGCTTGTGGTGATTTCCCCATGGGCGGCGGCAGCCGCCCCGGAGCCGCCCCGCCTCGCGCCCCCTGGCACCCCGCAAGAGTTGCCCTCCCTGGTCTTTGCCCGCCAGGTGGCAGCGGTGGATCGTGAGCGCATTTTCCACCTCGCCAGTCAGGCGTTTGCCTTGCACCCACCGGCCATTACCGATGAGGTGGCCACGAACAGTCCCGGCGGGGTGCACGATTATTTTTCCCAGGCGGATTATGCCTGGCCCAATTCCACCAACCAAACCGGCCTGCCCTATGTCACTCGTGACGGCGAATCCAATCCCCACACCTTCACCGCCCATCGCCTGGCCATGCGTCACCTGAAGGATGCCGTCGCCGCGCTCGCGGCTGCCTGGCTCCTGAATGGTGACGATAAATATGCGGCCAGGGCCGCTCATTTGCTGCAAGTTTTTTTCCTGGATGAAGCCACCCGGATGAATCCCAACCTGGCATGCGCCCAGGTATCCTTGGGTCACCCCCAAGGCACGCCTTATGGCATCATTGACACCTTGCATTTGTGCGAAGTTGCCCGGGCCATTCCGTTTTTGGAAAAATCCCCGGCCTTTCCGCCTGCGGTGGACCAAGGTGTAAAACAGTGGTTCGATGACTACACCCAATGGATTCTGGCCTCCACCAATGGGGTAAAAGAAATGAATGGTTTGAACAACCACAGCATCGCCTGTTATTTGCAATTGGCCTGCTTCGCCCGCCTCACCGGCAACGAACGCGTTTTGACCCTGGCCCGGCAACAATTCAAGCAAGTGCTCTTCCCCAATCAAATGACCAATGACGGCAGCTTCCCCCGCGAACTTGCCCGCACCAAACCCTACGGCTACTCCATTTTCCAGGCGGACAACCTCGCCACCCTCTGCACCGTGCTCTCCACGCCTTCGGAAGATTTCTGGAAATTTAAGCTGCCGGATGGACGCACCCCGCGGCAGGCCATTGATTTTATTTACCCCTATCTGGCGGACAAAACCCGCTGGCTGGCGGATGGCCGCCGGCAGGACATCCAGCATTGGGAAAGCTGGCCGGTCCGGCAGCCCTGCCTGATTTTGGCCTATGCGGAGTTTGGGGATGCGAAATATTTTAAACTCTGGCAGCAATTGGAGCCCGATCCCACGGATTTGGAAATCCGCCGCAATCTGGCCATCACCCAGCCAATCTTGTGGGTGGCCTGGCCCGGGCAAATCCCATTGGTGAATCGAGGCCGGCTGGCTGGGGAAAATTGTTTGACGGGATGGCCAACCCAGGGAGAGTTTTAAATGGCGGAGAGAGGGGGATTCGAACCCCCGATACCAAAACGCCGATAACGCCCATGTCATATATGCGAAAAATAAGGATTTTTAGCGTCTGCGTTATTGAAAATGCTTGACGTTATTCTGAATTTAATTCTGAATGTTTTCAGCGCTTGGAACCAATTTGAATCATGTCGAGCATCTGGAAAGACCCGCGCAGCCCCTATTGGGTTGCCTGCTTCACGGCCTACGTCGGCTTGAGCGCCCAGCAATTGAAGCGCTCCACCGGCACCACGGATAAAAAGCTGGCCAGCCGGATCGCAGACGAACTTGAGGAAGCCGCTTGCGGCAAGCGCACCTCGGAGCGGGTCAAGGTCTTCATCAATGAGATTACCGACCTCAAAGCCCGGCGCGCCGCGCACCATGCATTTGATTTCGCATTTCGCCATACAACCGGCAGCGGATTGGCCAGCAAGACCACCCGGGGGTTTCTCACGGCCTGGATGGAGAGGTCCAAAGCCGAGGTTTCACCCTCCACTTGGGCCAAGTATGCTCAAACCGTAAAATTGTTCCTGGAATTCCTGGAGGGCAAAGCCGATCAGGACATCACCACGATCCGGCAGGAGGACATTTCCCGATTCCGCGATGCCCAAGCCCAGCGCGTCGCCCGTAGCACGGCTAATGTATTCCTAAAAATCCTGCGGGTCATATTCACTACCGCCGAGGCCGATGGCGTGATCGTGCGGAATGAGGCGCGGCACGTCAAATTGCTTAAGGTGGCCAACGAGCAAAATGGCCGCCGGGCATTCACCCTGCCGGAATTAAAGGGCATTCTGGAGCACTGCAATGACGAGTGGCGCTCGCTCGTGCTGTTTGGTTTCTACACTGGCCAACGGCTGGGAGATTTAGCAATGCTGACCTGGCAGAACCTCGACCTGAACCAGAGGGAATTACGCCTTAGCAGCCGCAAAACCGGCCGGACCATTGTGATTCCCCTGGCAGCCCCGCTGCTGGAACACATTGAAAAACTCCCGGCAGGGGATAATCCCAAACAGCCAGTTCATGCCAATGCCTTTAAGGTGATGAGCCGGAATGGCCGGGCGGGAGCACTTTCTAATCAATTCGGCGACATTCTGGCGGCGGCGGGCTTGGTGGTGGCGCGAACCCACAAGGTCGAGGAGGAAGAAAAACGCAAAGGCCGGGACGCGCGGCGGGTTTTGAGCGATATAAGCTTCCATTCCCTGAGGCACACCAATGTCAGCTTGCTGAAGAATGCCGGAGTTAGCGACGCCGTGGCGCAGGACCTGGTAGGACACGAATCCGCCGAAGTAAGCCGTTTGTACACTCATATAGACGATAAATCCAAGCGGGAGGCGGTGAATAAACTTCCAACAATCGGTTAAACGATCGAAATCACCCTCGTTTCTCAATCATTTGAGGCTCGCGGTGTCGGCTAGTGGACTTTAAAGAAAAAAGATATTCTCTCCTTTTTTGTTTCTGTATGCGCCCGGTGCCTGACAGGTTTTTCCCCGGACGGACGTCGTTTCGTCCGTCCATCCGCCCATGCTCCCAAGTGAATCGGGACGGGTGGACGAGGCCTTGGGGGGGGGGCGGGGGGGGCTGCCGGGCCAGCCCGCCGAGCGACCTAAATCGGTTGGGTCGTAAAAAATTTATTGTCAAAAGGCCGAAAAATGAACGTCGAGATTCAAAAAATGGCGTTCTTCATTAAAGGCTGCACTCCTCCCCGCTTCTGTCCGGGCTCCGTCGCGGACGCGGATTTTTGCTTAACATGCCTTATTTCCAGTAATAAATTTCGGGCGTAATTTCCCATGGACTTTGCCGAGCTTTCCGGCAGCATGCGTTAATCTCAGACCATTCAATGGGATACGTACAATGACGCTTGCTGACCTTAAACCCGACAAAATACTGCATGGCCCGATTTTCCCCGAGCCGGTTCAAGTCATTGTCTGTTATCCCATGGGCGATGGCGTCAAACTCGTGGCCAAGGGGGTAAACACCAACCTCGTATATCAGCCCGTCCTTACGGCCAAAAACCTCGCCACCCTCACCAGCACGCCGGATGTCGAGCCCTTCGATGGCGATCCTCAACGCTTTCGCCTAGCCGTCGAGGCCATGCGGCTGGCCCTAGCCTTCGAGTACGACCCCTATTTTTCCCTGTCCATCGCCCGCGTCGACCCCCTCCCGCACCAATTGGAGGCCGTCTACGAATATTTCATGGTGCAGCCCCGCATCCGGTTCCTCCTTGCTGATGACCCCGGCGCGGGCAAAACCATCATGGCCGGGCTTCTCCTCAAGGAATTGAAGATTCGCGGTCTCGTCTCCCGCACGCTCATCATCACGCCAGCCAATCTGTCGTTCCAGTGGCAGCGCGAGATGAAGGATAAATTCCGCGAGAATTTCGAGGTGATCCGCAGCGATGTCCTCCGCGCCAATTACGGCTCCAATCCTTGGCAGGACAAAAACCAGGTCATCACCTCCGTTTCCTGGGTCTCGCGCATCGAGGACGCCAAGGAGAGTCTTTTGCGCAGTCATTGGGACCTCATTATCGTGGACGAGGCCCACAAAATGAGCGCCGCCAGCCGCGACCGAAAGACCCTCGCCTACCAGCTTGGCGAGGCCTTGTCGCAGATGACCGACCATTATCTGCTCATGACCGCCACGCCCCACAAAGGCGACCCCGACAATTTCTGCCTCTTCCTGGAGTTGCTCGACCGCGATGTCTACGGCGACGTCAAAAGCCTGGAGGAAGCCATGCGCAAGCAGGAGGCCCCGTTCTACCTGCGCCGGGTGAAAGAGGCCCTCGTTTCCTTCCCTGATCCCGACACCGGCAAGGCCAAACAGCTCTTCACCCGCCGCGTCGTCCGCACCTCGGACTTTCAGATCAACAGCGACGAACTCGATTTTTACGATGCCCTTACCCGTTTCGTGGAAGACCAGTCCTTCAAGGCCGCCTCCGAGGATTCCCCCCGTGGCCGCGCCCTCGGCTTCACCATGGCCATGCTCCAGCGCCGGTTTGCCTCCAGCATCTATGCTGTGCGCCGCAGCCTCCAGCGCATGCGCGACAAGCGCGAACAGATCCTCGCTGACCCCGAAGGCTACCGCAAAGCGCAGATAGATAAACGCCTGCCCGACGATTACGACGACTTACCTGAGGATGAACAGCAGGAAATCGTGGCCGAACTCGAAGATTTGGTCGCCTCCTACGACCCTGCCGCCATCCGGGAGGAAATCGTCGACCTCAGCAAACTCATCGTGCTCGCCCAGTCGCTGGAGAAACGCGAAGTCGAGTCCAAGCTCGTCAAGCTCCGGGAATTGATCACCCAGCACAACCTCTTCAAAGACCCGAAGATGAAGCTCCTCGTCTTCACCGAGCACAAGGACACCCTCGATTTCCTCTGTGCCGATGGCAAGGACGGCCGCCCGCTCGGCAAACTCCGCGAATGGGGCCTGACCGTCACCCAGATTCACGGCGGCATGAAAATTGGCGACCGCGACACTCCCGGCACCCGCATCTTTGCCGAGCGCGAATTCCGCGAGGCTGCCCAGGTCCTCGTCGCCACCGAGGCCGCCGGCGAGGGCATCAACCTCCAATTCTGCTGGCTGATGATCAATTACGACATCCCTTGGAACCCCGTCCGACTGGAACAGCGCATGGGCCGCATCCACCGTTACGGGCAGGAAAAAGACTGCCTTATCTTCAATTTCGTCTCCACCAACACCCGCGAGGGCCGCGTCCTCCACAAATTATTCGAGCGCATCCAGGCCATCGAGGAAGACCTCGACCCCAAGCGCACTGGCAAGGTGTTCAACGTCCTCGGCGAGGTCTTCCCCGCGAACCAGCTCGAAAAGATGATTCGCGACATGTACGCGAGCAACCAGATGGACGAGGAAATCATCAAGCGCCGCATCATCGAGGAAGTCGACACCAAACGCTTCCAGCAAATCACCAATTCCACGCTGGAAGGCCTCGCCAAGCGCGAATTGAACCTGTCCGCCATCGTCGGCCGGTCCGCTGAGGCCAAGGAGCGCCGGCTTGTGCCCGAAGTCATCGAAAACTTCTTCACCCAGGCCGCTCCCCTCATTGGGGTCCATCCGAAGGAAACCCGGGAGAACAGCCACGTTTACCGGCTGGGCCGGGTCCCGCGCGCCCTCTGGCCCGTGGGCGAACGGCTGGAACCTCGCTTCGGCAAACTGGGGCGTGAATACAAAAACATCGTGTTCGACAAGGAACATCTGAAACGCGATGCCACCCTAGAATGGGTCACCCCCGGCCATCCACTGTTTGAAACCGTCCGGGAATCCGTCACTGACGAAGTCCGCAATGACCTGCGGCGCGGCGCGGTGTTTTACGATCTCCACCATGGGTTGCCCTACCGCCTCGACGTCTTCAGCGCTTCCATCAAGGATGGCCGTAATAACCAAATCCACCGGCGATTGTTCGTGGTCCAAGCCGACCTTGCCGGGTTGCTGACGATCCGCCAACCCACCATCTTCCTCGACCTGGCCCTTGCCGGTAAAGACGCCCTCGTCCCCGATGGTCAAGGATTGCCCGATCATGCTTCCGTCGAGCAATTTCTGGTCGCCCAGGCCCTAAACCCCTTTCTGGCCGAGGTCGCCGCCCAGCGGTTGCGGGAAACCAACATCATCACCCGCCACCTGGAAATCAGCCTCCGGGAACTCATTCACCGCCAGAACCTGCGCATGGCGGAAATCCACGAGCAAGCCATCGGCCCCGATGACCCCTTGCTGGCCGCCAACCTGAAAAAGGTCGAGGACAAGCTTGATGAATTAAATGCCCGGTTGGAGCGCCGCACCGCCGAGTTGCGCCAGGAGGCCGAATGCATGATTGGGGATGTCCAGCACGTTGGTCGGGCCTGGGTCCTGCCCCATCCCGAACGCACCTCCCCGCAAATTGCCCCCATGGTGCGCGATGAGGAGATCGAGCGCATCGCCGTCCAGCAGGTCATCGCCCACGAAACGGCGCGCGGCTGGCGGGTGGAAAGCGTCGAGGCTGACAATCGCGGTTTCGACCTCATTTCCCGCAAACCGCACCCTGAGGACCCGGGGACTGCCATCGACGTACGGTTCATTGAGGTAAAGGGCCGGGCGCACACCGGGGAAATTGCCCTGACCGCCAATGAATACCGCACCGCCCAGCGCTTGCGGAAGGATTACTGGCTGTATGTCGTTTTTCATTGCGGCACGCCCAATCCCTCGCTCAATATTTTGCCGGACCCGGCGACGCTGGACTGGCAGCCCGTCGTCAAAGTGGAGCATTACCGTTTGAAACAAGACTCCGTCAAGGCACCCGTGGAATTGAAGGAAGAGGCACCCCCCTTTCGTACCGGAGGTGCGTCGTGAGCAAACTGCGCGTCTTCGTCAGTTCGGTCCAAAGGGACTTAATTAAGTCATCTTCCGATTATCTTCCGCTGATTTTCGGCTATCTTCCGATTTTTCACCGCCGCGCTCAACGGTGTCGTATTCAACGGACGAGTCGCCAACCAATCAGCGACCAATTTTCCGGCATCCTAAACGTGGCCACCCTATGAAGAATCTGCTACAAATCTACTACCGGCACTGTCCAAACCCGGCTGGAAATTTCCGCAACTATCCGCAACCAAGCGGGCCGGAATCCGCAACCTCGTCTGCTCGATCGTACTTCGTCAGCTTTAAGTCGAATTGGCGGCGGGAAAGCGGCACACTCAATCCGTCGCTCAATATTCTGCCCGACCCGGCTACACTGGACTGGCAACCCATCGTCAAGGTGGAGCATTACCGTTTGCGTCAGGATTCAGGCAAATCCCCGGTTGAGTTGCGGGAAGAGGGCGTGCCCTATCGAACCGGAGAACGACCATTATGAAAAACCAAATGAAAAAGCGGCCGACCACAGGTCAGCCGCTTGTTTGGACAAGGAAGAGAGTGTTTGTTTTGGCTGGGCTCGAAAGCCAGCGCCCTTTAAAAGGGCCAACCACAACCTTAACTCTCTATAAATCGCTGCATAATTAATATCGTAGTTTTCATGCAAATGCAATAAAAAATGCATATTTTAACAGCAAATGACGAGTTCAATTCGTTTCCCGCCGGCGAAAAGGTTTTTCTCGAATCGTGGTTCAATTTAACGCATCCCCAGTCCCTCGATAGTTTTCGGTTCCGCTGCCATAATGGCCGGACCATTCTGGAAGAATTGGCCAGGGAGATGGGGTATCCATTTGCGGACAGGGACGATCTAAATACTATCGCGTCTGAAGCAAAAGATATTGCCAATCAGGACACAATTCTTCAATCAATTCTGGCTTCATCCTGGGGCCTGCTTTATCACAGCCTGACCGAAATTACGGCAAAAAATGCCAAGGATGAGGCGGCAAGGGAGCGGGAAGTGGCTCAGATTAAAACCATTTTGCTCGATACGCTGCCCGGCTTGTCCGCGCCTTACCTGGATCTGACCTTCAGCACACTGAAAAAGGCCATAAACGACTGCAATGAAAAGGAAATTCACCGGCTTGCGAACAGTCTGGCAACCGATCTGGCAGCTCGGGGTTGGGTGGCGGCCAGCCTGCACTCCTGGGTGAAATCCAAATTTTTGGGTGCTGAATGGCAAACCATGACTTTCGAACAACGCTACGCGCTGTTTGAGGAACGGCTTAAGCGAAACCCGGAAAAATACGATGTAATTCTGTCGCTCTCCGGCAGCCGTCAGGTTTTAAGCCTCGGCCAGTACGGTGATTTCGTTTTTTCCGCCGAACCACCAGCGATTGCCGTTCACGAAGAGGGCGACGCGCCCGCCATCACTAAATTCCTGACCAAAAACCAGCAGCGAATTTTTGCGGCCACTGTTGTGGATGCCGTCGATTCAAACTCGGCCATTCATGCTGCCCAGGAGAAATTTGCCAAATGCCAGGACCGCTTGCGTTTCAATTTTTGCACTGAACCCATGGCAAGCTGGCGGGCGGTCCTGATATCGCGCCAGGCTGACAAAAAACCCAAAATTGTCCATGCGATGTGGCGTATACCAAATCCACAACATCACCTTCCGCTAAAGCATTTTCTGGTGGCCAATGAGCGCACGGATCAGTTGTTTCAGTCCGGCCAGATCACCGAAGAGTCCCAGCGCCGCCTTGAGTCTGCGGTCCGCCATTACCGCCTTGGCTTGGATGCCAATGCCTATCGCGACATGTTGTTGAATTGGTGGATGGGGCTTGAGACCTTGACCAATAGTGGAGATGGGAAAGGCATTGGCCAAAAAGTGATTAAAAACGTGGTTCCGGTGTTAACTCACCGCTATTTTACGAATCATTTGCGAATCCTGTATGGCACTGTTTTGCAGGCCTGCGGCGAGTGGCCCGCCGAAACCGCCGGCCTCTTAAAAAGCCAGGTTAAGCCTGGGGCGCCTTGGCAGCGCATGATCGTTATCCTCCAGGACGCTAATGCCTCCGCTGAGGTTGGCGCTGCGCTGGCTCCGCATCCGTGGCTGCAATTGATTTGGGCAAAGTACCAGGAGTTGGTGAATGATCCTGCCAAACTGGTCGATTATTTGGAGGCCCACGATGTTCGTGTTCATTGGCATATCCTGCGGATTTACCGCATCCGGTGTTGCCTTGTCCATGGAACACCGGTTGTCACCCCCCTCCAAATGCCCACCGCCAATGTGGAATATTACTTGCGCGAAGCAATTTATGTTGTCCTGGATGCTTTTCAAAAAGCCAGTCAGATTAGGTCAATGGACCATGTTTTTGAGCGAACCAGAAACTGCGCTCAGCGTCGCAAAGCCATTTTGCGTGATAAAGCGGCGTCCGCTGCATCCATTTTTTCAGCCTTGGAGACGGACATTGTCTTTCAAATAGTTAAATAATTGCCAGAGAACAGCCAATTTTGATTCGCGAGCGCAATGATAAATATAATGGTAAAACAAAAAAACATTCTCTGGCTCAGTTTGGCAGCAAACGTGGTTGATGCCCGCTACAGCGATTTGATCAATTATGCTGCCGAGGTAGGGATACATATTAAGCCCATTCAGGAAAACGCCCCAATCTCAACCGCAGAATTTTCTGAATTGCTTGATCAAGCCGATGCATACATCGTAACCTTCGAAGACATTGTTCCGCTTGAACCGTTTAAGACGCCTCTCATATCGGCGATCAAGAAAGGCAAACGACTTTTGTTGCTGGGAACTAGTCATACGTTCAATGGATTTCTGATAGAATTTGACCTCGCTATTTCTGGGGAACGCATGTGTGGGCCGGGGGCAATCTTCGGTGACGAACGAACGATTATTCTAAATCACGCAGACCAGACCAATGCAACTGCTCAGGCATTGTTTGCCGGAAATGATTTAACCATTTCAAGTCCGTCTCGGGTTTGGTACGGAAATTCTGCAATACCGCTTTTCAAATTGCCCGAAAAATCCCGGTTGCTGAACAAGAATGATAAATTCGAATTACCTGGTCCCCGCGAACTTTGCTGTGGCGCAATATGGTCAGGTGCTGACACCAAGGCCGCCGTCATGGTGATCGCTGGCTCTGCTTTGAATGATCCGTTTCAAGGCGTCACCGGTAAAATTTTTCCGGGCATTCGGGCAAATGCTCGGTTTGCGCATAGGCTTCTCGACTGGTTGCTGGGGGACCTCGTTAAAGAAACGAGCTCTGGCCGTGCGATGGAGTTCCTTCATTCCATTGAGGTGGGCATATATGACGTCATCCTTGAAATCCTCAAGAATAAATTCAACGAGAAGCCCGATGACTGGTGGTATCGAGGAATTCCGGAGATGTTGAGAAAAAAGGCCGCCGAACTTTCGGAAGAAACCAGGGGGTCCATTCCCAAAGAACAAGGCTTTTACTTGCTTTCATACAAAGTCATTATCGAAAGCAACTGGAAGCTTTTCGCAACCTATTTTGATCCTGATAACGCCGGGAAAAATGAAGCGATGCAATGGATGCTGGACCTTAACGAGCTGCGGAACAAATTGAGTCATCCACTCCGCCTCCGGCAAAGCCCGCTTACCGAGGACGACTATGCTTTCATCAAACAACGAAAGCACTTTATTGACGCGCTCTGCCGCGAAATTCTGCCGCCAAAAAATTGATCATGACCCAATTTCCCAAACGCCTCATCGAAGTTGACCTGCCCATCAAGCGCATCTCCGCGCATGCGCGGCGGGAGAAATCCATCCGGCATGGGCATATTTCCACGCTCCACATCTGGTGGGCGCGGCGGCCGCTGGCGGCCTGCCGGGCGGTGATTTGCGCCGCCCTGTGGCCGGACCCGGCGGATGCCCAGTGCCCGCCGGCTTTCGTAAAGGTCGCCCGGGCCGAGATGCAGAAATGGACCACCCACGAACGGCAAAGCCTCTTGAGCGCGGAAAGCCGGGTGCATTTTGAAAACCTGCGGAAAAGTCCGGAAAATTCCGTGGACCCGGTCCACCTGCGGACGCTCTTGCTGGATTTTATTGCGGATTTTGCCAATTGGGATAGTTCCACCCTGCCGGAATACCTGGAAACCAGCCGGGCGCTGACCCAGGCCGCGCACGAGGCGCTGGGCGGTGCGCCCGGCACCCGTCCGCTGGTCGTGGACCCGTTTGCCGGCGGTGGCTCCATTCCGCTGGAGGCGCTCCGGGTGGGGGCCGACGCCTTCGCGTCCGATCTCAATCCCGTGCCGGTGCTGCTCAACAAGGTCGTCTTGGAATACATCCCGAAATACGGCCAGCGCCTGGCTGACGAAGTCCGCAAGTGGGGCGCATGGATCAAACAGGAGGCCGAAAACGAATTGGCGGAGTTTTATCCCAAGGACGCCGACGGCGCGACGCCTATCGCCTACCTCTGGGCGCGAACGATTCAGTGCGAAGGCCCCGGCTGTGGTGCGGAAGTGCCACTCATTCGTTCATTGTGGCTTGCAAGGAAGGCCAAAAGTTCAATTGCAATTAAATTGGTTCCAAACAGAGATGCAAAGCGTGTTGATTTTAAAATAATTGTTAAAAAGCGCGACGGGTGGGTAAATCAGGATGATCCATCGGAAAAAATACCTGATCCGAATTTTGACGGCACAGTAAAACGAGGGTCGGGGACTTGCCCCTGTTGTGGTTATACAACACCTGTTGCTCGGGTTCGCGAACAACTCAGAACTCGACATGGAGGAGGTAATGACGCTCGAATGTTTTGTGTTGTATCAACGAGAACAGCCGAACAGGGCAGATTTTTTCGTCTGCCAAATGAATTGGATGAGAAAGTTGTGCGGAGATCAAGTGAGGAATTGGCCGCGAGAAATAAAGCCAATAATGGTTTGCTGTCCCTGGTGCCGGATGAAAGGCTAGATATTCGAGGCATTCGTCATACCTGGGCCATGTTATATGGCTTGGAAGCATGGGGTGATTATTTTACTTCCCGGCAATCTTTGGCATTAATAACGCTTCACAGGCTTACCAAAGAAACCGAGAAAAAGCTGGATCGGGTTGATGGTGTGCTGGCAAAAGCTGTGCATACATGCTTGGCACTTGCCGTGGATACTTGTGCTGATCACAATTCCAGTTTGTGTTCCTGGCGTGTATACACGCTTGATACAAGCCATGTTTTTGGTAGACAGGCCCTTTCTATGGCATGGGATTTTTCCGAAACATGTTCTGCCGGCGATAGCACTGGGTCTTTCATCGGAGCCATTGATAAAATGTCTCGGGTCATTGAGGGGTTGTCCTGCATTTCTGGCAGCAATGCCGACGTTACGACTGCTTCTGCCACTGAACACCCATTGCCGTCAGGTTCCGCTCATGCATTTGTTACCGACCCGCCATATTACGATGCGGTTCCCTATGCATTTCTATCCGACTTTTTTTATGTTTGGCTAAAGCGCAGCCTTGGTGAAGTTCACGATTCATTGTTTAAGGAAGATCTGGTTCCAAAGGACCCAGAAATTGTTGTGGACCGTACTCACGAGTTGAGCAACACAACACACGACATTGCATTTTACGAACGTGAATTGACCAAGGCGTTTAATGAGGGCCGACGCATATTACGCTCCGATGGTATTGGGACGATAGTTTTTGCAAGCAAAACAACGTCAAGTTGGGAGGCAATTTTAAAAGCAGTTGTCGATGCCGGATGGATTATCACAGGTTCGTGGCCAATTGACACTGAGATGGCAACCAAAGTTGCTGCCATCGGGCAGGCACGCTTAATGTCATCAGTTCATCTGGTATGCCGGCCGAGGGCCAATCCCGATGGTTCAATCCGAAAGGACGAAATCGGCGATTGGCGTGACGTTTTGCAGGCATTGCCCATCCGCATTCACGAATGGATGCCCCGTCTGGCCGAAGAAGGCGTTGTCGGTGCGGATGCCATTTTCGCCTGTCTCGGACCGGCCCTGGAAATCTTCTCCCGCTACTCGCGGGTGGAAAAAGCCAGTGGCGAAACCGTGGCGCTTAAGGAATATCTGGAACAGGTCTGGGCCGCCGTCGCCAAGGAGGCCCTGGCCTTGGTCTTCAAAGACGCGGACACCACCGCTTTCGAGGCGGACGCCCGCCTCACTGCCATGTGGCTCTGGACCCTGAAAGCTGATGCCGCCGAGGATGCTACCTTCGGGGCTGAAGAAACGGATGACGATGACGATGAAGCCAAGGGCAAAGGAGGCAAAACCAAGGGTGGCTTCACCCTGGAATACGACGCCGCCCGCAAAATCGCCCAAGGGCTGGGAGCCCATCTGGAAGATTTGACCTCCCTGGTGGAAATCTCCGGCGAAACCGCCCGGTTGCTCCCCGTGGCCGAGCGCGCCCAGCACCTGTTCGGCAAAGACGATGCCACCCTCGCCGGCCAGGGAGCCAAGCGCAAGAAACGCGACCCCCAAATGGACATGTTCACCGTCCTCGGCGACGCCGAAGCCGCCGAATCCACCTTCGGCGAGACCAAAGTCTCCCGCGTCGGCGAGACCGCTTTGGACCGGGTGCATCAAAGCATGATCCTCTTCGCCGCCGGCCGCAGCGAAGCCCTCAAACGCTTCCTCGTCGACGACGCCATCGGCCAGGACCAGCGCTTCTGGAGCCTTGCGCAAGCACTCTCAGCCCTTTACCCCTCCAGCACCGAGGAAAAGCGCTGGGTCGATGGCGTCTTGGCACGCAAGAAAGGATTGGGATTTTGAGATGCTTGGTAGCCAAACGCATGGAACCGATTCTTAAATTCAATTGGAAAGATTAATTTATTTATCGTTATGTCAGATACAATTCCGGATCAAATTATAAAGGCGCTTGAGTGGTCAAAGGATTGGAGCATCTGGCTCGTTGGCTTGCAGACAGCTATTGTTGGTGGGATTGCAATTGCCTTGGGAAAGCCTCAGGAATCGGTGATTAGCTTTAGGTCAATCTTACCCCTGAAAATAGCATTATATGCTTTTTTGGCTTCCATTGCTACAGCCACATGGGTGCTGGCGGGTATACCGACTATTTTGTGTCGAATCACGGCAAGTGACAAAGATGTCTTTTTAATGCCGCTGTTTTCTTGGTTGCCAATGCCCCTATGGATCGCCACAACCTGCGAACACTGGTTTTTCATTATAGGTTTTATTTTTTTAATATTCTCAGTGAGGTGCAAAATAAAATGTCGCAACTAATTAATTTGGATAAAGGCCTGTCGCGTCATTTTGAGACAATGCAATAATAACAATCATGAACTGCAAAATCCGAATCGCATGAACAATCAATCTGCTCCATTAGTTCCCGACGCGATGGTTCGTCCTGATGGTATTGCGATAAAAAAGCTCCGTGAACTACATCAAATTAATCCCAAACAAATAGATTTTGCGAAGGCCTGCGGCATCAGCCGAAGAATCTTTCAAGACATTGAGAGTGGAAAACCGACAACCTTCAAAACTTTGCAGAAAATTGCGACATATCTGCAAATTGACGCGGCATCATTATTAACTCCGGCAGATGAATTTGATCTCGAGACCGACGAGGACGGGTATGAGGAAATGAGCAAAGAGATTCCAAAAGCTTTATTTGATAAAATTGGAAAGGCCCAAAAAAAAGTAATGATCTTGCAAACATGGCTTGCGGATTTCCCTTATTTTGACAAGTACCTTCGCCAAGCCGTTAAAAATGGGGCTAGCCTCGAAATTTTAATTCTCGATCACCAATCTCCAATGTTCAAGACGCGGGTGCGTGAATATTACATGGAAGATGAGCCTAAAACGAAAGACAAAAAATCTCTTAAAGCATTTCAAGCAAAAAACTTGAAATACGTCCAAAACGAGCTATACGCTGGGGGTATCGAAACCTTGAAACGTTTGTATTCCCTGAAACAGCGCAAAGGTCAAATAGTAATAAAAAAATATCGGGGGTCCGCTGTCATTTCGCTTCATATGGCTGATGACGAAATGTACGTAGGTACATTTTGGCGTGGAAAATCTACTATTGAAGGACCTCAAATTAAGGTTAATCGAAGCGGTTATTTTGGCAGGAGAGTTCTCAAGCATTTTAATTTGATTTGGGAAGACCCAACAACAATAGAGTTAAGCCCGCCACAGGAGTAGGGCTGCAAGGAGCAGGAACTCCACTCATGCAGTTTTATCGGGCCAAACCTCTCGGTTGCAAAACAATTGGCTCGCGAAAAATCGCAAACCAATTCTTACTTTGCGCGCCACACCCGGCTTTACGGGTTTTCATTTTATGAACCGATAAACTAAGACGCCAACCGTGTAAACGGGCTCCCTAAGCAAAACACCCGCCAGCAAGGCCAACGTTAATATAAGTGCGATTTTAATGGCGGCTGATCGCAAAATTCGTTTTACAATCAGAATTGCGTTTTGCTTCGGTGGGTTCTGCTGCCAATCCGTTACGTAGGCGTTGTCATTCTGCGCCTTTAGAGATATGCAATTTTTAACAGTATACCGCAGTTTCATTTTGAATCCTTTCTCGGGTTCTTTTTTATTTAAACCAACGAGGGATTTTTGCTTGAAATTGAGCCATATTAAAAGCCAATGAATATGCTCATTTGCGCAGTTGGGGCGCAGTGCCACGCGGGGATGCGCAACGCGCGCGCGGTATTTCTAACTCATGAGATACACTTTTGGAGTGGTTTATTGGCTGTTACCAAAGTAAATTATCCGAAAGAAAATTGATGAGTATTGAAGCCGATTATAATCCATACAAATCCCGCGTACCAATCGTTCAATACAACTGGGCGTCAGACATCATATCGCGCCTAGCTCATAGCGAACCAAGAAACTAGCTACGGCCTAATCTTGAGCTCAGACCTCCCCACTGCCTTCCGACAAGCGTTGCTCGAAACGCTGCGCGACGAGCGCCATGCCGGACCATTACGCACGGCCGCGATAGCCGGGGTGCTGGGATCGTGGACCACAGCCTTGACCAGCGCTTCCATCGAAACGTGCGGACAACTTGGCTGGCGCGCGTCCGCCAAGGGCCATCAGACGGACCTTCTGCCCGTCAGCCGGGGCGAATATCTGGCCCTGGACGTCATGGCTTTCGCCCCCGGCGAGAACCGCTGGCTGTTCCCATTGGCCATCATGGAACTGGAAAACCAGCGCCGTGAGGATTACATCGCCTATTCACTTTGGAAATTGTTAAGTGTCCGCGCCGATTTGCGGGTGCTGTTCTGCTACCGCCAGGAAGCATCGGAGGCTGGCCCCTTGCGCAAGCACCTCCAGGACGAAGTCATCGCCGCCCTGGGTGTCGGCCACCGGGTCACCCTCCACGGCAACACCCTCCTCGTCATTGGCCGCCGGGGCGAAGCCGAGACCTTCCCCCATGGCTTTTTCGCCTGGTGGCAATTGAATGCCAACACCGGTCACTTTGAGCAATTCTAGCCTTTTGTATTTGAAATTAAGGCCTTAGTCTTTGATTTCAGCATTATGAAATTGAAGCCTTGGTACGATGTGGTGAAGCCGCGCGAGGACTTGCGCGAGGGCAAATCCCAGGATTCATCGGAATTCGCGGTCCACCTAGACCGGGTACGGGATGGCACCGCCCGGGCGGATTACGGTCGCCCGGAGCAATTCTTCGCCAAAACCTTTCTAGCGGCCAACCTGCTGGACCTCGCCGCCCAAACCATGCGCCGGCTCTCCGGTGAAACCAGCCACACCTCGCCGGTCTTCAACCTGGCAACCAACTTCGGCGGCGGCAAAACCCACGCGCTAACCCTACTGTACCATCTCGCCCAGAATGGCCCCGCCTCCCAAGCATGGCTGGGAGTGTCGCAAATTCGGGACAAAGCGGCTATATCCCAGATTCCCAAGGCCCGCGTGGCGGTGTTCGTCGGCACGGAATTCGACTCCCTGTCCGGTCGCGGTGGCGATGGTAATGGCCCACGCCGGCTGACCCCCTGGGGTGAAATTGCCTGGCAATTGGGTGGCGAAGCGGCCTTCAACCTGGTTCGGGAGCATGATGAGAAGAAAATCGCTCCCGGTGGTGACGTTATCCGCAAACTGATTCCCGGCGATGAGCCCTGCCTGATCCTGGTGGACGAGTTGCTAAACTACGCCAGCCGGTTCCGCACGCTGGGGCTGAATAACCAGCTTTATGATTTCCTATTGAATCTTTCCGGGGCCATGAACCCGCGTTCCGTCCTAGTGGTGTCGGTGCCCGCCTCGGAAATGGAAATGACGCCCGATGATGTGGCGGATTACCAACGCCTGACCAAAATGCTCGACCGCGTCGGCAAACCCATGACGATGACGGCGGGGGCCGAGACCAGCGAGATCATCCGCCGCCGGCTATTCGAGTGGGATACGCGCGCGGTCAATGCCGATGGCCGGGTTTTGCTGCCCAGAGAGGCGGTGGATGCCTGCGGAGAATTTGCGCATTGGGTGCATGGCCACGCCCAACAACTTTCCAGTTCCATACCCCCGGACCACGCCCGGACGCATTTTGAGGCCTGTTATCCCTTCCATCCGAGTGTGTTATCGGTGTTCGAGCGGAAGTGGCAGACGGTGCCCAAATTCCAGCAAACGCGCGGGGTGCTGCGGATGCTGGCGCTCTGGATTCAAAATGCCTACACCCAGGCCTATCGCAAAGCCCACCCGGACCCACTTTTGACGCTGGGCACGGCCCCTTTCGGGGATGCCATTTTCCGCTCAGCGGTTTTCGAACAACTGGGCAACCGCGCCTTGGAAACGGCAGTCATGGTGGACATTGCCGGTCGCAAGGAGGCGCATGCGGTGGCGCTGGACCACGAGGCCAACGAAACCATCAGCAAGGAACGCCTGCACCAAAAGGTGGCGACGGCAGTCTTTTTTGAATCGAACGGTGGCACCACGAAGTCGGAAGCGACCTTGCCGGAAATCCGGCTGGCCGTGGGGCATCCAGATTTGGACCTCGGCAACGTGGAGACCGCCCTGGACGCACTCACGGACCGTTGCTACTACCTGACGGTGGAGCGAAAAAATTACAAGTTCAGCCTCCGGGAGAACCTGAATAAGCGGTTCTCGGACAAGCGAGCCAATATCGAGCTGCCCGCCATCGACGAGGTGGTGCGGCAGGAAATCCAAAAACGTTTTATTGCGAAGGAGGGGGTGGAGCGGGCGTGGTTCCCCGCCAAGAGCATCCAAATAGCCGACCGCCCGGTGCTGACCTTTGTCATTGGCGACTTGCATCAAACGATGGAGGAACGCAAGGATACCCTGGCGCTAATGGACCAAATGACCCGGGAAAATGGGAGTTCCAACCGTACGTTTAAGAGTGCCTTGATCTGGATGATGGCCGACACGCCGGGGGCGATGCGGGAATGCGCCCGCAAGCAACTGGCATGGCTGGCCATCGAGGACGAGGCGATTGACTTGAAGCTGGACGAGTCCCAGCGCCGGCAACTCGCTGAGAACATTGAGCGCGCGCGCCGCGATTTGCGGGATTCCGTCTGGCGAGCATACAAATACGTCTTCATGCTGGGCAAGGACAACACCCTCCGGGAAATTGACCTGGGCATGGTGGGGGGCGGTTCAGGAATCGATTCCCCGATTACCAACGTCCTCAACCGGTTGGCGGCTGACGGGGAATTGGAGAAGGGTATCAGCGTCCGGCTATTGGTTAAAAACTGGCCATCGGCATTCACCGAGTGGCCGGTTAAATCCGCGCGTGACGCGCTTTATGCTTCGCCGCAATACCCACGAATTATCCGGGGTACGGAAGCCATTCAGGATGCGGTGTCCAAAGCGGTTGCCCAAGGCGAGTTGGCCTATGTCGGCAAAGCGCTGGACGGCAAATATCTTCCCTTCAAATACAACGAGACCTTGTTCCCCGGCGATGTGGAGGTGGTGGAGGAGATGTTTCTAATCACCCGGGAAACAGCCACCGCCTATCTGCAAAAGCAAGCTGCCCCGATCTCGGTACCAAGCGCCACGCCGGCACCGGTGACGCTACCGACACCCCCAACCTCCACCACACCGCCCCCGGCGACCGTGCAGCCCACACTGCCAATTGGAACTGGTGGCGCGTCATCGGGCGCATCTAGCCTATCATGGACCGGGGAGATTCCGCCGCAAAAGTGGATGAATTTCTATACCAAGGTGCTCTCCAAGTTCGCATCTGAGCGCAGCTTGAAGCTCACCCTGAAAGTGGAAGTCGCCCCGGAAAACGGCGTTTCCCAACAAAAGCGCGAGGAAACGAAATCCGCTCTGAAGGAACTGGGGCTGAGTGATGACTTGGGGCCGACATTATGAGTGGCGAGCTTTTTACCAGATTCGGGTCCGAGTCTGACCTGAGCCCCAAGCATCGCGTGTGGAATGGTAACGATGACACCGACAGAAATCACCACGGGCTCGTGCCCATTGGCGAACAACCTTTTGATATCTGCCTCAACTGGAAGCGATCCAAATCAGATGAGCCCAAACTGATTGGCTATTTCCGGCTAAATTTAGAGAATTTATGCGATGCGGGCTTTGTTGACCGAAAACCAGCGAACCAGGTCCGCCTGCGATTTTACCACGACACTGATAATTGTATTTATGTGGAAATCAGGCCGGGAAGTCCACGACTGCTATTGGCAAAACTTTGCTGTTGATAGCATTTGCAACTTGAACCAAAGTTGAAATTCGAATGAAGTTGGTCCGCAGAAAAAATGGCAAGGCTGTAAAAAGTAGCCTGCAAGGCCCCCCACTTTCGGATTCCCAATCAGATTTCAGCCATAGCCTGGATGAAAGTATTAACGCTTTGCTTGCACGATCGGATGCGCAATGGGCGCATGACGATAACCTTGATAAATTGACCGATAACAACTTTCATGCATGTCGGAAATTAATACGCGCCTATGAAAAGGTAGGGGTGTGGCGCTTGCAGCAAGGGGCGTTCTCGGATGATGCGGGTTTTTATGCCGCCGAGTTGGCAGTTGAATTGGCTAAAACAATCACCGCATTGGTTCAAAATGGCGATTTGAACCTGGCCAGGAGGCTGCCCGCCATTTGCGAGTTATTCAACCTGGCTGGTGCGATATATGGAGATAAGTTGGCCACCACCCGTACAAACCATCAACCGATTGAGGTGCTTCTCAAAAACCACACGGCCAAAGATTTGCTGGAGATGCTGGCGGCGCTTTATCCCCAATGGCATTTAATGCTCTTGGAAGCACCAAATCTGGATTTTGAAAACTTGCCCGAGGAAAAACGCAACTACCTGCTTATGAAGGAGCGGCTTCGAATTGAAGCATTATCTGAGGCGGAGTTGCGGAAACTTCTCTTAAGCAAGGAATTATTGATTCGTAAACGAAATGGCCAGCGTAAGGAACACTGGCAGAAATGCCCAATGGCCGAGGTAATGGAAAGCATCATCGCCCGGCGGCACGGGGAATCTGAGAACATTAATTTATTCGTTGAACATCTATACCGGGGTTACCTCTGGGGTTTGCCAAATCATAATTTTCTAAAGTGTGACTGGCATGGTCGCGAGGATTTGCCCCCTAAACATGACGTGAAGGCCTGGATGAAATTGGTCGGTCCATTTTTGCGTGAAGCAACAGACGGGGATGCCACCAAACTCCAGGTTTTTAGGTATCTTCTCGCCCGTCGGAAGTCAGTCTATGTAGGGCGGCGCTTAGCTGAAGACAAACCGGCTTACATTTGGAATCAACTTGAGAACCAAATTCGCAAGGCTTGGAAGCTTATGGCAACCAACAAAACTAAGCCGGGCAGTGCCAAAGCAGCTTAGTATAGAGTTTAGTAGCTTGTAGTAATCCAAAATTTTCTGCATATTATTATGGGCGATGAAAACGTCATCGCCGATACCGGCACAACAAAATAGCACTGTCACCCTGGGCGGAATGACAGAGTTTCAAATGGGCCGCCCTACCTGCGCCGGGCCAATCCCGACCTCCCTGGCGCGGATGTTCGACCCGGTCGACGATAAATTCCTGCCAGAGTTTTGCAAGCTTCCCAGGCCCCGGGAGCGTTGCCAATTCACCGGGGCCAGCCGGACTTGGCTGCTGGAACACGGGGATGCCGGGCATTTCAAGCTGGTCCGCATTCGCAAGGCAGGCAGCGTGCGTGGCGCTATATTTATTCACCTTCCAAGTTTGCTCGCTTTCATTCGCGGTGAGATGGAAAAGCAAACCAACGCCGGAGGTGCCTTGTGAAAATTGGCGACCTTAAGGAAAAGTACAGGATTCCGGATGCCTGGCGCGATCTGGGGTTAACAGGAGAGCCGGGCAAGATTTGTCGTTGCCCATTTCCGGGCGATCACAAGCATGGCGACGCGAATCCCAGCTTTAGCGTTTACGATGAAGGCCGGCGAGCTAAAGACTTTGCAACGGGCGACGATTACGACGTAATTGATTTCCTTCAGAAGGCTCGGAATTGCAACCTTGTTGAGGCGCTGCGGTATGTTGAGGACCGGCTGCGGGTTCGCCAACACCAACCACCGCCGCCTGCACCAGCCACCAAGACAGCGCTAAAGCTGCCGCCATTACGATCTGGTACAAAGGACGAATTAAGGGAACTGGCCGACCGGCGCGGCTTTGCGGTGGAATCGTTACAGTATGCCGAGCACCGTGGCTGGTTGAAATTTACGCGGCTGTGGGGATACCCGGCCTGGTGCATCACGGATGTGCGGCAAGCTTTGTTCGAGTTCAGGCGTCTGGACGGAAATAAGTGGCCAGCTTTCGGACGACTGCCAGAACGAAAGAGCCATTGCTTGGGCACCGGGAAAAACTGGCCAATGGGGACGATTGAAAGCGAGCGATACGAGAAGGTCGTAATGGTGGAGGGGGCTCCGGATTTTTTGGCCGCTATTCATTTCCTGCTTGCGGAAGGCAAGGAGCTTACAATCGCACCGGTGGCCATACTAGGTGCGAGCAATCAAAAATTATCTCCAGAGGCGTTGGGCGTGTTTCAGAACAAGGTCATCTGTCTTTATCCCCATGTGGATGAATCCGGCCGCTGTGCGGCGCGCGCGTGGGCGCGACAGTTGATAGATGCCGGCGCGGCGCGGGTCACCGCGTTTGATTTATCTGGTTTGGTGCTGGCTGATGGCAGCCAGGGCAAAGACTTGGCTGATGTTTGCCGGATTTGCCCTGATTGTCTGGAAAAACAGCGCAAATTTACGGAGGTGATGCCGTGAACCACGAATATATCTCCAGACCCGGCGAGTTCGATCCTTTGGAAGCGGATGATTCCGTGACGGTTATCCACCATCAGAAACACACTGGCAAGGAAAAATCTGCAAATTCAAAAGACCCCGTACCGGTGTTGCGGGTGCGTTCCTTGACAGAAATCCTAAATTATCAGCCACCGACCGGCGCAATGTTGGTAGGTGACGGAATTATTGAACTTGGGGAAACTGCGTTGCTTTTTGGACCACCGGGCAGCTATAAAAGTTTTGCGGTGGGGCAGCTCATGCTTTACGGAGCACAAGGCTGTGGGACGTGGCTGCGCCACAAGATCAATACCAAGTTTGCCAGCCTGTGGTTAAATTGCGAAAATGGACCTCGGCGGCTGAAGGACCAGTTTAATCGCATGAACCTTCCCGCTGATGCAGCCGATTACATTCACGTCACCGATATCCCGGGGATTTGGAACCTTTCCGATCCACGGTTGATGCTTGAAATTCGCCGGGAGATCGAGGAAAAACACATCTCATTATTAATTATCGATACCGTCTCCAACTTTGTGGAGGATGAGTTTGCCAAGCAGTTCGCGGCATTTTTCGCCGCCATCAACACCCTGTTGCACGGGTTGGAACCACGGCCGGCAGTCTTGCTCTTACATCATTCACGCAAACCCAAGGAATCGGACAAAGGTGCCCGTGGACTTTTGAACCTCATCAGCGGTCATCAAATGTTGCAGCGCCGGGCAAGGAGCATTTGCTACCTCGGACGCGTGACCGATGACTTCGAAGAAAAAAGGGTTGCGGCGGTCTGGCTTAAGGTTTCCAACAACGGCGAGGCCGAGGGCACCAAGACGGCCCTGACGCTGGCGGAGGATGCGACACTGCAACCAATCGAGGGGTTCGATTGGAGCGAATGGATCGGTGGCGGTGGCGGTGGTGGCGAGCGTAAGGGCAAGGTCAGCGAGGCACATATCCGCGAGATTTTTAAGGAAATTCCCTGGCTTCCGTTAAAGAACGCGGCAACCAGGCTCGAAGCCATTGCCAATGTAGGCCGCACCACGGCGTATAAAGCCCTGGAGTGGGACGGGCGTTTCGGCCATTTGATTCGCAACCATCCTACTGACGAGGACCTAATCGGTTTGAGAAACATACCGTCACCAGCCGGCGAGCCTAATGCCGCCAACGATCCGGAGGAATCGTGACAACTCTCAATGCAATCCGTCCGGATCAGCCAAAGCGGGTGGACGGACGGACTGACCGATGGATGAGACAAACCAACTTGCACACAAGGCTGCGATCATTGGCTGATTTTGTAAAACCGACGTGGGTAATTTGTGGAGGATGGGTCGTAAACCACGGTGGACGTATTGGTGCAGGTGAAGACCATGATGTTCGTCCAGTGGATCAAGTCAGTCGAGGCCAGGAGGTTGTAATTTTGACCGATATTGCCGTTTACCGTAAGGCGGAACTGGCCGCCGGTGGTTCGTTGGACAGAGGCGAAATTGGGATTGGGCAGGAGAGGCGCGCCGACACCAGGGGCGGCGATGGTCAAATCCACCTCGGAGATTTGACCACGGGTGGCGGTGTTGAAGTTGAAAGTGCCGATGGCGGGCGCGGAAATCGTGGCGTGATAATTGGTCCCATTCACGGTCAAAAAAACATTGGTGCGGATGTAGCTGGTTGTGCCACTGTTCAAGGAAAGCGCGTTGGGCGAAAGCGAGCTGCTGCCAACCACGGATTCAAATGGCACTTGCAGTGCGAAGGAATACTGGCCGCTGATGTCCGTCAGCGGCGCGGTGACGGTGACGGGCGCACCGCTGGCGGGCGTGATGGTCCAAGTGAGCGTGCCGGTGGTGAGACGTGCGTTGCCAGCGGCGGTGTTGCGCACCGCGCCATACATCACCAGACCGGGTTCAGGGATGCCCGCAGCGGACCCGATGGTCGCGATGAACAGGCTCAAGAGCGCCAGAAGGGTGGCGAATTGGGGAATCATGGTTTTCAATTTCATAAATTTGGTCTGATTTGGCAATTTAGTCATTATTTACAGGCACTTTACTCCGGCAAAATCTTGGGGCGGCAATCTCCACTTGAAAACCGCCGGTTTCTGGGGCATCGTAACGGTATGTTACTGACGCTGCCGGATCATTTCGAAGCGCGCCTCTCGCCCCAATCCACGGCGTTACATCTGGCCATTGGACTGTTCGTGTCAGATGAATCCACGCTGGGTCAGGCGGCAGAGGTCGCCGGACTTTCGCAGGCGGCTTTTCTGCGCGAACTGGGGCAACGCCGAATTCCCATCCACTACGGACGCGAGGAACTCGCCGCTGACTTGCAATCCGTTGAAGCGCTCGCCGCACGATGATTGTCGTGTCCGATACTTCGCCGCTCACCGCGCTGTTGACCGTGGGTGAGGAAGATCTTCTCCCAAAACTTTTCACCGAAGTCATCATTCCCGACGCAGTGCGAATTGAACTGCTCCGCAGCCATGCCCGCCTGCCGGATTGGTTGCGCGTCGCCACGGTGCAGAACTCGGCGCAAGTCGGCGAATATTCCAAAATTGTTGATGCTGGCGAAGCCGAGGCCATCGAACTGGCCCAGGAACTCCATGCCGACCGGTTGCTCATTGACGAGCGCAAGGGAAGGAAACTGGCCGTGCAGGAAGGTGTGGCGGTGATCGGACTGCTGGGCGTGGTGCTGCTGGCCAAGCGCAAGGCGCTTATTCCGTCTGCGCGGGATTTGCTCCAACGTTTGGATAACGAAGCCGGCATGTATCTATCGGCGGACATTTGTAATCAGGCGCTCAAGACGGTGGGTGAATAGCTGGTGGTGGCGCTGTTTAGGGGCAGCGTGTTGGGTGAGAGCGTGCTGCTGCCGACCACGGATTCAAACGGCACGCGCAGCGCGTAGGAATACTGGCCGCTGATGTCCGTCAGCGGGGTGGTGACGGTGACGGGCGAACCGCTGGCGGGCGTGATGGTCCAGGTGAGCGTGCCTGTGATGAGCCGCGTATTGCTGGCGGCAGTGTTGCGCACCGCGCCATACATCACCAGGCCCGGTTCGGAGATGCCGGCGGCGAAGGTGGACAAAGCTGCCAACATAACTATCAATAAACTAACTGTGTATTTCTCGATTTGATTTTTCATATTCGAATTGAGCTGTTTGATTTATTGTTTCGGTGGCGCGGGAGCCGGCGGTGGAGGCGCTGGACAGTCCTTTCTAAAACGTTCAGCACGGTCCTTAAATCGTTGTTGGACGCTTTCGGTCTTATCCGTTGTTTTAGCAAATTCATCAGCAGCATCTTGGCATTTGCCCTCTTTCAAAAGCTGCATCGTTTTTGGCATCGCTGGCAGTTGCTGTGAACCATTAATTAATTCATCCATCTGTCCTTGAGTTAGCTTTGTTTTCGAATCCTTCAAAGCCTTTTCAAGCCGATTAGCAGCTGCATCAATATGTTTCTGGGTCTCGTTTTTGCGATCTTCAACGCCCATTCCTTCAAACTTCTTCTTCAGTTCCTCCGGAGTTTTTTCACATGATTTCGGATTCTTTTGGTCGACAAGAACTCCCCCTGCTCCGGTGCACAAGCCGTTTGAGTCATTAAATGTGTCTGGTATGTCTGTTCGGGTCGTTCCTTCATCTTTGTATAGTTGCTCTTTCCCAGCATCTGACATTTTAAAGGTTTGAGACGATTCGGTTGCTTTATCGGCTTCAGCCATCCCAGATGGGTCTCGATATCTTAGTGGGTTATTTAAACAATAAGCATATGAGGTCAAAGTTTGAGGGCTAGCTATCCCACTTTCCAGAACTGCCTGACGCTGGTCTACAGAAAGAAACCTAGACACACCCGCATTTAAATAGCGAGCCTCGAAATAGAACAGTGACGTCTCTTCATCTTTCTCCTTCTGCGTGAGATTGTAAGGATCGTGAATGTTTCTGGGATTATATTCTTTTCGCGATGAACCAAATGCAAAGTTAGCAGATTCGCTCACGAGCATTCCTGCATTATCAGTTAGCACAGATGAACTGCCGAGGTGATCCTCATGGTAATACCGAACCCGCAGCGTCGGATCAGTCGGCGTAAGTTGCGTGGCGGCGTCAGCCCGCACAAACAGCACTTCGCCCGGCGCGAGCGTTGGCGGCAGTGAATTAAAATTCGTCAGCGGCACGGCCAGCGCGATTTGCCAGATCTGGTTTTGCGCGTCGTAACGCCATTCGTTGGTGGCGAGTTGAGCGTTTGAGTTGGTTAGCGTCAGCGTTTCCAAACCGGGCACGGGCAGGAAATTCGGCCCGCCGGCCACGGGCGAATTCGTCGGGTCGGAATAATTACCGGTGAACGCCAGCACGGCGTTCGTCGTCGCCTGCACCCACAGCACGCTGCCGGCGGCCAGCGTCGCCCCCGGAGCATTGGTCAGCCAGTTCAGCGTTCCCGGATTCCACAGGTAGGCGGCGGAAATTTGCGGACTCGCGGCAACGCCCGCTCCGCCGACGACCACGGAAATCAGATTGTAGCCCGGCCAGAGGCGGACTCGCTGCACGCGCTGGCTGCTGTTCAACGAGCCGGTCACGCGCGCCACGCGGGTGTTGCTGTTCCAGACGTATTTTACCGGAGCGTCGTGGTCGCGGACTTCAAAGTATTTGTCGATGTAAAGCGTGGTGAGCGTTGGCGAGGCGGGCGCGACGCCGTTGGTCTTGGTGAACACCTGCTTGGTGATGCGGCGGTCGGTGTAATCGTAGGAGTAGCGCGCCCGCATTGAGGCATTTTCCACCGCCACGAGCCGGTCTTTGAAATCCCAGGTGTTCGTCAATCCGTCAATCACGGTCATGTTGCCATTGGCGTCGTATGGGTAATTCCTGGCAGGGGCGTTGGTGTTGGTAATCAGTGAAAGCGCATGAGGGCCGGGCGGGTCATTTGGCTGCCGGCCAATTCGGCTTGAACGCCCAGAACTGCCGCCGGAGTTCATGGTGCCGAGATTGGCCACTGGCAGACCGGTCAGCGGGTCGGTATCGGTCAGCGAGGAGGTTTGCGCGAGCATGTTGCCGATACGGTCGTAACGGTAATTGATCTGGCCGTCGTTGCGAAGCCCGTTGCCAGGGGTGTTGAAGGAGTATTGCGCCTGCGCGATGCGATAGAGGTCATCATAAGCGAAAAGTTGGGTGTTGCGGCGAGGGTCGCTCGCCGCCACGACCGAAGCCGGGCGATTATCCTGGATGTCCTTGATGTTAGAAACGCCGTCAAAATCGTAACTGAAGGCAATCAGCGGGCTGGCTTGATTCGTGGCCGGGGCGGTCACCAGTGAATTGAGGCGCAACCGGGGATCGTAACCGTAGGAGGTGGCAATCCCGTTGCCATAGTTGATTTGCTGCAATTGGGCGGACGGTTGGTAGAGAATGTTAGAAATCACGAAACCAGATGGACCGCCGGCAATTTGGTTCAGCAAATTGCGTGAATTGTAGCCATAACCCACGACATCATTGTCGGGATAGGCTAAGGCTTTGACCCGATCGAGCGAATCGTAGTCAAATCCAGTGCGATAGGAAACCAGCACACCATTGAGGGGATCGGGGATGCGCTTCACCACAAAACTTACCCGCCCCCGGGCATCATAACTGGTGTGTTCCTCGCCGGATAAATCCTGCACATAAGCGAGCATTCCCAGCGTATTTTGCGGGGTGGCCGTCGTTCCATCGCCAATGGCAATGGCACCGGCCGGCAAGTCATAATGGTACGTCACATCCGGCGGCTCGTTAGTGGGTCGGTAAAACTCCGCCAGCAAACGGTTAACGCCGTCATAATTATATGAAATGGTCTGGCTTTTGGCGTCCGTGGTTTGGCCAAGGTTTGAGGCATCGTCATAGGTATAGGTCATGGTCCCTCGGTCGGGATCATTCATGAATAGCTTCCGTTTGAGACCATCATAACGAAACCATTTTTGATTGCCCTGACTGTCCGTGATGTGCGTCAAATTGTCGTTGAGGTCATATTCGTAGCTGGTAAGCCACGCAGTTTGGACTGAGGCCGGAGTGCCATCGTCATTGAGACGGGTCACTTCGGAAACTGCCACCAGCCGATCCAAGCCATCTTTGAATTGATGATGACAGTTCAAATATCGGGAAGAAGCCGGCGCGGTCTGTTCCTCGTCATAGAGGATGGTTTCCAAAGGCAAATACACGGTTCGCGTTTGGGTCTGCGCCGCTCCCGGCGTTTCTGTTTCGGGCGGGTTGACCATGGTGGTCACGCGACCAGCCGAATCATAAAAGCTGGCCACGTTGGCTGACGTTTCCGGGGTGGGTTGGTAGGTGGCGCTGGAAACCACGTAAGGCAGGAAAGACCGGCGTTCCTCTCCCTTGCTCGAATACAGCTTGAAATCCTTGGCCACCCATTGCCCCGCCACGTCATTTTCCTCCAATGAGCCCAGTTTACGTCCCATGCCATCGGTGAAGCTTACGGTGTCAAACGTGCCAGCCGTCCCGGCTTGCGTCCGCTGATGGGTGGTGACGGAATTGACGACGGAGGGATCGGCAGTGTTCACCAAGGTCAGATTGCCGGTGGCGTCGTAGGCGTAATAAATTTGCCGGAAGGAATCACCTGGCGTGTAGGCAAATGTGGCCGTGGGAAACTGCACGGAATCACCCGGCTTCACAATGCCAACCAGCCGCCAAAAGCTGTCGTAGAGATAGCAGGTGGCGTTGCCGTTGAAATTGGTGGAGGCCAGCATCACCCCGGCCCCGTAATCGTAACTGGCTTGAGCGACCAGATCCGGACTGCCATTGCCAACGTGAATAGTTTCGGTGGTCACGAATGTTTCAAATGCCGGGTCGTAGCCGTATTCCTTGCTGTGTCCCAAACCGGTTGCCTGATAAAGCGGGTCAGGGGTTTCCACCAAATTACCATAGGAATCATAGCGGTTTCGGACCGTGTTGATGCTCGTGTTCGCGGGCAGGCGCGGATCGCCAGTTTGGTTCGTGATGGTGGCAAATGCCGGAATGGCGTCGGCCCCGTTGACCAAAGATACCTCTCGGGTCATATCGCCAAAACCGCCCACTTGCCCCAGCGGCAAACCAATGAAGTCGTCCCCGTCGTAATAATTGTCAGATTCGGCAACGAACACCCCGTTCGCATCCGTGGTGCGATGCGTGGCGGGCAGGCCGATGATCCAGGCGTTCAAATTAAAGGCGTAGGTGTTGTAGGTGAAACGCTCGTCGCCGATATAAGCACCACGGGAAACCTCGCCGTAATTCCGCTCGGCGATCATGTTGCCATAAAAATCATAGTCGTTTTCGACGTACGTTTCCTTCGGAGTTCGGAGCGGGGTGAATGCGTCAGAACCCGCCAGCGTGCCGTTGGCTTCCAGAATTTCATTCGTGTGGCTGGCCAGAAAGGCAAACTGCACACGATTGCCATCCGTGCTGGGGTAGGGCAGTGACAATGCCGGATTCACCACCCCAAAGGCGTCTTGATAAACAAAACCATTGGTTGGCGTGTGAATCAGCTTGATGCGCCAGTTGTTGATGTCCCGGCTGAAAACCACGGCGTCATTGGCCATTTGCCCGTCCGTTTGAGCAGGATACGAACCGCCAAAATCAGCCGTCGGCAAGGTGACCTCACTCCATAGCACTTTGCCTTTGAGCGGTTCTTCGATGTATCCCGCAATGGGATCAAAATTGTCAACCAGACCCGAGCCCGTGTAGTCAGTGCCATCGGGCGTGCCAGTGAGGAATTTGTAACGGGTGATGGTGGAGGGGGAATAAATTGGAATCTGCTGGGGGGTGCCGATGAACTGGTCGTCGCCATGATCAATTTTCTTGGCGAAGCCGAAACCGCGAAACTCCTTCATGAACGGGTCGTAAAAGCCGTCGTAAAAGGAAAATTCGGTGATGTATTGATCACCGCCCGGAACGCCGTCCAGGCTTAGTCCGATTGATTTGGTGATTTTGCTGACCACCGTTGAGGGAAACGGCAGGCGCGTGTGCCAGGGCACTCCAGCCTGCCACGCAGCAGCATAATAATCTGTGGTGGTCTTGTAGGTGATGCTCGTGCGCAGGCCGATGCCATTATCAATCACGCTGAGAAGATTGGGCTTGGCCGTTCCCAGAAAATCATAAAATTGGGTTTGGTAAGCCCTGGCCACCGGGTCGTAATTTTCCCAAATAAAATCCGTGGAGCCATTGCCATTGATGTCCGCCTGGCGCAACACCGTCACGCCGCGTTGGTATGTCGGCATTCCCGTGCGGATAAATTGTGGGGAAAACGAACCGTTTCCCTGGTTGATCCAATAAAGTATGTAGTTGTAGCCAACCGCCACGATGTCGGAAAGCCCGTCCCCATTGATGTCCATGACATACACGTCATCCGCGGGAATCACCCCAAGGTCGATGGTGCCGTTCATGATCTGACGATTGCCCCAAACCCCCCAGCCTTTGTTTGGCCAGTAGGTGACTTGCAATTTTGTGCCGGCCACGGATAACCGCACGAGGTCAAGCAAGCGATCCCCGTTCATGTCCGCCAATTTCACATATTTGTTGGCCACCGGGGTGCCACCAGTGCCGGAAGCGCTAAATTGGACATTATCGCCGGCGGTGATGTCCCCCATGGCTGGATCTCCGAACAAATGAATCCCGTCCTGCTGCCAGCCATTCGTGTTGTTGTAAAAGTAGGTGAACCCGTAAAGCGTCGTTTGCATGTAATCCATGCGCTTGTCGCCGTTCAAATCCAGGGTCCGGGCGCTGGGATCATTCAGATTGAATGGTGGAAAGGGCGTGGGGAAAGATTTCAATGCACCCCAGGACGGATGCCCTTCGTCGTTGTTGGTGAGCGAGGTTGTGTTGGGGTAATACCCGAATAAGCCGGATGAAGTTCCGGTTTTCAGCACAAGATCCACTTTGCCGTCCCCATCAAAATCGGCAAGTTCAACATTGCCACCACTGAGGACTTGATTGGGATAATTGACGAAGGCCACGCCATTGCTGAACACCCCATTACCCAAATTGTAATAAACCTTGTGTTTACCGGTGAGCGGATCGGTATAAAGCAAATCCGGCAACGAATCGCAATTGACGTCCACCATGGCCATATTGGCATCACCCAGGGAAATGGGAGGCCGATTGGTGAGGGTGCCTAAAATACCGGTGGACGTATCAAACCGGGTATAGCCGAATTGGAGCGGCGGCAGGTAGGAGGCCTGGTTGGTGTTGCGGTTGTCGAATTGGGTGACCCGGCGCAGCAGGGAGAAACTCAAGCCGGCGTCCGTAGCCGAGACCGGTTCAATGGGATCATTAGTGGCTACGTCGTAGCCCAGCTCGTAGCGCCGCACCAGACCGCCGTTGGAAAGCACTCGGATGGTGTTGCAGCGCCGACCAGTTTTGACCTCAAAACCACTCAAGAAACTGCTGAAAACATCGTGCCGTGCTTCAAAGTCAAACACCACGGATTGGGAGTTCCCATTTACCAGGCTGTAATTGATGGCGGCGCAGTAAATCTGCCCGGTGGAATCCAGATACGAGTTGTAGGTGAACTGCATCTGATTACTGTGCGTGTCGAAAACTTGCTCCTCGCACCATTTGAAGGTGGTGGCGAAGGCACTTGTCGCTGATTTGGCGACGCGCGCTTGCGGGGTGACACCCAAAAAATGCACCCGGCCATTTTTCTCGGTCACTGACCAGCCGTCTCCCGACCGGGTAACCCGCATAAAATCGGATTCATTCTTCATCCGGTAGGAGCCGTCATCCAGCGCCACCAGTTCCTCCCCTTGAAACACAAATCGGTCGGAGGCTCCATAGGTCGGCAAACCCTTTTGGGTTTCGCGCTGGATGGACATGGGTTCGTAATCCCAAGCCAGACCAAAGGGGCCGTTGCCGGAGCCGGCGTTGTAGCGTAGCACCACTTCTGGCTGCAAACCGTTTACGCCCGGAGGAACTGCCACTTTGACACTATAGGCCGAGGTTCCGCTATTCAGTTGGGGTTCGAAAGAATCACCCAAACCTTCAATGGAACCGGGGCCGGATGGCAGCGATATTTTGGACAAGCCAAGGCCGGACTTCGGATCGGCCTGGGAAGAAAAGCAAATCGCCACAACGAGCGCGGCGATTAGCTTCAACCCGCAGCGGCTGGCGGCGATGATGCCTCGGGTGGTCACGGGGTGTCCATAGGCTTGGGCGGCGGCCCGCTTTGTGCGGTGGGTGCGGGAAAGGCAGCCTTCAATTGCGCCTCATCCACCGTCACCGGAAATTCCTGCTTCAATGATTCCGTAAATTCAGCCAGTAATTTTTCTCGTTGCTCGCGTTGCAATCGTTTATAAATCTCCGCCTTCACCTGTTCGTAGGGCAGCGGTTGGGCATCGCGGTGCTCAGTTAGTTTGATTAGATACAAGGCTCTGGGCGAAACGATCGGTCCGGCGGTATCGCCTCGCGATTTCAAAGCAAGCATCGCATCCGCCACGGCCTGGGGATAGCGCCGGGAAGGCTGGCCTTGGATAAAAAAGTTACTTAAACCGCCGTCAACCTTTTCGCCCGGATCATCCGAATAAGCCCGGACAACCGATTCCGGTTTTAACGAGGTTTTCAATTCCTGCAAGGCCATGGCAGCCTTGGACTGGGCTTCCGCTTCCTTGCCTTGAGAAATCAAAATGGTTATGACGGTGCCACGTGCCAGAGCGGGCCGGTGAAATTCATTGGTATGGGCTTGGAAATATGCCTGAACTTCCGCTGGGGTGGCCCGGTAAACCGCCAAGGGTTTGTCGACCTTCTCGGCAATTAATCGCTGTACCAGCAATTCTTTGATTTGTCGGGCAACGGCTGGGTCCTGGTCCAATCCTAATTTTTTGGCCTCAGCCGCAAGTAATTCAAAACGAATAGCGTCATCCAAGCCTTTGCGCACGGAACCGGCGTCAAAAATGTTATAGCCTTCTCGTGCAATCGTCTGATTCAAGGTTTCGGCAGTGATTGGCACTTCACCGACCTTGGCAACTTCGGCAGATTTGACGGTAAAACAATTGGAGCAAAACCAAAAACCTGCCAGCAACACCCTTTGAAATAAATACTTTGGCATCATGGCTGGGCGGGAATTGCCAAATCACGGAAACAACTGCGGCGGATTGCCGTAGGTGTAGGTGAAGCGGAGGATGATGTCGTCTAGTTTCGAGAAATCGATGCTCTGATTGCTTGGGTCAGAGGTGTCGACGGTCAAAATCCAATCGGTGGCTGCAATGGGGCGATCCACCAAACCGGTATTAATAAATTCGGAAGTGGGCCTCCCCCCGGTTGCTCCGTTGATGTCGGCCGGCACAATGATGCCAAAGGCGGTGCGGTCGGGATTTCCAACGTTAAACGTCAGATTAAAAAGCTGATCGGCGTAGGGTGGATTAGCCCAGAATGTTCGCAGGGAAGCAGTGCCACTTTCAATCAAGCCAATATTGGCGACTTGAACCGAACTGAATCCCTGATCGGCCAGCAGGTCCACGCTCATGCTGTTGATCCGCATGTTCCATTCGCTGCCCGTGGCGGGGAACATGGAGTCATCGGCGATGGATGTGGAGAACGTCAATTGTAGGGACGGATTCAATGGATTAAAATAATTCGTTTGGCGGTGTTGCTGCAAATAGGCCCGGAACTCTTGGATGCTTTGGGCCTGTGATACCGCCGTGGGACCCGTGGTTTTAAACCCAAGAATATCTTCGCGAAGGCTGATTGGCTCGGCGGTCAGCGGGCCGGAATGGTTCGGACCGCGCACGCTCGCGCCGTTGATGCGCCGGAGCTTGGCATCCCAATTCTGTAAGGCGTTAAGGTAATCGCCCGCCTCATCGGCATCCCCGGCGTTAAACAAGTCGGTCAGTTGTGTGAACTGGTCGAATAACACGTTGTCAAGCGCCGGCGGTTCGGAACAATATACCGGCACAGTGATTGGGTTTTGATAAGCCTCAGTCCATTCATATTCCAAAGTTTTGGCTAGCCGGTATTCCTGGTCAATCGCGTAATCCATGGTTGAGTTGGCCCGGTATTGCGAATCTGAAACTACAACACGGAAGGAAGGGTCTTCAAAATACAGGTTGGCAGACACGTCGCGAGCATTGGCTAGGTCGGCTATTAGTCGGTTCATTTGCGTAACCATTGAATCGAGTTGGAGGTTCGCCTGATCCGATGCGTTTTTAGCCAAGCGAATGTCGATTGCTAAATTAGCCACATTTAAAAGACTTTGGCGGATTTGCGATTCCAAGTTAACATCTGCGATTTGTGCGTTTTGAAGAAGTTGGATGTCCGCGTCATCGGCGTTCAAATATCCACTGATAATACTTCCTGGGGAAAAAGATACTCCGCCTCCAGGAAAAGAATAACTGATTGAAAACGCATTTGCATATCCCCTCGCAATATCATCTGCTGAAATTTGGGCTTCGGCATTTCCATTTATGATCTGAATTTGGTCATTTGCCCAAGTTTGAATTTTGATCGTTTCATAAAGGTTTTGAAGATTGTTGATTTTTTCTTGAATTTGGGATGCCGCAGAAAGGACCGTTATTACCTGTGAGCCATATTGCCCTAGACCAGTCGGATCAGCGTTCGGATAGCTGGCCAGCAGAGCACTAATTTTTTGGCTAACCGCGTTTTGGTAATCGCGTTGGTCGTCGGCTGTTTGTAAATTGTTGTAAAGAGCTGGGTCAAGTCCCGTCAGTTCCAAAAGCGGTGTGATATAGCTCTCTCGCTCACTTTGCTGCTCGGCAACGAGTGCTGCCTGATCCTGGTCATAATTTCGGAGGTCTGTCCGCGCATCCACTTCCGCCGCATGTGCTGCTGTCACCGCGCTCTGCGCACTCGACAAAATGGCGGAGAACGGTTCATTTGGGACAAAAGAATTATCCTGTGGCAGCGGATTCATCCCCGCGTTGATTTCGTTAAACAAATCACGGGCGTTGGACACATCGGCAAAAATGGTTGGCCCTTGGTTCTCCACGAAGCTGTTCGTGTCTTGGGCCGCTGCCAGCACGGCCATGCCAAGGTAACCTTGAATGGCCGCTGTTTTACAGGCCGTTTTGGAATCTTCCCGTGCGGTCGAATCCGATACACTCAAATTAAACAGCACCTTGGCCTTTTGCACCGTGCCCAAGGTCATTTTCTCGATCATGCTGCTCAACTGCCAGTACTCATTTTTAATCGGCACCGGTTGCTGGCTTAAAGTGGGGTCCAGAATGGTCAGGTACTGGGGGAAATCGGGGAAAGGCTGCTGGCCGATGGGAGCCCCACTTCGCAATATACCCGTTGGATTGCGGCAGAATATTGCTCCCCACCAGCACGACGCTTGCACCGGAAACGGGCACGGTCGAATTCCCACTGGCAGCAACCACCGATCCGCTGACGGTATAATACGCCAGCCCGGATAGCTGCAAGCCCCAGCCATTGAAATAGCCGCGCAAACCGGTGGAGGGATTCCAGCGAACCACCAACCGCCAGTTTCCCTGACCGACGGTATTGTTAAAATTGGTCAAGGCAAACGAGGTTAATCCGGCTACGTTCGTGCCAAAATCGTAGTAAAATCCATTAGGCGCATAGAGGATGACGTCAATTTGGGAGTAATTCGGGTAATTGAAATTCAAGTTTACGTTAGCGCCTTGAATCTGCACCCCCGCCGCAACGTTAAGAGTATTGGTGTAACTGGTCGTTGAACTGCCGCCGATGATGATGGTGGCATTCGTCTGGCCATTATAAATACTTGTCGTCGTGGGTGTAAGCGTATCACGGTCCAGATTGAAAGTCCCCGTCATGTAAATGCGCTGGCTGTTGGGCAATACTCCCAGAATTGCCTCGGTGTAGGTGCCTTGCAAGTGGTCGGCGGTGGTGCGGGTGCCGAGCAAGGTGACCTCCCGGCGGATGCCGAAAGGGAAAATATTTTGAACATCAAGAACCCCATTATTATTGACGTCCACATCGTTAAGAATCGTTTGCGACCCGATATTGGTGACGGAATATCCCGGACTGTTTGGATTGGGATTGGCATAGCTGGTGTAAGGTGGGGCATTGTGATCTGCTGGGTCCATGGGGAAGCTGGTAGTGGCCGAGAAGTTGAGGCCCTGATAAAATATCCCATTCATGAAGACATCCACTGGAAACAGTAATGCCTTCTCACTGTCAATCACGGCTCGGAAATGCGTTTCATTTACGGCCGCCGATTCCATGAAAAGGGATAAATTTAAATCAACCTCGCCAAGCGAGACGGCCTTTCCATTGACCGTAGTCACGGTGGCATAGCCATGATAATCACCCGCGACGGTGGGCACCTGCAAGATGACCGTCACGACCTTGTCCAGCGAACCAGCATGAACAATGAAGGAATTCGTGTAATAGCCAGGGAGCAAGCCGGAGCGATCCACAGTCAATTGCACCGCATCAAGCTCCGTGGTCGTTGAACCAGCCGAGGGGCTGGCGGTAAGCCATGGAACGGAAGATTCAATGTACCAGTCCATCAAGCCGTATCCGGCGTTGGCAATGGTGAAATTCTGCTGATTAAGCCCTTGGCCAAATAAAATTGTGTCCTGGGTGTAGGGACTGTCGAGGATGCCGTTGTGATTCAGATCGTAAGCTGCATCCTCGGAACCAGCGAAACGAACAATTTGATCCTCGTAAACCGCATTATTTGTGCCCAAATAACGCGGGTCACCGTCAACAAAAAATTCTTCAGGCTGCAATGGGGATGCGTCCAAATCTGCCGCCAGCGCAATTTGCGGGTCTGGGGTGAGGGCAATATTTGCCTGGCTGTAGACCCAGTAACCCACCCCCGGCTGGATTCCGGTGAGGCTCGTCAAGGGCGGATAAGCGAGGCTGTCATAGCCACTGTATTGCTGCAATGTACCGCCTTGAAACGACCAAATGATCGGGATGCTGGAAAATTGATCCCGGAAAATGCTCTGAAAATCTGTCTTCCCCTCGGTGCCGACCACAAGACCGGGAAAACCGACCAAATTCCAGCCAGGGGAGAGGGTGGTTGCGCCGTTCCACGGAATGCCGGTGAGTTGCAATACCGTGCCTTTGGCCATTTTCACCCAATAACCCTGTCCAGGGTAAAGTCGTGAAAGGGTGGCGACTGATGATGGCAGCGTATTGGTGGGCTGATAAACCTGCCACGTGCTGGTGGCAGAATTGTACCCCCAAATGGCCATCAGGGCATATCCATCGGAACTTAGGGCATTGGTAATGTCTTGGGGGCTGAATCCGGCAGAATTGACCTGAAACGAAATCAGATTCCAGCCCGTGTAAAGCGGAATAGATTGAACCTGGGCAGTTTGTGCTTCAATCCTCGCGGGGCCAAAAACCAAAAGGCCAATAGATAGGATCAGCGCATTTAATATTCTAAATGCAAAAATCCATTTCCGCAGGCCGTTTGCCATTCGATTCACAAAAAGATGTGGGTCGTGATTTCTGATTTTAAATCAACATCAACAAACTCATTGCTAGTAAATATTGCCATATACAAAAAACCAACTCAGAACTTCGACTTTTGACTGCTATTAATTAATTGGATATATCCAAATTTGGAACGGCAATATTCTTATGGGCGACATTTGTAATGATCCTTGTGGAAAACCCATGGTTTTTTCCAGGTGGCGTTCAGGCTTTTCAAGTCAAAGGTAAGCCATATGAGACTAGGCAACGCAACTATAGGCCTGAGCAGTTCATGCAGATGCCCAAATGGGAGGATTACAGATTGGATACTGTCCGTCCTTCCGAAAGGATTAACGAGGGTGGACGGACGGACGGATGCAAAGCGCTCGTTTAGGTGGAATCAGGCGCAAGGGACGTTTTTAATCCGGCGGGGCGGAAACCGGACGAACGCTTTGCACAACGTGGTGGTTTCAGCCCAAAAAGTAGAAGCAATTGGGCAACATTTCAGCTTGTGGTCAGCCAAACAAATTGCCGATATTAAATGATCGGAAGCTACTGCCGGGGAAAACTGGCACCCCACAGAAAAGCCTGGCGAACCTATCGAATTTCAATCCTCGCCAATCCCAGCGGTAAAAGAATAGTAGCCAGGCTTTGGCCGGCAGGCATGGAGGGTTGATTCGGGAAGGCCATGGCCAGACCGGTTCAGACCAAGGAAATATTTTGCAAAAGGGTTGCGGCGGCGGATTGGGAGTTGATTGCCATCGCCTGTGCTCGGCCAAGCCGGCCCGAACATTGCCGCACTGGGCGAGTATGGGTGGTTTGGATGGCTTAGCGAAGTGGTGTCACACCGGTCGATAACCCTGGCCTATTCGCCTATTTTTGCGTGGTAAGCAACAGGGGAAACATAGGCGTTATTGGCGTATTTATTCGGAATATCATTCTGAAATACAACCTGTGGAGATCGTTAAAACTGATCTAAATCGTTGTGGAATAGTCGCTTGGAATAAGTGGCGGAGAGAGGGGGATTCGAACCCCCGATACCTTTTAAGGGGTATACCGGTTTAGCAAACCAGCGCCTTCAGCCACTCGGCCATCTCTCCCGCCTGTTGACTGGCTTTCCTATCGGGTCTCGCCATCACTTGGGCTTCCGAAGCGAAGCCTTTATCGTTTTAAACCCGGCCAAAAAGTATCAACCTTGAAATGATGACCTCGCCGGGGGCGCGGAATCAAGGATAAAAAGCAGGCCTGAGCATTTAGACCGGTTCCTGCAAATCCCCGGGGCAGGGCAGTGGCCGCGATTAAAACAGATGCGGGTCATGTGCGGGACCGCCACCCTCCACCCGGGCGGGCGCTGCCTTTCAAAAACTCCGCGTTTAATGCCCCATGACCTTGGGGAGGCTCTTTAACCGCTCCCGCAAAAGGGATTGCCTCGACTTGGCCTTTCCTGCTAGATAGTTTCCGGACGAATAATGAATGATGAAAAATCACCCGGCAACGCTGCCTCTTGTCCTGCTCTGTCTTGCCCTCGTCTGGCTCGCCACCGGCTGCCACTTGGGCAAGCCCGCTTCCGCCAGCTTCGCCTCGGTCGTGATTCATGGCAAGACGCCCGCGCAAATTCACGAAGCCACCACCGCCGTGTTTAAGGCCAATGAATATCTGGAACAGCCTGCCCCGGAGGGCTGGACCTTCGAGCGTGAAGCCACCCAGGGCGAAACGCTCTCCTACGGCGGCCTCTACAGCGCCCGTTATTCCGTGGCGACCATTGTCCGTGTGCGCCTCAAGCTCGTGGCGGTCGGCGAGGACACCCAGCGCCTGCAATGTCAGGCCTACATGATTACCGATGCCCGGGACCCGTTGATGAGCCGGGAAATCCAGATCGGCAACTTCCGCAGCGAGCCTTATCAGCAGTTGCTGGACGAAGTCGCCAAACGCCTGGGCGAGCCATGAACCATTCCGCTTCAAAATCCCGCGCCTTGCCCTCCCACCCTCGCCGAGGTCTCCCGGTTTGGTGTCTGCTGCTCGCGCTGCTGGGACTCTGCGGATCCGGCTGCCGCTTGGTGCAGCAGGCCGCAAACGTTCCCGGCCAGGCCGTCCGCGCCGTCACCCCTGGTCATCAAGACGCTCCGGCGGTCGACCCCGTCGAGTTGCAGCAAACCCTGCTGCGCTTCACGGATGAATACACCACCCGCATGTACGCCGGCATCAACCGGCTCCAGCACGGTACGAACGCACCGGACCAGGCCGAGGTGCTTAATTGGAAAATTTCCCTCGGCACCGAGAGCTGCGCCATCGCCTCCGGGCCGAATCCCGTCGCCGATGTTCTCGACATGACCATTTTTGTCACGGTTACCCGCCTGGCCCTCGAGGAACATTGGGTGCCCAATGTTTACGGCGAATCCGCCCGGCCTTTGCTGGAAAGTTGCCGGGGCTCCGAATCCAATATTTGGCAAATCGCCGACACCTTCCTGACGCCTGCACAACAGGGCGAACTGCGCCAGGCCATCCAGGTCTGGCACGATCACAATCCCCTGCCGGAAAGCGTACTCGCGGCGCGCGCCGTAAGTTTTGCTTCCCAAGTGGCGCAGGCCAGCCACACCGGCTCCGCCAAACCCGGCAGTGTCTTCAACCTGCTCCTGCTTGACCCCCTGTCCGGCCTTGATCCCGCCCTGCAGGAGGTCGCCCAGACCCGCTTGTTTGCCGAGCGGGCCCTCTATGTTACCCAAAAAATGCCCCTCTTGCTTCGCTGGCAGACCGAATTGTTGAGTTACAACGCCACCCAATTACCCGCCCTGCAGCAGGTGATCTCGAATTCCACCCAGATCGCCTCCACTTTGGATCGCTATGCCGATATCGCGGAAAAACTTCCCGCCCAGGTCAGCGCGGAGCGCGCCGCGATTTTGCAGTCGCTCCATTCCCAGGAGCAGGAGGTCACCGCCCTGCTGACCAATGGCACCGCCATGTCCTCCTCCCTGAACACCACGCTCACCACCTTCGATGGTTTGATGAAGCGTTTTGGTGTCGGGGAGACCAACGCCGCCGGACCACCCCCCACCAACGCCGAACCGTTTCGCATTCAGGATTACACCCAGACTGCCGCGCAACTTGAAGCCGCGGCCCGGCAGTTAAATGAGTTGCTCCTTACCCTGGACCAAACCATTGGCTCCACGAATATTGCCAATCTCACCGCGCAAATCACCCCGGTCTTTCGTCAGGCCCAGAATACCAGCCAGGACGTCGTGAATGATGCCTTCCGGAAAGCCCTGCTCCTGGTGGTCGCCATCCTGCTGGCCGCCCTCACGTACCGCTTTCTGGCCCCGCGCCTGGCTCCCCCAACCAAATCCACTAATTCCCCGCCCAACGCCCCATGATGCGACTTTGCTCCCTGATTCACGGCCTCAGCCTTTGCCTCGCGGTGGCCTCCCTGGCGCTGTTCGCCGGCTGCAGTTCCATCGGCCCCGGCACCGTCAATCGCGACCGCTTTGATTACAGCTCCGCCATCGCCGATTCCTGGAAGCAGCAAACGCTCCTGAACATCGTCAAGATGCGCTACCTGGACCTGCCGGTCTTTGTTGATGTCTCCTCCGTGGTCGCGGGTTACTCCCTGCAAACCGGGCTCACCGGCAGTGGCACGCTTTCCACCGAGAGCGCCGTTCAGGGGAATTTTCTCAGCGGCACCGGTCAGGCCATCTACACCGACCGGCCCACCATCACCTACACACCGCTCACCGGGCAGAAATTTTTGCGCAGCCTCCTCACACCCATTGATCCCAAAAACATCTTCTTCATGCTGCAATCCGGCTACGCGGCCGACTTCGTGCTCGCGCTCACCGTGGAATCCTTGAATGGCCTGCATAACCGTTCCACCACCGCCGGCACCATTCGCGAGGCTGACCCCGGCTTCATCCGGGTCTTGCAACTCATGCGCGAAGTGCAGGCCGCCGGCGCGGTCGGCGTGCGTGTTCAGGAAAACAAGGACAAGACAGAGACGGCGGTCATGTTTTTCCGGCGCGACAACCTGCCGCCGGAAATGCTGGATAAAATCGCGGAAATCCGCAGTCTGCTCAAACTCCCGGCGGACCGGCAGCAATTCAAACTGGTGTACTCCCCGACCGTCGGCGCGGAGGATGAACTCACCGTGGGCAGCCGCTCCATGCTCCTCATCATGGCCGCCATGGCCTCCTACGCGGAGGTGCCCCCGGCCGATGTCACGGCCGGCCGCGCCCTCGCCTCCGCCCCCGCCGCGAATGACGCGGACGGTGCGGACGGCCTCAACGGTGTCGACCGCCTGCATCCGGTCCGCATCCAATGCAGCTCCAAAAAGCCCGTGTCCGCCTTTGCCGCCGTTCACTACCACGATCAGTGGTTTTGGGTGGATGACAATGACTGGCGTACCAAGCGCGCCTTCACCTCCATCATGTTCCTGTTCACGATGATGGACGCCCCCGGTGATGAAAAACTCCCCCTGATCACCATTCCGGCGCAATGAACCTGCCGCCCACGCGCATATTATTGTGGGCCTGGCTCGTGCTGGCGGCGCTGCCATGGATCTGTGGCCAAACTCCGCCTCCTCCGTCCCATCGGCGACCTCCGTCGTCCCAACTCTTTTCTTTGTGCCCTCTGTAGTATCCGGCCGAGGTTGGATGCTTCCCTTCCCGTTCGCGTATTTGGCGTTTTTCGTGGTTCAAAGCCCCTGCTTTTTTCTGCCTTTTAGTGGCCCGCCGCCCTTTCCGCCAATCCGTGTGCATACCTGTCCATCCGTGGTTAATTCCCCAGAATTTTGAAGTTTGAACTTTCCGCCCCACCGGGGCTAGGGCCACCTCAACCGATAAAACCGCTCTCCCGCCACCGCATTCGTATCCTCAAACGTGTACGCCGGATTCGCCACCCCCAGATACGTCCAATTCGTCCCCGTCAGATTGGTGGACACGAGCACACTGAAATCCCACGCCGTCGCATTCGTCAGCGCAAACTGCCAGGTCCCGTTGCACAGGAGCTGGGAATTCGTCAGCGTCACCCACGGACTGTTCGACCAATAATTCGTCAGCACCGCGTTTAATTCCCCCTGGCTCACGATTCCGTCGCCATTGGCATCCCCCAGCACAATCGTCCCCTGCATCCCTGGAATCGGGGCATATCTCCCCGCCGGCGCGGGCTGGGCCGCAACCTGCCCATTTCCCAATACAAAATACCCCACCGGTGCCGGCGTCATGCTGTTCGCTGCGGCCGCATTCACGAAATACCCCGGCACCGCCGGAATGGCCTGCGACATGCCCGCAATCGGCGTGTACGACCCCGCATTGGCCGGCGTCGCCGCCGCCGCAACGGCCGGGGCATAATACCCCACCGGGGCCGGGGTAATTGTGGCACTACCCGCCGGCGCATAATACCCCGCCGGACTTGGAATGGTGGCCTGCATCCCGGCCACCGGACAATAGTATCCCGCCGGGGCGGGTTGGGCCGATGCCTGCCCAGTTCCCGACGCATAATGCCCCGCCGAAGCCGGCGTCATGCTGCTCGCTGCCGACGCACCCACATAATACCCCGGCACCGCCGGAATGGCCTGGGACATCCCCGCAATCGGCGTGTAATATCCCGCAGTGGCCGGCGTCGCCGCCGCCGCAACGGCCGGGGCATAATATCCCACCGGGGCCGGGGTAATCGTCGCACTACCCGCCGGCGCATAATACCCCGCCGGACTTGGAATGGTGGCCTGCATCCCGGCCACCGGACAATAGTATCCCGCCGGCGCGAGTTGAGCCGATGCCTGCCCAGTTCCAGCCACATAATATCCCGCCGGTGCCGGAATGATAGTCGCACTCCCGGCTGGCGCGTAATATCCCGCCGGACAGGGGATGTTCGTCGTCATCCCGGCAATCGGACAATACGTCCCCGCTGGCGCGGGCGTCTGCGTTACCGCCGCATTCGTCGCCACGAAATACCCTGGCATAGCCGGCGTGGGACTCGTCGCCCCGCTCAACGCCACATAATACCCCGGCGGCGCCGGCACCCCCGGCGTGCTGCCGGTGCTGCTAAAATACCCCGGCGGACAAAGCGTCGCCCAAGCTTGATGGGTGGTGAGAGTGACGACCGCCAAAATCCCGAGTGCAGATTTGAATTTTATCATAAAAATGAGCCCTGTTACTCCTCCTGTATGCCGCGATTCGGGGGAAAAACAAGATTTTCCCGGTAAAATAAGCCAATTTCCCCTCCCCACCACCCCAATAAATAATTTCAACTATTTTGGACCCTGGACAGCGGATGTCCAGGGTCCCGCGTTAAACTCCTCCATGATGATTGTCAAAATGACAAACCGGATCGGCCATCCGTACCAAAACCCAGCGATGAACCGTCGCGCCCTCATCCGCCGCGCCCCGCGCCCAGCCTCCGGGAAAAACTTGAAGTTTCTCGAACTTTCTTTGTCACCCACCGCCCCGCCAGCCTCTTGCTAACAACGCAAGTGACTTTAAAAGAAAGATTTAAAAAAATAACAAAATAACAAAATAACCCCAAAAAACGAAAAATTTCAATTTCACTTTTTCACCGGCGGCAACGCTGCTGTAGAATCTGCCAGCCAAACCGCCATCTCGCCTTTGCCGCGATTGGCCCAGGCGTAGTAGGGGATGGCTTTGAAAGGTTGCAGCGGCCCGGTGGCCCCGTTCTTGCCCATCAGGGTTGCCTCACCCGTGATCACCTCCACCCCGTTGAGCAGGTTCGGTTCAAAACTGGCCGTCAGGGCCTGGTCATCCTGCAGCAGCAGATTGCGCACCTTGCCGTTCGGATTATCCGGCCATTCCGCGCAGAACACAATCGGCCCGCGTTGCAGCGCCACCCGGTGGCGGTCCGCCGCCACCTGTTCGTTGGCCACCACCCGGCGCACGGGCATGGGCAGATTTAATTCAATCACATCACCCCGTTTCCAGGTGCGATCCAGCACCGCATAGCCACGATCCAATTTCAAGCTCGTCCGGTGGCCATTAACCCGCAAGGTGACCGATTCCTTCGCCGGCGTCAGAAACGTGTAGAGATCGCTGGGCACCGGTTGATTTTGCGCCCAGCCAGGAATCCGCACCCGCACGGTAAACGTGGCTTTGTTTTCGGGTAGGATCGTCATTTTGATGTTACCATCCCAGGGATACCGGGTTTCTTGCAGGACTTTGAGTTCCACCCCATTATCGAGGGTCACCTCGGCGGTGCCGGTGGCGAATAAATTCACGTAGAGGCTGTCGCCCGATTCGGCGTAGAAGTAACCGGGCACCGAGGCCATGAAACGGGTGATGTTCCCCGGGCAGCAGGCGCAGCCAAACCACGGACTGCGTTCATTGTCACCGGCGGATTCCAAGGGATTTGGGTAGAAGAATTTGGTGCCGTCCAGGGAAACCCCGGAGAGCAGACCATTGTAGAGCGCGCGCTCCAGCACGTCCACGTACTTGGCGTCACCATGGAGCAGGAACAGGCGCTGGTTCCAATAATCATTGGCCACGGCGGCACAGGTTTCGCAATAGGCGGTGCGGTTGGGCAATTCATAGTTGGCCCCAAACGCCTCACCGGCTGCGCGGGCACCAATGCCACCGGTCAGATAGAGCTTTTTACCCACGCAGTTCTCCCAGATGGCATCCACCGCGCGGGAATATTGCGGATCGCCCGTGAGCGCGGCCACGTCCGTGAGGCCGCTATAGAGATAACCGGCGCGCACCGCGTGGCCAACGGCTTCGGTCTGGTTGACCGGCCGGATGCGGGATTGATGGTAGTCATCGCCGCCCGGACGGCTGCCCCGGTCATCAATAAAATATTTCGCCAGGACCAGGTAATTCGTGTTGCCCGTCGCCCGGTACAGTTTGACCAGCCCCATTTCGACAATTTCGTGACCCGGCCAGTAATGCAACTGGTTGGTGCCGGGACCGAAGGTGGTCACGAGCAGATCGGCCTCGCGAAGGGCGACCGCCAGCAGGTTGGTCTGTCCGGTGGCCTGGTAATGGGCTGCCGCCGCCTCAAACAAATGGCCCGCATTATAAAGTTCATGGCTGAGTTCCTGCTCATGCACCCAGCGGTTGGTGCCCGACCATGCATGCGGGTGTTGCGGATTAATGGTGCGCGTGGTGTAAAGGTAACCATCCGGTTCCTGCGCGGAGGCAATCAGCTCAATCAGGTTGTCAGTGTAGGTCGAGGTGGCGGGATCGGAATGCACCGCCAGCGCGTAGGACGCGCCCTCCAGCACTTTATAAGGGTCGGTGTCGTCAAATGGATAACCGGGCGCGTTGAGGTTGGTTTCCGTTTCCCCGTGAAGCACGCGCGCGGCGCGCGCAAAGTTATCCATGCGCCCGGTTTCCTCGCATTTCTGAAAGGCATAGGGAATGGTCGTCAGCCGGTTCGTCTCGATGCGTGGCGCCCAAAAATCATCGTTCAGACGCACGGCGGTGAAGGGCACCGGTTTGACGGGGTAATCATGCTGGTTGGTGGTGAGTTCCGCCCGGGCGGCCATGCCCATGAGGAGTATTAGGGTTGGCAGCAGGCTTTGACCCCATGAACAGGGCAGGGGAGCCCGCAGCCAATGGCTCATTTTGTGACGCAAATTCATTTCCCATCAATTAAGGGGCCCCGGACCGTTTGGCAATCTTTTTGGCGCCGGGGATTTGGCGCCCAAGAGTGGCGCTGCGAGAGCACTGAAAAATATTTTAAAAATATATTGCACGCTCTGGCCAGTGTGTTAGTATCCACGTCCGCTTTCGTTTTCGACGGCGGTTTAAATTTAGTTAACCATTAACAGACAATCGCTCTTTGTATGGCTGGACAACGCATTCGTATTCGTCTCAAGGCTTTTGACCACCGGGTCATCGACCAATCCGCGCGAGAAATCGCGGACACTGTCAAGCGCACGGGCGCCCGGGTAGCCGGCCCCATCCCCCTCCCCACGCGGGTGGAACGCTTCACGGTTCAACGCTCACCGCACTCGGACAAAAAATCCCAGGAAACCTTCGAGCAGCGCACGCACAAGCGCCTGATTGACATCCTGGATCCGACGGCCAAGACGGTGGACGAATTGAAGAAACTCAATCTGCCCGCCGGTGTGGACATCACCATCAAAATCTGAGGCGAACCCTTACCATTTAATATTATGCCTATCGGATTACTCGCCAAGAAACTGGGCCACACGCGCGTCTATGACGCCGCCGGCCGGGTCACGCCCGTCACCGTGGTGCTCGCCGGTCCCAACCGCGTCCTGCAAGTCAAAACGCAGGCCGGCAAGGACGGTTACAACGCCGTGCAACTCGGCTTTGATGACCAGAAGGAACAGCGCCTCACCAAGGCCCTGCTCGGTCACATCAAGAAGCAGAACGGCGTGGCTGTCAAACGCATCCGCGAATTTCGCAATTTCACCAAGGACGTCAAGCCGGGTGATGTGCTCGGCGCGAATTTGTTCGCCGCTGGAGATTTCATCGATGCCATTGGCACGACCAAGGGCCAGGGCTTTGAAGGTGTGGTCAAGCGCCATAAGTTTGCTGGTGGCGACGCCACCCACGGTGCCAAAGGCTGGCATCGCCGCAGCGGCGCCATTGGTCAGCGCCTCTTCCCCGGTACCGTCATGCGCGGCATGAAGATGCCCGGTCACATGGGTCAGGTTACCCGCACCACCCAGAATTTGCAGATCATCCAAGTGCGCGACACGGATAACGTGCTGCTCATCAAAGGCTCCATTCCCGGTGCTGAAGGCGACTACGTCGTGATCCGCGAAGCCAAGAAACGTCCGCAGGGCTGGAAGGCGCCGGTTGCGGCCATCAGCAAGAAAGACGCCAAAAAGAACGCTGCTGACGCCAAGAAGGCCGAAGCCAAAAACGACGCCAAGAAGTAACGAACGGCCATGAAAATTTCAATTAAAGACATTACTGGCAAAGACCAGGGCGAGCTTGAAGTCAAGTTTGCGCTGGTGGAAAACGGCCGGGGCACCCAGGCGGTGCACGATGCCGTGGTGGCCTATCAGGCCGCCCAGCGCAGCGGTACGGCCTGCACCAAGACCGTTGGTGACGTTGCCGGCACGAACAAGAAACCCTGGAAGCAAAAAGGCACGGGCCGCGCCCGCGCCGGTTCCTTCCGCTCGCCTCTCTGGGCGGGTGGCGGCGTGGTCTTCGGACCGAAGCCCCGCGATTTCGCCAAGAAAATCTCCAAAAAGACCCGTTCCCTCGCCCTGCGCAAAGCGCTCAGCGAGCGCCTCAAGGCGGGTGATGTGGTCGTGGTGGATGACCTGAAGCTGGCCTCCCCCAAGACCCGCGAATTTAACAATATCATCCTCGCGCTGGATTGCCTGGGCTCCACGCTCATCGTCTCCAACGGCGCGGACAAAAACCTCACGCTGGCCGCCCGCAATGTGGTCAACGTGGCGTTGACCACCAGCGACTCGCTGAACACGTATGACGTGCTGCGGCCTGACAAACTCGTGTTCACCAAGAGCGCGTTTGAAAAAGTTGAAGCCCGTTTGACCCAGGAATAACATGAACGCTTTTGAAATTATCCGGACCGTCCGTTTGACGGAAAAAGGCACGCGCCAGAGCGAGAAGTACAACCAGTACACTGTCGTGGCCGATCCCCGCGCCAACAAGACCCAGATCCGCCAGGCGGTTCAGGAACTCTTCAAGGTCAAGGTCACCGGCGTTAACACGCTTAATGTCCGTGGCAAGGCCCGCCGCAAGCGCACCGCGCAAGCCGGCACCACTTCCAACTGGAAGAAGGCCATCGTCACCCTCAAAGACGGCGACAAGATCGTGCTGACCTAGTCATTGCTTTACTCACGAGGCGCAAGGTGATTTCACCTTGCGCCTTTTTTGTTATCCAGTGGTCATCCGGCCGGGCTCGTTGCCCCCAATGGCCTCACGGCACCACGATGTCGAAGAAGACCTGGGCTGTCGTTGGATCGATGGTATTGGTAAACTGGCCATTGCCATTCCCGTCAAACACGTTGGTCCAAACCGGCGTCCAATTGGCCAGCGGCACGGTCAGGTCCGGGGAAGCCAGCACCCGCCACGGCGAGCCGGCCGGGCCGCCGGTGATGCTCAGCACATAAGCCCCGCCCGCGTTGGTGAAACTCCCAATCACCGGCGGGACCGCCGCCGCGACGCGCAAGGTGCCATCCACCCCAATGGTGCTGGTGTTCCAAGCCAGTCCGGGACCCGGGATCGCGGGTGACACATTGGCAAAGGCACCCGCGAAACTCCCGGCGGTGAATAACTTGAACTGGTCGCCCGCCACGAAGTTGCCGGCGAAATTCGTCACCACCAGGGTGCCTCCAAAAGCCAACTGTCCGTTGACCTGCAAAACATCGTTGGTTTGCTGGGTGCGGTTGATTTTCATGAGGTTGGTCGCCGCCGCATTAAAGCTCAGGCTGTCGTTGAAGGTGAGCGATCCCCATGCGGCTGGCCCGGGAGCTAGGGTCCCGGCATTCACCGTCACGGGGCCATTGAAAGTGCCGGTGCCCGTCAGTGTGCCTGCATTGACCGTTACTGGACTGGCACCCAGGGAGCCGTTCACCACCAATGTCCCGCCATTCAACGTCGTGGGGCCGGTGTAAAGATTGGTTCCGGCCAAAACCTGCGTGCCCTTGCCCGACAGGGTGAGCCCGAGCGTGCTGGCCGCCGCGGCGTCACTAACGGCCCCGCTAAAGCTGGTGGTCGTGGCCGTGACGTTGGACAACACCAGCAAACACGACGTGCCGGAGCTGTTGGTCACCAACCCGCCGCCCCCGCTGCCATCCGCCAGTGATGCGACCGTTTGAGTGGCCCCCGACAGATCCAGCGTGCCCGCCGCCGCCAGGTTCACCGGCGAAGCCGGCGGGAGCTGTCCGTAGGTGGTGATGACCGGGTCCACCGGCTGATTGCCCATGAGATTTTTAACCTCAGTTTGGTTCAAGGCCCGGTTAAAGACGTAAACCTCATCAATAAAGCCACCCAGTCCGACATCTTGGTCGCCCGTGTCCGGCGAACCGCCAATCCATAGTTGGCTGCCCACGCCCGTATTGGCCGCCCAACTGGACGTGATGGCATCCACATTGCCGTCCAGATACATGGTTTTGGTGGTGCCGTTGCAAGTCATCACCAAAAAATGCCAGATGTTATTGTTGATGGCAGTACTGCCCTCCTCCCAGCCTTGCGCGTAGCTGACCCCGCCGGCCCGGGTGCCCGGCCCGGTGTCGGACCCCTGGTTTAAATAAAACGTCATGTTGCCACTGGCCCAGCCACCGGAGCCTTGATACGCGTAAACCCCGCCCGCCGTGGCCGTTTTCACCCACATGCCGATGGTCCAGTTCGCCGCGCCGGTCATGGCCACGACGGGATTATTCACCAGCACATAAGCGGCATTGGCCGCCCCGGACGGAATGCTCAGACAATTACCGTAGCGCCCGCCGGCGGAAATACCCGCGGTGCCGGTGAGTTTGCCGTTGAGCGCGCTGCCGCCGGTGCCGAGATTCGTCACTACCCCGCCGCCAACCTGGCTGAAAGTAAACCACAACAGCGGTTGCAAGGTGGCAACCAGATTGCTGTTGTTGCTCTGGCCAAAACCCAGAGTGCCGCCATTAATAATCGTGGCACCCGCATACGTGTTCGCTCCGGCCAGCGTGAACGTGGCGCCGCCATTTTTCGTCACCGCACCGGTGCCGCTGATGGTGCCCGCGAATACCGAATTCGTCACGCCACCCAGCGTGAGGTTGCTCGTGTTGGTGCCGGTTCCCAGCAGCACACTGCTGCCGGCCGCGCCCGCCAGCGAGCCCACGGTCTGCGACAAGCTGCTCATGTTAAACGTCGAACCCGCCGCCAGCGTTAATGCCGTGGCCGGTGGCAAAACCTGGTGGTTGCCCAGTTTGTTGGACGACATCAGGGACTGCACCTCCGCCTGGCTCAATGCCCGGCCAAACATATACACCTCGTCAATCAACCCACCCAGGCCAACATCCTGGTCGCCGGTGTCCGGTGAACCGCCAATCCACAATTGACTGCCCACCCCGGTGTTCGCCGCCCAACTGGAGCGAATGGCGTCCACATTACCATCCAGATACATCGTCTTGGTGGTGCCATTGCACGTCATCACCACAAAATGCCAGGTGTTGTTATTCAGGGCGCCCGTGCCCTGTTCCCAGCCCTGGGAATAGCTAACCCCGCCCGCGTGGGTGCCCAGACCGCCATCGGAACCCTGGTTCAAATAGAAGGTCATGTTTCCTGTGGTCCAGCCGCCCGAGCCCTGGTACGCATACACCCCGCCCGCCGTGGCTGTCTTGACCCACATGCCAATGGTCCAACTCGCGGCCCCGGTCATCGCCACCACCGGATTGTTAATCAACACATACGCCGCGTTGGCCGCCCCGGAGGGAATGCTCAGGCAATTGCCGTAACGTCCGCCGGCCACAATGGTGGCCGTCCCGGTGAGCACGCCATTCAAGGCGCTGCCGCCCGTGCCATCATTAATCACATTGGTGCCGCTCACATTGTCAAAAGACAGGTGCAGGATCGGATCGGGACTCACCACCAGCGTGCCGGCGTTCACCGTGGTGGGCCCGGTGTAGGTGTTGGTGGCAGTGAGGGTCAGCGTGCCCGCCCCATTCTTGACCAGGCCACCACCGCCGCCGCCGTTCAGCAGCCCCTGGCTGATGACCACCGCATAACCACCATCATCAATAATGGCATTGCCCGAGTCCACGTTGGCGGCGTCAATGGCCAGAAAGGCCGGCTGGTTGGTCACCGCTTGCAGCGTGCCGCCGTTGAAATTCAGAATGGCGCTGGCCCCCGGTGAGGTCGCGCGGGTGACCTGCGTGGCCTGCACCAGCCCGCCATTCAGATTCACGGTGCCCCGGCCGGTTGAGTTTTCTCCCAGCCAGATCGCCGTGTTGTTGGAAAGCACGCCGCCATTCACGTTAAGCGTGCCGGTGGCCCCCAGCGAACCCATGACGATATCGCCGCCGTTCCCCGTCTCCTGGATGAATCCGGAGTTAAGCGTCAGGGTTCCCTGCGCGGCCGGGCTGTTGCGTCCGACCACCAGCCAGTTGCTGGAAATCAGCGTGCCCCCGTTGATGAGGCAAGCCCCGGTCACCGTGTTCTGGGCGATCCAAAATTGCCCGCCGCACAGTAGACCGCCCGTCGGATTGAGTTGCAACATGCCGCCGTTGACCTGCACCGAGGCGCCACTGTTCAAAAACTGGTTCGTGGCGGTGAGCGTGATGGTGTTGGTGTTTAATTTAACCAGCGTCCCACTAAAGTAAGTGTCGCTCACCGGGGTGGCCCAGGTGAAGCTGTCGCTGCGGTTGAATTGCAATGTGCCGGCGTTGACGAGCTGGCCGAAACCCAGGCTGCCCCCCACGCCGCCGTTGCCAAGTTGCAGCGTGCCCGTCAAATTCGTGGTGGTGCCCTTGTAACCATTGGTCGCCGTGAGCACCAGGGTGCCCGGTCCGCTGGCATTCAAGCTGCCACCGCCGATGAGCGTGCCCGAAATGGTCAGGGTCGTGCCGCTGTTGATGGCAAAACTCGCGGCATCCGCCGGGGTGACGTTCTGGGCGCTAATCGTGGCATTCGCGTTGACCACGCAATCGCCTTTCAAATTGAAACTGCCGACCGAGTTGTTGCCCAGGCCTGTCACCGCACCCCCATTGAGCGTCAACTGACCAATGGCCTGATTGCCCGTGCCCGGATCCGCCAGCACGCCGCCATTGAGGGTTATATTGCGGGGCGGACCACTGGAGCCGGACAGGGCATTGTTGCCCGCTAAATTCAAGGTGGCCGCCGCTCCCACCGTGATGCCCGCCACATTGCCCAGTGCTCCGTAAAGACTACCGCTGCTGTTCACGGACAGGGTGCCGGAATTCACCGTCACCGTCCCCGCCATGCCGCTGGCCGGACTGGTATTGTTCACGGCGGTGAGACTGACCGTCCCGGGGCCATTAACCGTCAGGTTGTTGCCGCCGCCGCCGCTGAGCAGCCCGTTGATTGCCAGTGACTGTCCGCTGGCCACGGAGAACACGGCCGGCAGTCCCAGCGTGACGGGCGCGATAATGCTGGCCGAAGCATTGGCCGTGATATCCCCGTCCAGCGTCAGGGTGTAGCCGTTGCCGGAGAGGCTGTAGTTCCCGCTGCCTGCTGGGAGAAAATTGAGTCCCGCCACCGTTACCAATCCGCCCAGCAGGACATTCCCGGCCGCGCCTGAATTAGCTCCGAAGGTCGCCACTCCGGGGGCGGTATTGGTCCACAGATCATCCTCACTGCCATCCCACCAATTGTTGGTGCCATTACCCGAGCTCGCATCCGCCCAGGTGCCGCCGCCATCCACGGGCGCCCCGCCGCCGGCACTGCTGTCCCAAATCAAGCCCTGGCCCACGGCCAGGGTGACCGATCGTGTTTGCGCATAAGTCGTGCCAGTGTTGGTAAACACCATTGTGACCGGATAAAACCCGGCCGTCAGACCCGCTGCCGCGCCGGTCACCGTAACGGTCACGCTCTGCGTACTCCCTGGGGCCAGGCTGCCGCTGGCGGGCGAGACCGAGCACCAAGTGGAAGTGTTAAGCAATGACCACGCACAGGCCGTGCCGCCAAAATTGGCCAGGTTGAATGTGGCGCTCGCGGGTACAAACGAGCCCCCCACCGGCCCGGCCATGGCCAGCCCATTGGTCGGCGTAATCATCAATGGATTCACCGGCCCCATTGCCAGCGCGTTGAGAAGGTTCCGGCCCGTCGGCGTGCCCCAGCCCGTGCAGAGATCGTAACCGGGCACGGCGTAGTATTTGTTCGGGCTGGTGGGTTGGGTGTTGTTACCCGTCGTGATGTCATGAAAATCCTGCGCATAGGCACTGCTCTTGCCGAGCGCATAAATGGTGGGGTTGATAAAACCGGCGGTGGGCAGGTTGTTGGCCACCGCCTGCTGGTTCACCAGCGCCAGAAAGCCCGCCCACAAGGGGGCGGCGCAACTCGTGCCCCCAAAGCTCCCGCTGCCGCCGTTGTTATACCGCACCCAAATATTATTCGCGGTCATGGCCACATCCGGCACATTGCGCATGAAGACCGAACCCAGGTTGGTATCCATGCTGATGCCCTGCTGCCAGGGGGGGATGCCGTAAGTCGGACTCACCCCGCCGGTGCTCCCCGTGCCGCCGCCCCAGTTCCACGTCGTCTCGGAAGACCACGAACCGCCCGCGCCCGTCGTACTCAGGGTCGTTCCGCCCACCACCGTAATGTAAGGCGCGTCCTCATCCACCGGCGCCGCGGAGCTGCCGGCGTCATTGTCCCCCGAGGCATTGAAGTACGACTGCCCTTGCGCCGCAAATTCCTGATAAATCTGTAGCGAGGTCGCGTCTGACCCGATCAGCCACGAGGCGCTCAACTGCTTGGCGAGGTTGTCCGTGGCCATGCGGTTCAGAACATCGTCGGCATTACCCGAGCGGGTGGTGCAGTAAATAATCACTTGCGCGAGTCCCGGGGCCATGGAAATGGCCATCTCAATGTCCAGCGGGCACTCGGCACCCCCGGCATCCGTCGTGATGCTGGCCAGGCCGCCCAGGAGAACGTTGTTGAGCGGCACGTTGGGCAGGCCATAGCTGGATTCATAGCCCGTGATATCGCTGGTATAATAACCCTGAAACTCCAGCAGACCCACCGCCTGGCCCGCTCCGGTGTTGGTCACCCCCGGCACGTAGGCCGCGCGAAAATCCCCGCCTGCATAAGTGCCGGAGGGCCCGGAACCGGAGGCGGGCACCGGCCCGGTCTGCGCGCTGGCGGCGGGTTGCGGATGATTCAGCGGATGGGGCGCCACGAAGTTATCCAGTCCGCCGATGTGCACCACCGGCACGGCCAGCGCCAACTCCGGCTCCGCGTCCGGCGCGAAAAACTCCCGCGCCTCGGTTGGGTGGTGATACACCTGCATATTCACATGAAATGCCTTCTCAATGGCGGGCACCGGGCCGCTGGCATCCAGCACCATCCGGTTGGGATGCGTCCCCTCGATCCGGAACCCGTTGGACCGGGCATATTCCGCCACGGCCTGATAATCCGCCGCTGAAGGGCCAAACTGGTCCGCAAATTCCACCGGGGTCAGGAAGTGCCGGTAATGGGGACTGGCTGGGTCGTAGAGGTCGCGCAGCAAGTTGGTCAGGGCGGCCTGGTTCCGCAACGGCAGCCCGATGGCCAGGTGCAGCACATTGGTGGACTCCAGCCGGCGCAGGGCTTGCAATCGCGCCACCGCCGGAGGCCGCTGGCCGCGCAGCGTCTGCTGGGGAGCCGACCATCCGGTGATTGTGGCCAGGCAAAGTGCCAACAGCGCGCCCGCCAGGCGGAAATATCTATTGCCGTTGCCGGACTTGATCACAAAGCCACGCCGGGTGCGGGAACTGGGGAAACACATATTCTACTATTTATTTTGGCCCACAATCCGGCAAAGTCGAACTCCGATTTGGGGGGGATTGAGGGGGGAGGCGCGAAGCATAAAACTGATAAAATCGAGGAGTTGTGCGGTTGGACACCCCTTTATAGCCATGGTAATACTAATTGGTATGACCAAAATGGCAACGACCATCAGTTTTAAAGCGCCCGCCCGGATTTTGGAAGGACTCCCCGCTCCCGGGAATGGTCGCAGCCGGTTTATTATTCAGGCCTTGGAGGAAAAAATTTCCCGGCAGCAGCAGCCCAAATGGGAGCCCACCACCCCGCTGGGACGGAAGTTCGCCGCCATCCTTGAGAAAGGGAAAAAAGCCCGCGGGCCGGAGCTGTCTGAGACTGAGTTCGACCGTGAATTCAGCGGGCGCCGGGGGAGAAATTTTTGAAGACGTTCCTGGATAGCGGCGTTTTACTGGCTGCCTGGCGTCGCACCCCGATTTCGGATGCGGCATTGCGGGTGCTCACGGATGATACCCGGGAGTTTTACACCTCCGAATTGGTCATGTTGGAAACCCTGCCCCAAGCCCGGCATGAAAAGAACCGGTCCGAACAAGAATTTTATGCGACCCATTTTGCCGGCGTGGTGCATTGTGAGTGCTTGAGCGAGGCGCTGGGCAAAGCGGCGGAACGTTTGGCCGGCCAATACGGTCTCGCCGGCCCGGATGCCTTGCAAATCGCCGCCGCCATCCGGCAGGGCGTGACGGAGTTTGTCACGTCGGAAAAACCCAGCAAACCCATGTTCCGGGTGAAGGAGCTTAAGGTGGTGTCGCTCTATTCGTTGGCTTAAAGTTGGGGCTGCCCGGTCCTTCACGAAATCATAACCGGCCGACCGGCCTTGGTGCGGCTTGCATGAACCTTTCCGATGCGTATCCTGCCCGGGTGACCAGTTTGCTTCAACGGGTGGCGGCGGACTTGCCGGGGCGGTGCGGCCTCGGTCGCGGCGACGCATTACTGGTCGCCGTTTCCGGCGGGGTGGATTCCATGGTCTTGCTCCATATTTTAAACACGCTCGCGCCGGAGTGGGGCTGGCAGTTGACTGTGGCCCATTTTAATCACCAGTTGCGCGGACGCAACAGCGACCGCGATGCCGCGCTGGTTCGTCATACAGCGGCAGCCCTGAATCTGCCCATCACGGTGGGGCAGGGGGATGTGAACGCTTTCGCCAAAAAATCCGGTCTGTCCCTCGAAATGGCCGCGCGCAAGTTGCGCCATGAATTTTTGGCCCGGACGGCCCGGGCGGGCGGGATGGCCACCATTGCCCTCGCCCACCATGCCGATGACCAGGTGGAATTGTTTTTCCTGCGCCTCTTGCGCGGCGCGGGTGGCGAGGGGCTCGCCGGGATGAAGTGGCGGTCCCCGTCACCCATGGATCCTAGGATTACCTTGGTTCGCCCCCTGCTGGACCTGTCCAAAGTGGAGTTGGAGACGTATGCGCAAGACGTGGGTGTTCCCTTCCGGACCGATGCCACCAATGCCTCGCTGGCAATGCCCCGCAACCGCGTGCGGCACGAACTGCTGCCGTTGCTGCGCACCAAATACCAGCCCGGCCTCAACCGCACCGTGTTGCGGGCCATGAAAATTGCCCGCGCCGAAGCCGACCTGGCCGGCGACCTGGCCGCGCAATGGCTCAAATCCAAGTCGCCCGCCTTTGCGAAGCTGCCCGTGGCCGTGCAACGCCGGGTGATCCAATCCCAACTCCCCAAGCTGGGCCTGCCGCTGGATTTCGAGCTGGTGGAGCAACTCCGCGAAACCGCCGGTCGCCCGGTGAACACCGGATTAAATCTGTTCGCCGTGCGGGATGCCGCCGGCAGGGTAAAACTCGTGTCGCCCTCACCCGCCACGGTCTTTAACCCCGAGGAACGCGTGCTCCAACTAACCGGACGTTCTGGTCAGGCCGGGTTTGCCGGAGTGAAAATCACCTGGGCACGCAAGTCAGCCGGGCCCTGGCCCATCCCCCTCTCGCCCACGCCGGGGCAGGAAATCTATGATGCCGCCAGGGTCGGTGATTCCGTGACCCTTCGTCACTGGCGGGCCGGCGACCGCTTCCAGCCTTTGGGCATGGCCAGTCCCGTAAAATTACAGGACCTGTTCACCAACGCCAAAATCCCGCGCGACCGCCGCCGCGAATTGCTGGTTGCCACCGTCCACGGGGAGATTTTCTGGGTGGAAGGGCTCCGGATGGCGGAACGGTTTAAACTAACGGGGGAGACCAAGCGCGGCTTGTTTTGGCGGTGGCAGCGGGGTTGAGACTCCATAAACCGCCCCTCCCAAAGCGGTGTCGCCGCTGCCGCTCTGCCACCGCAGTCCAAGGTGTTGCTGGCGATGACGGGAGTCATTCACCATTCGATTGCTGTCCCGCTCCTTGGACTGCGGGGGGTAATCCCGTGCTGCGGGAGCCACCCCGCTTTGCGTGCGCCAGCCGGCAACCTTATTTTGCTCCTTGGCCTCCCTTAAGAGTGGTTCTCCCTGTGCCCAACTTAAGAATATATCCCGCAACCTTCCCCGTCCCCTGTTCGTCTGTTCCGGCACTTGATGACACGTGCCTTGATCCTGTTGGTTAGCTTCGCCCTCGGCCTCTTGCCCGCCCAAGGGGCGGAAGAGTGGCGGCTCGTCTGGCATGATGAGTTCGATACCAACGGCCCGCCCAGTCCCGCCAACTGGAATTTCGAGCATGGCTTCGCCCGCAACCACGAGCGGCAATGGTATCAACCGGAGAACGCCTGGTGCACCAATGGCCTGCTCATCATCGAAGCCCGCCGCGAATCCAAGCCCAACCCGCAATTTGATCGCGATAGCGACGACTGGCGGTCATCACGCAAGATGATTGAGTACACCTCCGCCAGCCTCACCACGCGCGGGTTGCACCAGTTTAAGTACGGAAAATTCGAAATGCGCGCGCGCATTGACACCCGGTCGGGGAGCTGGCCCGCTTTCTGGACGCTCGGCGCCGATCCGGACATCTACTGGCCCGCCGGGGGCGAGATTGACATCATGGAATATTACACCGGCAATGTGCTGGCGAACCTCGGTTGGCAGACCAATGGCCTCACCTGCTGGCTGGCCCGCAGGCATCCGCTCGATAAATTGGGCGGTGAAGCCTGGTCGCGGCAATTCCACATCTGGACGATGGTTTGGGATGAAAAGCAGATCGAACTCCGCCTTGACGGCCGCCTGATGAATCATCTCAAACTGGCGAAGGCCGATAACGCGGATGAGGGCAACCCGTTCCGGCGTCCCGAATATATCATCCTCAACCAGGCCATCGGCGGTGACTCCGGCGGCGATCCCTCAACGACCCAGTTCCCTCTCCGTTACGAGATCGACTGGGTGCGGGTTTATCAGCGCGGGCCGTAGACAGCAGACTATCGTAGTCTGGCCATTTTCCTTTTGCCGGCCACCCTGCGACTACGCGAAGCGTCCTGGAGTGCGCGCAGTCCTCTGCCGCTTTTGCAGACCGACGTCCCATCATCATGAACCATGGGCAGCATTGCATCGGCTGATTATTCTACCGCTCGCCAAGCGAGGGGCTGTGGTAAGGGGGAACGTCCAAAACCTGTCGATTGAAAACCACTTTTTCCCAGCCCTGATAAGGGCGAAAAAGAACAGCCCAGGGCAACCGAGCATCGCGAGGGCCGCCCTGGGTACCACCCCCAATAATTCTGCTCCCTCCCCTCCATTTCAGAAATGGAGGGGAGGGCGGGGGAGGGGAGGCGCTCACAAAAAAACTCTATTTTATCAGCAGTTTGGGAAGTGAAAAGATGCAACCTTGCTACTTTTTTAGAATTATTTATTTGGCTCGATGTGACCTATGGAAGAGGAGCAGCATCCTCCAACTCGCGACAGCGGTGGTTTGCTTCAGCCTGTTAATCCGCCGTCATTGTCGTTCGATTTCTCCAGAACAAATAAATCCAGGCAGCATTAAAAACAAGTCCGCCAACCAGAATGTACGCAGTTCTCCTAGCCATGTATTTGTCAAGCAGCTCAACCTCGGCATCAAAAGCTGCTTTCGTCGCAGGCGACTCGTGGTTGAGCCATGCAGCCATCGCGACCATTCGTTCACTGTGCCGGTAAGGCTCGTCAGCAACCGCTCCATGACCCAAGCGGGGCCACGCTGCCCATACAAGCTCCGAGAGCAATACCAGAACTATGACGGCAATCTTGGCAGACTTTTCATGAATCAATAGGCTTGACCTAGCAGGTATTTTACCCTGATTTTTATTTAATTATTCCCCACCTACACCAATGGTCTTTCAGTTTTTCCAAGCTGTCAACCATGGCAAATACAAGTTTGCCCCGCCTCCCAGCGTCCCCTCATTCGGAAAACAATTCCGGCAGATTCATCATCCCCTGCCGCACCCGCAATAGTTCAATCGCATCCTTTTCCAGCCGGTAGAAGACGAGGTAATTGGGGTATTTGCGCAGATTCAGGGTGCGGATGCCCGCCATCGGCAAATCCTGCCGGAGCCGACCAATTTCCGGCACCTCTTGAATCTGGGTCAAAGCTTTTTTGAGCGATTCATACCAAGCCAACGCCACGGTTTCGCCCGCCTCGGTGGTCAGATAATCCGCGCACTCGTCAACATCAACCAAAAACTGTGGCCGGAAGGTCAGCTTCACTGGTCTTCTTGGCGGGCCTTGGCCCGCTTCACACCCCGCTCAAAAGCGGCATCCAATGCGGACATTTCCAGGGTCATGGCCGGGCCGGAGGCCATGGCTTCCATCACCCATTTGGCGTGGACGGCCGTCAGGCGGGCGTCCTCGGCGTCAAAAGAACGGCGCAAACGGTAAATAATTTCCTGGTTGAGCGAGCGGCAACTGTTCTCCGACGCCGCTTGCGTCCGCTGGTAAATATCGTCTGGAATATTTTTAAGCGTGTAATCCGCCATGACAATACCATAATGGAACCGTTTGGGGGTGTCAATTGGCGCTTGCCTGCTACGGGCTTTTTGAAGCACCTTGTCGTTATAACAATTGTGATTACAATAAACTTATGATCTTGGAATTAAAACTCCGAAAGATTGGTAATTCCGTGGGGGTGGTGTTGCCAAAAGAATTGCTCAAGCATTTGAAAGCCGGGGAGGGGGATATCTTGACGGTGACCGAATCTCAGGACGGCATTCGTTTGACCACCAAAAACCCCGAGTTTGACCAGACCATGGCGGTTTTTGACGCTTTATCCCGGCGCTATCGCAACACCTTGCGCGAACTGGCCAAATGAAGGAGCCGTATTGGCTGACGGGAGAGGAGTGCTTGGCGTTGCATGACATGATGCTGTCTCAATGTGGGGGCAGCCTGGGTCTCCGTGATGCCAATTTGCTGGCTTCTGCACTGGCGAAACCGAGGCAATTATTTGCCCATGGCCAGCCGACCATGGCGGAACTGGCTGCCAGCTATATCTTTGGAGTGGTCAAAAATCACCCGTTCATTGACGGCAACAAGCGCAGCGGGTTTATGCTTGGCGCGGGGTTTTTGGAGCGGAATGGCTGCCAGTTTACCGCCGGGGAGGCGGATGCCGCCCTCCAAATACTGGCTTTGGCCGCTGGCGAGCTAACCGAGGCGCCATTGGCGGCTTGGTTGAACGCCAACTCCCATCCAGTTTGAAACTGGACATTTTTATCCACTTTAACGTCTTAAAAAGACTTTACATGGGTTAATTTAACAAATATTCTATTCCGCTCTAATTGATATGGAAGCCAAGACAAAGACGATCGAACAATTTAAAGTGCATGCCAAAGACACCGGTTCCGCCGATGTCCAGATTGCGTTGTTGACCCACCGCATCAACCATTTGACCGAGCATTTGCAGACGAACAAGAAAGACCACAGCTCCCGCCGCGGATTGCTGATGATGGTCGGCCAGCGCCGCCGCCTCCTCGAGTATCTCGAGAGCAAAGACGTGAGCCGCTACCAGACCGTTGCCAAGAAGCTCAAACTCCGCCATTAATTTGCGATGGGGGTGCGGCGTGCCCTGCGGGCATTCCGCCCTCCGTTTTCCGGACTTGGGCCGGCCTCGCGACCGGTCTGATTCCTCAACCAAACCAAAACAATCTCGCGCTTAAAATTCCGCCATCTTCGGGCAATTTCATTCAACTCCGACCCCTTCCGGGTTTGACTGAAGTTTCTCTGGAGGTGGTGGATCCCAACCGTATGTCAGACAAAATAACCGCCCAGGTGGGCGACAAGCAGATTACCATCGAAACCGGCAAGCTGGCCAAACAGGCCGACGGTGCCGTTACCATTCAACTCGGCGAAACGATCGTCATTGTGGCCGCCGTGGCCGCGACGAAGGCCAAACCTGGCCAGGATTTCTTCCCCCTCACCGTGGATTACCGCGAAAAAGCCGCGGCCGCGGGCAAATTCCCCGGCGGTTACTTCAAGCGCGAAGGCCGTCCGACCGAAAAAGAAATTCTCACCTGCCGTTTGACCGATCGCCCGATTCGTCCCCTCTTCCCCAAAGGCTGGTACAACGAAGTCCAGGTGCAAACCGTGGTCTTGAGCGCTGATGGCGAGAATGACCCCGACATTTTGAGCATCATCGGCGCGAGCGCGTCCCTGATGGTCAGTGACATCCCTTGGGCCGGTCCGTTGGGCGCCGTGCGCGTGGGCCGCATCGGTGGCGAATTCGTCGCCAATCCGACGCACGCCGAGATGGCGGAGAGCGATCTGGACCTGGTTTACGTCGGCAACGAGCATGACATCGTCATGTACGAAGGCGCGGCCAAGGAAATCACCGAGGCGGATTTCAACTCCGCGTTGGTGTTCGGCCAGGCCTGCTGCGTGCCCTTGATTGCGGCCCAGAAGGAACTCGCCGCCAAGGCCGGCAAGAAAAAACGCGAAATCACCCTGAACATCGTCCCGGACGAAATTTTGGCCGAGGCCAAGAAACAGGCCGGCGACCGTTTCGTGCCCGCCCTGTTGACCCCCGGCAAACTCGCCCGCGAACTGGCCTGCAAAGCCATTCAGGACGAAGTGGGCGCGGATCTGACCACCAAATTTGGCGCGGATAAAGTGAACGATTTCGTCGTCAAAGACGCGTTTTATTACATCCAAAAAGAAGCGGTGCGCAGTTTGATTCTGGACCACGGCAAACGCCTGGACGGCCGGAATTTTGACACCGTCCGCCCGATCAGCAGCGAAGTGGGCATTCTGCCCCGCGCCCATGGTTCGGCGATCTTCGCCCGGGGTGAAACCCAGGCCGTCACCCTCGCCACCCTCGGCACCGGCGACGACACCCAGGAATTTGATTCCTACACCGGCGGCGGGAATGAAAAGAAGTTCATCTTGCATTACAACTTCCCGAACTTCTCCGTCGGCGAAACCGGCCGCATCACCGGCCCTGGCCGTCGCGAAATCGGTCACGGCGCCCTCGCTGAACGCAGCATCGAGCCGATGATCCCCTCGGAAAACTATCCCTACACCATCCGCGTGACCAGCGAGATCATGGAATCCAACGGTTCCACCTCCATGGCGAGCGTTTGCGGCGGTACTCTGGCCCTGCTGGATGCCGGTGTCCCGTTGATCCGCCCGGTGGCGGGCATCAGCGTCGGCATCTGCACCGAGTACGGCGCGGACCACACCATCTCCCGCTACAAGCTCCTGACCGACATCATCGGCTGGGAAGACGCTTATTGCGACATGGATTGCAAAATCGCCGGCACCGAAAAGGGCATCACCGGTTTCCAACTGGACCTCAAGCTCAAGGGCATTCCCCATGCGCTGATGGCTGAGACGATTGAAAAAGCCCGCGTGGCCCGTCTGCACATCCTGGCCGAAATGGCCAAGACCATCTCCGCTCCCCGCAAGGAACTGAGCAAGTACGCTCCCCGCATCGAGATCGTGAAGATCAATCCGGAGAAGATCGGCGCGCTCATCGGGCCCGGTGGCAAGAACATCAAACGCCTCGTCGAAGAAACCGGCTGCGAAATCGATATCGAAGACGATGGCACGGTCAACATCTTCTCCGTGTCCGCCGAAGGCATGAAGATGGCCAAGGAAGCCATTGTCGGCATGAGCGCGGAAGCCGAAATCGGCAAGATTTACCGTGGCAAAGTCGTGACGGTAAAAGAATTCGGCGCGTTCGTCGAGTTCCTGCCGGGCAAGGACGGCTTGGTCCACATCAGCGAACTCGCCAATTTCCGCGTCAAAAAGACCGAGGACATCGTGAAAATCGGCGACGACATCACGGTCAAGTGCCTCGGCGTGGACGAAAAAGGCCGCGTGCGCCTCTCCCGCAAAGCTGCGATGGAAGATCGCGACAAGGAACTGCAGGCTGCGGGCATCCCCGCCTCGGCGTCAGCGGGCGCGGTTGAATAAACAGCCTTAGTGACTTCAGGGCGCGGACGGGCAACCGTTCGCGCCTTTTTTTACCCATTTCCTGATGGCACTGACGGGTTTCCGCCATTTGTCGGGCCACGAACAAATTACAACTAGTTTGACTGGGTTCCAAAACCTCCGTAACTTGAACAAAGCATGCTGGCTGCCGAATCAAAGGTTGCGGGTGAGGCGTTGACCTCCCCGACCAAAGCTGATCTGAACCGTTCCTGGAAACATCTCGTGGAACCGGTGGAACCTTTTCTGGAAAAGGTCACTGAACGGTTGATCCGGCAGGCGAATCAATTTGACCCGCAAATCGTGCCTTACGCGCAATATGCCCTGAACGGCAGTGGCAAGCATTTGCGCCCCACCTTGGTGGCCCTGGCCGCGTCTTCGCTCGGACCGGTGAAGGATGATCACGTCACCGTGGCGGCAATCATCGAAATGGTCCATCTGGCCACCCTGGTGCACGACGACATCATGGACGAGGCGGAGATCCGCCGGGGCCAGTTGACACTGGCCTCCCACTGGGGAAATGAGATTGCCGTGTTGTTCGGTGACTGCCTGTTTGCCCGGGCTCTTGAGCTGGCCGCCGGTTTTCCCACCACCGAAGTCTGCCGGGCCGTCGCCACCGCGACCAATACCGTATGTGCCGGGGAGATTTTGCAGACCCAGAGCCGCCGGAAATTTCAAGTCTCCCGGGATGACTATTTCCGGGTGATCGGCATGAAAACCGGTGAATTATTCACCCTCTCCTGTGATCTGGCCGCGTATTTGAGCGGCGCCACCCCGGAGCAACGCCTTGCCCTGGGCCAGTTCGGGGCCGCCTTTGGTACCGCTTACCAGGTTTATGACGATTGCGTGGACTTGTTTGGCACCGAAGCCGAGGCCGGCAAGTCCTTGGGCACGGATTTGGAGAAGGGCAAGCTGACCTGGCCGCTGCTGCTGGCTTGGGAACGCGCCACCCCCGTGGACCGGGAACGTTTGGAAAGCATGATCGCTGGCTGGCAGCCGGAGCACTTTGGCGAGGTTAACCGCCTGCTGGTTAAATATGAGACCTTTCAGCCCTCCTTGGAGATTATCTTCAAGTATCTCGAAGTCTCCCGCACCGCCCTGCACGCCCTCCCCGAATCCCCCGGCCGCCAGGGATTATTGGGTCTGACGAACTTTTTAGCACAACAAACCGGCCTGTTGGTGGTTTAATCCTGCATATGGCTGAATCCACCCAACCCTTGGAGACCAACTCGGCCGCCGCTTCCGGCACGGAAGTGGCGGAGGATGTCTTGGTCCATCGGGCGCGCAAGGGTGATTTAAAGTCCTATGACGAGTTGGTAAAGCGTTATCAAGAGAGGATTTACGCGACCATTTACCACATGACGTCCAATCACGAGGACGCGAATGACCTGGCGCAGGATTCCTTCATTAAAGCCTATCAGGCCCTGGGTTCCTTTAAGGGCGGGTCGAGTTTCTACACCTGGCTTTACCGGATCGCCGTCAACAAGACCATTAATTTTCTCAAGCAGCGGAAGAACCGGACGCACATGAGTTTGAATGATCTGGATTTCAATGCCGAGCACGATCCAGACTTGATGGCGCTGATTTCGCACAAAACCCCTCGCAGGGACGCGGGATTGAACGAATTGCAGGAAAAATTGAACGCGGCGTTGTTGAAGCTGTCTGAACCCCATAGATTAGTGGTGGTATTGCATGATGTGCAGGGACAGTCGCATGAAGAGATCGCCAAAGTTATGGAATGCAACATTGGAACCGTCCGTTCCCGATTGTTTTATGCGCGTCAGCAATTACAGTCCGAGCTTGCGGATTATTTAAAGTAACATGAACGAAACAGATCCCAATTTTGAGGCTTTGCGCCAGTTGCTCGCTTTAAAAAAACACGAGCTTCCCCCGCCCGGATATTTTAATCGTTTTTCCGGCGAGGTGGTGTCGCGCATCCGTGCGGGTGATAGCGCCCGGCCCGAGACCGGCATGGAACGGCTGTTTGTGGAAGCCCCTTGGTTGCTCAAGATTATTCAAGCCTTTGAATCCAAGCCGGCGTTCACCGGTGTTTTTGCCTCCGCCCTGTGCCTCTTGATTGTGGCGGGCATCGTTTACACCGACAACCCCTCGGCGACCCCGGATGCGACGGCGCCCGGTCAGGTGTCGCAGAGTGGCTCGCCGATGGCCGCTATTTCCCCCGGTTTTCTGAATGCCTCGTCCTCGGATGTGTCTAGCGGTCTGGTGTCCAGCACTAACCCGGTGCTTAGTTTGGATTCCAGCGCTTCTGCCAGTGCGTCGCCCTTTGGCAACCCCAATCCTCTGTTGCAACCCGTGAGTTTTAACCACTAAACTGCACCTTTAACCTTTTACCACGATTCATTGCGGTGTGCGCTTGAAACGCCACCGCAATTTTCATTTAATATCCTGGTGCCAACCAAAGTCATCGCCGTCGCCAATCAGAAGGGCGGAGTCGGGAAAACCACCACAGCAGTCAATCTGTCGGCCTGCCTGGCCAGTCTGGAACAAAGAGTCTTGTTATTTGATTTGGATCCCCAGGCCAATGCCACCAGCGGGGTGGGGTTGGATAAAATCGAGGGCGGCAGCGCGTACCGGGTGCTTCTCGGGGAGGGGGCGCTTTTGGATAAAATCAAGCCCACGGCCTATGAGCGGCTCGAGGTGGTGCCCTCCGAGGTGGATTTGTGCGGGGCTGACCTCCAAATGTCTCGGCTGGAAAACCATTTGTTACGGGTCAAGGAGAGTCTCCAACCAGTCTTGGATTCCGGCCGGTTCGACGTCGTCTTGATTGACTGTCCCCCCTCCCTGGGTTTGCTCACCCTGAATGCCTTCGTGGCCAGCCACAGCCTGCTCATTCCTTTGCAATGCGAGTATTACGCCTTGGAAGGCATTTCCATGCTCCACCGCATGCTGGACCAGTTGAAGGCGGCGCATATCAATCCCGAGTTGGATATATTCGGCGTGGTCATGACCATGTTTGATGGCCGGACCAAACTGTGCAATGAAGTCGTGGGCGAGGTGCGCAAACAACTGGGTGATAAAGTGTTTGAGACATTGATTCCCCGCAGCACCCGGCTGGCGGAGGCCCCGAGTTTCGGGCAGCCCATTATCTATTACGACCAATACAGCAGCGGCGCGGCCGCGTACCAATTGCTGGCCCAGGAAGTCGTGGCCCGGCTTGGAAGGTAATACCCCACGGGAATTGTTCCGGTCAGGGCAATACCGGTGTTGAAAAAGTCAAAACCGGGGGAGCCTTTTGGGGGTGGTGATTCATCCTTAGGCTGGTGGCAGAACTTGATAATAATCGCGTCAATACGCAAACCGAACCAAACCAATCGCAACGCTTGCCGTGGTCGTCCGCCTCTACTATTCTGTCATCAATTGGACGGTGGACGGCACGCACAACAACTGATTAATTATGGCCCGGGAAATTCTCGAAATGGTGGTGGAAAAGGCGACCTTGGAACTGCCTGACACGAAAACCCTGCAATTAAAATGGCCGGAGGGCTATAATCCGGACTTCAAGACGGGCCAGTTTATCACCGTGTACTGGCCGGACACACCCAGTTACAAGCGGGCCTATTCGCTTTCCTCCTGTGCCCTTGACCGTGGTTTCTATGAGATCACCATCAAGCGCGACGGCAAGATGGGCACCCGGATCGTGGATTGGGCGAAGGAAGGCGACAAATTCTTCGTCATTCCTCCAGTGGGCAAGTTCCTGCCGGTTTATGGCTCCGGCAATCACCTCATTTGTGTGGCGGGCGGTTCCGGTGTGACCCCCTTCCGCGCGTTTGTGCGGGAAGCCACGCGTCGCAAGCTGGACACCAAGATCACCGTCATGTTCAGTGTGCGCAATCCCAAGGGCATCATTTTCAAGGAGGAGTTTGAGCAATTGGAGAAGGAAAATCCCAACTTTAAATTTCTCGTGACCTGCACCCGGTTGACCGATGAGGATCCCTGGACCGGCCGGCGCGGTCGCATCACTCCGGAATGGGTGAAGGAAAATGTCACCGACCTGGCCAAGACTTATTTTTACGCGTGCGGTCCCAACGAACTCGTGGAATTTGCCGAGGAAGTGGTGCTGCACGGCTTGGGCGTGCCCAAGGAGCAAATGAAAACCGAGAAGTGGGGTTGATACGGTCTGCCAACATTATGTCATTAAAACGCACACCGCTCTATTCCGCCCACCAAAAGCTCGGCGGCAAACTGATTGAATTCGGCGGTTGGGAAATGCCCGTCCAGTACACCAGTATCACCGATGAGCATCTGGCGGTTCGGTCGGCGGCCGGCATCTTTGACATTTCCCACATGGGCGAGGTGTTCGTGGGTGGTCTTGGCGCCGAGGTGTTTTTGAACCGCACCCTCACCAACGATGTTCGCAAGCTGACCCCCGGCCAGGGGCAGTACACCCTGATGTGCAACGCGCAGGGTGGCGTGGTGGATGATCTTTACGCCTACCGCATGAACGCCACGGATTTCCTGCTGATCATCAATGCCTCGCGCATTGAGGCGGATGTGGCCTGGCTGGTCGCGGCCAATCAGGGCAGCGCCGAGCTGCGGGATATGTCCGGCCAAATGGGCGCGGTGGCTGTGCAGGGGCCGGCTGTGGCGAAATTCATCGATGCCGCGCTGTCCGGAAGTGCCTGCGCCGGAATGGCCGTGGCCAAAATCTCCGACCTCAAGAAAAATGAGATCGGCATTTTTATCTTTGATTACGCCACCATTTACGTGGGACGCACGGGGTACACCGGCGAGGATGGCTTTGAAGTGGTCGCCCCGGCGGATAAAATTGAGGCCATTTGGAACCGGCTGCTCACGGTGGGCCAGCCATTCGGGCTGAAACCGGCCGGGTTGGGGGCGCGGGACACGCTGCGCACGGAGGTTTGCTATCCGCTGTACGGTCATGAACTGGACGAGGTGACCACCCCCATCGAGGCGGGCGTGGGTTTTTTTGTGGCGTTGGACAAGGGCGAGTTCACCGGGCGCGCCGTGCTGGCGGAGCAAAAGGCCAGCGGGACCGCAAAGAAACTGGTGGCTTTCAAAATGACGGAAAAATCCGCGCCCCCGCGCCCGCATTATCCCATTCGCGCGAATGGCCAGGTGATCGGTCAAGTGGTGAGCGGCACCCAGAGCCCGTCACTGGGGCAGGGGATTGGCATGGGCTACGTCCCCCCGGAGTTTGCCGCGCCCGAAACCCGGCTGGAAATTGAAATCCGCGGCAAACTGGCCCCGGCCGTGGTGGTGAAGAAGCCGATATTTAAACGGTGACGGACGTTGCTTGGTGGTTTATTGTGGACTTAACTGCGATTTGTTGTAGATTTCAACTATGACGACCGCAGCGATTGAACACAGCCCGGAAATTCATGAACAAGTTGGCGAGTTGAAAAATCAACTGCTTGCCGTTCAGGAACAACTGGAAACCCTCCTTCGCCCCGGCAAATTGAGAGTTGTCCTGCCGGAGCTGCATGAGCCTGCCACTGGCCGCATTGATGGGCAGAAACTGGCGGTTTATCTGGGGGTGCCACTGAAACGGCTCGCCGAAGGACTGGGACTGAACTACAAAGCCCTGCATCGAAATCCAGCGGCAGAGGGCTTTCAATTGCCGCTCAAAGCGGTGAAACGCTGCTTGGAAATCCTGCATGAATTCTTTTGCAAGCCGGAGATCGTGAGGGTATGGCTGAACACGCCGCATCCCGACCTGGATGGCAGCACGGCTTTGGAAGTCATTTTGGCCAATAATGCTCCGGCGGTCCTGCGAATTTTGGAAAATGCAGCGGCGGGCGTGCCAGTCTGATGCTTCCGCTCCCGCAAGTGGCTGAGGTGCTGGGCACCGTCGCATTAGTTTCCGCCCATGGGCCATGGTCGCGGGCCGTGGGCTATCACTATCTGCTTTTCCCGCCGCCGGGCCTAACCGGGGCACCGCAACCGCTGTGGGGCGGGGCGGCCAAAATCGTGGGGGCCAGGTTCACGCCCCCGGGCAGTTTTGATTCCATTTATCTGGCCCGCGACCCCATTACCGCCTTCATCGAAGTTTCCGCCCTAATCTTGTTGCCCACTGGGCCGGTGCCGGTTCGTTCCGCGCCCTGGGTCATTGTCAGTGTTGATGGCTGGCTCAATCATCTGTTGGATCTCACAGACCCAGCCGTTCTGGCCTCCCTGGGGACGACAGACGCCGAGATGGCGGGCAGTTGGGTCAAAACTCCACATCCGCCCACCCAGGCCCTGGCCCAGGTGGCGTATAACACTGGTCGGATCACGGGGATTCAATATCGCTCCGCCAAACACCCGCCCGGCCTGAATGTGGTGGTATTTCCCGACCGAATTTCCCGCTCGGCCCAAAATTATCTGGAAGTTTATGATCCGCAGGGAAAGCTGTCCCAGCGCCTCAGCGCCTGACGGCCCGGCAAGCGGTCAAAAATAAATCTTTTGGTCCGGCGGTTTTGGTGGTCAAATAGCGTCCTATTTATGAGCAACGTACCCTCTGATTTGAAATACACGAAATCGCACGAATGGGTGCGCGTCGCGGGCGACGTGGCCACCGTGGGCATCACCGACCATGCCCAACATGAGCTGACGGACGTGGTGTTTGTGGAACTGCCCGTGGCGGGCCGCCAGGTGAAAGCCGGCGAAGCCGTCGCGGTGGTGGAATCCGTGAAAACGGCCAGCGACATTTACGCACCGGTCAGCGGCGAGGTTATTGAGATCAATCCCGCCGTGGTGGACCAGCCGGCCTTGGTGAACACCGAACCCCATGCGGGCGGCTGGTTTTTCAAGATCAAGCTCAGCGCCCCGGCCGAAGTGGGCGCGCTTTTGACACCTGACGCCTACCAAGCGCAGATTGGCGGTTAGTTTGCAGGTACTTGCCAACCACCCAATGCTTGGCTACTGGTTTTATATGAAACTGTCCGTGACCCTGGATCGGGACGAAGATGGCATTTGGGTTGCTGAATGTCCGTCAATTCCCGGTTGTGTAAGCCAGGGCAAGACCAAGACTGAGGCGGTGGAAAATATCCGGGAAGCCCTTGCTTTGTGCCTTGAAGTCAGAGCCGAACGGGGGTTGCCGCTCACCATCGAGACCTGCCAGGTCGAAGTGGCCGTCTAATGCCTTCGCTTCCAGTATTGAGCGGTCGCAAAGTGGTCCAGGCTTTTGAAGAACTCGGCTGCAAGTTGCCCGTCAACGCGGCAGCCACATTATCCTGGTCAAGGATGGGGAAATCGCAACCCTGTCAATTCCAGATCACAGTGAAGTGGCCAAAGGCACGCCGCGTAGTTTAATCCGTAGGTCCGGAATTACGGTGGAAGAATTTTGTTCGCATATTTGACTCCATGAAAATCCGCTTGTTCATCAAACCCTTTTGCCCGTGGTGCCACAAGGCCCAGCGGTGGCTCAACGACCACGGCATTAAGTATGAAACGCGGGATGTCATTGCGGACAGCAAGGCGTTCACGGAAATGATCAACCTTTCCGGCCAGCGCTTTGCCCCGGTGATCGATGTGGATGGTAAAATCCTCGCGGATTTCGGTCCGGAGGAACTCGCCAGGTTCTGGGAAACGTTGCCCCCGGCGTAATCCATCCCCGCATTTCCCTAATTTACACGCATCGCTTTCGGAGTTAATCTCTCCCTTGAGCATTCGCGTGTTTCGCGAACCAAGCACCCATGACGACCACTCAACTTGAATCGCGCCCCCGGCTGCCGCAATGGCTGCGGATGCCCCTGCCCACCTCCAACACCTTTTCCCGCACCCGCGGCCTGCTCGATGAACTGAAGCTGCACACGGTATGTGAGAGTGCCAAGTGCCCGAATCATTGGGAATGCTGGAGCAAGGGCACCGCCACCTTCATGATTGCCGGGGATCGCTGCACCCGCGCTTGTGGTTTTTGCGCGGTGGACACCGCCAAACCGCTGCCGTTGGAAAAAGACGAGCCCCAGCGCGTGGCCGAGGCAACCCGGCGCATGCAACTCAAGCACGTGGTCATCACCGCCGTGGCGCGGGATGATTTGAAAGATGGCGGCGCGGCGCATTTTCAACAAACCATCGAGGCCGTCCGCCAGTTGAATCCCGGCATCATTATTGAAGTCCTGGTGCCGGATTTTAACGAGAGCGACGCGGCCATTGATCTGGTCCTGGCCGCCGAACCACAGATTTTCAATCACAACCTCGAAACCGTTCGCCGGCTCACTCCCAATGTGCGGCACCGCGCCACCTATGATCGTTCCTTGCGGGTCCTGGCGGGAGTGAAGGCCCGGGCCGGCAACCGGGTTTACACCAAGTCCGGCCTCATGCTCGGCCTCGGGGAAACCGAGGAGGAAGTGCTGGTGGCCATGGAAGATTTGCGGCGGGCCAAATGTGACCTGCTGACCATGGGCCAGTATTTGCAGCCCACCTTGAAACATCTGCCCGTGCGGGAGTACGTCACGCCGGAGCAATTCGCCGCTTACGCCAACGTCGCCCGGGCGATGGGCTTTGTGCATGTGTCCAGCGGCCCGCTGGTGCGGAGTTCCTACCATGCCGACGAATTCAATCCGGAAACGGCTGGCGGAATGGCCACGCCACCCAAAACTGAATGAGGCCGGCGCGGCCGGCGGATCCGCATGTTTGCCCCTCTATATTTCCGCAATTTGGTTGACTGGCTGAAACGGGGCAGGGGACTTGGGCTGATCATGGCGCTGCTCGCCATCAGCACGGCCCGTCCGGTGGTGGCCAAGGTGTTTGACGGAGGGGTGGATTCAAATAATTTGGGCAAAGGCGAATGGGTTTACGTCCTGAACAATTATTTTGGCAGTTATGCGCCCGGGGTGACCAGCGTCCCGGCCTTCATGGCTTATTGCGCCACCAATCTGCACTGCCAGTTTGTGGTGATTAAAGCCGGCACCGGCTCGACCAATTATCCCTCCGCCGCCAACCCCCAGTTCACCTCCAGTGTGGTTGATAGCGGTCATGCCTGGGGCTTGAAGGTCTTTGGCTACACCCGGTCTTACGGCATTGATGTGCCGGGCGAAATTGCGATTGCCAATTATGTGTTTGGCTGCGGTGCCGATGGCTTTGTGCTGGACGCGGAGGCGGAATGGGAAAGCAGCACCGCCGTGGGCACGAATTCCAAAGTGGGCACCAACGGCCCGGCACTGGCCATGCAATTGGGCGGCGGTATCAAGACCAACTGGCCCACCAAATTTCTCGCTCACGCACCGCTGCCCATCATTTCCTATCATTCCACGTTTCCCTACCAGCAATTTGGCTATTGGTGCGATGCCGTCATGCCGCAGGATTATTGGGTGGATTTTGGCAAGACCCCCACCGCCACCGTGCAATGGATGGATACCAATTGGGGTCCCTGGCAAAGTGCGTTGACCGGCATGTGGACCAATGCCATCAAACCCCTGGCCCCCATCGGTCAGGCCGACAACCCCAGCCAGCCGGGCACCGACATCACCGAATTTGCCAATTACCTGGCCACCGATCCGGGGTGTGTGACCGCTGGCGGTTATCATGGTTGCCTGTTTTACACCCCGGGTTCGCAAACGCCCGTCATGCTTGCGGCCATTGCCGGGGCCTCCTTCGGGGCGGGCAGTCCGCCGCTCCTGACCTCGCAACCGCAAAGCCTCGCGGTTTTGGCCGGTCAGAATGCCGCGTTCACCGCCGCCGCCAGCGGAACCGCGCCCTTCTCTTGCCAATGGCAGTGGAATGGTCAGGCCATCACCGGAGCAACCGCGCTGTCATATACCCGGACCAATGTGACGCTGGCCGATACCGGCGCTTACACCCTCACCGTAAGTAATGCGTTTGGCATCATCACCAGTTCCAACGCCGTGCTCACCGTGCTGACCAATATCGTGGTTCCCGCCAACATCGTGGTCGACAACACCAATGCCACTTTCACCACCACCGGCTCCTGGACTCAGGGCACTTCCTCGGCGGATAAATATGGGCCTTCATATGAATATGCGGGCACCGTTGCGGGCTCGGCCACGGCGACCGCGACCTTTACGCCCACGATCACCTTGGCAGGTGATTATGACGTGTCCATCTGGTATCCTGCGGGCGGCAACCGCACGACCAACGCTCCCTGGTCCGTGGTGGCCGCCGGCGGCACGTTAAACACTTTGATGAACCAGCAGGTCAATGGTGGCCAATGGGTGCGCCTCGCGACGAACATGCTGTTTAATGCCGGCACCGGCGGTTTCATCCAGGTGGCCAACCATGGCGGACCATCGGTGGTGCTGGCCAACGCCGTGCAGTTGAGCTATTCGGCGATGCAGCCCCCCATTATCACGCTGCCCCCGCAAACGCAGACGGCCTGGTTGGGAGCCCCCGTTACTTTTTCCGTCCAAGCGATTGCTTATGGGGCCGCCACCTTGGGCTATCAATGGAAATTCAATGGCACCAACCTCCCCGCCGCCACCACTGGCATTTATACCATTACCAACGTGCAGAGCTATCATGCGGGGAACTATGCCGTCAATGTCACCAATGCCGTGGGGAGCGTCACCAGCCCGGCGGCAAGCCTGACGGTTGCTGTGCCGGTGCTGACCTTTAATGGAATCAATCTGGCGGCACCGGGCTTGATCCATCTCCAACTGTGCGGCAGTCCGGTGGCGGTCATTTTGCAAAAAAGCACGGATCTGGTCACCTGGGTGCCTTTGGCCACTGGCTCCCTCACCAATGGGACCTTGGATTTCTACGATTCCACCACCAATACGGCGGTTTTTTACCGGGCACGAACCAGCCCATGACGCCCTCAGGTGGCGGCAGCGAAACTTTTTGGTGAAATCTTTAAAAAAGTTGTTGCCATGGACGTTGGAAATTGCTGAAATCGTCCTGTGATATTTTTAATGATGTCGCGTAGCTAAACTGCTGACGTCATTCGCACAAGTCAAACTTGGTCAATCACAATAAGGAAACCGGTTAAAATGAAAAACAAAGTAATCGTATTGCTTGGCATGGGCGCGGTGTTTGGAACTTGCGCGACGCAGGCGCAGGTGACTATCGATTCGTTTACTCCCCTCTCTGGATTTGGCACCACTGGCAGCGGTTGGCTAGCACCGAATGGCGTGGATGGCAGTACTTACACTTATCTGAGCAGTACCGCCAGCACCGAGCGGGGGTTGGCCTATGACCCGGTTGACAATGATCTTTTTCTGGTGACCCGCAACAACAATACCATTCGAATTTTGAATAGTTCCACCGGTGCTGATTTGGGAAGTCTGAACATGACCGGTATCAGTGGAGGAACCTATGCGGAAAACATGATTGCGGTTGGGGGTGACGGTGCGATTTATGTGGGCAACCTGACCACCTCGGCGACCTCGCCTTTCAAAGTTTACGAATATGCTACCCCGACCTCGGCACCCTCGCTGGTTTATTCGGGAAACCCGATTGGCGGAGCTACCCGTTTGGGCGACTCGCTTGCTGCAATCGGCAGCGGAAATTCAACTGTTTTGGCTGCGGGTTTTGGTAACACTGGAACCGGCAACAGTGGTTATGAAATCATTAGTCCCTCAGCGGGAACCGCTTCACAGATCGCTTTCACTGGCACGCCGCCTAATGGGGGTGACTTTCGACTGGGAATCACTTTCGTCGATTCTGCCCATGTGATTGGTACTCAGGGGTCAACGCTTTATCGTTACAGCAGTTTCTCCGGCACCACTGGCACGCTGCTGGCCAGTCCGGCACTTTCCGGTTCTGCGGATCGTCCGCTCGGCTACATTACCATCGGTGGCATGAATATCATGGCCTCCGTGAGCACTGGGGACAATCATGTGACGTTGTATGATATGACCGATCCGACCTCCCCGGTCATCGTCGGTACTGCCAATGCCACCACGGGCACTTTGCCTGCCAATGGCAATGCTACCGGCGACATTGCCTGGGGCACTCCGGTTGCTAATAGTGATGGCACCTATACGGAAGACCTCTACGCCATGTCCACTAATGATGGCATTCAAGCCTTTCAAGTCGTTATTGCCCCCGAACCCTCCACCTTGGCCTTGGGGGCGATTGGCATCGTTTCCGGTCTCCTCTGGCGCCGCCGCCGCTAAGTTTGGTTTTTTCCTCCATCAGCCATCGTTCCTTTTGGACGGTGGCTTTTTTATTTTCCAGAATCACGCGAGTTTTGAAACGCTGGCTTTGCAATTCCTTCGTCATGCGTCATCATTTCATTAGTTTATGAACGTCCAACTGCATGGCTGATGAAGCTCCTCATAGTTCGTTGTTCCCCCGCACCGACTGGGCCGAGTTGGGCCGGGCCGCAGGCGCCGAAACCGAGTCGCTGGACCGGCTGATTCGCCTGTACTGGCAGCCCCTGCGTATTTTTTTGCTGGCCACCTTTCCCCGTCTGAAGGATCAGGCCGACCTGCTGCTGCAGGATTTTGCCCAGGATAAAATGCTCAAAGAGGGCTGGTTGCGGCGGGCGGACCAAAACCGGGGCCGCTTCCGGGATTTTCTCAAGACCAGCCTGCGCCATTTCGTGCTGGACCGCCTCAATCGGGCGGAGGTGAAACATCCACCAGTGTCGCTAGCTGAGTTGACGCAAGAATTGCCCCAGCCGGAAGCCCCTTCCGAGGCCTTTGATCTCGCCTGGGCGCGGGCGGTGCTGGCGGAAACGTTGCGCCGGATGGAAACAGATTGCCGGCAACCCGGAGCTGACCAGCCCCGGCGCGGTTATATCTGGGAACTGTTCCGCCTGCGCTTGCTCGAACCCATTTTCAATGACGCCGAGGTGCCGCCCTACGACGAATTAATCGCCCGCTTCGATTTGAAATCGCCCACGGATGCCTCGAACACGCTACTGAGTGCCAAGCGTATTTTTAAGGCGCATCTGGGCCGCGTGATCAAAGAATATGCCGGGCAGGACGCCGCGGCAGCGGCGGAGATTCAGTCGCTGGAGGCATTTCTCCTGCGGCTGGCAAAAAGGGATTAAGCGCGCTCGATGGATAATCGCATGCAAGATGAGCCAGCATCATCCGTACCGGTTGAGGGAACGTTTATGTCCGATTTTGATTCTTCGGCGGCGGTCTTCAAAAGCCGTGCGAACAAGCTCGCCTCCCTGCTGTCCACCGGCGGGGAGCGTGCCCGGCTGTGGCGGCCCGAGGAACTGGCGGCCATTTTCCGGCATCAAATGTCCGCGCCGATGGTGGTGGATTTGGGCGCCTTTGACGCGCGCACGGCGCTGCGGTTGCGCATGCTGAGCGAAGCGCAGGGGCTGGTGTTGAAAAGTTTTGGCGACCTGTTTCATCATCCCGCGCCCGTGCTGGAATTGCTGGAGCTGGTGAAGAATTTTGCCAAGGCCAATGTGGACCAGCCCGAGAGCGGTCTGCCGGGCGAAATTGCCGCCGCCCTCTACTACACCAGCATCGCCGCTGCCCTTGTGCGCTTGGACACCCGCATCACGCAACTACCCGATGCGGCCTTGCAATCGGGTTTGCGCCAAACGCTGGAGCAGGCCTGGTTGGATGATCCAACGCGCGAATTGCTGACCCAGGCGCTGGCCCGGGTTTCCGGTGCCAGGGCGGGAGGGGGCGCATGAGTCAGGACCTCCCGAAATCGCGTCCGGCGTTTGTGCCGCCCGTCTCCAATTTTCAGGGTCCGGTGGCAGAATTAATCGCCCAAGGCATGCTCTCCCCGCCGCCGCGCCCGGGCTTGCTGGCCGTGGTGGACCAGTACGAAATTCTGCGGGTGCTGGGCGGGGGTGGCATGGGCATCGTCCTGCTCGCACGGGATTCGGTCACGGGCAATGAAGTGGCCGTGAAGCTCATCAAAGCCGAGTTGGTCACCAATCAAAACTTGGTTTACCGCTTCCTCAAGGAAGCGGGCCATCTCCAGCGGTTGCATCATCCCAACGTGGCGTCTGTGGCGGCGATTTCAAACCGGGTGGAGGGTCCCTACTTTGTGATGCCCTGGTTTGCCAGGGGCAGCCTCGCCGGCCGCATCAAGCCGGGCCAACCGCTGGCCGCCAGCACCGTCCTTGAGCTGGCCGCGCAGGTGGCCGAGGGACTGAGCTTCGCTCATCGCAATGGCATCATTCACCGGGACTTGAAACCCGCCAATATCTTGCTGACCGCCGATGGCCGGGCTTGTCTGGCGGATTTTGGACTGGCCCGCACCCTCTTCAACGATTCCATCACCGAGGTGGGCAACCCTAATCTGGAGGGCACTGCCCCCTACATGTCGCCTGCCGTGGCCGCCGGGGATGCGGAGGACACGCGCTGTGATATTTATTCGTTTGGGGCCCTGCTTTATGAAATGCTCACCGGTTTTCCGCCTTATCACGGCAGCGGCACACGGGATATTTTAAAACAAATTGTCGCCGGACCGCCTCGCTCCATCGCCAGCCTCAATCCCCACGCCGATCGCGGGTTGGTGGCGGTGGCGGAGGGGTGTATGGCCCGGGAATTGCGCGACCGGTATGCCGACATGCGGGATGTCTTGCGCGATTTGGAGCATATCCGCGAGCACCAGCCACCGGCCGGCCCGCGCGGGTTTTCCAATGCCAATGGCCGTCCCCGGCGTGCGGCGCGGCGGGTGCTCATGGCCCTTGGGATGGCGGCTTGTGTGGCGGCTTTGGCGGGCGGTGGCTGGTTGCTGTGGCGTGTGCAGCCGGTCCCGCCCGCCCTCCGGCCGGCCGTGACGATCCCCGCGCCCGCCGTGGTTAAGCCCATGGTTCCGGCACCTGTGCCCGTGGTGCCGGTCGTGCCTGCGCCCGTGGTTAAACTCCCGCCGGTTTGGACTCCCCGGGTGCTGGCTGGCGAGTCGGGCGTGGCGGGCTTGGAGGATGGTCCGGGCCGGCAGGCTCATTTCTGGCTGCCCAACGGCGTGGCGGTGGATCGCCTCGGTAATCTTTATGTGGCGGACACGGCCAGCCACACGATTCGCAAGCTCACCCCGGATGGCACCGTCACCACCCTGGCCGGTTTGAGCGGCAGCCATGGGACCACCGATGGCCTCGCCGGGCAGGCTCGTTTTTCGGCCCCCTTCGGCGTGGCGGTGGATGCCTCGGGCTCGGTGTATGTGGCGGATACGGCCAACAACACCATCCGGCAAATTACTACCAACGGCCTCGTGACCACCTTGGCCGGCCTGGCGGGCCAGGCTGGGGCAACTGATGGCTCCGGCGACGAAGCCCGGTTCCGCAATCCCTGGAGTGTGGCTGTTGACGGGCAGGGGAATGTTATCGTTGCCGACATGAGCAACAACACGATTCGCAAAATCACCCCTGCCGGCGTGGTCAGCACCCTGGCTGGGCGGGCGGGCTTGAGTGGGCATGCCGACGGGCCGGGCAGTCAGGCCCGTTTTAATTGCCCCTATGGAGTCGCGGTGGACGCGGAGGGCACGGTTTACGTTTCCGACAGCGGTAATCATGCGATTCGCTTGATCAGCCCGGACGGAATGGTCAGCACCCTGGCTGGATTGCCCGGTTATCCTGGGTCAACGGATGGCACCGGGGATGCCGCGCGTTTTTGGAATCCCCAAGGTCTGGCCGTGGACTCGGAGGGCACGGTTTACGTGGCCGACACCGGCAACCAAACCATCCGGAAAATTACTCCCGAAGGTGAGGTGACCACCCTGGCCGGCCTCGCCGGCACTAGTGGCACCAACGATTTGCCCGGGTTGGACGCCCGCTTTGACAGTCCCGGCGGCATCGCGGTGGATGCCGACGGCAACCTCTACGTGGCCGACACCGGCAACCACACCATCCGCCAACTGGTCTTTGGCCCCCCGCCCGGCCAGGCATCGGCCCGCAAGATTCCCTCGCCCAATCCGTAATGATGCCGGTGGCCGGGCAGCGGACACGGTTCCCTCGGTAACGAGTCGAATTGGCTGCCAGGCGGTGTCCGGAGGACCGTGGACCGGGCCGGGCGGGCCTTTGTCTGCCCGGCCCGATTTTTTACCCCACCGCGCAGCATGCTGGGAAGTCCAAGCTAAGTCGGGCGGTCGGCTTCCGCCTCTTTCGCCACAAAATCCTCTTTATCAGGTTCACCATTTCCCGTTATCCTTTTCATTCGCTAGAGCATTGACAGAAATGATGTAGCGCTGCGAAGCGAGGATTTTGGGTTTTTGGCGAGGCTTTGGCGAAGGCGCATACCCACTGCGGTCTGTGCCTGA
>CAITTG010000079.1 GCA_903895255.1 uncultured Verrucomicrobia subdivision 3 bacterium
CGCTCCGGCCTCCTCAACCCCTCGACCAAGGGACGGTTTACACCATCATATCACTTGTCTCCTTTTGAACTCCCGCCTGTCTCCTTTTGTTCCCGCCCCGACAGGGAAATTTCTGAACGCTTGGGTTGCTGTGCGGCGCATCGCCGATACGCTCGCAACTCCGCGCTAAGCAGACCTAACGTGCCCGCGGGCAGGTTGGCGAGGCCGTCAACTTGAAGGACTGTCCTGCCACCGAAATCAGCGGAGAACCTGAAAATGGTTGCCTAGAGGTGTTTGGCCAATTCCGCCTGGCTGGAGGCGAAAATTTCCTGATGCAGCGAACGGCCATGTGAATCAATCGTCACCACGGCGGGGAAATCCTCGATTTCCAGCTCCCAAATGGCTTCGGGCGCGCCGAATTCCGCCGCGAAGTACACGTTTCGCACTTTTTTTACGCATTCGGCCAGCACCTGGGCCGCCCCGCCGATGGCATGCAAATACACGCAGCCATGTTCCTTACAGGCCTTCATCGTCCGGTCGCCCATGCCGCCCTTCCCGATGACCCCGCGCACGCCGAAATCGCGGATGATCTGCCATTGATAGGGCTCCTCGCGGATGGAGGTAGTCGGGCCGGCGGCCGTGCATTTCCAGGAACCGTCGTCCTGCTTCATCATCACCGGGCCGCAGTGGTAAATGATGCCGTCCTGGAGGCTCACCCCCGGCGGCAGTTGGCCACCCTCGTGCAGGTACTTGTGCACCGCGTCGCGGCCGGTGAACACGATGCCGGAAATCAGCACTTCATCGCCCACTTTGAGGGCGCGGATTTTTCCTTCAGTGAAGGGGAAGGTTAGTTTGGTCATAATTTGTGAGTATTTACATAGTCAACCGCTCGGCTAGGGCTTCCAAGACCAGGTTCATTTCTGATTCATGGAGAAACCCAAGCCGCTTTTCCAGCCTCACCGTGGGAACACTCTGTATTTGTTGCAAATGAAACGCGCCGGGTTTTAAAAATGGTTTGGGGATGGCAAGCTCCCATTGGTTGCCCCGCAAGGCGGTTGTGTGTAACAACACAGTAACCAGATCAAGCTCCTCATCCGCGGGATTATCCGTCAGCAACAATGCCGGACGCACTTTGGCCGCCAAGCCAAAATCCACCAGCCATACCTCACCTCTTTTGACGGCGGGCATCTTCATCTTCCATGCGGTCAAGCATTAAGGCACCCTCAAGGGCCGCCTGGTCACACAGTGCAACCTCATCATTACCCGCCGCGAGTTCGGACAGTTTACGTCGCACCGCCCGCCTTTCGGCATCGGTCAGCTTTGGCAATTCGCTCAGGATTTCCGTCGCGCTCATAAAATGAATCTACTGTCTGGGCCAGATGCTGGCAAGTACGGTTCAGCGGTACCTAAAATTAAGGACATCGACGGGGTGGTTTTGCGACCCGTTGAGTAAAAACGCGCCAGCGATGTCGCCGCATCCACTGGCGCGTTCGGGCAATTTAACGCGTGAATCAGGCTTTTTTGCTGCCTGACCGGCGGCAGAGGCCGATCATGGCCAGACTCACTCCTGCGGCCATGACATAGGAAGCGGGCTCGGGGGTGACCACCACTGCGAACGTGACGATCTCGTCGGGAGTGACTGACCAGCCGACTGGATTGTAAACGGAGGTGTTATATGAATAAATGATCGCACCTCCGGCGGTGTTATCAATCGGCAGTGACTGTTCGAGCCACAATGGACTGAGAAGTTGGGTTTCGTAAGCCGGCAACCAAGACGCCGGTTGATTGTAAAAACCCAACCCGGCCAGACTCGGGCCTTGCGCGATCAAGTCGTAATCCAGGATGCCATTTGGAGCATCGATGAACCATGGCTGTGATTCCAAGAGAGTGCTGTACTGTTTGAAGGTTCCCGTGATGGTGCCAATTTGGTAATCGGTGCCGTTATAATTGAGCGTCACATCCGCCGTGGCCGCCAGGGTGCAGGCAAGCGATGCTCCCAAGGTTGAAACAAGTGCTTTTATCATAGGTTTTGCGTGTTTCAGTGTTGAGCTCATCAGGCTTTTTTGCCAGCTGACCAGCGGCAGAGGCCGATCATGGCCAGACTCACTCCTGCGGCCATGACATAGGAAGCGGGCTCGGGGGTGACCACAACAGCATACGTCGCCACTTGCCACGGAGCGGGAGCCTGACCGATGAGACTTGTTGAGTTGTAAGCGACAAAATCTGTCCCTTCAACCGCAAAGGTGTAATCCGTCCCGGGCGCATTTACAGCCAGTCCAGCCCAAATCGGGCTGGCCAGATTGGTTTCCGAATCGGGCAAATAATACTCGGGTTGATTAAAAAAGCCCAATGGGGCCAAATCCGCCGCCTCAGTTCTCAAGTAATACTCCAAAGTATAACTATTGTACCAAGGTTGTGATTCAATAAGATTTTTGTACTGATTAAAGGTACCCGTCACGGTGCCAACAGTGTAATTGACTCCGTTGTAGTCAAACGTCACATCCGCAGTGGCCGCCAGTGTGCAGGCAAACGATGCTCCCAAGCCAATAACAAGTGTTTTCATCATAGGTTTTGAATACTCCAATTTCCGCACTGATATTAGTGCAGATTATAGGTATCTTATCGGCAGCCCCCAGGCTGTCAAGCGACAGTTTGGTATCCGGGTGAAAACGGGTGCACCCTGAGCGCGGGTTGCCCAAAGACAAAAAGCCTGGAAATCCGGGCCGCGGCCAAGGATGCAGCCCGACATTGGCAGGCATGTTTATATTGCTGCGCCCGGGGACGGGCGCACTCCGAGGCAGTTTTACGGGGCGCAAGCCCCCCGGCTGGCTAGGTGGATCAATCCGCCCCTCAGTACAACCACTTGCCAATTTTCCCGGTCGCGTCCAATTCCACGCCCTGGCGGCGGTAGGCCCAGCACATGTAGCTGACGCTGACAAAGAACGACGCCGGCACGCGGTTGGCCGCGCAAATCTTCACCCCGAGCAGGGTGGTTTTGCCGCCGAAACCCATCGGGCCGATGCCCAGTTCGTTGGCGGTCTTCAAAATATTCTGCTCCAGGGCGTCCAGCTCGGCCACGGGATTGCGGTCTTGAAGCAGGCGGAGAAACTGGGTCTTGGATAATTCATAGCCCGTTGCCCGGTCGCCGCCGATGCACACGCCGAGGATGCCCGGGCCGCAGCCCTTGCCCTGGGCTTGCAACACGGCGTCCAAAATCACTTTGCGGCAGCCATCCAGATCGCGGTTGGCGTGGAGTTTTTCGATGGGCAGGGAATATTGCGCGCCGACGTTTTCGCAGCCGCCGCCCTTGAGCACCAGGCGCACGCGCACCTCCGGGGAACGGTGCTGGTGAAAATGGAGCGCGGGCGCGCCGGGACCCACGTTGGTGCCGTCGTTTTTGCCCGTGATGGAATCCACCGAATTCTGCCGCAGGAAGCCTTTTTTGGTGGCGAGCGTCACGGCCGCCCGGGCGGTCTCGCCAAAGGCGATCTGGTCGAACCCCACGGGGCAATCCACGTAAAACAAAATGCTGCCGGTGTCCTGGCAGATGGGCTGGGATTTCTTTTTGGCCAGGGCGATGTTTTGCTCGATGATCTTGAGGGCGGACTCGGCAATCGTCCCTTTTTTTTCGTTTTCCAGCGATTGAATCAGGGCTTGATTGACGTCGTCGGGAATTTCCGCCGAGGTGCGCCGAATCAGTTCCAATAGGGATTCCGGTAAATCGTTCATAAGCTGAGAGGAAAGGTAAGACCTTACCGCAGCAGCGTCAATTACGACGATGACTTACCAAGGGCCAGTCCCGCCCAATTCACCAGCAAGCAATAAAACACTGGCCGATGATCCCGAATGGGGCGGCAAACCAGATCGTTGGCACTATTCGCCCAGAGCCCGGACTTAGCCGGAACAATTCATTTCAACCGCAGCTGAACGCAGATGAAACCATGAGGCAGGCAGGGGTTTGGCCCGCGATTGATCGAGAACGATTTGGTGCGCCATTTTTTCTCGTTTTCCGCCTTTGCCCATCTGCGTCTATCTGCGGTTAAAGCCTTTTGCAACTGAATTGTTCCGACTCAGGGCTTCTGGTGAATTTTTTACCATTTCCCGCAATCGGATCAGGGGCAGGCAGCATGCTTCGCGGACCGGGGAAATTATGAAGCTTTGCCCAACAGCTTCAATTGTAGGGATCACCACGTTAGATTGAGTTGCAACTGAAAAACGACGGCGCAACCGGCATTCGGGTTGTCCACGGGATTGGCGATGACCTGGAGGTCGGGCTGGAGGGACGCCAGCGGGGTGAGTTGCAGGACATACATCGATTCAATCCCATACTCATTGGCGTGCGCGGCGGGTTCCAGAATGGCCGATGGCTGGCTCCAGATGAAGCCCACGCCTGCGTAATCATTACTCAAACTGGGCACCAGACCCGCGTATTTGAGCGGCGCCTGCAGGGCGAACCCGGTGGCAATCTGGCAGCGCGCACCCTGCACGGCCACCTGCGTGCCCCCCACCCCAAACCTCCCGAACCATGCGAACGGCGAGTCCTGGCCCAATTGCTGGCCGAGATTCAAACCCAGGCCGGTCTGGGTCTGGCCGTCCACGGTCGCGACGAAGGGTTGCAGCCGGTAGTTTCCCGGGCCCAGGCCGAACACGTCACCCGGCGTCAGCCCGAATTCCCACAGATAAGACCAGTTATTGAACCCCAGCGCGGTAAAGGGCGAACTGCCGGGCGGCTGGTTGTTGGCCCCGGTGCCGAACAGGATGTACCAGTCGTCGGTCGGCTGCCACTGCACGTTGGCCCCGAGGTTGTTGTAGGGTAACGGGAGCACCATGCTGTTCACCAGGGCGCTGTTCATGAACTGGCCCTGGCTGTTGTTCGCGTAGTTGTTGGCATCCAGATAACCGCTCTGGTTCACCAGGCCGCCCACCACCACGAGTTGGCCGTGCATCAGGGACTGCTGCCAGGCGAGTTCGGAAATCCGGCCGCCATTGGGTCCGGCCACGCTGGCGAGCGGATCGGTGAGGCTGCCCAGATTGCCTTGCGGAGTTTGGGTGCGGCTGGCGGGGGAAAGCCCCTCCTGCACGTTGACGCCCGTGCTCAGCCAGCCGGCGGTTCCTGCGTGCGTCGCCTCGGCCACGGCCCATTTGCTGTTAAAAGTGGCGGTGTAATATTGCAACGCACTGGAGCCGCTGGCGGCGTCCGAGAGGCTCACCAGGGTCACGCTCTGATAAAAATTATACCGCAGCCCCTGGTCGGACAGCCAATATTTGGCGGCCTGGGGATAACGGCTCAGGGGATCGTCCGGGATGACCGCGCCGGGCTGGATGGCGGTGTTGCCATATTCATCCAGGTTGGCCAGGTAGGGCATCAGCGTGGGCGGGGTGGCGGGGAACCATTCCCGATCCGGTTGCCCCACCTTGGTCTCAGCAATGCGCTGGGCCACGGCAGCGGGCATCGCCTCGCCTTTTTGTCCGGCGGGAAGCTGGCGTGCCAGTCCCGCCGCGGTCGGCGGGTGCAAGGCGTGGGCAACTGCATTGGTGGAGGTGGGAACCACCCGGCCCAGGCGATCCATCAGCAGCAGGTGACCGGGCGCGGCGTTGGTGCTGGCGCCGGCCGCGACGGCGCAAGGTGCGGGGAGGGCGGCCACCAGCAGTGTGAGGAAAAACGCCCGGCTCCGGGCGGTAGCGGCGATGGGGATGCGCGCGGGCATTACATCGAGGCGCTGCATGGTTTCCTGGTCGGGCTGGTTAAGTCCGGTTCGTTATAAAATGTCGCGGGCCGCCCCTGGTTCACAGAAGCGGCCCGCGTGGTTCACATGCCCAATGAATTTATTGGATGCCCATGGCGGCCTGCTTCTCCGCCGCTTCAAACTTCTGGATATCCTCGGGCGACAACTGCGGCCGGTCAATCTTGATGGTCAATTTATTGAACTTGGCCGTCAAGGGGAACGGGGGCAGGTAATCGGCGTCGTTCACGCCGGTAATGGTGTCCGAACCAATGTCGAAGCTCTCATCCCATTGCAGGGTCATGGGAATGGTCCGTTCCATTCGCTTCGTTTCAACCACGGCGCCGTCCACCTTCAAGGTGCCGGTGCCGCCTTTGCCGATGCCGGAGAAGTTGTTGAAGGCCATCGTGCCGAGGCCGAGGCCGTCGTACGTGAAGTCGAACTCAATGGTATGCTGGCCGGGGGGCAGGGCCTCCGCGGCTTCCCATTTCACCCGTTCCAAATCCAGCAGGTTCCAGCAGAACACGGGCTTGCCCTTGAGCAGGTAAAAACCCCAACCCGCAAAACGCCCGCCCGAAGTGGCAATCATGCCTTCCGCGCCGCCTTCCGGCACGGTGAGATCGGCCGTGAGGCTGTAGGAGGTGTCCAGGAGGAAGGGAGCATCCCCCTGCGGCACGCCGGTCATCGGCCGGGTGTAAACCAGCTCGTTGTGGCCGGCCGTCAGGTTCGGCCGCGGGGCCGCGACGCGGGCGCCCACGGAGGCGTCCATGGGGAAGACTTGATACTTCCTGGCTTCCGCGATGAATTTCTTGCGCATTTCCGTGACCTTGTCCGGATATTGCGCGGCGATATCCACCGTCTGGTTCCAATTCTGGTTAAGGTTGTAGAGTTGGAAAACATGGTTGTTAAGCGGGTCCGGGTTGGCCGGGCTGAATGCGTCCCACGGGGCGCGCTTGGATTTGGTGCTTAACAGCCAGCCGTCGTCATAGAGCGCCCATTGCCCCATCATTTCGAAATATTGGGTCTTGTGCCGGGACGGCGCCTTGGCGTTGGCCGCGTCAAAGGTATAAGCGAAGCTGGTGCCCTCGATGGGTTTCTGCTTGATGCCATCCACGGTTTCGGGCGCGGAGATGCCGGTGGCTTCGAGCAGTGTCGGCACCACGTCAATGTCGTGGATGAACTGTTCGCGAACCCCGCCCGCGTCTTTGATGCGCGCCGGCCAGGAAACCACCATGTTTTGGTTGATGCCGCCGAGCCGGTTGGCATTCTGCTTGAACCAGTCGAAGGGCGTGTCAAACGCCCAGGACCAGCCCGCCGACATGTGGTTATAGGTGAATTCGGTGCCCCAGGCATCGTAGTACTTCATCTGCACGCCCACGGGCGGGCGGACGCCGTTAAAGAATGCCACTTCGCTATAGGTGCCATCCGGGCCGCCCTCGGCGCTCGTGCCGTTGTCGCCGTTTTGGTAAATAATCAGCGTGTTGTCGAGCTTGCCCAGATCCTTGAACCCCTGAATGACCCGGCCGATCTCGTAATCGGTGTAGGCAATATAGGCCGCGAACACCTCAACCTGCCGGATGTATAGTTTCTTTTCATCGTCCGACAAACTATCCCAAGGCTTGAGCATGTCCGAGGGCCACGGCGTGAGTTCTTCGTTCGGCGGAATCACGCCCAGGCGTTTCTGGTTGGCAAAGATGCGCTCCCGCAACTTTTCGTAACCGTCGTCAAACAGGTGCAGGGCGTGAATTTTGTCCACCCACTCCTTGGTCGGATGATGCGGCGCGTGCGCGGCACCCGGCACGTAGTAAAGAAAGAGGGGCTGGTCGGGCGAGGTTTGGTGAATCCGGTACATCCAGTCGAGGGCATCGTCGGCCATCGCGGTGATCAGGTTCCAAGAGGGTTCCTGGCCGGTGACTGGCCAGATCTTGGCGGCGGGATCCGACCGATCCAGCTTCAAAGTGCCCTCGTGACCGAGATAAGGGTAAATCTGGGTGGTGTTGCGAAAGAGGTTCGGCTCCCATTGATTGGCGTCGCCGCCCACGAAACCATAGAAGTAATCGAATCCCAGGCCGGTCGGCCACTGGGTGAAGGGACCCGCCTGGCTGGCCTGGTAGCTGGGTGTGTTGTGGTCCTTGCCGAACCAGCTCGTGGCGTAGCCATTGTCGCGCAGAATCCGGCCTATCGTCGCGCTGTCCGCGCCAATGACGCTGTTGTAGCCCGGGAAGCCGGTCGCCTGCTCGGAAATCACGCCGAAGCCGACCGAGTGATGGTTGCGCCCGGTAATGAGCGCGGCGCGCGTGGGGGAGCACAGCGCGGTGGAGAAGACGCGGGTGTAGCGCAAGCCGCTGGCCGCGATACTATCCATGGTGGGGGTCGGGACGACGCCGCCGAACGTGCTCGGGATGCCGAAACCGGCATCGTCGGTCATGATCAGCAGGACATTGGGCGCGCCCTTGGGCGGCACCACTCGCGGGGCCCACCAGGGTTTGGAATGGAGGGCATCGGTGGTGATTTCACCGCCAAATTTCGGGGGCGGCGGCGGCAGTTGCTTGCCGCTGATCGTGGTGGTCGCGTTGGGTGAGCCGGGTATGCCCGTGGTTTCAATGGGGGTGCCACTGTTTCCCGCAGTGCCTGGCCCCGTGGTGCAGGAGGTCATCCCCAGCACGGTGGCCATGGACACAACAGTCAGTCCGTAGCGCCATAAGTTGGTTCGCTTCATAGAGTTTGGAGGTTCTGCCCGGAGGGGCGGCTTTGGATGTTTTGGTGGATTTGTCGATGAATCAAAAGTCGATGGCAGACATGACACCGGCCGATTTTTTTCATCATTAGTTTGTTAGGAGTTCCATGGATTACCGAACTTGGCTATTTTTGTACCCATTATTGGTCGTTTGAACAAGCCGAAATTGGCAGGAGAAATTGACGGGTGTCGAGTGAATCGGGTTTAGGCTGCGGCGGTTGATGGTAATAATTTGGTTTTCAATGGGTTGGAACCTATTTCTCCAAAGGGGGGTTGTTTGCGCCCTGGCCCGGCCCGGCAAGCGACAAAAAATAAACCAGCCTTTCCCGGCTGGGGTTTCGCTTGGGCTGGCGGTGGCTATCGATGTCGGCGCCGGGGCCCAAGCCATGGGCCAACTCTAGTTTCTCCTATAGCTGATCAAACTTTCAGCAGGCTAATTCGAGTCGCTGCCACACTGGCGAAGCGCGGGGCCGGGCAATTACCCGAGTGCGCCCGGAGGTTTCAATGATATCCGCCATGATGGCCTCCGCCATCCCCGCCGCTGAAGGAGGACGAATCATGGTAATGATGGTGGGCAGGCCCGCCGGCGGCATCCGGGGTGGGGTGATGATGATGTCCGGGGTGGTGGTGGCTGTGAGGTGGCTGCCCCGGCTGGTCACCGGGTTGGGGTGGCGCGCCGGGCGGATTCGCGTTCATCCAAAAAAACAGCCAGGACGAGGCGTCCGCCGGGGGCGGGCCGCCGGGACCTGGTGTCCGCCCCAATTGCCGGATGCGAAAGAGGCAGGTGAACACCAGCGCCAGGACGATCATTACTGCCAGCCAGACCGAGACGGTCAGGAACAGAATCGTGGCGACGATTCCCACCAGGAAAACAATCAGGGGTGGCATGGTCTTATCCTCCGGGTTTAGGTTTCGGGCACGGGCACTTTTAACACCGCTTTGCGCACAAGCTGCGGCCCGGTGATTTGCAGCGCGCCCATGTGGGCGTCGTCCGGGAAATAAATCGCGGCGTCGCCGGCGCGCAGGTGCAGTCGGGAGGCGTGGGGGACATCCAGATAAAAGGTGGCGTCGCGCTCGGGATTGTAGGCATCCCGAATGACTAGGCTGCCGGGATGCGTGACCTCCATGGATTCTTCCCCGGCCAGGAGCACCTGCACATCCACATACTTGCGATGGGTTTCAAACACGCCCTGGGCGCGCGATTTGGTGAGGTACACCTGTTCCAGCGCAAAGGTGCCACCGCTCAGGTCGCGCTTGAAAGTTTCCCCGGCGGCGAGTGACTGCATTTTCAAATGGGCGGCGGTGCCGGGAGTGAACAATTCTTCCAGATACGCAAACGCCGGTTGCAACCAGGGCAGGTGGGCGGTTTGCTGCCGAACCGTTACGAGGGTGCCAAAGATAGCCATGAGTCAATAAGCGATGATTTTTAGAGTTACGGGGTCACGTCTTTCGGCCAGCCGGCGCGCACGACTGCCGCCAGCAGTTTGTAACCCTCGGCGTTAAAATGGAGTCGGTCGGCCACATACAATTCCGGGCGCGGCGTGCCATCCCGGCCGAGCGGCATGTCATAGTCATTGATGTAATGGAGATGCGGGCGGCCCTGGTTGTACAGTTGCACGAGGGCGTTCACGGCCATTTCGTTGCCGTGCTGTTTCCAGCGGGCGATGCTGGGGGCGAGCGAGATGAAAACAATTTCCGTGTCCGGCAGGCGGGACTGCACCTTGGTGACGAAGTCCTTGTAATCCTGGACCACCTCGGTGACGGGTTTGCCCGCCCACAAATCATTGCCGCCGGCCCGCAGGAAAATGATGCGCGGAGCGTAGGGGAAGATGATGCGGTCGGCGAAGTGGGTGGAATCCACAATCTCCGAACCGCCGAAGCCACGGTTGATCACTTTTTGATCCGGGAAATCCTGGGCGAGGGTTTTCCAGAACCGGATGCCGGAGGAGCCGATGAAGAGGCAGGCGCCCTGGGGCGGGGGATTGGTGGCGTCCGACCGCTCGAAGGCGGCAATTTCCCGCTCCCATTTGGCGAAATTGTGGTTGGTGTCCTGCGCGCGCGCGGCCGGCCCGGCCAGCAGGGCGATGACTAGTGGAAGTCCCAGTGAGAAAAAGCGTTTCATAAGGTGATCGAGTGCTGTCATGCTTCGCCAAACGGGCTTGGGAGTCAAGCACGCGAGGCGGAAGCAAGCAGAATGAAGAAGGTAGAATGAAGAATGAAGAAACGTGAGGGATTGACTTTGGCGGGGGGTGGTCGTTAATTCTTACCCATTAGTTTGACCGAATACATCGTGCTGGCGGCGAGTTCGCTGTTTGTGATCATTGATCCGCTGGCGACGGCCCCCGCGTTTCTGGCGATGACGCCCAATGATTCGCGGGAACAACGGCTGCGCACCGCGCGGCTGGCCTGCACCACGGCCGCGGGCATTCTGCTGTCCTTTTCCCTCACCGGCCCGCTGATTTTCAAGGTCATGGGCATCACGATGCCGGCCTTCCAGATGGCCGGGAGCATTCTGTTGCTGCAAGTGTCGCTGGACATGCTCCGGGCCCAGCGCTCGCGCGTGAAAGAAACCAACGAGGAAATGCGGGCCGGCGCGGATAAGACGGAAATTGCGATCACCCCGCTGGCCATTCCCATGCTGGCCGGGCCGGGGGCCATCTCCACCACGGTGTTACTTCAGAATGAGGCCACCACCTGGGCCCAGCATTGCGCGCTCTATCTGTGCATCGTGGCCGTGTGTTTCGCCAGCTACCTGATTTTACGACTTTCAGCGAGGGGTGTGCAATGGCTGGGGCCGATTGCCATGAGCCTGGCCATCCGCATCATGGGGCTGCTGCTGGCGTCGGTGGCGGTCCAATTTATGCTGAATGCCATCAAGGCGTTCCGGTTGGAACTTCTCGCCCCCGGTTGATTTGATTTTTCCCTGTTGTTTGCATGCAGACCAATGCCGCCGTTTCCCCCACCATTGACCGGAAGTTCCTAAACCTTACTGTCGACAGCCTGCCGCTCCGGCCGGCGTGGACGGAGATTGATCTTGGCCGGCTGCGGCGCAATGTGCAGCTCATCCGGCGGGAACTGGCCCCGGGCGTCCGGTTGCTGGCCGTGGTGAAAGACGAGGCCTATGGCCACGGTGCGCTGGACGTGGCCCGGATCGCCCTGGAGGAAGGGGCGTGGGGCTGCGCTCTGAGCAACCTCGAGGAGGCCATGGCCCTGCGCGCGGCGGGCATTACCGCGCCCTTGTTGCTGCTGGGCGAGCGGCAGGAGGCGGAACTGGCCTGGTGCGTGGCCCACGACCTCACGGTCTGTGTAAACACTCCGCATACGGTGCGCGCCCTGGCGCGGCTGGCGCGGGAGTTTGAGAAATGCGTGCCCGTGCATGTGAAGATCAACACCGGCATGAGCCGTTACGGCGTGCGGTGGGATGAGGCGCTGCCGTTGCTGGAACAGGTGGAGGCGGAGAAATGCCTGCGGTTGGAGGGGGTGCTGACTCATTTTGCCCAGTCGGAGGAGCCGGACAAAGCGTTTGCCGAACTCCAGTTCGCGCGGTTCCAAGCGGTGCTGCATGCCCGGGCGGCCCGTAACCTGGCCATCCCCCTGCGGCACGTTTGCAACAGCGGCGCCGTGCTGGAACTGCCCCATACCCACCTGGACATGGTCCGTCCCGGGCTCTTGCTCTACGGCGTGCTGCCTTCGGCCACTTGCCGGCCCTTGCCGGGGCTGGAGCCAGTGATGTCGGTGAAGGCCAAAATTGCGGCCATCCAAAGCTTAAAACCTGGGGAAATCGCCGGCTATGGCATGCGGTTTACCGCCGTCACGCCGCGCCGCCTGGCGGTGCTGCCAGTGGGCTATGGCGACGGTTATCCCCGGGTGAGCAACACGGGGGTGGTGCTCATCCATGGCCGGCGCGCCCCATTGGTTGGCAGTGTGGCGATGGATGCCCTGATGGTGGACATCACGGACATTCCCCAAGCCCAAATGTGGGACGAAGCGGTGCTGATGGGCCGGCAGGGGACGGAGGCGATCACCGTGCGGGAGATCGCGACCTTGAAAAACTCCGTGAGCTACGATGTGCTGACCAACTGGCGGTTGCGGTTGCGGCGGCAGGCGGTGAATGGGGAGGCTTTGTTGAAGCATCCTCAAGCCCTCGGTGCCAGTGAGCTATAAACCTGCTTAAACAGAGTAACCGTCCGCTTGGGATGGTGAATTGGGTCGATTTATTTCAATCGCTTGACCAATTCATCATACTCCCGGTGCGAACCGACCCAAAACCAGACGATCATATTTCCCTGGCGGCGGCCGAGTGCCCGATAATTTTGATTGATACGAACGGACCAGACGTCACCAACCAGTTCCTTAAAATGCAGCGATGCGTTGAACGGTTCCTCTTGCCACAGCCGAAATTTGTTTTTCGACAGTTTTTGAATGGTCTCAGGAAGGGTGGCAAATCAGCGCCAGAAATTATCGTGCGTTTTGGAAATCACGGCAGGTCGTGCAGCTTGCCTTGCGCAATGTCGGCGTCCACTGCTGACAGCAATCCGGCCAATTTTCCGGCTGCCAAGTCGCGCTTCATTTGCTCATCCCAAGCGTCGTCCTGCCATTGATTCAAGCAACTAGCCACCTCCGCGCGCTCTGCGAGCGTTAGCGAAGGAATCGCTGCCTTGATTTCCGCAACCGTACTCATGAGAATAAATTAGGCCTTATGCCCAAGGCCGTCAATAGCCCCTTGTCATTTGGCTAAAACCGCGCCAGATTACCCGCGGTTCCATGAAATACCTTTGCTTATTCTTGCTGCTGGTCGGGCTGTCCGCGACGGCCCAGACCAATGCGCCGTCGACCAACGCGCCGCCGCCGTTTTGCTGCCGGCATCCGTACCGGGTGTTGGGCGCGGGCAAGGTGGTGGACCTCAGTCCCCTGATTACATGGTGGATGCACCAGGGGCCGCAAGTGGTGGCGCTGCCCCTAAATGCCGCGCGCCCGGTGCGTCCGCTAACCGCGTGGAAGCGCATTCAGGGCATCAAGACCGGCGAGGTGGAGTCCGCCTGGGTGGTGCAGGCCGAGATCGCGATCAGCCCCACGGAAAAAACCAATGAATGGATCATTCTAAAAAACCCGCCTGTGGCCGAGGCAGCACAGTTTTACAATCTTCAATACCTGATCCCTCAGTACGAGCGGCAGATTGCCACTGACCGCCAGAAGCAGGCTGAATACACAAAAGCCGCCGCCCGCAACACGGCTCAGGCCAAGCAACTCGCCCAGAACTATAGCAAGTCCATCCGCTGGGACGCACCCTATTACACCCAGCAGGCGAATCAAAACAAAGCCGCCGCCGCCGCCGCCCTGGCCGACCAGCAAGCCACGCAAGCGGCGCTCGACCAGGCGCGGCAGCAACTCAAAACCATTCCGAATAGCAACGGGCAGTATCAAATCGATGTGTTTGCCCTCGAACTCGGTCGCAACGCCAAAGGCCGGCTCATTTTTGATCCCGGCACGGTGTATGGCAGTGCGTGGTAGCGGGCAGGCCGGCGGCAAAGAGGGCGGGCGGCGGTTATCCCCCCAAAAGGCCTGTCGCAAAACATTAGTTGACCGACCAGTCAATTTGCGCTAGATTGTTTTTGCCAAAGCAATTAACGCATATGATTCACGGGAAACAAATCGTCGATGAAGGAACCACCGGGGTGGACGGGGTCATGTCGGGCCGCTGCCCGGGGTTGTTTTGCGCGTTGAGCCACTAGATAATATGGCCCGGACAAGTGATACCAAGGAACGGTTGCTGGAGGTGGCCTTTGATCTCATTTGGGAGCAGAGCTATGGCTCGGTGAGCGTGGATCAAATTTGCGCGCGGGCGGACGTCAACAAGGGCAGTTTTTATCATTATTTTCCCTCCAAATCCGAACTGGCGGTGGCGGCCTACGAGGAACATTGGCGGGAGAAGCAGCCGGAATTGGACCGGATTTTTTCGCCCCTGGTGCCGCCGCTAACCCGTTTGCAATTATGGTGCAAGAACATTTTTGAGCGTCAGAAAGCCAAGGCGGAGCAGTATGGTCATGTCGGCGGCTGCCCGTATGCGAGCCTGGGGGCGGAACTGGCGACGCAAGACGAGAAAATCCGGGGCAAAACCGGGGAACTGGTGGATCACACATTGTTTTATTTGGAGAACGCCCTGCGCGATGCCCAGCAGCAAGGCTTGGTGGCGATTGAGGATCCCCGGGTGATGGCCAAGCGGGTGCATTTTCTGGTGCTGGGCAATTTGTTGCACGCCAAAATCCGCAATCAGCTGGCGGAACTGGTGGATTTGGAAGCGGCCATCTTTGATATGATCCGGGCGGCCCGGCCAAACTGATGCATTGATGTTAAACCACTTTAACCGGGCATGATTGATAACCAAACGACCTCGTTTTTGACCAACCGGTCAGTTAACCGCTGGGACTGATTTTATGTGGATTGTCCAATTAGCCTTGCGGCGGCCTTACACCTTCGTGGTGATGGCGTTGCTGCTGGTCTTGATGACGCCGCTCATTCTGCTGCGCACGCCCACGGATATTTTTCCGGCGATCAACATCCCGGTGGTGAGCATCATCTGGCAGTATGGCGGCCTGGATGCCCAGCAAATGGAGCAGCGCTTCATTTACACCCATGAACGGGTGCTGACCACCACGGTTAATGACATCGAGCACACGGAATCCACCTCGTACAACGGCATTGGGGTGATCAAGGTATTCCTGCAACCAGGGGCCTCGGTGCCGGCGGCGGTGGCGCAGGTGACGGCCGTTTCGCAGACCATTTTACGGCAATTGCCCCCGGGCACCACCCCGCCGCTGGTGATTCAGTACAATGCCGCCTCCGTGCCCATTCTGCAATACAGCATCAGCAGTCCCCAGCGGTCAGAGGCGGAGTTGTTTGATTTCTCAGCCAATCAAATCCGCGTGGGGTTGACCACGGTGCCCGGGACGGTGATTCCGTATCCTTATGGCGGCAAAACCCGGCTGGTATCGGTGGATCTGGATCTGGCCGCGCTGAAATCGAAAAACCTGAAGGCGCAGGATGTGGTGGACGCGGTGAACGCGCAAAATCTGGTGCTGCCCAGTGGCACCGCGAAGATTGGGCCCACCGAGTACGCGGTGGCGGTGGATACCAATGCCCGGCTGATAGACGATTTAAATCACCTGCCCATCAAGGTGGTCAACGGGGCCACGCTGTATCTCAGTGATGTGGCGCAGGTGCACGATGGTTTTAACCCCCAGCAAAACGCGGTGCGGCTGGACGGGGTGCGCGGCACGTTGCTGACCATTATGAAGGCGGGATCGGCTTCCACCCTGGATGTGGTCAAGGGCGTCAAGGCGGCGCTGGCGCGGGTCATGCTGACCATGCCGCCGGATTTGCAAGTGGCGGAATTCGCCGACCAGTCGCTGTTCGTGCGGTCGGCCATCAGCGGGGTGGCGCGGGAAGGGATCACGGCGGGAGCCCTGACGGCCCTGATGATTCTCCTGTTCCTGGGTTCCTGGCGCAGCACGGTGATTATTGCCCTGTCCATTCCTTTATCCGTGCTGGCCTCGCTGGCGATTCTGAGCGCCCTGGGCGAGACGATTAATCTGATGACGCTGGGCGGGTTGGCGCTGGCGGTGGGCATTTTGGTGGATGACGCCACCGTGGCGATTGAAAACATTCACCGCCACATGGCGGCGGGGGAGCCATTGGAAAATGCCATTCTGGTGGGCGCGCAGGAGATCACAATGCCGGCGTTTGTGTCCACGCTGTGCATCTGCATTGTGTTTGTGCCCATGTTTTTTCTTACTGGTGTGGCCCGGTATTTGTTCGTGCCGCTGGCCGAGGCAGTGGTGTTCGCGATGCTGGCGAGTTATGTGATTTCGCGGACCCTGGTGCCGACGCTGGTGATGTGGTTCTACCGGAATGTGCAGCATTATGGCCACGAGGTGGACGGGGAATCCGGCCCGGCCTGGCTGCGGCCTTTCAGCCGGATTCAGGGCGGTTTTGAGCGTGGTTTTGAGCGTTTTCGCCTGGGTTATCGGGGGCTGCTCGCCGCGTGTTTTGCCCACCGCAAATGGTTTGCCGGGTTGTTTCTAATTTTTTGCCTGGGCTCCTGGTTGCTGACCCGAATGCTGGGAGAGAATTTCTTTCCGGCGGTGGACACCGGGCATTTTCTGCTGCATTTCCGGGCGCGCACCGGCACGCGGATTGAGGAAACCGAGCGGCTGGCGGACCAGGTGAACCACGCCATCCGTCGCGAGATACCGGCGGCGGAACTGGAGGGCATTCTGGACAACATCGGCATTCCCAATTCCTCGATCAATCTCAGTTACAACATCAGCGGGGTGATCGGCGCCGGGGACGCGGATGTGCTGGTTTCACTCAAAGCCGGGCATGCGCCCACGGAGGATTATGTGCGCCGCCTGCGGTCCCGGCTGCACCAGGAATTTCCCGGCACGCTCTTTTATTTCCTGCCGGCGGACATCGTCAGCCAGACCTTGAATTTTGGTTTGCCCGCGCCGTTTGACGTGCAATTTGTGGGGCGCAACCAGGAGACCAATCGCGCGCTGGCCATGCAACTGGCGGAGGAAATCAAACGCATCCCGGGCGCGACGGACATCCGGGTGAACCAGCCCGACAACCTGCCCGAGCTGCGGGTCACCGTGGACCGCTCCAAAGCCGCCGACCTGGGGCTGACGGACAAGGATGTGGCCAATTCCGTGCTGCTCTCGCTGAGCGGCAGCAGCCAGGTGCAGCCGGCTTACTGGCTGAATCCGGCCGTGGGGGTCCAATACCTGATCAACGTGCGGGCGCCGGAATACGTGATGAATTCGGTGCAGGAATTGCGGGCCATGCCGATTAGCGTCAGCCAGCCCGGCATGAACAACGCGCAAATATTGGAAAATCTGGCGCGGGTGGACCGGGTGAAAATCCCGCCGGTGGTTTCCCATTATAACATCATGCCGGTGATTGATGTTTACGGGAATGTGGACGGGCGCGACCTGGGCGGTGTGCTGTCGGACCTGCAACCGCTGCTGGCGGGCATTAAAAAAGAACTGCCGCGCGGCAGCAGTGTGGTCGTGCGCGGGCAGGCGGAGACGATGTATACCAGTTACGTGGGCCTGGGGGCGGGCCTCGCGGGGGCAATTGTGCTGATTTATTTCCTGCTGGTGATTAATTTTCAGAGCTGGCTGGATCCGTTCATCATTATCACCGCGCTGCCGGGCGCGCTGGCGGGGGTGGTGTGGGGCTTGTGGCTGTCGCAGACCACCCTGAGCGTGCCGGCCCTGATGGGGGCCATCATGAGCATGGGCGTGGCCACGGCCAACTCGGTGCTGGTGGTCACGTTTGCCCGGGAGAATTTGCAGCGCGGACAGGACCCGGTCCAGGCGGCCCTCGAGGCGGGCGCGGGTCGCATCCGGCCCATTTTAATGACCGCGATGGCCATGATCATCGGCATGCTACCTTTGAGCCTGGGCCTCGGCGAGGGCGGCGAACAGAACGCGCCGCTGGGCCGCGCGGTGATTGGCGGCTTGATTTTTGCCACGGTGGCCACTTTGTTTTTTGTCCCGATTGTCTTTAGCTTTATGCACCGTCGAACCAAGCCTGTTGCGACTCCACCCTTTGTCCAGCCATGAACCCTTTACCGAATCATCCCGAAGCCGCCACCCCGCCGGTGCCGCCGGTTAATCTGCGCCGGCCGGTCTGGATTATCCTGGTCCTGGTCTTGATCGGCCTGGCGATTGGTTTTGTGCCGCGCTGGCTGGCCCGCCGGCACTTGGTCCAGGAGACCCAAGCCGACGGGGTGACGCTGGTCACCGTGGTTTCGCCGGTTCCCACCCGGGCGGACCTTGGTGCCGCCATTCCCGCCGAAGTGCAGGCCTTTGTGGAGGCACCCATTTACGCGCGGGCCAGCGGCTATTTGAAAAACTGGTTTGTGGATCTCGGTGACCAGGTGACCAACGGCCAGACCCTCGCCGAAATTGTGACGCCGGAATTGGATCAGCAACTGGACCAGGCCCGCGCCGAAGTGGCGCAGAACCAAGCAGCCCTCAATCTCGCCCAGGTCACCGCCGACCGTTGGGCAGAGTTGTTGAAAACGGCCAGTGTCAGCGAGCAGGAGGCGGCGGAGAAGTCGGCCGATCTCGCCCTGAAAAAGGCCGTGGTGGACGCGGCGCGGGCCAATCTCAACCGTTTGGAGGCCCTGAAGGGATATGACCTCGTAACCGCGCCATTTGCCGGCGTGATTACCGAACGCAACACGGACATCGGCCAGTTAATCACTGCGGATGCCGGGCGCGAACTCTTCCGGCTGGCGCAAACGGACCCCTTGCGGGTTTATGTCCGCGTGCCGCAAACCCTGGTGCATACCGTGATCCCCGGCCAGACGGCCGAGGTGGTGTTCCAAGACTTGCCCGGCCGCAAATTCACCGCCGTGGTGACGCGCACTGCCGGGGCGGTGGACGCGACCTCCCGCACCCTGCAGGTGGAATTGCTGTTGAAAAATGCCCAAGGGGAAATTTTTGCCGGCAGTTACGCCCAGGTTCGGTTCAATGACACGGCCGCGTCGTCCGTCCTCCGGGTTTCGGACAATGTGTTGATCACCCGGGCACAGGGTGTGCAAGTGGCCGTGGTGGACAGCGATAATCTGGTTCATTTGCGAAGCATTGAACTAGGTCGTGATTTTGGCAACTACGTGGAGGTCTTGTCCGGCCTGAAGGTCACCGACCGGGTCATTGCCAATCCGCCGGATGCCATCGCGGACGGCATGGCCGTGCAGGTGGCGGCGGCCACGGAAAGCAACCCGGGCAAATGAAACCAACGCCGTTATTCCTCGTGGGCTTGCTGGTGGTGGCTTTGGCCGGTTGCACGGTGGGGCCGGAGTATCACCGTCCCCCGGTGGCAAGCGGGCAGGCCGCTCCGGCGCCTTTTGCGGACGTCCCCCGAACCAACCAAAATGAGGTGGTCTGGAAAATCGCCACGCCGGCCGCCGACCAGCCCCGGGGCGAATGGTGGAAATTGTTTCAAGATCCGGAGCTGAACGCGCTTGAAGCCCTGGCCGCCACGAACAATCAAAATATTGCCGCCGCCGCCGCCCGGTTTGAGCAGGCGCGCTACCAGGCCGCCGCCGCGCGGGCCGCGTATTACCCCACGCTGACCGCCGGGGGCACCCCCACCGGCGACTTTCAGCGCACCCGCACGAGTGTGAACGCGCCCAAGTCCGGCCAGGCGGCCGGGCAGTCTTATTTGTATAACACCTACACCGCGCCGCTGTACCTGGGCTGGGAGCCGGATCTCTGGGGCCGCGTGCGGAACCAGTCCACGGCCGCCAGCGCGGAATTCGCCGCCGCCGGGGATGACCTGGCCTCCGCGCGGCTGGACCTGGCCGCCGAGACGGCCGCCGATTATTTCACGCTCCGCGCGCTGGACAACCAGCACACCGTGCTGGTGGACACCATTGCCACCTACCGGCAGGCGCTGGTGCTGGTGCAAAACCGCCGGAAGGGCGGGGTGGTGACGGACCTGGACGTGGCGCAGGCCGCCACGCAACTGCACACCGCCGAGGCGCAACTGCCCTTTGTGGACCTGCAACGCGCCCAGCTCCAGGACGCCCTGGCACTGTTGTGCGGCGAGCCGGCCATGAACTTTGCCCTGGCCACCAACGGCTTCATCCCCGCTGTGTTTCCCGTGGTGCCGGCGAGTTTGCCGGCCGATTTGATTGAGCACCGGCCGGACATCGCCGCGGCGGAGCGCCGCATGGCCGCCGCCAACGCCAATGTGGGCGTGGCGAAAAGCGCGTTTTTTCCCAGCGTCAAGATCAATGGCCTGGCGGGCTTCCAGTCTGTGGACGCCAGTTCCTGGTTTGACTGGCCGAGCCGGTTCTGGTCGGTGGGCCCCTCGGTGTCGCTGCCCCTTTTCACTGGCGGTTTGAACCGGGCGAACCTGGCGGTGGCCCGGGCCGCCTACGACGAAACGGTGGCCAATTACCGGGAGACCGTGCTGAACGCCTTCACCGAGGTGCAGGACGCCCTCTACGCGGAGCATCTGCTGGCGGAGGAATGGGCGGCGGAAAACGCCGCGCTGCAATCCTCGCAACAGGCCCTGACCATCGCCAACAACCGCTACCATTATGGTTTGGACATCTATCTGAATGTGGCCACCGCGCAAAACGACACGCTGAATCATGAAAGTGCCATCGCCCTCATCAGCGGCCAACGCCTGGTGGCGACCATTAATTTGGTGAAAGCCCTGGGATCCGGGTGGCAAGCCCCCCAATAACCTTTTTCCGCTGGTGACCGGCACGGCAGCAGGGAAGACCGGGCTCGTCCGCTCCCACGGAACTTTTCCCAAAGTCGGCGTCTGGTTGCCCATCGCTTGCCGCAATAATGATTGACCAAACTGCCGCTTTGGCTGTCAATATCAGCTAGAAACTGATGCAACCAATTCGCAAATTCCTGCTGGCGCTGGTGGTGGTCATGGTTTTGCTGGCCCGTCCGGCGGGCGCGGTCAATTCCCTGGTCTGGAACACCACCACCGACCGGGTGGATGCCGACCTGCGTGGCCAGCCCTTGTGGCCCTTCCTTGAGGATCTGGCCCATAAAACCGGCTGGCACATTTTCGTGGAGCCGGGCACGGACAAGATCGTCTCCACCAAATTCAAGAACCTGCCCGGGGGCGAGGCCTTGAAGATGGTCTTTGGCGATTTGAACTACGCCCTCGTCCCGCAGACCAATGGACCAACCTGTCTGTATGTATTTCTCACCGACATGCAAAACGCCACCAAACCCGTCGTGGTGCGCAAGCCCGCCACGCATGTGCCCAATGAATTGATGGTGAAGCTCAAACCGGGAGCCAATATTGATGCCATCGCCAAATCCGTCGGGGCCAAAGTGCTGGAGCGCAATGACAAACTGGGCATTTACCTCCTGGGATTTCCCGACGCCTCCGCCACGGATGCGGCGTTGACCCAGTTGCAGAACAATCCGGATGTGCAGTCGGTGGACTACAATTATAATTTCGACCCGCCCCCGTCCGCGCAGGCCCTGCCGCCCGGGGCAACCACTGCTGGATCGGTGAATTTAAAGCTCGACGCGCCCTCGGACAACAACCCGTGCAACGTGCTGGTGGGATTGATTGACACGCCCATTCAAGCCGTCCCGGCGAATCTGTCCCAATTTGTGCAGCCGCAGATTTCCGTGGCGGGTAATGCCGGCACACTGCCATCCACCCCCACCCACGCCACCGGCATGGCGCAATTCATTCTGGGGGCGATCGCGCAGGCTTCGGGTGGTCATTCCTCCGCGCAAATTTTGCCGGTGGATGTTTATGGCAGCAACCCGACCACGACGAGTTGGGATGTGGCCCTGGGCATTCAGGCGGCGGTGGACAAGGGGGCTAATGTGCTGAATTTGAGCTTGGGCAGTCCGGCGGACAGTGCGGTGCTGGACAGCGTGATTCAACAAGCGCAAGCTTCCGGCGTGCTGATCTTTGCCGCCGCCGGCAACCAGCCGGTAAACACCCCCACCTATCCGGCAGCGATCCCCGGGGTTAATGCCGTGACGGCGGTCCAGGCGGGCCAACTCGCTTCCTATGCGAATTACGGGAGTTTTATTGACCTGGCATTGCCCGGCAGTGGCGTCATGCTATTGGGATCCCAGGCTTATGGGATGGAGGGAACCTCGGTTTCCACGGCTTATGCTTCCGGCGTGGCGGCGGGTACGAAAACCTCCAACTGTGATGGCTGGCCGCAAATTCAATCCGCAATGCAGCAGAAATTTGTCGTTCCCGCCAAGTAGGCGGGGCAGCGGGGGACTACTGCGAGAGGCAGCCGAACTTGGCAAAGGCACCGACGAACACGAGCAGGGCAACGATAAACAACCAGGGCGTCCCGGTCATGAGCAGCACAATGCCCCAGCCTAGAAAAAAGGCAAATACCACGAACAACAAGAATGCCAAAGCAAAGTTCATCGCGAATTCATATTAATAACTTTCGCGCTGGGCGCAAACACAAAACACCATGCCCCGAACCATCTATTTTTCGGCTCTGCTTCTGCTGACGGCCCTCGCTGTCGCCGCGCAACCTGTCCGGTTTTACCTCGGCACCTATACCGACCCCACGTTAAGCCATGGGATTTATACGGGAACGCTCGATTCCCGAACTGGCCAGCTCAGTCCGCTCGTGCTGGTGGCGACGGTCACCAGCCCCAGCTTTCTGGCCTTATCCCCCAAGCAGCCGGTGCTCTATGCTCTCACCGCCAATGGCCACGGAACGGTGGCTGCGTTTAGCCAGGCGTCGGACGGTGGATTGACCCCGCTGAATGAGGTGCCCTCGGGCAGCGTGGACTGTCATGTTTCGTTGGATGCGACGGGGCACACGGTTTTTCTAGCCAGCTACGGGGCGGGGACGGTGTCGGCCTTTGCGCTGAAGCCGGATGGCTCCGTGGGCCGGCGCACGGCATTCATTCAGGAGACCGGCACAGGGCCGAATCACGTCCGGCAGACCCAGCCGCACGTCCATTCCCTGTATCACGACCCCGAAAACCGCCATGTCTATGCCTGCGATTTGGGCACGGACCACATTTATATTTTCGATTATAATCCCTCCACTGGTGGGCTCACGCCGGCCAACCCGCCATTTGCCACCGTTCCGCCCGGCAGCGGGCCGCGGCATCTGGCGTGGTCGCTGGACGGCCGGTTTGCCTATGTGAACGGCGAAATGGGGCTGAATGTAACGGTCTTTGGCCGCGACCCGGCCTCGGGGGCGTTGACGGCCATCCAAACCGTCCCCACCCTTCCGCCGGGGGCGGACACCAAGGGCGTGACCACTGCTGAAATCGTGGTTCATCCCTCGGGTCGCTGGCTGTATGTCTCCAATCGAGGTTGCGGGACGATTGCGGTTTTCGCCCTTGGCGGGGATGGCAAATTGACCTGGGTGCAGAATGCCCCAGCGCAGGTGAAGGTGCCGCGCGGCTTTGCCGTGGACCCGGCAGGACATTGGCTGCTGGTGGGCGGCCAGATGGATAACATAATTGCCGTCCTCCAAATTGACCCTGACACCGGCAAGCTGGCCGCCACCGATCAAACCGCCACAGTCGGGGCGCCGGTGTGCGTGATTTTTGACACGCCGGCCCGATAAGGTTGCTGTTCACCCATTTAAACTCGTTGACAATGTTTGGGAAAAAGGTAGTTTAGCCGCTCGTTTTGCGAGCCCCGTTCGTGAGGGGACCATCTCGCCCAAGAAAGGAAGTGAGTTGCGATGACTGAAATTAGACTGAAAAAAGGTGAACCTGTGGATCGTGCATTGCGCCGGCTTAAGAAAAAAGTCGACCGCGAAGGCACGCTGAAGATTGTTCGCAATCACCGGCATTTTGAAAAGCCGAGTGAAAAGCGTCGGCGCAAGGAAAAAGTCGCCCGCTTTTCCGCCATGTTGACCGCCCGTTACGCCGATTTGTAATTTGCAAATTTGCCGCGCCGGGTGTATGCCTTGTCGTGCACCCGGCTTTTTGACGCCCCTATGTATTCGTTCTCGACCTGTTGGAACTCCAACCGCCACACCGACGGGCGCGAAATGCTGCTCGAAATCCGGGATTTGGGTTTTGAGTACGCCGAATTAAGCCATGGAATCCGGTTGAGCCTGGTGCCCGGGATCCTCGAGGCGGTGGACGCGGGCGAGATCAAGATTTCCACCCTCCACAATTTCTGCCCCCTGCCCATGGGCATCACCCATGCGGCACCCAATATCTACGAATTCAGCGCCGACCGGGAGCGCGACCAGGAGCTGGCCGTGCGGCATACCCTCAAGACGCTCGACTTTGCCGCGCGCGTGAAGGCCCAGCTCGTCGTGCTGCATTTTGGCAGCATGGACCTCAAGGATTACATGGGCAAGCTGGAGGACATGCTGGCGCGCGGGGAAAAAAACTCGCCGAAATACCTCAAGCTGTGCGCGGAGGCGGCCAAAAAACGCGAGACGCAAAAAGTCAAACCTTTCGCCCGCGCCATTGCCAATCTCAAACGGTTTCTGCCCGAGGCGGAGAAACGCAATTTGCGGCTGGGCATTGAATGCCGCGAGGCGCTCCAGGAACTGCCCGTGGAAAGCGACTTCCCCTATTTGTTTTACGAGGCCGGCAGTCCCGCCGTGGGTTACTGGCACGACACCGGCCACGCCCAGATCAAGGAAAACCTGGGCTTCCTCAATCACACCGCGCACCTGGCCTCCCTGGCCGACCACCTGGCCGGATTCCACATTCACGATGTGCAATTCCCCACGCGCGACCATTGCGCGCCCGGCACGGGCATGATCAATTTCAAGGCTCTGGCCCCGTACGTCAAACCACATCACCTCAAAGTCTTCGAATTCAGCCCCTCCATGACCGGGGAGTTCGTCAAGCCCGGCATTGAGCATATTAAAAATCTTTGGGGCGAATAACTGGCCTTCCATTCCCACCGCCCACCCAAACGCGTCATTGCCATTATCCCCCGGCAAGCGCAGTCTGAGGGGGTGGCGCGCGTCAAATCCGCCGCCACTGCAATTGTTGCCGCTATGAATGACATCAAACCGGGAGTGGTTGGGGTTCTGGGAAGCAAGGATTACGTGCCGGCCAATGTGCCGGAATTGCTGGCCTTGCTGGGGCTCCCCCGCGAGCGCCAGCAGGACTTGCAGGCGGTGTTGCGCGAACTGGAACATTCCGGCGAGATCGCCCGCATCAAGGGCAATCGCTACATTCAATCCGCGGAGGCGGATCTCATTCCCGGGCGGATTCGCATGAACCGCCAGGGCAAGGGCTTTTTACAGCCGGATGACACCAGCCTCAAGGAAATCGCCATTGCGGAAAGCGCCACCGGCACGGCCTTGCATGAGGACCGCGTCCTCGTGCGTCGCGAGGTGCGGGCCAAGGGCTTGCGCCCGGACGTGGGCCAGCCCGCCACCGGCTCAGTAGTGCGCATTCTGGAGCGCCACCGCACCCAGGTGGTTGGCACCCTGCAGCGCGGCCGCCAGTTTCTCTATGTCATCCCAGATGACCCGCGCATTCCGCATGACATCTACGTGCCGGAACCGCGCGATGTCGGCCGGCCGGCGCACATCGGCGACAAGGTGGTCGTCGAGCTGCGGGAGTGGGAATCACGCCACACGAACCCCGAGGGCGAGGTTGTCGAGGTGCTCGGCGCGCCGGATGAGGAAGGCGTGGACATGCTCTCGGTGTTGCGCCAGTACAATTTGCCCCTGCATTTCCCCAAGGCCGTCCTGCACGAGGCCAGCGTGATCGGCAACACCGTGAGCCCCCACGATCTGACGGACCGGGTGGACTGCCGGGCACACCAGGTGATCACGATTGATCCGGATGATGCCAAGGACTTTGACGATGCCATCTGCCTGCAACGCGCCGGCGCCGGCGAATGGAAGTTGTGGGTCCACATTGCCGATGTTTCCCATTATGTAAAGCCCGGCACCGCGCTGGATGTGGAGGCCCGCAAGCGTGGCAATTCCACCTACCTGGTGGACCGGGTGATTCCCATGCTCCCGGAGGCGCTGAGCAATGAACTGTGCTCGCTCAAGCCGCACGTGGACCGCCTGACCAAATGCGTGGAGTTTTTGGTGTCCGACGACGGGCGCGTGCTGGACGCCCAGTTTTACCCTGCCGTGATCCACTCCCAGCGCCGGTTCGCCTACGGGGACGTGCTGGCGATTTTGGAACGCCCCCCGACTGCCGACCCCATCGAGCAAATGCTCCATCAGGCGCACGCGCTGGCCCAGCACATCCGGCGGCGGCGGTTCAAGGCGGGTTCGCTGGACCTGGATTTTCCCGAGACGAAAATCCGGCTGGACGATCACGGACGCATCCTGCGCATCGAACGCAATGCAAACGATGTGTCGCACCAGTTGATCGAGGAATACATGCTGCTGGCCAATGAGGCCGTGGCGACGCGGCTGATGAGTCTGGCCAAACCGGCGATTTATCGCGTGCATGAATCGCCGGACGAGCGGCGGTTGCAGGAGTATCGCCAGGAAGTGCTGGGCCAGAATGTGCCTTGTGGCAACCTGCGCTCCCCGGGCGAGGTGCAAAAGCTCCTGCATCACCTCAATGAATTGCCCACCGGGCCGGCCTTGAAAATCGGTTTTCTCAAATCCCTCATGCGGGCGCGCTATGACATTGAGCCTCTGGGCCATTATGGTCTGGCCAAGAAAAAATACACGCACTTCACCTCGCCCATCCGGCGTTATGCGGACTTGGTGGTGCACCGCGCTTTGTTTGAAAAAAATCCCGCCCCGGGGGTTAAGCTCAAGGAGATTGCCGAGCACATTTCCGTGACCGAGCGCAACTCGGCCGATGCTGAGCGCGACAGCAAGGACGTGAAGCTGTTTGCCTTCCTCAAAGCGCAACTCAAGTCCGGCCGCCCGGAAAAATATCCCGCGCTGGTGACCGATGTGCGCAATTTCGGTTTCTTCGTGGATGTCCCCGGTCTGGCCATGAGCGGCCTGGTGCCGTTGTCCACCGTGGAGGATGATTTCTTTGTGTTCGACGAGGCGCGCAATCATCTGGTGGGCCGTCGCACCCGCCGGATTATCCGGCTGGGCGATTCGGTGACCGTGCAGGTGGCGAAAGTGGACACTTTCAAGAAGCAGGTGGATTTCCGGCTGGCGGTGGTGGTGCCCAAGCTCTCCGCGCTACGCCCCACGGTGCCCAAGCCGAGTCCCAAGCGTCCACCCCAAGGTCGCGCTGGCGGCCGGCCACCGGCTCAGCCCGATCGCCGCCCTGACCGCCGGCCGGGCAAACATCCTGGCCGACGTTCTGGCCTTCGGCCAGACAGCCGTCCGGACAACCGCCAGGATAACCGTCCAGAAAGGCACCCGGGTCAATCTCAGGCGCAGCGCCCAAATCAACGGCCCAACCAGCGTCAGGATAACCGGCCAAACCCCAACCGTCCGGGCACCTCCAGCCCGGCGAAAGGTAATCGTCCGGTGGACCGCCGTCCCGATGCGCGCAAAAGCGGCCCGGCCTTGGGCACCACCCAGCGGCCTTTGTTGCGATCCAGTAATTCGTTTGGGCGCGGGCGCCGGTGATCGGCTTGTAAAACCGGCGGCCGCAGCTTGCGGCATGGTTCCTCGGTGGCGCATACCGCCCCCCAGGATGCGCCTAGACCGGCGTTGGATGGGAAAATGGCTTGCGACTCTAGCCAGCGAGCCAAAAATGTGTTAAGTAGGCTATTGGCAGTCAATCGGGTCATTGGCTGGCGCGAGTGACAAAGCCTCAGATTATGCCCGGGTGACTTTAGCAACCAACTCTGAATAAAAACCTTTTGTTTAACCAAAGGAAGCGCCTATGAAACCAGGTAAAGTGGGATTCTTAACATGGTTGGTGCTGTTGGCTGGCATTTACGTGGCCGCGGCCCAAGGGACGACAGCCTTCACTTATCAAGGCCAGTTGCACGACAGTGGCACCAATGCCAATGGCACTTACACGCTTAGTTTTTCGCTCTATAATGCGCCAGTCGGCGGAGCCCAAATCGGAACCAGCGTGACCACCAGCACAACGCTAGCCAACGGACTCTTCTCGGTGAACCTTGATTTTGGGGCCGCCGCTTTCAATGGCAGCGCCCGATGGCTGGATATCGCCGTGCAAGCGGGAACGAATGCCGCCGAAACGCTCGCTCCGCGCGTCCAGATTTTACCCGCGCCTTATGCGCTGTATGCGGTCAACGCTGCCTCGGCCGCGGCCTTGAACCAGGGCGGCTGGTCGCAAACCGTCGGCAACTACCAAACCTACAGCAACGTCTTTCTGGTCTCCAACCAGGGTAATCTGGTGCTTGGCTTGGGCAGCGGCGGCGGCCTCCTCAATGGGAATCTGCAAGTGAGCAGTCTGCAGATTAACTCCGCGGGGCTCGGTGATGATGGCCAGGGACAGTTAGTCACCAGTGGCGGCCTCATTACTTCCAATCTGGTTTTGAATGGCAACAGCATTCAGTTCCCGGCGAATCAGGGGGCCAGCCTGGCTGTGAACGCGGGCGGGGATTTTATCTTTGACGGTAATATCCAGTTGACCGCGCTGGGCGTCATTGCCTTTCCGGGCAACAGCGCGGCCACCATTTCGGGGGCCAACAACGGAGTTCATATCAACGGTGGCCTTCAGGAAAACGGTTCGACGAGCATTGTGGGCGATGCCGGCGTGTCCGGCAACCTGCATGTGGGCAACCTTATTTATGGCACGCTCTACCAGCCCAGCGACCGGAATTTAAAAGCCGGTTTTGCCAGCGTGGATCCGGTGCGCATTTTGGATCAGGTGGCCAAACTGCCCATTTCGAGCTGGAATTACAAAACCGAGGAGGCCACCCGCCATATCGGTCCAATGGCGCAGGACTTTTACGCCGCTTTCCAAGTGGGCGCGGATGACCGGCATATTGCGACGGTGGACGAAGGTGGCATCGCGCTGGCGGCGATTCAGGGGCTAAATGAGCGCTTGCAGGCCGACTTGAAACGTCAGGCTCTGGAAAATGCGCAGTTGCGCCAGCAAAACGAGATGCTCGTCCAACGGTTGGACAGTTTGGAAGCCGCCTTGAAAGCCCTGGCCGGAAAGAAATGAGGCGGCCATGAAAACCCTGTTAATCCTGCTGCTCCTGTCCGGCACCGCCCTGGCTCAAAGCAGTGCCCGCTTCACCATCACCCGTAATAGTGTGGCCGGGGGTGGCGCGACCGCCAGCAGCGGGCATTATCAGCTGGCGGGCACGGTGGCCCAACCGCTGGCGGCTGTGCCGGGCAGCGCCCATTACTCCATTCAAGGCGGCTTTTGGATTGTGCCCGCCCCCATCCTCTTTGGACCACAGGCGGTTGGCACCAATTTTTTCATTTCCATTCAGAGCGAATTGGGCAAGACCTACACCCTGCAGTATCTTGATGCTTTGGGCACCGGCTGGCAAAGCCTGCCACCGCTGGCCGGCACCGGCGGCATTATCACGGTTACCAACGGCGGCGCGGGAGTGGCCCAGCGATTTTACCGGCTGTTGGAACCTTAATGCGGCAAAACCAAATTCGGCCTCGCCGGCTTCCGGGCCGGGTGCTCCTCAAAACGGCTTTGCTGAAGCAACGCATCGTCCCTGGCAAAGTTGCGGGCGCCTTGGTAACCGTGACCACCGTAAAAACTCCCCTGCCTGCCTGTTAAACCGTGCGTCGCGGAGCAGCTCACTGACAGGATCGGATTGACATTTTTCGCCAGTAAAGGCATTAGCTGTTCGGTTCCCGCGTCTCAGAATTTAAATTTGCGGTCACGACTCAAAATGCCCTTGCCCCCGTCAACCTCGTTTTTGCCCGCTGCCATCGTCTGGCGGGCTGGCCAGTGGGTGCCGTTGGTCATGGTCCTGGCCTTCAGCGCACACCCCGTCCGCGCGCAAACCACAAACACGGAACTACACACCGTGGCCGAGGTGCGGAGCCTGTCGGCGGCGGCGGCACAGCAGCATTTGAATGTCCGGTTGCGCGGGGTGGTCACCTTTTTCGATGAGGGCCTGTTCTCGCGTTTTATGCAAGACGACACCTCCGGGGTTTACTTGTATGACGCCGGATTGCCGGTGCATTTGATCCCGGGCCAGTTGGTGGAGGTGGCCGGCACCACCAGTTCGGGCGAATATGCCCCCATCGTGGTGCCCAAGGAAATTCACGTCGTGGGCCAGGGGCCGCTGCCGTCGCCCCGGCGGGTGGGTTACGACGAAATGGCCAGCGGCCAGGAGGACAGCCAGTTTGTGGAAATCAGCGGGGTGGTGCGGTCGGTGGAATTGCTGACCAACCAATATTATGAAATTGAAATTGCCACCGGTGGGGGCCGGCTCTCCGTTTATGCCCGCACCCTGCCAGTGGACCGGGTGGAAGCGCTGCCGGACAGCACCGTACGGGTGCGGGGTGTTTGCTCCACCCAGTTTAATCGTCGCCGGCAATTATTTGCCATCCGCTTGATGGTGCCGCGGCCGGAAGATTTGGTGACGGAATCACCGGCTCCCAGTGATCCTTTTGCCATCGCCGCCCGGCCGATCGGCAGCCTCCTGCAATTCACCCCGCAGGAATCGTTTGGCCGCCGCGTGAAGGTGGCGGGGCAGGTGATCTATTACGAGCCGGGCAAGGAGGTTTTTTTGCAGGAGGGTGATCAGGGCGTCGAAGTGCAAACCCGCGGGCAGGAACCGCTGGCGCTGGGCGATCAAGTGGAGGCGCTGGGATTTGTCAGCCAGGGGGATTACACCCCGCTGCTGCAGGATGGCATCTACCGCAAGCTGACGGCGGGACCGCCCCTGGCACCCGCGCGGGTGACGCCGGATGAGGCGCTCAATGGCAAATATGACTGCCAGCTCATTCAGGTCACCGCCAGGGTCCTGGACCGGGCATTACTGGGGACGGAACGTTATCTGGTGTTGCAGGAGGGTGACATTATCTTTCAAGCCTTCTTGGGCGAACTGGATGGTGACGATCCCCTGGCGCAATTGGAAAACGGGAGTCGTGTGGCCGTTACCGGCGTTTGCCGGATTGAGCCGGGCGTGTGGCTGGCGGGGGACACCTGGCGCGCCAAGGCTTTTCGGTTGCAAATGCGTTCCATCGCAGACGTTACGCTGGTCGAGGCCCCCTCATGGTGGACCCTCCGCCGGGTGCTGGGGGCGGCCATCGCGGTGAGTGTGGCGGCGCTGGCAGCGTTTGCGTGGGTTGTGGTCTTGCGGCGGCAGGTGGCGGAGCGGGGGCGTGAGTTGGAAATCCAAATCCAGGAACGGCAACTGGCCGAGCGCCGGCGTGAGATTGAGCAGGAGCGCACCCGCGTGGCGCAGGATTTGCACGATGAGTTGGGGTCCACCCTGACGGAGGTCAGCATGCTCGGCTCCTTGCTCCAAACCCCGTCCATCCCGCTGGAGACCCGGGCGACTCACTTGGAGAAGCTGGTGCAGGTGTCGCGCGCGGTGGTGGCCACGCTGGATGAAATCGTCTGGGCCGTTAATCCCACTTATGACTCGGTCGCCTCGCTGGCCAGTTATTATTCGCTGTTCGCGCAGCGGTTTTTAAACCTCGCGGGCATGGCGTGCCGCCTCACGGTCGCGGAAACCTTCCCGGCGGCCCCGCTGGACTCCCGGTTGCGGCACGGAGTTTTTCTTGCATTCAAAGAAGCGCTCAACAATGCTGTCCGCCATTCCGGCGCCTCCCAAGTGCACATTGAAATGAGTGTCGCCGCGCACGTTTTGCGCATTGTCATTGCCGACAATGGCTGCGGCTTTGATGCCCGCCGGCGCCAGCCGGGCTGTGACGGCCTCGCTGGCATGCAGGAGCGCATGACCCGGCTGGGCGGCCATTGTGAAATCACCAGCCAGCCTCATCAGGGAACAACCGTAATCTTTACTTTGCCGCTGGGAACCCCTGTGTCATGACCAAAGTTGCCATTGTTGAAGATAATAAAACCACCCGCGAGGGCCTGGAGACCATCGTCAATTTATCCGCCGACTTCCGTTGCGTGGGCACCTGCGCCACGGCGGAGGAGGCGCTCAAGGTGCTGCCCAAGCTGGAACCCGAATTGGTGTTGATGGACATCCAGTTGCCGAACATGTCCGGCGTGGACTGTGTGGCGCGGCTGAAGGAGCTGCTGCCGGGCGTCAAAGCCATCATGGTGACGGTGTACGAGGATCCGGACCGGATTTTTCGCGCCTTGCGGGCGGGGGCCTCGGGCTATCTATTAAAACGATCCACACCCGAGGAGGTGCTGCACGCCATGAGCGAGGTGCAACTGGGGGGCGGGGCCATGAGCGGGGAGATTGCCCGGAAGGTGATTGGCTATTTTCGCGAACAGACCACTGCCTCTACAGAAGTAGACGAGCTGACGCCGCGCGAGCGCGAGGTGCTGGAACTGGTGGTGCATGGCCTTTCCAACAAGGAAATCTGCGAGCGCCTCTCGGTCACCGTGGCGGCCGTGCGGTTTCACCTCAAACACATCTACCAAAAGCTCCACGTCCATTCCCGGACCGAGGCCGCTCTTAAATTCCGCCCCGCCAAATAAAGAGGGAAGGCTAAACTCCATGGGTGGGGCCGCGCAAAAAACTATCTACTTGGGGAGCTATCCCTTTCCCAGCCCTTCGCTATAGTAGCTATGAATTCACCAACTGCCGCCAATTCCAATTGTGGAACTGTCGGCGGCGGTGCCGATAAAAAACAACGCAAACGACAACGCAACCCGACGTCAGCCAATGAATAAAAACCTGTCAAACAATCAAAGTCGCCCCCGGCTGGCCCGCTGGGCGTCAGCCGCCCTCCTGCCAGCAGCCTTGGGCACGCTCCTGCTGGTCACCGCCCCGGCCCAGGCCCAACCCACCACCGCCGCCCCCACCCCCCCGGCACACGCGAATGTGGTTTCCATGTACAACAGCAGCGGCACCTACTCGGACCAGTCCGGGATTGGCTGGTACGCTGGTTGGGGCAGTGTCGCCAGCCAGGGCGATTATGTCATTGGCGGCAGCTCCACGGTCAAAAGCTATCTCGGCCTCAATTATGCCGGCGTGGAATTTTACAGTCCCGCGATCAATGTCTCGTCGGATAACATGATGCATGTGGATGTCTGGACGACCGCCAACCAACTGGCCATCAAACTGGTCAGCACTGGCAACGGCGCGGCTGCCGAGTTGATCTATCCCGCCAGCAGCGGAGTCATTACCAGCAACCATTGGGTGGGCCTGGACATTCCGCTCACCGCCTTCACTGCCCTCGCCCCGTCATTGGATCTCGCCAACCTTACCCAGTTGCTCTGGGTGGATAACGGCGACATTCCCGGCTCCGGGGTCAAACTGGGAAATTTCTATTTTGATAATATTTACTTTTACACCGCCACCGTCCCGCTGAACGTGGCCATCACCAGCCCTTCGGCCGGCGCCTCCGTCCTCACCAATTTTACCATCACCGCCTCCTCATCCGTGAGCCCGGGCACCGTTACCAGTGTGAGTTTTTATGACAATGGCAGCTTGCTCGGCAATGCGACCACGGCGCCCTACACGTACGATGTAACCGGCGCGGCTGTGGGGGCGCACGCCCTCACCGCCGTGACCCATGCCAGCACCGGGGCCAGTGTAACCTCCTCCGTGGTCAACGTTACCGTGAGCGTGCCCACGCTGGTGTTGTTTCCCGATGGCAATTTTGAAAATCCGGCGGGTGACCAGGCCAGCAATTACTGGGTGCCCTCCTTCTCCGCGCCCGTAACCTTTGATTATCCCACCACTGGCGGGAATCCCAACGGTTATGCGGTCATTGATGACACCGGAGGCGGTTCCTTCGGCGTGATCGTAAGTGGCAACACCACCCCGCTGCCGCTTTCGACCCTGGCTTTGCTTGCCGGTAATACTTACACCTTCGTACAGGACATGATTATCCTGGATGGTTCCAGCATCGGTGGCTTGAAGGTGGAATCTTGGGGGCCCAACGGTTATATCAGTGACAGCGGTAACATGTATCCCGCCTCCGGTTCTTCCTCATGGGCGACTTATTCCTTCTCTTACACCATCAATCCAGCCGCCACCGGCATCAAAGTGGTGCCTTTGTGGGGACCCAATTCCTCGGTCGGTTACGACAACATCGGCGTGATCGTGCCCGCCACGCCGCTCTCCGTCGCCATTACCAGTCCTTCGGCTGGCGCCACCGTGAATACCAATTTCACCATCACCGCGACCACGCTCGTCAACCCGGGGGCGGTGACCAACACATATTTTTATGTGGATAACGCGCTCGTCGGCACCAGCTCCGCCTATCCTTACACCTATACCAGCGGTAACCCTGCGTTGAGCGGATCGCATGCGTTGCGAGTGGTCGCGAAGGATAACACCGGACATACGGCCACCTCCTCGGTGGTGAACGTGACCATCGTGGCCGCCGCCCAGCCCGTGCCGAATTATCCCATCACCGATGCCCCCACGCCCACCCGGGCGGCTTCCAGTGTCATGGCCTTGTATAACAGCAGCGGCGTTTATGCCGACCAGCCTGTCACCACCTGGGCGACATCCTGGAGCAGCCCGGGCAGCGGTATCGGGGTTAATTACACCAACACGGTCACCCGCAAGGTGGTCAAGTATTACCCGGCCCTGCAGTATGCCGGCGTGGATTTTCCCGCGCTCAACCTGTCCGGAAACATGATGATGCATGTGGACGTGTGGTCCCCGAATGCCGCGCAGTTTGCCATTAAGTACGCCAACACCGTCGTGCCTTTCACTGCCGTTTCCAGCGCCACTCAGTTGACCAACAAAACATGGGTCAGCCTTGATTTCCCGATCAATGACTTCCCGACCATCGCTGATCCAACCAGCGTGGGCGAGTTCCTCTTTGTGGACAACACGCCGATCGCTGAAAACGCCACATTCTATGTGGACAACATTTATTTCTGGACCACCAACCAGGTGAATTCCTCCATCGCCCTCGGCAACCAGGTTTCCTGGACGAGTGTCGTGGGGAACAGTTATCAACCCCAGAAATCCGCCAACAACACCACTTGGGTGAATCTCGGTGGCCTGGTCACCGACGCCGCCGTGACCAATGTGTTCGATGCCGCGCCCGCCCCTTATTACCAGGTGCTGCAATACAATCCCGGCGCGGTGGACGCGCTCTTGAACAGTGGATTTGAAACGGATAATGGCTCCGGCGCCCCGGCCAGCTGGAACTCCGTTGGCACACAAACCCCGGGCTGGATTACCACCAATGCCCACACTGGCACCTACTCCATGGACTTCAATGTTCAGGGGGATGGCATTGGCTCGCCCAATTCCGTCATCCTTCAGCAAGGCTTTGTGCCCGTTACCAGCGGGGCGACCTACACCTTTAGCGCCTGGTCGCAACTCGTTAAAACCGCCGGCATCAGCTTCGGTGACTTTTGCCTCGTGCAATGGTTCGATGCCAGCTCGGGCTTTGTCAGTCAGTCCCAAATCACGCTGACCAATTCCATGGGGGTTTGGCAGCAAAGCGCCGCGCGGCTGACGGTTCCGGCCAATGCCACCCAGGCGCAGGTGCAGATCGTGGCCAACATTGGCGCGGTGGCCAATGACTACGGCGAGGTGCTGGTGGATGACGTTTCCCTCGCCACCGGTGGCTCACCCTCCACCAATGCCATCCCGGCGCAGGTGCAGCCCGCGGTCGGCATCTCCTGGCAATCCGGTGCGGGCCGCACCTATCAGGTCCAGTCCACGCCGGCGCTCACCCCCTCCGTCTGGTCACCGTTGGGAGCCAACGTGACTGGTAACGGCGGCATTCCCACGGTGACGGACCAGCCCGCCGCAGCCCAGATGTTCTATCGCGTGCTGGAACTCTATTGATGGATGTTCACGCGGGCCGGCCGGTTGGCGGCTGGCCCGCTTTTTATTACTTGTTTATGAAAACCATCAATCGGCCGACTCCGGCGGCGTTTACCCTTATCGAGCTGCTCGTGGTCATCGCCATCATCGCCATCCTGGCGGCCATGCTCCTGCCCGCGCTGGCCAAGGCCAAGGACAAGGCCAAGGCGATCGCCTGTAGCAGCAACAACAAACAAATCGGCCTGGCCATGATCATGTATGTGGGCGATAACGGTGACTTTTTGACGCCCCTGAACGATCGTAACTTTGCCTCCCACACCACCAACTGGTGGTTCCGCTACCTGGGCAATGGCAATTACATTACCAGCAGCTCCACTTCCAACAACGTCTGGCGTTGCACCGCGGTGCAGGACCAGGACATTCAGCCCGGCACGGTGACCTTCTACGATTCTCCATGCGAGGGCTATGGTCCGATGGAGGATACCACCAACTCGGCCTTTGGCATCATTCGTTATGCCCTGGACCTGGGGAACAATTATCAGGGAGCCCGCAAAATGACTTCCCTGAAGCGCACGAGTCAGCTCTGGCTGGCCGGGGATGTGGGCACGCCCAAAACGGGTGGCAGCGCCAACCAACAGCCCGCCAGCTATTACACGGACATCACCGTCATCAAACCCATGTATGGCTCGGGTTGGACGGCCGTGCCCTCTTACAAACAAGCCGCTTGCCGCCACAATGGCCGCGCCGTTTTTTCCGCTTGTGACGGTCACGTGGAGAGCTGGAATTGGAAGGATTTGAGCACGGACGTTAACGACGTTTTTGCCGTCTACTCATTCTAGGAGCCGTTTTCCCTTACTGGGGCGGCCCGGATTTAGTTTGTAGTAATCTCATAACATTATGATCAAAATCTCTTGCCGGTTTCGTCAATTTTTGGCCGCGGGACTGCTGGGCGGACTGCTGGCCGCCACGCCTGCTCTCCGGGCCGATGACACCTCCCCGGCCAACGGGGTCAAATTCCCCTTTGTCATTTACGAGGATCAAGGCAGTACGAACAATCATTTTGCCCCGTCCGGCTGGATGGGTAATACCGGGGGCATTCAGGCGGATGACGGCTGCACCAATAATCCCCATGGGGGCACCACCTGCCTGCGGTTTGCCTACACCGCCCCCGCGCAGTGGGGCGGCGTGGTCTGGCAGGACCCCGTCAATGACTGGGGCGATGTTCCCGGTGGCTGGAACCTGACCGGGGCAGCCAGATTATCCTTCTGGGCCCGGGGGGAGAAGGGCGGGGAAATCGTCAGTTTCAAATTTGGGATTCTGGGCGCCGATAAAAAATATTCGGACAGCGCCACTGGCGAATCCACCGACTTGAAACTGTCGCCCGAATGGAAGCGTTATACGATAGATCTTGCCGGCAAGGATCTGACCCGCGTCAAAACCGGTTTTGTCTGGACGCTCAGCGGCCAGGGGCATCCGGTGGTCTTTTTTCTGGATGATATCCGTTTTGAATGAAATGCGGCGGGGCAGCGGGAGCTCCCCGTCCCTGAATTTTTAATGACGAATGAAAAAGCAATTTTTGAAAATGACAGTGTTGGTGGCCTGGCTCGCGGCCGTAGCACCGCCCGTGCACGCGGACAATGGTGCGAACGGCGACTGGAAACTGGTGTGGAGCGACGAGTTCAACCAGCCGGATGGCAGCCTGCCCGACCCTGCCAAGTGGAGTTTTGAAACCGGTGGCAACGGCTGGGGCAATAACGAAATGGAATACTACACCGCGCGTACCAACAATGCCCGGATTGAAGACGGCAAACTGGTGATTGAAGCCAAAAAAGAAAGCTACGGCGGCAAGACCATCACCTCCGCCCGCCTGTTGACCAAAGGCAAATATTCCTGCACCTATGGCCGGATCGAGGCCCGTATCCAGATTCCCCGCGGCCAGGGGATCTGGCCGGCGTTTTGGATGATGGGTACGAATATCGATAGTGTCGCCTGGCCGGCCTGCGGGGAGATTGACATCATGGAAAACATCGGCAAGGAACCGGGCACGGTGCATGGGACGGTGCACGGTCCCGGCTACAGTGGTGCGCATGGCATTGGCGGCCCTTTCACCCTGCCGGGGGGCGCGGCGCTGGCCAGTGATTTTCATGTGTACGGCATTGAATGGAGCACCAACCGCATCGACTGGTACCTTGACGGGCAAACCTACTTCTCCATCACCCCCGCCCGGCTCCCGCAGGGGGCTGCCTGGGCCTTCGACCAGTCCAAATTCGTCCTTTTTAATTTGGCGGTGGGCGGTGGCTGGCCCGGTTATCCCGATGCCACCACCACCTTTCCGCAGCGGATGGTGGTGGACTATGTGCGGGTCTATCAAAAAGTGCCCGCCGGCGCAACGGCGCAAGCGCGCCTGGGCAATTAGTGAGCAGGCAGAAAAGAGTTGGCCTTGCGTGGGCATTAATCCCCCAAGTGTGGCCGAGAATCCAAAATTCCGGCTCCTTCCCCTTTTGGCGGCCCGCACTATCCGATGCTGGAGCGCCGTGCCGCACGGTGTGGATCGCCGCAAGCCTCGACTAGCGCCAGCGCTGGCACCTGACTCGCTTTTGGCAAGCCAGACTCTACTGCTGGCACCCCGTATTACGAGCCTCAATCAACCTCCTTCAACCGCACGTTTTTCGGGGAGAAGCCGGCCGGGCGGCGTTACTCCTTGCTGGAAGACCGTAACGGGTAGTTTCGCTCTTTCCGCGCCTTGCCATGCCGGCTTCTTCCCGAAAATTCATTGGGTTATGCCCGGTTTGATTAATAACTATTGATTTGAAAATTCCGCAGGGCGCCGTTGATTTGACCCAGGCTTAGCGTTACCGGATATTTTGCCCCCCACAGTTTGAAGTCGGTCGAGGGCAGGCTCGCAATGGGACTGCCGTCCACGTAAATCACATAACCCCAGCCATCCAGTTGCATCGCAAAATCGTGCCATTGGTTGGGCGTGATGTATTTGGCGAGGACCGTGTTGGCGGCCACCGAGTCTTGGTAACAGCCGCGCACGATCGGGGTCGTGGACCATTTGTCCTGATAAAACTCCAGATAACAATACCAGTTTTGGTAACAGCTCAGGATGAAGGCATTGCCCACGCTGTAGCTGTCAAAGGAGGTGACATAAACGCTGGCTTTGAAAATGATCCCATGCCAATTGGTGTTGTGCGTCAGGGTGCACACGTTGGTGGCGGTCGAGGTGGCGTTGAAGCTGACCAGGTAGCCGTTGCCGGTGATCATGTTGGTCAACTGGAGTGCCGCCAAATTGGTGTTGATCGGCTGGGCCGTCAGGCTGTTGGTCGGATCATTGAAGAGCCAGGCGTCAATATTGGTGGCGTTGTTGAACGCGGTCAGCACAGTGGTGGGAATGCTCAGTATCGGGGCGTTGGTCAGTGTTGCCGGGGTGGAGTACAAAGGTATGGTGGTGCCGGGGATGCAGGCGGCGGTGTTGGTGGCGGTCGGGCTGGCGGGCGGGGTGATCGTCACGGTGTTGGTCGCCGCCGCGTTGGTTCGGATGATGGTCACTGCCGCGTAACCCGGATAGCTGATGTTATAATTGCCCGGGACCAGGGACAGTTGCAGAATCTTGGTGGAGTAATCCCCTGGCGGTTGTTCGGCTCCAATGGGGATGTCCACGTGGTTGGTGCCGGGCGGCAGGGTGAGCGTGCCCTGATATTGACCATAATTATTGCCGGTCAGCCAGGCGAAATCGGTGCCGTTATTGGCGCCGCTGATGTTGAAGTTGACGGTGAGGGTGTCACTCGCGCTGCTGCGGCTGATGCGAATCAGGCCGCTCTGCACGTTTAAAATGCTGGGATTGTCAATGGTGGTGATGCTAACGGTTTCCCAATTGGTGACCACCGGGGCCGTGGCGGGGAAGGTGTTGGTGGCAAACAGCCGCCGGCCATCCGGCAGCAGAAATTCCGTCTCCACCCATTGGTCCCCGGTCTGTAGCACCTGGTGCTGGTAGGTGCTGTTGGTCCCCAGTGGGTTGCCCAAACTTTCCCACAGTGGCTCCGCGGTGCTGTAGTCGATACTGCTTTGCAGGGTGCACTGCATGCCGTTGGCGGCGGGGGTCAGCGTGATGACGTTGTTCGTGGGCACCCAGGGCTGGCCGGCCAGCGAACCCTGACCCATCAGGAAGGCGCCCACCGCCAGCGCCCGAGCCTCGTCCATGCCGGTGTTTTCCGTCAGGTAATTGGGGGCGTCGCCACCCCGGTCATACATCGGACAGCCGGTGATGTCGCTGCTGTCCCACGGCAGGCTCAAATGTTCCAGCGAGGGATAGCTCGCCACGGGCACGAAACCGCTGATGACGTTGCCCATCATCAAGCCCGTGGGCGCCACCTGGTGTTTGTCATTTTCCGCGTACTGGCTTTCAATGTTTTTGTAGCGCCGGTCACCCAGTCCGTTGACATAGGAAAGGTTCAAGGGATTGCAACCGGCCTCATAGGCCAGGTTGCTCACCAGCGCCGCCCACCAGTTGGGGTTATTTTGCAGCAACAGACCGGTGGCAATGTCAAAAGCCTGGCCGCTGGAAAAGAACCAGCCCGAGGCGTTCATGTGTTTGGATTCCCAGGGAAAGCTCGTGCCGTAGGCGGACTGGCTGGCGTAACTGGTTTCGCTCGCGGCCCAGTTCGTGATTTCGCCGTTGCATAGCGCCAGCCAGGCGGGGTTCAACGTGCCGGCCGGCACCCGCCCGGTTTTCTCGGCAAAGGCGTAGCTACGGATCGCCCGCCCGTATCCCTCGTCCATATGCTCCCACGTCCAGTGCGCGTCCGCCGATGACCCGGGGGTGAAGGAACTCATCAACAGGGTGTGGAATCCCTGGTTGGTGGTGGCCAGGTAGAGCTCGCAATAAGCCCAGGCCACATTGTCCTCCTGGCCATAATAAGATTGCCCCATGTGCTGGCTGGCCCCGGCATGGCCGTAGGTTGCATAGGCATTGGTCAGGAAGGCATAGCCGCTGAGCGCCTCCGCCAGGTAATGCGCTGTGGCCGCCGGATAATACTGCCGCATGGCGGGTGATGAGGCCGCTTGTGCCAGGATGGCCACGGCGGCGGCGGTGGCGGTGGTGGTCTTGGGATACACGACTTGGTTGTCGCCGTCCTGCGGCAGGCAGTTCACCTCGTACTGCCGGTTTTCCGGATACACAATGCTGTAGAACCCGCCGTCCGCATCCTGTAATTTGGCGATGTAATCAATCTCCCATTTGGCCTCTTGCAGCACGTCGGGGATGCCGTCGCCGCTCTCCGGAATGCCCAGGTTGTCCAGGGTGGCGACGCCGGGAAAGGTGTCCACGGCAAACAGCAGGGTGTTGGCCAGGGTGGCGCAGTCCGGCGTGTATTTGCTGTAATCGCCCGCGTCGTGGTGGCCGCCGGAGGTGTCCACCGGCCCCGGATTGATGTATGGATAAAGCGCCGTGCTCAGGTTGGTCATGCGCACTTCGTTGGTGGGAATGCCCAGGGTGCCATTCAGGTAGTTCAGAATCGCCGCCACCGCGGTCATGTTCGTGGTGGGGACGGCGGCCGGCCGGTCGTGGCAGATGTCATGGCCGAACCGGGTGTAGGGCAGCCCCACCGCCATGCCGCAGCGCTGGTTCAGCAGCCCGAGCTCGTAGGTGCGCGTGAGCAGCGCGCCAAATTCATCCCCGATCCGAAAGGGCTCGCTCAGTCCCATGCCGGGAACTTGGACCTGATAAACCCCGCGGTTGGTCAGCGTCGTCAAATCCGCCTGCCAGACCTCCTGGTAAACCGCGGCCGCAAAGCCCGCGTCTGGTCGCCAGGTGAGCGGGCCGGTATAGACGGCGTTGCCGTTGGTATCCAGCACGGTGAAATTGGTCGCCGTCACCGGCATTTCCCCCAGCGTGCCCAGCAGGCAGCCCACCATGGCCGCCTTGGGCAGGGTGGCGGGATAGCCGGCCGCGCTCACATGGATCGCCGGGTTGAGCCGGCTGGGACTGAACTGCGCGGCCAGATTGGTCTGCCAGTAACCGGGCACGTTGACGGACACCGCCACGGCGCCCGTTTCCGGAATGGCCGTGCCGGTGATCAAATAGAAGCTCTCGCGGATCCGCAGGTCCCAGTGGGTTTCTGCCGCATAATCCGGCCGGCGCTGGTAACCTGCCGCCACGCAGTTCACCGGCTGGCCGTTGACCGTGATCTGGTAGGAGCTGCCGTTGGTGATGGCGGCGATATAATTGGTCAGCCCGTCAACACTGCCCGCCGTCCAGGCGCTGGTTGCGTCCACCTCCAGTACCTGCGGGGCCAGTAGTTGAAGCGTCGTTGCTCCCGGGGCCGGGGCCGTGACGGGGCTTGCCGGCGCGCCGCTTGTGAGCACGGTCAGGCCAAGGAGGAGGGAAAAAAGTTTGGAGTGGTTCATAAATATTACATGGGCGCGGCCGGCCGCGGTGTTTTCTGAACTGGCACCGGTGGAATCACCGGGCGGGCTTTCCCCTCCGGCTTTCCCATCTGCTAAGACCCTGCGCCAATTACCTGCGGAGGGTCAAACCCAAATCTCTCATTGCCCTAAAATGACCGTCTTTAGGCAGTGTATATTTGGCTGGTGGGCAGGTTTTTACCCTATGCTGGGCAAGGTGCGCCTGGGGTGCGGGCGGCACCTCCAATCGGTTGCGGCTGGCGGTCGGGTTGAGGGTGGGTTGTGCTTAACCTGCCAGTGGAGAACTGGTGGCTGATTTTTTACAGAAATTACTGAGGTTTGCCAGGCGGCGGGGCCTGCCGCTTGCTCCGGCAATTTTGGATTGCGGAATTATTCGGCCAGCCAATCAATCCTCGCCGCTGGCTCGGCAGAAAAAAACCGCGCCTGGCTGGCTGCCGGACGCGGTTAACATGCAACCGAGTTGCCTGTGGGGAATGCCGGCGGACGCCGAGGCGCGGCTACTCTTGCGGATAAACCAGTATCCGGTCGTGCACCAGCACGATCAAATCGTTCTTTTTGTCGCCGGTCACGTCGGAGACCAAGGCTTCGCGCGGTTCGGGAATGGCGTTCTCCCGGTTGCGGAAGGTGTGCTGCTCAAATACTGGCCAGCGGTCACCCGGCACGAATTTGTGGTGCGCGTCAAACAGCACCACATCCAGATAATTCTTGGCTGTCTCCATGAAGATTAATTCCTTGCGCCCGTCGCCGTTGATATCCCCGGACACCACGTCATTGAGGAAGCCATCCTTGATGGGCGTGTCATATCCGTCCAGTTCCTTCAACTGCCACTGGTCGCCGGCCAGCGGCAGCCAGGCCACGGCGTTCTGCCCCAGGAAGGCCACGCTTTGCGTGTTGGTGCCGCCCAGTTTTATGGTGGTGATGCCGCCAAAATCCGCCACGGGCAGTTCCACGTTTTTCACCACCTGCCAGACGCCGGCGTTGTCCCGCTCGCAGAGGGTTAGTTGTTTGTGCTCGGCATCCAGCAAAAAGATGGCGGCCACCGCGTTGGTGCCGTTTACGACCGTGGTCGCCCCGGAAATGCGTGAGTCCCGGGCCGCGCCATTGATCTGGTCCTTCACGCGAAAACCCCAGCCCGGGGTGTTGGTGGTGGTGTCGGTCTTGGGTTGTTGCTCCAGGACCACCGCGCGCACAAAGTTCTTTTGCGGCAGCAGCAGTTCGGCCTTGCCATCGCCATCCACGTCCAGTGAGGAAATCCAGGGTTGTTCCATCGCCCCGCCCGGTGCGTCGGCATCCACCTCGTCAAAGTCCCCGCCGCTTTTTTGCAGCAGGACTTTGATTTTTTCGTAGGGTATGAGAATCACCACGTCCGGGCGGCCGTCCTGGTTCGCGTCCAGAATCGTCATGCTGGCAGGGGTGGATTTAAAACTGTCACTCAACCGCTTGGTGCGGGTTTTGCCGTCGGGGTTGCGTGTGACCAGCGAGCGCACGCCGTCCTTGTCCACGAGCACTGCCAGCACCGGCTTGGCACCCGGTTTCAGCACGCCTGTGGTCATCACCAGCGGTTTGCCGTCCAGGGGAATGATCGTGGGGAAAGGCAGTTTGCCATTCGCGTCGAAGCGGGTCATGCCGACGGCATTTTCATCCCGGCTCAGTAGAAAAATTTCGGGATGACCGTCGCCGTTCCAGTCCGAGGCCACGATCTGGCTGACGCCCGCGAGGGTGGGAAATGTTTTGGCGGGGGCCAGCGTGCCATCCGCCTGTTGCAAATACACCGAAACCTGGCCGCTTTCCGGCTCGGCCACGAGCAGATCCGCCCGGCCATCCCCGTTCACATCCGCCCACAACAACCCGCGCTGGCCTGAATCTGACTTGGTCAGTGGAAAGATTTGAAACTGTCCCTGCCGCAGGTCGCCGGACAACACCTCGCCGGGTCGCCGGACGAATTGCGAAACCCCGGCCCGGCCGGAGCTTTGAGCGATGGTCACCACAAAGTTCCGCCCATTTTCTTCCAGATCGTCGGCGATATAGGAGCGGATGGGCTGCGTCTTGAAATAGGTTTCCGGTCCGAGCTGGCCGGCGGCGTTTTGCAGGCGAAACCGGAACGGCGTGGGACTGTCAAAGTCCACCAGCACCAGATCGCTCCGCCCGTCGCCATCCACATCCACGATTTGCACCGATTTGGGGGTGCCGGAATAGGGGATTTTCTGGGGATCGCCCAGCGTGCCGTCGGCTAGCTGCGGCAGGAAATAAATCGCGCCCCCGTCACCCAACAGCACCACGTCGGTCCGGCCATCCCCGTTCAGGTCGCCCGTCACCAAGGCATTGGCATCCATTTGGCCGTCCTCAATGTGCCACTTTTTAGGCTCGCTCCAGCCGTTGGTGCCTTGATTGTAGAGCACAATCAGATCATGCGCGTCCCCGTAATAAACGATGTCAGGCCGGCCGTCGCCGTTCAAATCCGTCACCGCCATGGCGGCAATCCGCTCATCCGTGGGCAGGCTGTCGATCCGGAAGCGGGAACCGGCGGGTAGTTCATTCAGCTCCAGTTTGCGCGGGGGATTGGCCGCCGCTTGGTTGGTTTTGCCTGTCAGATTATAAAGGAGATCAATTTTGGCCCGCAGGTTGTTGGCCACGATCAGGTCGTTCAAGCCGTCGCCGTCCAAATCCGCCGCGTGCACCAGGCTGATGCCCTCGTCCACGGGGAAAATCTCCGGGCCACTGAAACCAAAGAGATTCGTTACCGTTTCTGACCGCGAGGCCGGGGCTGCCCCGAGCATGAGGGCCAAAGATAGAATTCCACACAGCTGGCTGTTGGTCATACGCATAACTGGGGAAAACCTGCCATTCAGGGCCCGGATTGGCGAGTTTATTCGGGTATGAACTGTGGCCCGGCCGGCCGGGCATTTGTTGCCATTTAGTCACAAAATCGCCACCCAATTGAAATTTGGGGCAGGGATAGTGGGTTTGTCCCAAACACCGAAACGGCCACCGGACCCTTACGGTGGCCAATCCGGTCAGAAAACCAACACTACCAACCAAAAGGCAGCGTATGACCAAAAAAAATCCCCCCATCCGTTCCAAAAAGCCCGGCAAGACCACTGGTCTGGCACTGGCGGGCAACACCCAGACCGTGGCCACAAGCGGTCCGCAATTCGCCCAGCCCGTGCCCACGCCCGACCCCACGGGCTACCAGGTAAAGCATGTTTCTGACAAGGCGGCTTACGCCATTTTAGACAGCGAAAAAGGCAGCCTCCTGCCCCGGGCCTTCCCGGCGGGACCGGCGGCGGAGCCCGCGCTGGCCCTGGCGGATGCCATCGGATCGAATGGTCCGGCCACGGAGGCGGCCATCACCAGTGCCGGGCAGATCGTGTTTCACGCCCTGGGCGACACCGGCAACACCACCAGCGCCACGGCGGAAAACACTGTCACGGACAAGCTCGTGTCGGATTTCGCCGAGGAGCAACCCGGTTCGGTGCCGGCCTTTTGCTACAATCTGGGCGACGTCGTTTACAGTTTCGGCGAGGCGGCCTACTACTACGACCAGTTCTACGATCCCTACCGGAATTATCCCGCGCCCATTTTTGCCATTCCCGGCAATCACGACGGCATGGTGGCGCCGAATTCCACCACGCCCAGCTTGCAGGCCTTCCTCGCCAATTTTTGCGACTACGCGGACCATGACTTTCACCGCACCCCGGAGGCGGGCAGCCTGGCGCGCACCGCCGGCAAGCAACCCGGCGTCTATTTCACCCTGGAAGCGCCCTTTGTCCGCATTCTGGGACTGTATAGCAATTGCCTGGAAGACCCCGGCGTCATTTCCTCCCAGAAAAATTCCAACCGCCCTTATCCGGGCCTGAGCGACGTGCAGCTCGATTATTTGCAGGCGGCGCTCAAACGCATTAAAACCGAGGCCTTTGCCGGCGCGGTGCTGATCGCGGTGCACCACCCGCCTTATGTGGCGGTGACGGACACGTCCGCCGGGGCGAACACCGCCGGCAAACATTATGGCAGCCCGCTCATGCTCGCGGACATCGATGCCGCGTGCGCGGCCACGGGCGTCTGGCCGCACGCGGTGCTGTCCGGCCACGCGCACAATTACCAGCGCTTCACCCGCCATTGGGACGGGCGCGAAACGCCCTATGTGATCTGCGGCAACGGCGGTCACGCCCATGCGCGCCTCACCAAAAAAGGCGCGCCAGCCCTGCGCACCCCCGCGGTGCAGGACCCGCTTTCCAACGGCGAGGACCAGGTGGTGTTTGAAAACTACGACGACCAGGATTATGGCTACCTGCGCATCATCGTCAACGCCACCCAGCTCCGCATTGAATACCACCCGGCTTCCGATGGCGAGGCCGCCAAAACCCCGGATGACGTGGTGACGGTGGATCTGGCCTCCCGGACTCTCGCGTAAGCAACCCCCGGCGGGCGGGGGGGCGCCTGGCGCGTCACCCCGCCTCGCCGATAAAGTGCAACGCTATGTGGCGCGCATGGGGCTGGGTGCGGTGTTCCCAGAGATAAATCCCCTGCCATGTGCCCAGCGTCATCCGGCCTTCCCGCACGGGCAGGCTGAGGTTTACCGCTGTCAGCGCGGTTCGTACATGCGCCGGCATGTCGTCGTCGCCTTCCATTGTATGCACAAAGAGCCGGTCGCCATCGGGCACCAGGCGTTTAAAAAAGGCCTCCAAATCCCGGCGCACATCGGGATCGGCATTTTCTTGGATCAATAGCGAGGCCGAGGTGTGCTGCAAATGCAGGGTGATCAGGCCGTGCCGGCAGTGCTGGCGGTCCAGCCACTGGGCGACGGCGGTGGTAAATTCGTACAGTCCCCGCCCGCGCGTGGGAATGGTCAGGTCCTGAAACGCCTGGGTGATCATGTTGCGTTCAGGGGTTGGGGATGGCCGCGCCGCTGGCGGCCAGCAATTTTTCCAGGCCGGGGTTGCGCGGCTGGCCGGTGGCCAGCGCCTTCAAATAATGCCAGCGCGCCAGCTCCGCCCGGGGCGGTTGCTCACTAATGTAAATGACCGCCAGATTGTTATGGGCCTCGGTATTGTCCGGGGCCAGCACCAACGCCTGCCGCAGTGCCGTTTCCGCCGGCAGTCGCAGACCCAGATGCCCGAGTGTTATGCCCAGCCACACCTCGATGTCCGCATTCTGCGGATCTAGTTTCGCCGCCCGGCCCAGGGTGTCCAGCGCGGCGTCATAATTCTCCTGTTGCAAGCGCAGGTGACCCAGCACCGACAGGTTGTAGGCATCGTTGGGGCTGCGGGCCAATGCTGCCTGGATATGCTTTTCCGCCTCAGGCAAGTGGCCCTGGGACAATTCCACCGCCGCCAGATTCGCCAGGGCCAGGCCGTTGTTTTCGTCATGTTGCAAAATACTTTGATACCCGCCCGCCGCCTGGGTGTATTCGTGCGCGGCGAAATAACCGTTGGCGGTGGCCATCAGTGCGGTGGGTTCGGCAGGGCCGGCGGCATTGGCGGGCGGCACTGGATTCGGCTCCGGGGCGGGCTGGCGGAAGAGGGCGAGTTCTTCGGTGGTGTAGGGCACCCTTTGCGCCTCCACCACGGCGAGGCGGGTTTGCAGGGTATGCAACTGCTCGCTCAAGTGGGCCACCAGGGCGTTGGTCGCGGCGCGGCTCGCGCTGCCCCCCCACAACTGGCGCGCCGCCATCAATTGCACCTTTAACAAATCCCGTTCCTGCTCCAGATCGTGGATGCGCACGGCGTCCTCGGCCACGGTTGCCGCGAGCGGATTCACCGCGTCGGCGGGCGGCGGCGCGGTGGGCGGCGCTGGTTTGGCCACCGGCGGCCCCGGGGCAGGCAGCCGGGCCAGCAGTGCGGCGCGTTCGGCTTCGTTCTGGCGGGCGGCGGCTTTCAATGCGGCAATCTCCGCCCGGGCCTGGGCGAGCTCGGACTGCAATTCGTCGGCCGTCAACTCGGGTTTGGCGGTGGCCAGTTGCTTTTTTAACAGTTCATTTTCGTCACGCAAGGCCAGGACACCAGCCTGGCTGGCGAGCAGGGTTTTGGTTTGTGCCTGGAGGCCCTGGTTTTCCACTGCGAGCGCGCTGGCCTGCGCCATGGCCGTGGCCAGTTGTTTGCCCTCCTCCGCCAGCGACCGCTGGGCTTGGACCAGCGCGTTGGATTCAACCAGCACACTGGCGGAGGGGGAGGTGCCACCCGGGGCGGCCAGACGCACCCGTAACAAGTCATTCTCCTTCATCAAGGACCGCACCTGTTCCTGCGCTGCCGCGAGAGCGCGCGGGTCAATCGCGGCGGGTTGGGCGGCCAGGGCTTCCCGGAGTTTGAGCTCCAAGCTGGCATTGCCCGCCTGTAAATTTTGCACTTGGGCCTGCAAGTCCGCAAGTTGCTGCGTCAGCCGGGCATCCGGGGCCGGGGTGGGGGCAGGGAGGGGCGCTGGGGGCGAGTTGGCCAGGGAGCCGGTCGCCAGCGTGGGGCGGTTCGTGACCGCTGCCAAGGGGGCAGGGGATATCAAGGTGGCCATGGCGGCGATTTTATCCGCCAGATATTGTTCGCGGAAGGTGACGATGTTGGAGCTCCAGGCGGGGTAGATGCCCGCGAACTTTTGCAGATCCACCAAGGCGGATTGATACTCGGCCCGGGCTTGCAACGGCTGGCCGCCATCGGCCAGGGCATCGGCCTGCTCGATCTGGCTGAAGATGGCCACGTATTGCTCATCCGGACCGGACTGGGCGCGGGCAGCGGCCAGCCCGAGGGCCAGCACTGCCAGGGTGAGCAGGACGCATTGCTTCATGCGGGCACGATAGCGCAAGGGCCGGCTGCTTGGCAACCACCCCGGTGCGGGGACGGCTGTGCCACGCCGGTTGACACTCACATGTAACAAGAGCTTATTTGACATGCACAGGGCAATTTGCTAACAGTTCAACTCAGGAGTCATGAATAAAGTGCTTAATCAACACGTTCTGGTCCTGAATCGGTTGTGGCAGGCAGTCAATGTTTGCACCGCCCGGCGCGCCCTCACCCTCTTGTTTCAAGGCCAGGCGCAAGTCGTGCTGAATGACACGGACGGCTCGTTCCGGACCTTCAGCTTTGTCCAATGGCGCGACCTCTCGGAAACCGCCCCCCAAGAGGAGTCGGTCCACGCCATTTCCTTCCGCATCCGCGTGCCGCGCATCATCCTGCTGCTGGCCTACGACCGTCTGCCCAAGAAAGAGGTGAAATTCACCCGGCATAATATTTTCGAGCGCGACAAGAACAAGTGCCAGTACTGCGGCGAAGTGTTCGAGCGCAAGGATTTAAACCTCGACCACGTCATCCCGCGCGACCGCGGCGGCCCGACCACCTGGGAAAACATCGTGTGCTCGTGCATCGAATGCAACACCCACAAGGCCAACCGCACGCCCTCCGAGGCAGGCATGAATTTGATTCGCAAGCCCAAGCGGCCGAAATGGCGGCCGTTCGTGCAAATCAGCTTCAGCCTCAACCAGCACGATAGCTGGCGGCACTTCATCGACCTGGCCTACTGGAACGTGGAATTGGGCGAGGAGTTGTAAAACTTCCTGCCGCCCCGTCCCGGGCATCTAATTTCCCGTGGCGACGTCTCGGCCGAACGCCGCATTTCTCGCCCCGCTCTTGATTCGCGCGCTGACCTAATCGTCATTTAGCCTTTAGCTTCAGCCTTCATCCCTCGCAACCCTCCGCCAACTTTTGTTCGACTTGGCATGCCCACTGTATAGTTTATCCGCCATCCCATGGCGCGAACGCCCAAAGTTGTGTTGCTGATTGAATCCTCGCGCGGCGCGGGGCGGGCGCTCCTCTGCGGCATCGCCCAATACGCGCATGACCACGGGCCTTGGTCCTTTTACTGGGAGCCGCGCGGGCTGGACACCGCCTGGCCGGTTGTGGAATCGCTCGAGGCGGATGGCATCATCCTGCGCGGCGTGGCCAACCTCGAAAAGTTACTGGCCCTGGGGGTGCCCACCGTGGTGGCGGGGCACCGCAGCGATGTGGCGAGCGGCTTTGTCAACCTTGTCACGGATTCCGCCACTATCGCCCGGCTGGCGGCCGAACACCTCCTGGAATGCGGCTTCAAGCACTTTGCCTATTGCGGTTTTCAGGACACCCGCTTGGAGCATACCAACTGGTCACGGCAACGGCAGGCGTCCTTTGCGGAGCGCATCCTGGCCGCCGGCCTGGACTCCCCCCCCAGTTACACGCTGGCCCCGCTGAATCAAAACTGGAGCCGGGAGCGCTCCGAGCTCGCCCGCTGGCTGTCCCGGCTCCCCAAACCCGTTGGTATTATGGCCTGCAACGACGACTGCGGCGTGCAGGTGATGGAAGCCTGCAAACTGGCCGGTTTGAAAGTGCCGGAGGTCGTGGGCGTGGTGGGGGTGGACAATGACGAGGTTGTCTGCGGGCTGGCCGATCCCCCCATGTCCAGCGTGGTGGTGCAGTTTGAAAACGCCGGCTACCTGGCTGCCCAGGCACTGGACCGTTTGATGAAACGGCGTAAAGCCATCCCCGGCCAGATTTTGGTGTCCGCCTCCCATGTGTGCACGCGCCGGTCCACGGACACCCTGGCCATCGAGGATCCGCATCTCGCCCGGGCCTTGCGCCACATTCGCAGCCAGGTGGCCACCAATCTGGGCGTGGACGACGTCGCGCAGGTCACCGGCATTTCCCGGCGGGGGTTGGAGCGGCTGTTCCGTCGGCACACGGGCGGCTCCATCCTGGACGCCATTCGGCGGGAGCGCACCGGTCAGATCGCCCGGATGCTGGTGGAGACGGAATTATCCATCCGCCAGATTGCCGATGCCATGGGCTTTCCGGACACCCAGCATTTTGCGCGCTATTTTCGGACCGTCAAAAAAATCAGTCCGCTGCTCTGGCGCCGCAAGTTTGCCCGGCCACAGTCGTAAAATGGTGGTTAATTTGCGCAAATTGGTGTTGTTTGGCGCCCGCATCCGCCGTAAGTTTAGCTCACAAACCCAATTAGTCTGAAGCGGAAGAGCCGTCAACTGGCCCTTGACCTCATCCCTTTTATTATAACCAGTGATATATCAGTAGTTTGACCGTCCTAAACAAACCTTGGTTGCATCAACCCCATCCCTATGAACACCCTTATGACACCCAAATCATCCTTCTTAACCGCCCCGCCCTGGCGGACTTTGGCGGCTTTGCTCGCCGCGCTGGCCCTGGCCGACACCACCCAGGCTTCCCAGAAATCCTGGCTCGGTGGCGCCACCGACAACAATTGGGCCTCCGGTGGCAACTGGGTCGGTGCCGTGGCCCCGGTGAACAATGACAGCGTTTTGTTCAGTGGCACCCAGCGCACCCTCAATACCAACAACATTACCGGGCTGACCCTGGGGGGCTTTGCGTTCAACAATTCGCTCTTTACCATTGCGGGCAATCTGGTCACCAACACCGGGGGGATTTACGACAATGCCGGCAATAACACGAACAACCTGCCGATTTACTGGCAAGGCAGTCAGGGCATCACCAATGCCGTGTCTGGCACCGTCCTGCAACTGGGCGGCACCCAGGTAAGCCTGGGCACCGCGAATGTGCTCACCTTTGGCGGTCCGGGTAACATTTATATGACGGGCCTCCTGAGCAGCAATGCCGCCGTGAATATTAATGGCGACGGCGCGGGCAACGGGTTCGTCCGCTGGTCGGCGGCCAACACCTTTGTGGGGTCCCTGACCATCAATTCCGGCACCCTGCAACTGGCCAATGCGGCGGCCATTCCCAGCGGCAACGGTTTTGGTGACGTGACCAACAACGCCATCCTGGATTTGAACGGCAACAGTGAGACTATCAATGGTTTGTTCGGCAGCGGTACGGTGGACAACGTCACCAGCGCCGCCTCCATCATCCTTACCGTGGGCAACAATCCCACCAACACCGGCGGCAATTTCTTCTTTAACGGGAACCTGCAAAATACCAGCGGCAAAATTGGTCTCACCAAGGTGAACACCAACATCTTTTTCCTGGGCGGCTCGCCGACTTACGCCGGCGTGACCACGGTCAGCGCGGGGACGCTGGCGCTGACCAATGGAGCGGGACTCCCCAACTCCTCCGCCATCACGGTGGCACCCGGGGCTGTGCTGGACCTGACGGCCGGTGGCTTCTCCCTGGCCTCGGGCCAGACGCTGACGGCGGGGCGCGCCACCAATAATGGTCCGGTGGACATTTTTGGCGATCCGCAAAGCAGCGGGGCCATCAACATTTACAAGGCGGGGGCGGCGGGCACCCTTACCTTGAGCAGTGGCCTGACCCTCAACGGTGGCATCATTAATTATGATCTGGCGAACAGCACGGCCATCGGCGGCGGCACCAACGACTTGATCATGCTCAACGGCTCCTTGAATTTGAATAGTGCGACCACCATCCGCCTCAACCCGGTTTCCGGGTCGTTCGCCGTGGGCAGCTATACCTTGATCTCCAACCGCACGGCCACGGTTTCCGGTTCGGTGGCCAACTTGACCGTGGAGACCCCCCGGGGTATTACCGCCACCTTGGACGGCACAACGCATCCAGGCAGCCTGCTGGTGGGCATCACCGGTTCCTCCAGCCCGGTGGCCCTCCTGTGGTCCGGCTCCATCAGTGGTGACTGGGATGTCAATCTGACGAAAAACTGGACCAGTAACAACGTGCCCGATTATTTCTACAACCTCGACAACGTGGTGTTCGACGATTCCTCGAGCAACGCCACCATCAACCTGCCTTCCGGCGTTTCCCCCTTCAACACGCTGATCAGCAATTCCTCGAGCAACTATATCTTTGCCGGGGTGGGCTCCATCACCGGTTCGGGCGGTTTGACCAAGACTGGCACCGCGCAAGCGACCTTCCGCAATGCCAACAGCTACCTGGGCAACACCACCGTGAATGGCGGCTTGCTCTTCCTGGATATCCTCAACTCCGGCAGCGTGGTTAATCAGATCCTTTACAGCGGGGTCACGCCCGGCACGCTCGTGATGGGCGGCGGCACTTTCCAAACCGGTAACCGGGGTAACACTACCTCCTATCAGCAGTTTGGGTCGACCACGTTGAATCCGGGGGCTTCCATCATTAACCAGAACACCCGTATTTCGGGCGGTGCCCCAGCCATCTATCTGGGGGCCATCACCCGTAATCCCGGGGCCACGACCGACTTTGGTCCCAACGTGGGCAGCGGCGGCTCGCAGACCGTCAATACCGTCGGTATCTTTACCACGACGGCTAATAATAACACCACCGCCTCTGGTATTCTGGGCGGCTATGCCACCTACAACGCCGGTGAGTTTGCCCGCGTGAATACCTCCGCCGGCGCGCAGGGCGGCTTCCACATTTATGGGGGTGCAACGTATGTAAATCTGTTTGGGGCCAATACCAACACCGATATGACGGCCGATCTCACGGCCGCCATCAACACCAACACGATGTCGGTGCGTTTCGCCGCGGCTTCCGCCCGCACGCTGACCCTGGCCGGTACCAACACCATCACTTCCGGTGCCGTGCTGGTGACCAGCGCGGTGGGGGCGAACCAGTCCACCATCACCGGGGGCGTGGCGTTGACCTCCGGGAATGGCCAGGATTTGATCGTGCATCAGTACGACGTGACCGGCAACCTGCTGATTAATTCCACCATCACCGACAACGGCAGCACCAGCCTGGGCTTCACCAAAGCCGGCAACGGCACGGCCATTCTGGCGGGCAACAACACCTACTCCGGCGTGACTTACATCAACGCCGGCACGCTGCAGGTGGGCAACGGGGGCACGGTCGGCAGCATTTCCACCTCCACCGGCGTGACCAATCGCGGCACCCTGGTGTTCAAGCACTCGGACAACATCAGCTTCGGCCTTCCCATCGCCGGTTCCGGCGGCTTGAGCCAGCTGGGCACGGGCAGCCTCACCCTCACAGCGAACAATGGTTTCTCCGGTGCCACCTACATCAATGCCGGCAGCACCCTGCAACTGGGCACGGGCGGCACGGCCGGCACCCTGGGCACCACCGCGAGCATCGCGGACAATGGCAGCCTGATTTATAATCACTCGGACAACCTCAGCTATCCGGGCGCGATCAGCGGGGCGGGTTCGCTCACCTTGCAGGGCACCGGCAAAGTCACCCTGGGTGGCACAAATCTATACTCCGGTGGCACCTTTATTAACTCCGGCACCCTGGCCTTGGGGGCTAATGCCTCCATCTCCAACACCATCGCCATTGTGGTGGCGGGCGGCAGTTCGTTGGATGTCTCCGCTCCGGGCTCCCTGACCCTCTCCGGCGGCACGGTCAACCAGGTGCTGGCGGGCTCGGGCACCGTCATTGGCAGTCTCGTCACCTCCGCCGGCACCGGCGCGGGCACCCGTATCACTCCCGGCACCAATGGGGTTTACGGCACCCTGACCATCAACAACGCCCTGACCTTGAACGGCGGCACTCTCAACTTGGACGTCTCCACCGGTTCCAAGGACTTGATAGTGGTGGGCGGCAACCTGGCCATTAACGCGGGCACCGTCGCTTTAAACGTCAGCGGCACGCTCCCCGTCGGCAGCTACAAGCTCATTCAATATGCCGGTGCCCTGAGCGGTTCCGCGGGCAACCTGGTGGTGAGTGGCTTTGCGCAGAGTGGTTCCGTGGCCTCCCTGAGCAGCGCGACTCCGGGTGAAATTGACCTCGTCATCAGCAGCTATGTCCCGGTGAATCTCACCTGGCAGGGCGATGGCGGCAACAATTACTGGGATGTGCTGACCAGTGCGGACTGGCTGAGCGGCAGCACCCCCGCCACGTACCATCAGTATGACAACACCACCTTTAACGATTCCTCGGCGAATACGACCGTGAACCTGCAGACGGTCGTGACGCCGAGCCAGATCACGATCAATGGCACGGCCAACAGCTACACTTTTCAGGGCTCCGGCTCGATTGGCGCGGGCAACCTCACGGTGAACAATCCCAATACCACGACCATCCTCACGGCGAACAGTTCCAGCGGCCTGACCACGATCAACGCCGGCACGTTGCAACTTGGCAACGGCACCACTGCGGGTTTGCTGGGCGCCGGGGTGGTGAGCAACAATGCTGCGCTGGTCTTCAATGAACCGGCCAACGAAGTGGTGGGCAATGTGCTCAGCGGCGCTGGCTCGGTGACCCACTCGGATGCCAACACCTTGAGCCTCGTCGGTAACAATCCCATGACGGGACCGGTCACCATCAGCGCCGGCATTCTGCAGGTGGGGGTGGGTGGCGGCTCGGGCACCCTGGGCAGCGGGCCGGTCAGCGACAACAGCACCCTGGAAATTTCCCGCGCCGGCACGGTGACGGTGGCCAATGCCATCAGCGGCTCGGGCGATGTTATTGTGGATGGTCCCGGCACCGTCACGCTCAGTGGCGCCAACTCCTACGTTAACAATACCTACATCAGCAACGGCGTGGTAAAACTCGGCAGCTCCTCGGCCATTCCCTTCGGCGGGGCGACCACCGGCTGGCTGGTTCTGGATGGCGGGGCCACCGCGGCGGGCACCCTGGACTTGAATGGCTTTAACGCCGAAGTCAACGCTCTCTCTGGTTTGACGGCCACGACGGTCGGGCAGATCCTCAACAATGGCGGCACCGGCACCAACACCCTGACGGTGGATGAAATCGCCGCGACCACCTTCGCCGGTGACATTCTGGACAATAACGGTTCCGGCGGCAAAGTGGCCTTGGTCATGAATGGCGCGAATGTCCTGACCCTCACTCCCGGCGGCAACGGCAGCAGCTACAGCGGCGGCACCTGGCTCAACAACGGCACCATCAGTGGTGGCTCGAGCACCACGGCCAACAATAACATGCTCGGCACCGGGCCGCTCACGTTCGGGACCAACGGCACCCTGCAAATGGCGGGTTGGACCGGCAGCACCTCGCCGGACTATGGCACGCTGGCCAATCCCATCATCGTCCCAAGCAACGTGGTCGCCACGGTTCTCGGTTCCTGCCGCGCCGGCGGCGGGTTAAGCCCGGCGTATGCGACGGGTGCCACCAACAGTGTTCTGGTTTACATCACCCGCTATGTGCGCGGGAATGTTGGCGGTAACTGGAACGGTTTCTTTGGCACGTTCATGGCCAGCAACAACGCGAGTTCCGCAGGCAATGACTTCCGGTTGAACACCGGCACGGGCTTCCCGAATGCCCGCCTCTTGCTCGCTCCGAACGCCTACATGTACAACATCTTTGGTGGCACGCCCAATATCCCCATCGGCGAGCTCGATGGCGACTCCACGACGACCATCGCGCTGAATTCCGGCGGTGGCGGTTTGGTGGCCCGGTTTGTCGTGGGCGGCTTGAACACCAGTTCGGAGTTTGATGGCAATATCACGGATACCCACGGGATCATCAAGGTTGGCACCGGCACCCTGACCCTCGGCGGCGCCACCCTGAGTTACACCGGTCCCACCACCGTGAGCAATGGTGTGATCGCCCTCACGGCCTCGGCCACACTTTCCGCCAGCACGCCGATTACCGTGGCCGCTCCCGGCGTTCTGGATGTCTCCGCTGGCGGTACCCTGACATTGGGCGCGCAAACCTTCCAGGGCGACAGCATTCTCCGCGGCAGTCTCGCCACCGCAGCCGGCAGCACGGTCTCGCCGGGCGGGGCCAATGCCCTGGCCACCCTTACCGTCACCAACGACCTGAACCTCGCGGGTACGGCAGTGATGGAACTCAACCGGACCAATACTCCGGGTAATTGCGACAAGCTGGTGGCCCACACGATTGAGGCGGGCGGCACCCTTCAGGTCAACAACCTGGGACCGGACCTGCACACCGGCGACCGTTTCCAATTGTTTAGTACCAACATCACCGGCGCCTTTGCGGTCACCAACCTGCCCATCACCACCAGCAGCGGCAGCATCACTTATGTTTGGCAAAACCACCTCGCCGTGGACGGCTCCATCTCCGTCCTGGTCGGGGTGCCGAATGTGAACACCACGCCCACCAACATTACCTCCAGCGTCTCGGGCAACGTCCTGACCCTCTCCTGGCCCGCCGACCATACCGGATGGCGCTTGCAAGAGCAGACCAACAGTCTGGCCGTCGGTTTGAGCACCAGCACCAATGCCTGGATCACGGTGCCTGACTCATCCTCGGTCAATACCATCAACCTGCCCATCGACCCGAACTTGCCGACCGTGTTTTATCGCTTGGTTTATCCGTAAACCACGCTGTCTCCCAGGCCTGCCGGCGGCAACGCCGGCAGGCCTTTTTCATTCCCCGGCCGCTCGTCGCGGTGCGACGTTCCGACCGTAGTCGTGTGGCTTCAGCCCACGGAAGGATTTCCCCGGTGGCGCACGTTTCTAAACCTGCCGTGGTCGCCGCACGCTGATGGCCAGGGTGGGACAGGCTTCCAGCCTGTCCGGCGAGCTCCCCAGCCCGAGCCAAACACCCCTGTTATTCCGCACCGTCCAACTTTTCCCGTCATTGGTCGGGGGCAGTGCCCCAAGCTGCGCTCACCGGGCGGGTCGGATGAACATCCGATAGGAAATTCTTCCCCAGCGGTTTAAGGTATTTATTACACATCGCCCAAATTATTGTATGTTGAACCCAAAGTTTAAGCCCGTTTCCCCGACCCGCCGCCAGGGTTTCACCCTGATCGAACTCTTGGTGGTGATCGCCATCATTGCCATCCTGGCCGCCATGTTGCTTCCGGCTCTGGCCGCAGCCAAGGAGAAGGCCAAGCGCATCCAGTGTGTCAACGGTTTGAAGCAAATGTATTTGGGTTGCACCATTTATGCCGGCGACAGCGATGACTGGTATCCCACTTGGGGCGGCGATGCCCTCAACACGCGCACCAAAAACGTCATCGATCTTTCGAATTATATCCGTTGGGTGGTCTTTGGTGGCCCTATTAATGGCGGTCATGTCGCCCAGTCAGAATCGGTCATTAACGCCCAAGGCGCCCAGTTTGAAAACTTGGGGTACCTTTACCCGGCCAAACTCGTTGGTGATGGTCGGCTGTTCTTTTGCCCTAGTTACCCGGTCGGTTCACCCCTGGCTGGTGACGATTATTCTTCCGCCGGTTATCTAAGCTATGGCAATGTCAATGGCTCCGGCGGCATCCGCTGCAGTTACACCTACAACCCGTTGGTGGTCACGGATGGCTCCGGCACCGCCACCACGGCCTTGCGGCAGTATCAAAAAGCCAACAGTGTCAAAGGTCGTCATACCTTTATGTTGGATTACATCGACACGCAAATGACCAATCCCAGCTATTTTGCCCATTATAAGTCCCGGGGCTGGAATATGGCTTTCACCGATGGGTCCGTTGCCTTCAGCAAGCCCGATCCGATTACTTTTAGCAAGGTCTATGCCGGCAACCCCACCTCGATCGGGGCTTTGACCGATATTTACCTGCCCATTTTGGAACAGTCGGCCAATTAACTGATGCCAGGCAGAATTTGATGGGGATCGTCTTACCATGCAAATCCCCGGCCGCCTGCATCCGGCGGCCGGGGATTGTGCTTTTTTAATGCTTACTGATTGCCCATGGGCGGATGCGTGTCTCCTCCCGGGCCGGCGGGCGCTCCGTCCGGCCCGCCTTGCGGCCCGTCACCGGGCCCGCCGCCAGGGCCTCCCGGGCCACCCTGGCCCTCGGGACCACCGCCACCCCGGCGGCCGGGGGGATGCATTTTCTTGAGCTGCGCCATCTGTTCGGGCGTCAGGATTTTTTCCAATTTGCCTCGCACTTCGGTTTCCAGCGCCGCCAGTTGCGTCTTCTGGTCGTCCGTCAGGTTCAATTTCTGCTCGGCCCCGGGCGGCAGCAGATGAAAGCCGCCGCGCGGTCCGCGGGGACCATGTTCGCCGGCGGGCGGCTGCTGGCTGTCCGTCGGGGGAGTGGCGTCTTGGGCCAGGAGGAGACTGGTGGAGGCGCTGAGGGCCAGGGCCAGGAGGATTATCTTATTTTTCATAATATGTTTTGTTGTTGGTTTGCTATTGATCATAACGTTGATCATGCCGCCACTCTACACTCAGCCAGCTTAAGGGAACATTAAACCCCTAAAAGTTGCCGGATAATTTTTCAACTTGGACCAATTGAGGGCGGGAGCCTCAGGATGCGCCGGACTGGGATATTCTTTGGTTAAAAATTTGACCTTCCCTTTAGGGCAGGTATGCTTGGGCACGTTTTTTGCCAACCCACTGCAAAGACCTCGTGGTCAGCCGGGGTTGGTGGCTTTTTAAATCAATGCCATGTGCAAAGTCTTCTGGCTCTTCGGTCGCTCCGGCGCCGGCAAAACCACCCTGGCCCTCCGTCTGCGCGACGGACTGCTGGCCCGTGGCATCCCGGTGGCACACCTTGACGGGGATGAAATGCGTTCGACACTCTGCTCGGACTTGGGCTTCGACGCCGGGGCGCGCTTGGAGAATCACCGGCGAATTGCGGAAGTTTCCCGCGTGCTGGTCCGTCAGAATTTATATGTGGTTGTTTCCACGATGGCCCCCGAATACCGGCATCGCGACCTGCTTGCTCAAATTGTCGGGGACCATTTGGTCTGGTTTTATATCGATGCGCCGCTGGCAGTGTGCATGGAGCGCGACCCGAAGGGGATCTACAAACGCGCCCAGGCAGGACAAGTCAAGCAATTGCTGGATTATCCCTTTGATGAACCCCGGCCCCAAGAGGCTGGTAACCGCATCAACACGGTCACGGAAAATGTGGCGGTATGCGAACAACGGATCCTGGAGCTGGCTCAGCGTCACCTGCGTCGGGTTTAGCGACGTCGGTCCAATCTGGTCAATCCACTTGATCGCCGTTTTTGGAAAATTCCAGCCGAATGCGGCCGAGGGTTAGCACCAGCAATTGCAGCACAATGAGGCGAGTCACCAGGTTCCAGCCGAATACCAGGCTGGAATGATAATCCGGGGCGTCCTCGTAACGGATTAACTGGGAAAAAACCGAGCTGGCCACCACAAACAAGGTGGCCCAGCGGGTGTTCACCACCAGGGCGAGCAGGGCGCAGGGCAGCCCGTAAAACAGGATGAACTGCAGGTGTGGGTTGGCATTCATTTGGATCACTGCCACCAGCCCGAGCATGGCCGTCGCGATCAGGATCGTTCGCCAATTGGTCTGCCAGTCTTTTACCAGGGAAGTTTTTTCATCACTTGCACCCGATGGGGGATTGACCACCCAATGTTTGAATAAGCGATAAACTCGCAACCAGCGTAGCGGGAAAAATTCAAAACCAGTCCGGATCAGGGAATCGTAAAGAGTGAGCGTTCGCCCAGTCAATTGGTCGCGAAACATTTCCCGGGACCCGGGTTCGTCGCCGGGATTTGTGGTTGCGGGTTGCAGCCATTTGGCTTGCAGACGCTCCCAGCGCTGCCGGTAGCGCTCCAGTTTGCGGGCAGCGGTCGGGGGGACCAGTTCCCGGGCATAATGCTGCCGCGCGATGATGCCGCTGCGGAGGTGGGCGTGATGCGGGGCCTGGTAAATGGCGGACATATCCGCCTCTTTGAGGGCGGTCATCCGCGGCGAAAAGGGAACGTCCAAAAATCCGCTCAGGTCGCGGCAGACCTCTTCGGTATGATCCACGAGTTTCGCATAATCCACGCGGAAAACGCGCGCGCCTCGCCCTTCAATCCGTTCGAGCTGGTGCAAGGCCTGTTCTTGGGAATAAATCAACCGGCTGAGCATCCCGGCACGCCCAAAAAAACGGGAAGTTTGCCCGGCTTTCAGCACGCTGCGGTAAACTTCCACCGGATTGCGCCAGATGAAAATGAAGGCGGCGCGGGGATACTCCCGGTGCAGCTGTTCCAGCCGGGTGCAATAGAAGGGTGATTTTTCCCCGCAGACGGTCGCCCCCTTCTTGGTGGCAAAGGCGCGGTACAAATCCAGCGGGGTGCGGATTTGGTAGAGCCTCCGATACACATTCGGAGGGGTCAACCCGTGGCGCGAGAGCGCCTGGTTGTAAAATTCCATGCGCGCCGCCCAATTCCGCTTGAAGCGCCGCTGAAGCAAGGGTGCCGGAAAATTCCAGACATCGCACTCATACATCAGCGCGATTTCCGGGTTTTGATTCAGCAGCGAGCAGAGCAGGGAGGTGCCGGAACGAAAGATCCCGACGATAAACACTGGGTTTTCGTTCAATGGCATATATCAAAACAAACAATAGCAAGAGCCACCAAACGGTCGCAATCCCGAATGCCCCAAATTAAATGGTGCCGGTGGAAATTGGCGGCGACTTGCGCCAATCAAACCAGTTTTTTCCATTTTTTATCGGCGCCCAATCGCTTGACGAGGTCCTTGATTTTCTGCGCCTCGGCCTTGGTGGCGATCAGCACGGCATCATCGGTCTGCACCACGATGGTGTCCTGCAAGCCCACCAGGGTGATGGGAGTGCGGTTTTTCGTGCGGGCGTCGAACACAATGTTGCGGGCGGCGTCCACGTGGAGGAATTCACCCACGCCGCAGTTGCCGGCGGCATCCGGGGCCAGATGCCGCGCCAGTGCCGGCCAGGCGCCCAGGTCATCCCAGACAAACTTTCCATCCGCGCAAACCACATTGGTGGCGGGTTCGAGCAGGGCAAAATCAATGGAGATTTTTTTGATGTCCGGATATTCCTTCGCCAGCAGGCGGGCGAGTTTGGCGGGTTGGGCGGCCACTTTCACCCAGCGCTGGCTGGCGGCATACATTTCGGGCTGGTGCGCTTTCAACCCCGCCACCACGGTGGCGTAACTCCAGACAAACATGCCGGCATTCCAGCGGTATTTGCCGCTGGCCAGATAGCTCTCAGCGGTCGCGAGGTTGGGTTTTTCCACAAATTGTTCCGCCCGGTAAAAAGTGGTGGCGTAGGGCATGCCGCCGGGCGGTGGTGGGAGCTGGGCGCCGGTGCGAATGTAACCGTAGCCGGTCGCGGGTTCGGTGGGTTTGATGCCAATGGTCACGATCACCTCGGCACGGCTGGCCACCGTCAGCGCATCTGTCAGGACCTGCTGGAATTCCTTTTCACTAGGAATGACATGGTCGGCGGGCAGCACAGCCATGACTCCCCTGGTGGAGCGGGCACCCACCAGCGCGGCCCCGAGGGCCACGGCGGCGCAAGTGTCCCGGCCCATGGGCTCGGCCACGACATTGTCCTTGGGCAGTTTGGGCAGTTGTTTACGCACCGCGGCCGCCTGGGTCTGATTCGTGATGATGAAAATGTTTTTGAGCGGGACCAGCGGCAGCACCCGGTCCACGGCCTGTTGCAGGAAGGAGCGCTTGCCGATCAGCGTGAGCAGTTGCTTGGGGGTTTTCTCCCGGCTCAAAGGCCAGAAACGCTCGCCGCGACCGCCGGCCATGATGACGACAAAGTGATCCTGATTTTGGATGCTGGATTTCATAATGTTTTCCCCGCGCAAGCTAACATCTCCCGGGGGATGGGGGGAAGTCCAAAGTCCGGCGGCCGCAGTGGTGACAATTAGGCTTTCGCCGCCCCCCCGCCTTCGGCTAAAGTGCCGTCATGCCGGAAATTGTAAAATTTGTGAACAACGGGTCCGTGAGTATCACCCCCGCGATTGCTGAGAAGATTTTGCGCCAATTGCCGCAATGGAAGCTGGAATTCACGCAGATCAACGCTCCCCGCTTTCCGCACCTCGTGGACCAGCTCGAATTTCTGGCCGCCGCCGTGGAAGACGCCATCGAGGGCGCTTACAAGGACCTGCCGTTTGTCACCATCGCCCAGGCTTCCTTTGCCTTGCTCTACGCTCACAAAAAGGTGGGCGTGATTCCCGACAGCCTGCTCGATTTGGGCCGCGCTGACGACTCCAGTGTGGTGCGCGCTGTGCTCATTCAAAATGAAAAGGCCCTGGCGGCGTATGCGCAGGCGCACGGCATTGACCTGACCCGCATCACCAGCCAGCCGTAAGGCGCGGCCCGGCGATCATGTTCGAACTCCTTAAAACGGATGCCGGCACCAAAGCCCGGCTCGGCAAACTCACCACCACGCACGGCGTGGTGGACACGCCCGTGTTCATGTCCGTGGGCACCCAGGCCAGCGTGAAGGCCCTCGACCCGCGCGAACTGCGCGAGATGGGCACCCAGATCATCCTTGGCAACACCTACCACCTCAACCTCCGCCCCGGACTCGACATCATCAAAGCCGCCGGCGGCCTGCACCGCTTCATGAATTGGGAGCGGCCCATCCTGACGGACAGTGGCGGGTTTCAAGTGTTCAGCCTCGCCAAGATCCGCAAAGTCAAGGCCCATGGCGTGGAGTTTCGCTCGCACCTGGACGGCTCGCTGCTCTTCATTGGTCCCAAGGAATCCATGGAAATCCAGCGCGTGCTGGGCTCCGACATCGCCATGGTTTTCGACGAATGTCCGCCGCATGACGCCCCCGCCCGCGAGCAAAAACTCGCCGTGGAACGCACCATCCGCTGGGCGCGGGAATGTCGCGAGCAACCCCGCGCGGACGGCCAAAAGGTCTTTGGCATCGTGCAGGGCGGCAGCAATCCCGCCTTGCGCGAGGAATGCGCGAAGGCACTGGTGGCCATGGAATTTGACGGCTACGCCATTGGGGGTGTGAGCGTCGGCGAGCCCGAGCCGGAAATGATGAAGGCCATTGAACTGGCCGAACCGTTTTTGCCCGCTGGCAAAGCCCGCTATGCCATGGGCCTGGGGACGCCCGCCCAGATGGTGGAATTGATTGCCCGGGGCGTGGACATGTTCGATTGTGTGCTGCCCACCCGGGTGGCGCGCAACGGCACCGCCTACACCCGGCGCGGGGCCATCGGCCTGAAAGGCGCGGCCTACAAGACTGACTTTGGTCCGCTGGAAGAGGGGTGCGATTGTTTCGCCTGCCGGAATTTCACCCGGGCGTATTTGCGCCATCTGCTGCGCGCCGATGAGATCCTTGGCCTGCGGATGCTGAGCGTCCACAATTCGCATATGTACCTCAAACTGATGTCCGATGTGCGCGCGGCCATTGCCGCCGGTGCCTTCGGCGATTTTTACCGCAACTTCATCGCCGGCTTCAAACCCTCCCAAAAGGTCATGGCCCAGCGGACCAAGGCAGCCACGGATCCGCGGGCGAATTTGTAAAAGTCCGTCAGCGTTTCAGTAATTGGTTTTAATGTCGGCTCCCTGCGGTTGCGAGAACGCACTCGTCACTTGTCACCGGCCATTGCCCTCTGGCATCCTGAGCTGTGCCGATTCAATCGCCGTCCAACTACCGTCTCGTCCAACTGGCCTCCGGGGCGCACAGCATTCATTCGCTGGCGCATCGCGAAACCTTTCATCCCGTGATCGGGCCGGTGCTGGAGGCGGAGGCACTGTATGTGAATCAGCTCCGGCTGCGCGAGCGGATGGCTGGTCATGCGGGGGAGTTTGTGATTTGGGATGTGGGTTTGGGCGCGGCGGCGAACGCCGTCACCGTATTAAAGGCCACGGCCGGGATTCCCGCGACGGTCCGGATGGTGAGTTTTGACTGCACCCCGGAGCCGCTGGAATTCTCCCTGCAAAACGCCGCCGCCCTCGGATACTTTGGTGGTTTTGAGGAGCATCTCCAAACCTTGCTCCGGGAACATCGCGTCCGCTTTGCCAATGCTCAGCAAACGGTGGACTGGGAACTGCACCTCGCGGATTTTCCCACCCTGTTGCACCAGCCCGTGGCGGAGCAACTGCCCAAGCCGCACGCCATTCTTTTCGATGCCTTTTCCCCGGCCAAGAACCCGCACATGTGGACACCGCAATTGTTCACCCGGCTCTTCCAGTTGCTGGACCCGTCGCGGCCCTGTGCGCTGCCCACCTACTCCCGCGCCACGATGCTGCGGGTGACCCTGCTGCTGGCGGGCTTTTATGTGGGGGTCGGCCATGCCACGGGCGAGAAGGAGGAAACCACCCTGGCGGCCAATTCACTGGCGCTGCTCGCTGAACCGTTGCCGCCCAAGTGGCTGGAACGCGCCCGAGTATCGTATAGTGCCGAGCCCATGTGGGACGCCGTTTACCGCCAGGCGCCATTGACGCCGGACTCCTGGGCGCGGTTGCAGGCGCATCCGCAGTTCAAGGCCGTTTGATGCATTTGGCCGCCACTAAGGCTGCCAGACCGCCCGCCAATAGGATTTGGAAAAAGACGCCACCAGCGTGTTCGTCACGATTGACGAACTCCCCGTCAACGAGTAGGTGCCCACACTCGTCCAGCCCGTCAAATTGGAGGAGCGCTGCAGCACGTAGGGCACTCCCGCCTGTCCCTGAATGAGCAAAACCACTTTGCCCGTCGCGGGCTGGAGTTGCAGGACTTGCAGCGTTGCCGGGGCGGGGGCGAGGGTCATGACGGTGGCCGAGTAGGGAGGGAAGGCGTGGCTGAAATTGGTCGACACCCCGGTGAGGTTGGTGCTCAGCACGTCCGGCGATCCGATCCCGGTTTGCGCGGCATTGTCCTGGGGCATGCCATAGAAGCTGAGGTTGCCAGTGGTGGCCGGGGTGAAACCGGCCACCGCCACGGCCCCGGTAAGGGTGTTCATGGGGTCTTTATTAATGGTGAGCAAGGTCAGGCTGCCGTTCTGGCGGCGGACGCCATACGTGGAGAGCAGGGTGTAATCGCTGCTGGCGGTGAGCACGGTGTCGCCGGCCTGGACGAAATTGGTCATCAATTTGGCGGTGTAGTAAGTGGGGTACACATTGGTCAAGCCATCCACAATCCCGTAATCCCCGTACGGGCGCCAGCCATAGAGTGAGGCGCTGTTATTCACCCCATTGGTGACCGGGCCGTTGCGCAGATCCCACCAGAATAGTCCGTTGAATTCGGTCTGCATCAACCGGGCCAGGCTGTCCGCCCGGAAGAGGCCGTTGACCAGGCTGGTGGTTTGCTTGCCAGTGCCGGAGGACACCGAATTGTTTTCGGTGCAGAGCAATTCCACGTTGGTGCCGGTGGTCACCAGGTAATCGTTGAGCATTTGCCGCAAATTGGCGGCATCGGAAGCCCAACTGGTGGTGGAGGCCAGCAATCCGGCATCGCTTTCGCCACCCGGATTTTGCGGATACTGATGGTGGATGGCAAAGTCGGGAGTCACGCCCTGGCCGTTCAGGGTGCCGAGCAGCACCGGGGTCCAGCCGTAATGGGTGGCGTGGGTGCGCGGATTGACCACCGGATGGCTGGTGTTGTTCACGTAATTGTCCTCGCCGGGCGTTACGACCACCCCGATTTTGATCGTGGGGTCCACCGCCTTCATCAGGGAGATATAATCGCGCGCCCGCAAGGCGTAGGTATAGGGATCGTGGGGCACGGTATTGCTGTCGGTTTCCCAGGATGCCCCATAGATTTCATTCCCAATTTCCCAATACTTGAAGCCGAGCGGGGCAGTCCGGCCGATGCGGAGGAAATTTTTCCCATCATCCGTTCCCAACGGCTGGGCCGCCCGCAGACTGGCCCAATAGCCGGCCGTCAGCCAGTTGGTGCCCTGGGCGTCAATCCCCAGCGGTTGGGTGCTGGTGGTGGGCGCATTCACATACGCCACCCAGGCGGCGGCCTCATTGGTGGAACCCGAGCCGTAATTGACGGTGGTCATGGCCTGGGCGTTCAAGTTGGTGATGACATGAATAAAATTGGGCAGGGTGGTGGCCCAAGTCCAATTATTGCCATCCTGCCGGTCGTAAACCCAGTGATAATCATCTGAGCCGGAGCCCCCGGGAAACCGCAGGGCGCCGGTGCCCATGTTCGTCAGCAGCAGCATGGTGGTGGGGGTGTCCAACTGGCTGTCCCAGACGGCCACATTCAGCCCGAACCAGCGCTGGTCCGCCGTGCGGATCGGCTGGGCCGCATTGACATTCAGATGCGTCACGGCCGGGCCGGCCGCACTGACCAGTTCAATGTCATCCAGATAAAATGTCGGCTGGGCACTGCCGGCTGAGTCTTGAATGACAAAGGCATCGAAGTTGGTGGCGTTGGCCACGCCGAAGGCGGCCAGCGGAACGATGTATTGCTGCCACGTGTTGGTGGCCGGGGAACTTAGGTAATAGCGCGCCGCCTGGTTGGTGCCGACGAGGACCCCATAAATCTGCAAATGCTGGCCGCCGTTGGTGCCGCCATTCAGCCAAAAACTGAGGCTGGCATAGGGCGCGCTGGAAAAATCCGCATGATGGATCTGCAGACCTTGATAAGCGCCGGCGATGGTTACACTAACTGAGTAGCTGCCGGCGTAAACGGGCGCGGTGTTTTGGTAACTATGCGTGGTGTAGCCGTAGTCCTGCCAGCCATTGACGAGGGCACCGTTGTAAATCACCATGTTCTGGGCGCCAGCCAACAGGGGGGCGATCAGCGAGATACTGAGGAGAAAGTGTCGCAAAGCTCGCGCCGGCCGGCTCCAAGTCTGGTCTGGTGCATGCATTTGCCTTTAAAATAAGCTAAATCAGGGCTTTGGCAAGCGCTGGAACAGCCACTCAGGCACCCCGGTGGTGCGCTTTGGCTTTAAGTTGTTCCCGGGCGGTTCGTTCCGCTAAGCTGGCCGGGTGCATTATCGCGAGCAATTTAACGCCCTCCTGGCCGGGACCACGCCGATACTGGCGCTGGCCCCCATGCAGGACGTCACGGATTTGCCCTTCATGCAATTGATGGCCGGCTATGGCGGGCCGGATGTATATTACACGGAGTATTTTCGCGTGCATGCCACTTCCACGCTGGAACCGTGGATTCTGGACGCCATCACCAAAAACACCACCGGCCGCCCGATCGTGGCCCAAATGATTGGGAATGACATCCCGGCGCTCGTCCGGACGGCGCGCCAGCTCCAGGAATATCCCATCGCCGCCGTGGACCTGAACCTGGGCTGCCCGGCTCCCATCGTTTACCGCAAGTGCGCCGGCGGCGGGCTCCTGCGTGAACCAAAACGGGTGGATGCCATCCTCGGCCCATTGCGCGAGGCGGTCCGCATCAAGTTCACCGTCAAGACCCGGATCGGGTTTGATTCGCCGGAGGTGTTTGCGGAACTGTTGAACATTTTCGCGCGGCATTCCCTGGATTTGCTGACGGTCCATGGCCGCACGGTTTTGGAAATGTATCGCAGCGAGGTGCATTACGATTACATCGCCCGGGCAGTGGCGGCGCTGGCCTGCCCGGTGATGGCCAACGGCAATATCTACTCCGCCGCCCGGGCCGCTGAGGTTCTGCAGCTTACTGGTGGGCGGGGCCTCATGATTGGCCGGGGGGCGATTCGCAATCCCTGGCTTTTCCACCAAATCAGGCAACAACAGCGGGGTGAGCCATGCTTTGTCCCCAATGGTCTGGAGGTGCTTGCTTACGTGCGCGCCCTTTACGATGCCGTTTGCTCGCCGGGCGTCCGGGAATCCGCCCAGGTGCAAAAGATGAAGAAATATCTCAACTACTTGGGGCTGGGAGTGGAACCCACCGGCCAGTTCCTGCACCGCATCCGGCGGGTGACCAACCGGGCGGATTTCTTTGCGGTATGCGAGGAGTTTTTGGAGCATGACCGGCCGATGCCGTTGGAACCATTTGCCCTCGCCCTCAAGGAAACGGATGTGATGGCCGGGGAAAACGGCTGAGCCTGCCCCGCCGTGAGAAACTGAACGCTTTTTAGATGTGGGTTGCCGGATTTTACCCCGGTTTCAGACCTGTTCATGCAGTGTGAAAGCATGGCGGCTTTTGCGACGAGATTCCGGTCGCGCTGCATGTGGTGATTATGTCGCATTTCAAAAATTGCTCGGCTGCCGATTCCCGCCCGCCAGACTCACCCCCCAAAAAGGCGACGACAATGAACTTGCCAAGTTGCCTGGGAAATCAACAATTATCGACTTAATCATGCCAATCAATTTTTCTTTAGGTCTGCGCTTTCTGATTTGCCCAGCCTCTTGTTGCCTGGCGCTCCTGATACTTGTCCCCCCTATGGCTGGCTCTGCCGCAGACGCGCCTCCCTTGCAAACCTTTGCCACCATTCAGTCTGATGCCGTCGGGCGCACGTTGCAAAACGCCTTTATCTGGACCCAGCCCATAATGAATCACTCCGGCGTCGCCATCGCCTTTCGCAAATCCTTCGAACTGTCCGCCCGGCCCGCCCGGGCGGAGCTGCAGCTCTTTGCCGATGCCCGCTACGTCCTCTGGGTGAACGGCACCTATGTGGAGCGCGGGCCCGCCCGCTTTCAACCGAACGGTCCGGAATACGACACCATTGACTTGGCCAATCATTTGCAACCCGGCACCAATGTGGTCGCCGTGCTGGTGGTGGGCAATCTATCCGGCGGCAAGGTCATGCGCCACGCGCCCGGGCTCACCGCCCGCTTGCAAGCCGATGGCCGGGAACTGTGGCTCACGGACGCCACTTGGAAATGGACCGATCAAACCCGTTACCGCGAAATCACCGCCTCCTGGCCCGACCTCCGCGACGCCGTGATCGATGCCCGGACCGAAGCAGGCGACTGGACCCGGCCAGAATATAACGACACCGACTGGAAAACCGCCGGTCCCATCCGCGGCGATGCCTGGGGTGCCCTGACCGCCCGCCGGATTCCCCGTTTGCGCGAGACCCCCGTTCCCTTCACCCTGGCAGCCGGAGCCACCCTACCGGTGACCCTCACCGCCGGACAGAAACTGGAGTTCGATACCGGGCGGTTGGTGCAGGCGTATCCCCGCATCACCCTTGAAGCCACGGCCGGCACGGAACTGGCCATTGAACCCTTTGGCGTGCGCTACCTCGCCCGGGCCGGGCAGCAGACCTATTTCACTATCGACACCCGGGGCCTCGCCCGTGGTTCGATAACTGTAAAAACCGGGACCGCCACGATTACGGAACTGCAACTCATCGAACGCCTTTATCCCTACGATCTCCTCGCCAGTTTTAGCTGTAACGATGCCCAGCTAAACCGCCTCTGGGCCCTCTGCGCGCGCTCCGGCCAGGTGTTCAGTGAAGATTCCTACGTGGACTGCGCCGACCGCGAGCGGGTGGAGTGGATGGACGACACGCCCCCCGGCTACGATATCACCCGCACCTTCATGGCCGGTCCGGGCGCGCATGGCCCGGTGTACAGCGACCCCCGGTTGCTGGAGGAATTAGTGCGCCGCACCGCCCTTACCCTCCAACCCGAAGGCTGGGTGAAGGCGCATACGTGTTCGGATCGCTACGATATCCACGCCAAAATGGAAGACCGCGCCTGCGACTGGGTGGCTGGCCTCCGCAGCTATTACGAAGCCACTGGCGACCGGGCCTTGATCCGCGAAATCTGGCCCGCCGTGGTCGCGCAAATGAATTATTTCCTGGATCGTCGCAGCCCGCGCGGCCTCGTGATCTCTCGCGAATGGGTCATCTGGGGCAACCCCATGGGCTACGAAACCAGCGAGGGAGCGGGTTTGAATGCCTTCGTCTACCGCGCCCTCGCGGACGCCGCCCTGTTGGGAAAAGTTATTGGCCAAACTGCGGATGCCGCCAAATTTAACCAGGCCGCGCAGGATCTGGCGGCCGCCTTCAACCGCGTGCTGTGGGACGCCGAGGCCGGCACTTACTATTCGGGTTATGACACCGATCCCTCGGAAATGCCGCCTGGCATGACGAAAGGTCGGGTGGGTCTGGGCGGCTGGCACCTGGCCCCCATCCCGCCCGTGCTCCCCAACCACCGGATTACCCCCACAGTTTATCCCGCCCTGTTCGCCCTGGACCAAGGGATCGTGCCAGCGGAACGCCGGAGCGCCGTCACCCACTATTTGCTGAGCCAGCCGGATCCGAACGCCCGCATCATGTACTATTATTATTTGGCGAAACAATTATACGCGGCGGACCAACCCGGCCTCGACCAGCGCGTGCTGGACCTGATGCGCCAAAAATTCCAGAGCATGACCGACTGGTCCTGGCAGACCTCCTGGGAGGAATTTAAGGGCGGATCCAAAGCCCACATCTATGGCATGTATCCTGGCTACCTTTTAAGCGCCAATGTGCTGGGTGTGCGTCGCGACCTGCCGGTGGTGCAAAAACAACTATTGATCGAGCCGCACCTGGGCGATCTTACCAATGCCACCGGCACGGTGGTGACTGAATTCGGACCGGTGCCCGTCACCTGGCAGCGCGCGGGTGACCAGTTGGAATTCTCGCTTGCCGTTCCCGACCAGGTAACCACCGTCATCGCCCTGCCATATCAACCCGGCCACGACCGCATTAATCTTGATGGCAAAACGGTCAGGGGCACCGTCCAGGGTTCCCGCCTCCAACTTATCCTGCACGGTGGGAGTCATCGGGGTGCTTATTAGCGATGGCTGGCTTGCCGTAAGGGACCCCGGCCGATTCCCGGTCGTGCGCGAATGTTTCCATTGTGATTGCCCGGTCTGATGTTATTGTCCTGCGGGGCAAATTATGAAATGGGACATTTTACACCGCACACGTTACGATTACGCCGAGGCCGTCAATGACAGCGTTAACGACGTGTGCCTGCAGCCCATGTCCGGCCCGGAACAGACACTGGAATCCTTTCTTTTGAAGGTGCTCCCCGCCTCCCGGCTCACCCACCTTGTGGACCCGTTCGCCAACCCCATCAGTCATTTTGAGATTTCCGCGCCGCATACTTACATGGTGGTTGAGGCGCAGTCCCGCGTCAGCACCCACCCGAGCCCACCGTGGCCGGCGGACGCGCTGCTGGGCTCGCTGGCGGACATGCGCACGCTGCCCAAAATCGCTGGCGGGATGGACTATTTATCGGCGAGCCGTTTCGTGGACTCCTCGCCCGAGGCCGGCCGCCTGGCCGCGTCGGCCACCTCCGGCATCACGGATGTGTGGCAGGCCATCCAAGCATTGATGGCCTTCGTTCACGGCCACTTTAAGTATGAATCCTATTCCACGCATGTGCACACGCACATGTCCGAAGTGCTGCGCGACCAGCGGGGCGTGTGCCAGGATTTTGCCCATGTGCTGATCGGGCTGTGCCATGAACTGGGTATTCCGGCCCGTTACGTCAGCGGGTATCTGGCCACCGAATCCGCCAGCGCCACCCATGCCTGGATGGAGGTTTTTATACCCGGCCACGGCTGGCGCGGCCTGGATCCCACCCATAACCGCCAAACGGATGAAACGTACGTGAAGATCGGCCACGGCCGGGATTATTCCGACGTGCCACCCGTCCATGGCAAGTACCGGGGCACCCTCGTGAATCGCATGACCGTGACGGTGGATATTAAACCGGTGGGGTGAACCGGTTTTATTTTGCAGGAGTCAACGAAGCGTTTTGAGTAGCTGTTTGCCAGCCACCACCCAGCGCTTGGTAAAGCTGGACCACGGCGAGCAATTGACCCACCTGGCTTTGAATCTGCGCTTGCTGCGAGGGATACAGCTCCTGCTGGGCCTGCAGGACTTCATAGTAGCTCGACTTGCCATTCAGGTAACGTTGGGTGGCCAGATCGACGGACTCGGCCAGCGCCGCCACGGCCTGGCCGTTGTAGACAAATTCTGACTGCAACTGTTGGCGCGTGACGAGGGCGTCCGAAACCTCCTGAAACGCGGTCAGCACCGTCTGCTGGTAAGCGTCTGTGGCCTGGACTGCCTGGGCCTTGGCCGCGCGGTATTGGGCGCGCAGGGCGCCCCCTTGAAAGATTGGGCCGGCCATGGTGCCACCCACGTTCCACATATTCGCCGAACCGCCGGAGAACGCCGAGAGTTCGGGGCTGACCCGGCCTAAAAACGTGGTCAGGCCGATCTGCGGAAAGAAATTTGCCTTGCTGACACCAATATTGGCGTTGGCGGCGATCAAGGATTGTTCGGCGGAAAGCACATCGGGCCGGCGGCGCAACAAATCGCTCGGGAGGCCGGCGGGAATTTCCGGCGCGATCTGTGTTTGGTTCGTCAGGGAGTTGCGGAAAATCGGCTGGGGAGGGCGGCCGAGCAGCACATTGAGTTGGTCCTCCGTGGTGGCGATTTGAATTTCCAGTTGCGGGATGGCCGCGGCGGCGTTGGCAAAGGCGGCGGACGCGCGGTCGGTTTCGAGTTTGGAGGCAACCCCGTTTAACAGGCGGTCATGAAAGATGCGGTAACTGCCCGCGTAGGCGTTGGTGGCACCGCGCTGCACCGCCAGTTGCTGGTCCAACGCTTCCAAGTTAAAATAGGCGGTGGCAACGGAGCTTACCAAGGAGATCATTACTCCGCGCCGGGCTTCATCGGTGGCCAGAAATTGCGCCTTGGCGGCCTCGCTGGAACGGCGGATCCGGCCCCACAAGTCAATTTCCCAAGCGGCATTGAGATTTAGCAGCGCGGAGCTTTCGGTGGCCCCGTTCAAGGAGGCGGGCGAGTTATAGAGGGCATTTTTTCCCCGTCCAATGCCGCCGCCATAACCGATTTGTGGTAAAAACGCCGAATTGGCCACGGTCACCTGCTGGCGGGCCTGCTCCACGCGGGCCACCGCCTGCTGGAGATTATAATTGTTCGTGATGGCTGTGCCGATCAATCCCTGCAGCACTGGATCCTTGAACACTTCCCACCAGGGCAGATCAGCGAAGGAATTCGTGGCCTGGCTGTCCGCAAAACGAAACCCCTCGGGCGTTTTCACCTCGGGCCGTTTGTAGTCCGGTCCCACCGCGCAACCACCGAGTAACGCCACTGCCGCCAGCAAGCCCAAACCGGCCATGAGAATACGCGCGTTCATATTAGTGGCCTCCGGTTGCCGGTGCGGCCGTGGCGGGCGCGGTTGCGGGTTTCGCGGCCAGGATCTTTTCCCCACCCAGTTTTTCAATCATGTAAAAAATGACGGGAATCAAAAAGATGGCAATGAAGCTGGCGGCGAGCATGCCGCCGATGACAGTGAAGCCCATCACCTGGCGGGACAAAGCCCCGGCACCGCTCGCCTTGGCCAGCGGCACGCAACCGAGAATGAATGCAAAACTGGTCATCAGAATCGGTCGCAGGCGCAGGCGCGCCCCTTCCAGCGCGGCATCGATCAACGGCTTGCCCTCCTCGTAGCCCATTTTGGCAAACTCGACAATCAGAATGGCGTTCTTGGCCGACAGGCCAATGAGCATGACCAGACCGATCTGGGCGTAGACGTTATTTTCGTAATGCCCCACCAAGATGCCGGCAAAGGCGCCAAACACTGCAACCGGGGTTCCCAACAACACGCTGAAAGGCAGGCTCCAACTTTCGTACTGGGCGGCGAGAATCAGAAACACGCACACCAGCGAGAACCCGAAGATGACCATCGGCGAGATGCCTTGCTGCGCCTTCTTTTCCTGGTAACTCATGCCCATGTAATCATAGCCCATGCCGGACGGCATGGTTTCGGCGAAAACCTCCTCCATGGCCTTCATCGCTTGGGCTGAACTGTAACCGGGTTTGGCCGAGGCATTGATCTGCGCCGCCTCATGCAGATTGTAACGCATGGTGAATTCGGGTCCCTGAGTGCTCTTCACGCTGGTCACCGCCGCGAGCGGGACCATGTTGCTGGAATTGTTCAGCACATAAAACTGGCCCAGGTTTTCCGCCTTGGTGCGATAGTCCCCCTCGGCCTGCACATAGACCTGCCACTGGCGGCCGAAGCGGTTGAAATAATTGACGAAGGCACCACCCATGAAGCACTGCATGGTCTGGTAAACGTCTTGGAGACGCACCCCTTGCTGCAACACTTGATCTTGATCCACCTTCACATACACCTGCGGAACGGCCGGCAGGGCCGTGGTGAAGACGGTGGCCAGTTCCGGCCGTTTCCGCGCCGCGGCCAGATAGGTTTTTAAGTTCTCCGCCAGGAAAGTGCCGCCCTTGCCCGTGCGGTCTTCCAGAATGAACGTGACGCCACCCGAGGCCCCCACGCCGGGAATGGCCGGCGGGGAAAAAGCAAAGCCCACCGCACCGGGAATCTGGCTCATTTTGGCATTCAAATGCGCCATGATGGCCTTGTACTGTTCCTCCGGCTTGGTGCGTTTGTGCCATTCCTCCAGGGTGATGAAGAAAAATCCGCTGTAGGTGTTTTGCACCCCGCTCAACATGCTGTAGCCGACGACGGAGGAATAATACTTCACGCCGGGGGTGGTGCTCAAAATTTCCTCGGCCTGCCGCATGACTTCGCTGGTGCGCTGGGCGGACGACGCATCCGGCAGCTGCACCCCGGCATACACGTAGCCCTGGTCCTCATCCGGTAGAAAACTGGAATTGGTGTGCTTGCCCAGCACGCCGGCCAGCACGGCAAATCCGGCCAGCAGAATGACGGCGAAGGACGTTTTGCGAATGAGCAGCCGGCAAACCCCCACGTAGCCCTCGGTCGCCCGGCCAAAGTAATGGTTGAAACCATCATAAAATTTCTGCAACAGCCCGGTCCCACGCTGCTTGGGGCGGAGTAGCAGAGCGGCGAGCGCCGGGGAAAGGGTCAGCGCATTGAAAGCGGAAATGGCCACGGAAACGGCCACGGTAACCGCGAACTGCTGGTAAAGCCGGCCGGTGATGCCGGGAATAAAAGCCGTGGGCAAAAACACGGCGGCCAGAATAATGGCGATGGCCATGACCGGTCCGGCGACCTCCTGCATGCCTTTAAGGGCGGCCTCCTTGGGGGATAAGCCTTTTTCCAGATGGTGTTCCACGATCTCCACGACCACGATGGCATCATCCACCACCAGACCAATGGCCAGCACCAAACCGAAAAGCGACAAGGTGTTGATGGAGAAGCCAAACAACGGAAACAGCGCAAAGGTGCCGACCAGCGAAACCGGCACGGCCAGCAGGGGAATCAGCGTGGCCCGCCAGCCTTGCAAAAAGAGGAAAACCACGATGATGACCAGCACGATCGCCTCAATCAGGGTGTGCTCAATTTCCTTCATGCCCTCGGTCACCGCCAGGGTGGTGTCCAAGGCGATCGCGTAGTCCAGATCCGGCGGAAAACTCTGCTTGAGTTTCTCCATGACTTGCCGCGCGCCGGCCGCTGCCTGGGCCGCATTGGAATCGGGTAGTTGGTAAAGCGCGATGAGGGCCGCCGGTTTGCCATTGAGGCGCGCCTGCATGTTGTAATTTTGCGCGCCCAATTCCACCCGGGCGACATCCCGCACCCGCAGGATGGCCCCGCCGGGCGCGGCCCGGATCACGATGTTTTCAAATTGCGCCTCCGTTTCCAGGCGGCCCTGGGAGCGGACGGCATAGGTAAATTTTTGTCCGGCGGGAATGGGTTCGCCACCAATCTGTCCGGCCGGATTCACCGTGTTCTGGGCCTGGATGGCGCTGATGATTTCGGGAACGGTCACGCCCATTTGCGCAAGCCGGTCGGGACGCACCCAGAGACGAATGGCGTAGTTGCCAGCACCGAAAACCGAGACACTCGCAATGCCCGGCACCCGGGTCATTAAGTCATTAATGTTAATGACCGCATAATTGGCCAGGAAGACGCCATCGTATGTATTGTTCGGCGAAAACAGCGCGAACATAATCAGCGGCGCGGCGGTGGATTTCTGGACCGTCACCCCCTGGTTGTTGACCGCGGTGGGGAGCTGGGAAGCGGCCTGACTCTGCCGCATTTGGGCCAGAATTTGATCGGTGTTGGGATCCGTCTTGATGTTGAAGTCCACCGTCAGCTTGGTCGTGCCGTTGTTGGCGTTCAGGGAGTACATGTACTCCATGTTGTCCACTCCCGACATTTGCTGCTCGATCGGCGTGGCCACCGACTGTTCCATGGTCGTGGCATCCGCGCCCGGATAGGTGGCGTTCACCTGGATTTGGGGATCCGCGATATTGGGGAATTGGGCGATGGGCAGGCCGGACATGGCGACCAAGCCAAGGATCACCATGAGAATGGAGATCACCATCGCGACAATCGGGCGGTTGATGAAAAACTTAGACATGCGTCAGCAAGGGGGGATGCAGGACCAGCTCAAGGTTTGGCCTCCGCGGCGTCCACTCCGGGAACCTGGTTCGTAAGGGTGATCGTGGTCGGGTTGACCTCCAGGCCATCGCGCACTTTTTGCACCCCTTCCACCACCACCCGCTCACCGGCTTTGACGTTGCCTTTGACCACCCACTCCGGTCCGACGGTTTCGCCCACCATGACCGGCCGGATGCTGACTTTGTTGTCCTCACCCACAATGGCCAGCAAATAGCGCCCCTGCATGTCCACGACCGAGGTTTGTGGCACGAGCAGGGCGCCGGGAATGGTGTCCAGCATGGCGCGGACGCGGACAAACATGCCCGGGGCGAGCAGCCCGTCAGGATTGTCAAACTCGCCCACCACCCGAATGGTCCCGGTTTTCACATCCACCTGATTGTCAGCAAAACGCACGCGACCCTGGCGCGGATAAATCGCTCCCGAAGCCAGGATCAATTCCAATGAAGGCCCCTCGTAGGCGCCACCGTCACCCCGCAGCTTGCTGCCGGAGGCCAGCATGCGCTCTTGGATTTGGGTCAGTAATTGCTGGGAAACGGAAAAATAAACGCGGATGGGATTAACTTGCGCCACGGTCGTCAACTGGCCAAAAGCAGGGCTGACCAGGTCCCCGATTTGCGCTTTGGCGAGGCCCGCCACCCCGTTCACCGGCGAACGAATGGTGGTAAAGCCCAGGTTGAGTTGGGCGGTCTGCACCGATGCCTGGGCGGCCTGCACCTCGGCGTCGGCCGCCAGATCCGCCTGGATGGCATCATCTAATTCTTGCTGGCTGATGGCCTGGGTGGCGGCCAGGGGAGTATAACGTTTGACATCCAAAGCCGTTTTGCCTTTTTTGGCCTGAGCCTGGGCGAGTTGGGCCTGGGCATTGGCCAAAGCGGCTTCAAACGAGGCTGGCTGGATCTGGAATAGCACTTGTCCATTCGTCACCAGACTGCCCTCGGAATAATTGCGGGAAATTAAATAACCGCTGACTTGGGCCGCGATGGTGGCGTTGACCTCGCCTTCCATCGTGCCCACAAAATCCAAGTATACCGGCACATCGCGCTGCTCAATGGCGGTGACCTGCACTTGCGGCGGCAGGGGCGGGGGTGCCACCTCGGTTTTATCGCAACCAGCAGTTAGCAGGGCCAGCAAAATAACCGGGGTTCCCAAGTTGTATGCCAGAATGGTTCGCATCTCCGTGGCAAATTGCTAGGAATCCTAACTTATCGCAAGGTTTTTGAACGGAAAAGTGCCGCGAAATCAGTGTCGATTGATGATGCCTGCTGGTCGTAATTAGCCAGCGGAAGGACCAAAAGGAATTGCTCTTCCGGTTGCCCCGGTGGGAACAATAAGCCCGCCCGGCGAAATCCATCAGGCCCACCCGCCGACGATCCGGTTTTCCGGCAGCAAGGCGGCGATTAGTGGGCTAGCGGAGTGACCCCGGATTCCTCCACGTAACGCAAAGCCGGAATGAACCGGCGGCCAACCAGCAAAATGCCCAGGCCAATCCATGAGGTGGCCGCCATGATCAGGGCGACTGGTAATAGCGTATGCGAATTGAATATCCCGATGCTGGCCGAGGCCAGGCCGGACACCCCGATCTGCAAAAAACCCAGCATGGCCGCGGCGCTGCCAATGTTGTGGTCAAAGGGAACCAGCGCGAGCGCGGCGGCGTTCGGGCAGGTCAGGCCCAGGCTGCCCAGCGAGATGAACAGCATCACCAGGGTGGCGGGCAGGCCAAACCAGCCCAGCCAGATGCCCGCCAGCAGCAGCATGACCGCCGGACACTGCACCAGCAGCGCGCCCCGGAAAATCTGTTCGCTGGTATATTTGCGCAGCAGGAACACATTCACCTGGTTGCTCCCGATGAAAGCCAACGACAGGCCGGCAAAAATCGCGCCAAACAGTTGCGTGCTCACGTGAAACACCTCCATGAAAATGATGGGGGAACTCGCGACATACACCAGCAGCCCGGAAAAGGCGAACGCCCCCGCCAGGGCGTAGGTCAGGAACTGTGGCTCCCGCAGCACGGCGAGGTAATTACGCACCACGGGACGCAGACGCAGTTCCACGCCGGCATCCGGCGGATGGCCCGCCGGCAGCCAAACCCGGGCGACCACCATCATCAAGCCCACAAACAGGGAGAGCACAATGAAGACCCATTGCCAGCCCAGGTGGACCGCCACGAAAACGCCGACACTCGGTGCCAGCAACGGCGAGGCGCTGATCACCAGGATCAGCAGGGAGATGATTTTGGCGGTCTCCTGTGCGGGGAAAAAATCGCGCACCATGGCCATCGCGGCCACCTGCGCGGCGCAGCCACCCAAAGCCTGCACAAAACGCATGGCGATCAGCCATTCCACCGTCCGGGAACCCAGGCACAGCACCGAGGCGGCGATGAACAGCGTCAACCCGGCGTACAATGGCAGCTTGCGCCCGAAACGGTCCAGCAGCGGACCATAAAAAAGCTGGCCGGCCGCCAGTCCGGCAAAGTAACTCGCCAGCGACAGCGAGATGCGCGCCGTGGAGGTGTGCAGGGCTCCGGCAATTTGCGGAAACGCCGGCAAATACATGTCAATGGCGAACGGGCTGATGGTGGACAGTGCCCCCAGGATGAGAATGATTAAATTGCGGTGCTGCGTTTGGGCCATAAATATGCTGCGTCACTGAAAAACGGTGCCAGGGGAATAAAAAGTCCCAAACAGTTAAAAACCGCCGGGGTGACTTTGCTGCCCTCGATGGCGGTAAATTGCCCGTTGGCAACTCGCTGGTCAAGGTTTCAAGCAGCCGATTCCACTTCGGAGGCTGCGGAGAATAATATGGCTAGCCGAACTATGAAATTTAACCGCACGGCGGGTCAGTACCCGGACCAGGTGCTCTCGGCAGGGGTTTGGAGGTGGCTGCGCCAGCGCACATGCGGACTGCGGCTCAATTCTCCAGGGGCGGTTGCAAGGCTGCGGCCAGCAGGGTTTGCTCGCGGGGGCCGTAGGTTAATTTGAGCGCCTCCGCCCGCCCGGCCTCGCTCATTTTCTGCCAGGATTTTTGCAAGGCATTGATGGTTTTCGCATCGTCAGTCTTGGCCACCAGATCGGCGAATTGGAATTCCAGAAACACCAGGCACAGGGCGTCCTCCAAAACGCGGCTGAGCGGGTCGGTTGGGAAATTCTTTTTAAGGTTCAATGCCTGCACTCTTTGAATGAGATCTTCCGGATACCCGGTGGCGCGGAGGATTTCCCCGGACTTTTGGGCGTGAAACTTCTTCAGATTGGCCCGCCAGAGGAGGTAGCCGGGGCGGGTCATGGGATACGTGTTGCGCGGGCTTTCCCACCGGCACAAATGCTGGCAGCGGGCGGCCAGGAGCAATTCCTCGGGGGCGTCCGGTCGCAGGCGCTTTACCCAGGCGGTCAAGCGTTGGGCATATAGCAGTTCCTTGGGCTGGGCGATGCCATCGGCCATTTCCTGGTTGGGGTCCTGGGCATTGGCGGCATCAAAGCGCCGGATGGCCTCGGCAAACCGGGCCGGCAGGGCAGGGGGTGCGGTGTCAGTCACGGCAGAAGTAATTCCCAAAACCCGGCACCGTGCAAGCTGATTTTTCCCGCCCCTGTGCGGCTGGCCTCCTCCTTGCTTTAAAGCTCCTTTGAGCAGGGTAATTCAGGGCGAAAATTATTCCCGAAGGCATAATTTCTCCCGGTTTCACAGCCGTCGCGCGATCATCGAAAAATTAACTGGGCAAACTGATATAAATCCCGTTTCCAGACCTTGAATTCGTGCATGCCGTAGTCCAGTTGCCAGATGTGCGGGACATTTTTTCCCTTAAGATAGGCATGGGTGCGCTGGCTGAAATTAATCAGCCCGTCGTGGTCACCGCAGGAGATCCAGAGCAGCTTGAGCAGCGCGGTTGCTTTGCCCGGGTCGGGCACCAGTGCCTCCGGCGGTTTTGTATTTGGCGCGGACGAAAACCCCCCAATCCAGGCAAAGGTATCCAGGTGGGCCAGTCCGAAATTCAACGATTGTCCGCCGCCCATGGAAAGTCCCGCCAGGGCCCGCTTCTCGCGATTGGTGCTGACGGAATATTTCGCCTGCACGGATGGGATGAGGTCCTTCAGGAGATCCTGTTCAAAATTGGCAAGCGCCGGCGCGGCGGCGTAGATATTTCCCTCGGCGCGATCGTTGGGCTGGGCCCGGCCATTCGGGAAGACGACGATCATCGGCACGGCCTTTTTATCTGCGATGAGGTTGTCGAGGATCACTTCGGGGCTGCCGTGCTGGTGCCATTCTTCCTCGTCTCCGCCTATTCCGTGGAGCAGGTATAATACCGGATATTTAACATCGGCGGCATAACCCGGCGGCAGGTAAACCAGTGCTTTGCGCGGATTGCCAACGGTTTTGGAATCATAGGTCATCAGCTCCAGCCTGCCGTGGGCAATGTCGGGGCGGAGCACATCAAATTCTGCCGGCGGATCCGGGTAGATATGTTTGTCATCCGGACCCAACACCACCGGCCTTCCGAAATTAGCGCGCGGCTCCGCGGGTAATTCTGCGGCAGTGGCGGCACTGGTCGCCACCGGCCGGGCCTCCCGGGTGGCCTTGAACTGTTCGGTGGCAAAGTCTCCCACCTGCCGGGTGAAGGCAATTTCATCCGCGCCAACTCTTCCCGTGTACTGAATGCGCACAACCTTATCCTGGATGTTGAGCATTTCCACAAAAGTCAGTGTGTCACCCTCCAGCCTGGCTTCCTTGAACTCGGCTGCACGCTTTTGGTCGTTCATTTCTGCGGTGGCCTTGCCCGTCACCCGGCCATCCTCGGTGCGAAAGGTGAACACGTATTTTTGGGTGCCGATCTGGGTGTCAAAATCCGCTCGCCACTGGCCGTTGATGTCAGCGGCACGCGTGTCGAAGGCCAGCAGCCCCAGCAGACTGGCCAGTATCAGAAGGACCGGTTGTTTCATCAGTATTTTTGGTTTGCAAATTTTAATGGCGGGCGTTTTACAGAGCCGGGAATCACTCCCATTCCGGCGGCGGCCACACCTCAAAAAACCGCCGCGGAAAAAATCCCCTCCACGAATGGACGGTTCCCTCCGCCGGTCGGGGTTGCCGATAAAAAGCAGAAACATGCGTGCGTCATGAACCTGTCTTTTTGTTTGGACTGGCGCTGATCGTGTGTTTTAGCGTGGAATGCAAACACCATAATTCAATGCCAGCCGCTTACCAATATGACATTCGTCAGAGGCGGAATGCAGCCGGCCAAATCTCCCGCCCCCGCCACCTTTGCCTCAAACGGTGGCAGGGGCGGTTTCACGCCGGCCGGGGGACTGCGAGGAAAAGTATTTCGCAGCCGCTTCCGTCCGGCAACGCACATGAAGCTTTTCGTAAATGTGCGACAAATGAATGCGCACCGTGCCGAAGCTGATGTTAAGTTCACTGCCGATTTCCTTGTTCGAACGCCCTTTGGCCACCAGGGCCAGCACCTCCATTTCCCGCGGCGACAGTTGCTCGGTCTTGACCCGATCGCCGGGCTCCTCCAAAAAAGACCGGACGACCATGCGGGCCACCTGGCTGGTCATTGGCGCGCCGCCGGCGCGGACCTCCGCAATGGCCTCCAGTATTTTCTTCTCGTCCGCCCGCTTGAGCACATAACCGCAGGCACCCGCCTTGAGCGCCTGGAAGATGATCTGGATGTCCTTGTAAACCGTCAGCATGATGACCTGGATTTTCGGCATCTTCTCACGCAGCCGGACCGTGCAGGCAATCCCCGATTCCCCGGGTAAATTGATGTCCATCAATACCACATCCGGACGTTGCTCCGGAATTTTCTCCCAGGCTTCCTCAGCCGAGGCGCAGGCGCAGACACACCGGTAACCCGGCGTGTTGGCAATCAACTCCGAGAGATATTGCCGCAAGGTGAAATTGTCCTCGACGATGGCTACTTTGGTCGGGGCGCTGTCATTATTGGAATTCAGTGCGGGCATGTTCCGGTCAGGTTACCGCGAGGTTAATCCATTTGGTCACTGGTTACGCTAGAACAATTCTTCCCAGCCCGATATATGTCAAATGTCATACCGCCTCACGATCGGCCTTGCCCGGACCCGAAGTTGAGGGCGATGTTCACCGTGGTCCCTTTGCCCGGCACGGAGTCAATAACATAGGTCCCGCCGAGCTTGGACAGGCGCAACGGCAAATTCTTCAAGCCGTTCCCGCGCCGCCGGGTGTTGGTGTCAAAGCCTTTGCCGTTGTCGGTGATGATAATTTCCAGCCCGCCCGGGACGCAGGTCAGGCGAAACTCCACCTCGGTGGCCTGCGCATGGCGCTCAATGTTGTTCAAGCTTTCTTTGACGGCGAGTAGCAAACCGTGCCGCAGCCGGCCTTCCAAAACCATGGCGGGCAGGGCGACCGGGATGTCAAACCGGCACGTGATGCCCGAATGGGACAAATATTCACTGGCAAAGTCACCCAGATAATCTGCCACGGATTCAAGGGAGTTATCCTTCGGATCCACCGCCCACACGATGATGTCCAGGGCCGAAACCAGCCCCCGGGCTTTCCCCGAGATGGTGCGAAACAAAGCCATCAGGTCGCCTGCCACCTCCACGCGCTGGCCCTTGCTGGCCAGCACGCTGATCTCCGTGAGACTGGAACCGAGGTCGTCATGCAAATCCCGGGCAATCCGCGAACGCTCCGTTTCCAAGGCCTGTTCCCGTTCGGCCATTTCCCGCTCACGGGTTTCTTTTTGCAGTTCGCGCGTGCGTTGTTCCACCAGGCGGTGCAACTGGGAAATCCAGAACGCCGAAAGCATTAGAATGGCCAGCAGCAGGCCCACGATGAATAGCAGCCTCCGGGGCGTCCACCAGGAGGGCTGGGAGATCAGCGTCACTTGCGACGGGGAGCTCATGAGCAACTCAAACCCGCTGGGCCGGGCCGCCTCGGCTGAGAAAGTGGTTTTGCCCACCAGGACCCCCGTTAGCGCCAACTGGCTGCCCACCCGCAGGAAATTGAGCTCGTCGCTCTCCGGCATCCGCGCGAGAAACAGATGGCCGCCGGCATTCATCTCCAAAACCCGGGAGTCCGTCTCCGCATGAATCCCCATCAAAGTCGCGGAAATCCGCACCAGCATCGAGTCCAGGGCCTCGAGATTAGTCTCGCTGCCGTCGAACCCCTGCGGGGTGATGCCCCTGGAACGTCCGGTCTTGCGCAGCACGGCCTCCCGCAACAGCGGTGCCGGGCCGCTGATTTCCGGATAGCCCGCCACCTCCACATCGTCCCCAAACCGCACCGCCGCTGGTTGCACCGTCAATACCCGGATGCCGTGCAGTTGGTCGGCGAGGAAAACCCGCCGGTAATCCGCATAGGTAACCACCCCGGATACTTTGACTCTTTGGAACGGGGTGGCGCGCGCATCAAATTGATATAATTCGTTCCAGTTTTTTAAGGGCACTGCAAAGGGATCCTCCGGCGCCCGGGCATCGATGCCAAAGGTCGCATTGCGCATGATCAGGTGGCCGACCTCCACGGTGCGGTTGGTGTTCCACACGGCGAACAGCACCCCCCGGATCCGGATGACGGAACCCGCGAGCGCGCGCAATTGTGAATCGGGACACGGCCCCACCTCCACCTTCAGCTCGCCCTCCGGCAGAAACAACGCCAACTGGTTGCTGTGCACGCCCGTGACCAGGCCTTGGAATTCCACCCATTGGATATCCATGCTGCCATTAATTAACTCGTTCCAGGTGGGACGGGCGGGCGGCGGCATGCGTCCCCGGCCCAGGACCAGGACCTGTTCGGCCACCACAATCGGCGCAAAATCGCCCGTATCGGTATGGCCGATCACCTCACAAAACTGCCCCACATAGGGTTTCGTTTCCAGGGTCGGGGCATCCCGCACAAAAATCCCGCGGGTCTCATCCTGCACGGACATGTAACGATAGGAGGCTGGCGCGCGGCTGGTCACCACCCCTTGAATCCGGACCGGCAAATGGCGCGCCGCCGCATCCTTGGACAAACTCTGAATCTGCCCGACCTCCACCAGCGTGGCGGCCAAACGCGCGCCCGGCACCGCCCCCCCTGCTTCACCCAGAATCACCACGTCATCCGCCGCAGCCACGGATAATTCTCCCAGCACCTCGCTGCGGTTGGCGGTGATCACGGCCCGGCCCACCCCCGTCACGGCGATGCGGGCGTTCAGGAGCTGGCTCGGATCCATTTCCCCGCGGTCCGCCACCCGCACCCAAATGGAATCCGTTTGGGACCGCAGCTCAAGATTCACTCCGCGCCCCGAACGGGTGGCAAAAACCACCCGCCCTTCGACCCGCATCCATTGCGGGGCCGCTGAATAATTCATGGCCGCGGGCAGCGCGGTGGCCACCGGTGCCGGCACCGCCGCCTGCCCGGTCTTCTGCCACGGCACGTGCGAATCCGCTAAAAACAGCAGGCTCCCGTCATCCGAGGCCAGGTTGAAAACGTAATCCCCGGCAATCGGCGCGGCGAAATCTCCCTCGTAACGAATACCGAACATGTCCGTCAGTGGCCCCGGGTTGGGGGCCAGATTGGTCGCGGTTTGGGAGCGTATTGGCTCCAGCAACGCAAAGTCCGGCAGGTTCAATCCCGAAACCCCGTAATAGGTGGCCTTGACCCCGGCAGTCCGGCTCCGCGCGGGCCCCTCCCCGGGCGGGACCAAAAAGCGCTCGACCGGCTCCACCCGGCCATCCGGCAGCTGGCAGGTCAGGGTCAGGCCAAAGGCGTTGACATAGTTGAAGTAATCCAGTTGAAAGGGATGCCTTCCGGCAGTCAGCGTCACCTTCCCGGTGACCTGCCGGGTGGCGTGGGCGCCGTCATTGTCGAGATCTGGTGCCCGGGTGATCTCAATTCCCAATTCCCGCTTTCGCAGCAAACAACGCGCGCCTTCGAGGTGTAACCCATCGCCGGGGGCCAGGGCGTCAGTGCCGGGTCCCAGTTCAATTATCTCGCAGCCGCTTTGATCCCTGACCGCCGCCACGCCGATGTCCGCCCGACTGGCGGAACAAACGACCACGTCCAAACTCACCCGCGCCAGGACGCGGGCCGAGGTGTCGATGAGTTTCGATAACTGTAGGAGATTCGTAACCGCCGGGGAAAGGATTGGCTGCGCCTGAATGTTTCCCTCCAGTCCGGCATTTGAAATAAGGCCGAGAACCGCCACCAGCCAGAGCCTGGCCAGGCTGAAATATAGATTCGCGCGGCTCATCGTGGGCATCGCGAAATTTTACTGGAATACTCCCTTGGGTCAATCATTTGCCGCCGGGGCGGAACCTCATCCAACACGCAGCCGCCACCCTCGGGTGGCGCGGGGCATTCGGAAGGTCATTCGGTTGCCGGCATGGGATATCCCAAGAGGACCAGCATTTGCCTCGCATAGCGGGCTCCCAGCTCCCGATACCCGGCCGGGGTAAAATGCAGATGGTCGGGCCGTCCCGGGCAGCCCTGCGAAGCGATCACATGCGCGGTCGGAATGGTGGCCGGCAATTGATCGATGATTTTATTCATGCTGGCGCACGCGCCCTTCTGGTCGGCGTTCAAAAGTTCGCCCGCCAGCAATGGAACTTCCGCCGCCTGGAGATGCAAATCTTTTAGTAGATTGTCATAAATGCTTTTCACCTTGGCCGGCCATTGCTTGTCATTGGTGTTGGACTCGCCCTGATGCAATAAAATGCCCTTGATCACCCCGTCTCGCTGCGCCAGTCGGGCCATGTCCACCAGGCGTTGATAAGGATTGCCCCCATAGGTGTGGTAAATGGTATTAGTCATCCATTGGGGCGCCGTCGCCGCGTAGGCGGCAAAGGTGTCTTTTTCAAACAGCTCGATTTTGCATCCGCCAATCGAAACGTTGATGATGCCCACCTTGATGTTCGGCGGCAGATTGGAAACCAGCGTCCGGCCAAAATAATCGGCCGGGCACAAACCAGCGGCGGGCCGGCATAACGGCGGCACGGCGGAGTACCATTCACCTTTTTTCCTGCCCAGGCCCGGGAAATCCACCGCGGCCAGCATTTGGAACCGGTCGTCCACCGGCCCCCGGTCCTGAGGCAGAATCCCGGGGAAACCCTCCATGTTGGATTGTCCGAAACAGAGAAAGATGAAACGATTTGTGTCCTGGCCACACGCGGTCAGACTCCAAAACAACCACCCCGCCATCACCCAGACAACTAAATTGGTTTTCATGGAACTTTTAGGCTGTTTAAGGAGCCATCCCGGCGGCCTGAATGACCGCGTTGAACGCGGGTTTGGGCAGGTCCTGGCTGTCAAACAAGAGCGGGCGGCCCTGGGACCGCCAGGACACGCCGTCATTCACCCCCCAGAGGGTGACCACCTTCACAAATTTTTCATGTTTCACAAACGCCCGGAACAGACCCGCGTAGGCGGTGGCCAGCCGCTGGTCGGCATTGCTCACCAAGCCGCCCTGCGTGGTGGTGGCGTTCGCCGCGACATCCCCGCTGTTGCTGCGCTGGCCGCCTTGCGCGCCATTGACATCCAGTTCGGTAATGTGAATGGGCAGGCCCAATGTTTCCAATTCCGTCAGGACCTGGTCTTCCTCCGCAAAACTGGGTGAACTCACGCTGACGTGGGTTTGGGATCCGATCGCCATCACCGGCACACCCTGGGCTTGCAGTGACTTGATCAAGGCCACCAGTTTGTGGCGCTTGGCCGGATTTTCCAGGGAATAGTCGTTATAACGCAGAATCGCATCCGGATCGGCTTCATGGGCATATTTAAAGGCCTTGGCAATAAAGTCCGGTCCAATGATTTGCTCCCATAGTGAGTTCCGCAGCACGTTGGTGCCGCCGTCGGCAATCGCCTCGTTCACCACGTCCCAAACCTTGATTTTCCCCTTGTAACGCCCCACGACGGTGGCGATATGGTCGTGCATCCGTTGCAGGAGTTCCTCGCGCGACGCGCGCGGCCCGTTGTATCCAAAACTGCCGCCCGTGCCCCGGCCAAACCGTCGGCCGCCAAACCCGTTGGTGGTGCCGGGAGCCGGGGCCGTCGGTGCCGCCGGCGGGGACATCCGCGGTGGCGGGTTGGTCCCTTGGAAAACCCAGTTCGGTGTCTGGCCGTGCCAGACCAGCACATGCCCCACAATATACATATGGTGGGTCAGGCCAAAATTCACATAAGCGTCCCCCGGACCAAAGTTATAACCGTCTGCCCCCGCCTGCGGCTGGATAATTTGCCACTTCAGATCGTTCTCCGGGGATATTTGGTTGAACTGTTCGGTTACCGTCGCAATATCCTGGTTGATTTGATTCAGGTCCCGGTTGACGTTGTCGGCTTGGACCGCAGTGCCAGTCGCAATGGTTCGGTTGATGGCCACCCCCACGTAGAAATGATCTTTATAGGCGTCTTTGAGGGTGGCCGGGGCGGCTGGCAAGACGTCAGCTCCCAGGGCGAGCAGCGCGGCCGCCAGCAGCGAGGCGGGTGAGGGATGGTTTTGGCGGAGTAGTTTCATTTGGTTTGCGGTTAAGCTTAAAAAGTGTCGGTGGCCGGTGGGGTTATTTGGAAAGTCGGTAGAAAGTAGCTGACGGGCTGGCCGTGGCCGGCAGCGTCAGTTGCCACACCCCGCCGGAAATCTGCGGAGCGGGCGAGGTGGCATTCTGCCAGTTGCCCAGTATCAGGTTGGTGCGGGTTTGCAGTGTGAAACCCGCTGACGCCAGCGGCCACGCCAGCGTCAGCGAATTTCCCGACGGTTGATAAGTCAGCAGCGGGCGGTTGGTGCTTAACAACAGCCCAGGCCCCAGGGCATAGGTGGCGGCGATCTCCGCCGGCGAAAGCGCGGTGCCGTAAATGCGGAACTCATCCAGTGCACCGTTCAGGTACGGATCTGCCCATTGGGATTTGCCAAGGTAATTGTTGCTGGTGCTGCCGAGTCCCGCCGGGTTGAGCGTCATGCTGCTGTTCGTTCCCACGGCAACCCCGTCCAAATAAAGGACCCCCAGGTTCCCATTTAATACGACAGCGGTCTGATGCCAAACGCCCGTGGCCAGCACCGAGTTGCAGTTTATCTGCTGCTCGCCGCCCGCGCTATTCGTGGTAATCCCAAACCGCAGCTTCCCTGTGCTGCCATTCTGCGGGGCCAGATACATGTAGACCGTCGTGTTGTTCCCAAAGTCGAAGATCCTGGCCCAGTTCGACAGGGAAGCCACCTGCACCCAGGCGGCCACCGTGACATTGCTCAACGTGCTCACAATTCCCGCTGGCAGGCTGGCAAACTGTTGCGCGTTGGCCACCAGGCTCAACTGGCCGCCCGCCAGCGTGCCGCCGGCCGGCAGGCTGCCACCCCACGCCGGGCCGCCCACGGCATCCGCTGTGTTGGTGCCACCGGTTTCACCAAAGCTGTAACGGTGCATTAGAAACGGGGCCGGGGCAGTCGTGAAGGACCAAACCGCCCCAAGGTTGGTGTTAATGCCGGCAATCTCGTCCACCCGCCAGTAATAGGTGGTCCCGGCGGCCAGCGGCGGAAACCAGGTGTTGGTGGTCAGCAAGCCCGCAAACTGGGGCGAGGTCGGGCCGGCCTGCGCCACCGCGCTGGCAGTAAGTCCCAGATATACCGCATGCGTCAAAGCATTGCTCCCGGGTGTCCAGCTAATGGAGGAGTTGTAAGCGACATTGGTCGCGCCACTGGCGGGCCCGGGGTTCGCGGCGGGGCCGACATTTAACGTCCGGTCCAACACCACCGTGGTCAATGAGCGCGGCGGCAGTGCTTCCGCATTCGTCAAGGTCCCAAGTGATTGGAAATAATAATTGGTGCCGGCCGTTTGATACACGCTCGCCACCCCGGCGCCAAAAGTGCCGAAATTAAAATTCATCGCGGATGCCACGGCTGGGTTGGTGTTGATCAAAACCACCACCAGTCGCAAGCCGTCAGGGGAAATAAAGGCGGAACACCGGACATTGCTGTCACTATCCGCGGCACTCACCCGCTTGTAACCGGGCTGGATGAAATAGGAATAGTGTTTCATCGACCAGTAACTGGGGGAATACCACCAGCCATGGGATTGCGTGGGCGTGCCGGGCGGGGCGTTGGTCCAGGTGGACTGCGCGGCGTACGGATTTTCAATTTGAATCAGCCCGCCATTCGTGCCCGGCCAGACGAGGCTCCAGTGGTTGTATCCGCTGACTTGTTCCACCACGAGTTCGTTATGGATTAAATTCGCACATTCGATCATGTCCGTGACATCCCCATACTCGGTCATGAAATGGGGTTTTCCCGGAAAAACATTGGTGGCCGAACTGAGCGCCGGCAGGAATGAATCCCCCGTCGCCCCGCCGTCGCCATAAAGGTGGTGGGCCACGCCATAAAAACTGTTCGCATTCAAGGTGGCGCCGTAATTGGCCAGATCACCATAGGAGATGTGGACGGGTTCCGGTGCGAGCAAGCGGGGCGGAGATGGCAGATTGGTCAGTCGTTGATACACCGCGTCCAGTGCCTTGGAGTAACTGGCGTAGTTGGTGCCGTTGACGATGCCTTCGGCCGGATTGAGAATGCACGAATCGTACCCCGCCACCCAGTCGGGTTCATTTTGGATGCTGGCCCAGGTAAGGTGCACCCCGTTGGACTGATAGGCGTTGATCGAATCCACCCAGTACTGGGCAAAGTTGGTGTAGGCAAAAGCGCCATTAGTGGAGCTGAGGGTGCCGCCGTTGCCCACCTGGCCGTTGCTCTTCAAAAATGCCGGCGGAGCCCACGAACTCATGTACACCGGAACCGGGTGCCCCAATATGCGATTGGCATTGGAAACGATTTCCGTGGCGGCGGAATCAAAACCCGCCACGGGAGTTTGATAACGATACCAGTCCCCCAATCGCAACATGGAAAGGTTCAAGCCGGCAAAGGCATTGCTGTAGATTTCCTGTTTAAACGGATGCGCGGTGATCCAGCCCGCGTAAAAGGCCGTGGCCCCGCCCAGTCCCTCAATTGTTTGATACACCCGGGTCGGATCGATCGTCGCCGTCGGCGGTGGGGGCGGCAGGCCGTCCGTGCCATTGTCGAGGTTGGCAACCGTGAATGTGTCGGCGGCCGAGCCAAACACAAACTTATCGATGTTCAACCCCGCTTCCCGCCCGCCGATTTGAAACGTTTGAGTCAAACTGCCCGGCGGCACCGTGAAACTGACAGGCGTGGAACTCCCGCTGCCACTGGGGTTGAATTGCGATAAATTCACCCACTTCCAAACCAGCGTGCCCAGCGACCCGCCGCCGGTCACCACGTCGGTGCTATTGCTGAATCCGCCGCTGGCCAAACCATTCACCAGGATCCAGTTGGCACTCGTCGTTGGCGACTGTGTGCCAAATCCGGCGCCGTAAAACAGGCTGTCGCTGTTAAACGCACCCGCGCCGACCTGGATGCGGGCGTACAGGTTGTACGTGTCCGCAGTGGGAAAGGTCACGGTGTACGTGGCCACCCGCGCCGCGCTGCCCGGATTGCTGCCCGACGCGGTGGTGGTGATGGTGATGTTCGTCGGACTGGGCGTGTTGGTCACCGCCCAACTCGTGCCCAGCCCCCCGGACTCGGCTTCCACCACCACGACCGCCGCGCAGCTGGAAAGACCGCCGAGGGTCGCTATCACCGCGATCAGGGCGGCCAGCGCAATATGTTTTAAGCTCAGCATCGGCACGCCAGTAGGTAAAACCGTGGTGATGGACTTAACAAGGGGTAAAACATGAATCAGGTCAATCCCTGGCTAATGGGTTGCCCCGGGCCGGCTCCCAATCCGGGAACGTTGCCTGGCTTGGCCGGTAAAATAGATAATGCCATGAATTTCAGTCGTTTTCCCGAGGGTAATGGTGCGTCCATGACTATGGACCATGTTACAGCCTGATTCCAATATGACGAAGGTCATATTGCCCGCCGTGGCCCTTTGCAGGACCTTGCACGAAACTGTCCACGATCTCAATTTAAGGTGCCAGCCGCATGGCGCGTTGGCCGCACTGGAGCCGATAAAATTGTGCGCGGAGGCTTGGCCCGGACCAGGGTGGGAGGTCCAAGCTTTCCGGCCATTGGCTGGCCATCGGTATTTTACCCGGATTGAGCGCAACCCGGTTGGGTCAATCAATGGTTGGTTCGGATAAACACCATGAATATCAAAAACACCATGATCCGGCTCGTCCTGCTCTGTATGGCGACCCTCGGACTCGACGCCCCGGCCGGCACCGCGACCAATCCGATCATCTATGCCGATGTGCCCGACCTGGCGGTGATTCGTGTCGGCGACACTTATTACATGAGCAGCACGACCATGCATATGAGTCCGGGCTTGCCCATCATGAAGTCGCCGGACTTGGTGAACTGGCGCATCGTGAGTTACGCCTATGACACTCTTGACGATGTGGATGCGCTGAACCTTGCCGGGGGGAAAAATAGCTACGGTCGCGGCTCCTGGGCCAGCAGTCTGCGCTATCACAATGGCGTTTTCTACGCCACCACCTTCTCCGGCACCACCGGCAAAACCTACGTTTATCAGACCCGGGACATCGAACATGGTCCCTGGCAGTCAACCGCTTTCCGGCCCGCCTTGCACGACCACTCCCTGTTCTTCGATGACGATGGTCGCGTGTACATGGTCAACGGCGCCGGCGACATTCGCCTGACCGAACTGACGCCGGACGTGACGGGGATCAAACCCGGGGGATTCAATCAAATTATCATAACCAACGCCAGCGCCGTGGCGGGCCCCAACCTCGGCCTTCGCGCAGAGGGTTCTCAAATGCGGAAGATCAACGGCAAGTATTACCTTTTCAACATCACCTGGCCGCGGGGCGGCATGCGCACCGCCATTGTTCACCGGGCCGACCGGATTACCGGGCCTTATGAAGGCCGCGTCGCCTTGATGGACCAAGGCGTGGCCCAGGGCGGGCTCATTGACACGCCACAGGGGGATTGGTACGCGTATTTATTTCAGGATCACGGCGCCGTTGGTCGCGTGCCCTATCTGGTCCCCGTCCACTGGGTGGATGGCTGGCCCGTGCTGGGCGATCATGGCCAAGTGCCCGCCGCGTTGAATCTTCCCGCCAGCACGGGACCCAGCCCCGGGATTGTGGCCTCGGATGAATTTGACCGCCAGCCCGGCGAAGCCGCGCTCCCCTTGGTGTGGCAGTGGAATCACAACCCGGACAACCACCTGTGGTCGGTCACCCAACGCCCCGGTTTCCTGCGCCTGACCACCGGCCGCGTGGATGCCGATTTCCTTTCCGCCCGCAACACCCTCACCCAACGCACCTTCGGGCCGGAATGTTCCGCCACCACCGCTCTCGATGTTTCCCACATCAAGGATGGCGATTTCGCCGGCCTCGCGCTGCTCCAAAAAAATTACGGTATCGTCGGCGTGCTCGCCGACGGTGGCACGAACTTTATCGCGATGCAACTCGGCAGTGCCAGCTTGCCCGCCCGGGTGGCGAGAGTTCCGCTGGCGCAAACGACCGTCTTCCTAAGCGCCGTGTGTGATTTCAAAAACCGCGCGGACAAGGCTGGTTTTTTTTACAGTCTCGATGGCCGGTCCTGGCAGCCCATCGGCTCGCAACTTAAAATGCTCTACACCCTGCCGCATTTCATGGGCTATCGTTTTGGCCTGTTTAATTTCGCCACAAAAAATCCCGGCGGTTATGTGGATTTCGATTTTTTCCGCCTCGGGAACACGCTGCGGTAATTGGCCCTCACCGGCTGCGGCCTTTGCCTCATGAACCAAACACTTCCCCCCATGTTGGCTCACAGTGCGGTGACGGTCAGGGGCAATTTCAGCCGGATGTCGTCCGCTGCCGCGCCGATGAGAATCTCATAATCGCCCGGCCCGACCACGTAACGCTGTTGCACCGTGTCCCGGTAGCGCAAACGTTGCGATGGCACTTCGAGCGCGACCTGGCTGGATTCACCCGCTTGTAATTGCACGCGGGTGAATCCACCCAGCGCCAATTTGGGTTGCGAAAACGCCGAATGAACCTGGCAAAAATAAACCCGTGCCACCTCGCCGCCCGCCCGCATGCCAGGATTTGCGACGGTAAATGTCACTTGGTTGGAGTCGCTGGGGCAATGGTTTCCGCCCCCAATCTGCCGCCCGTGAAATCCTTGGTAACCCTTGCCTGCTGGTCACAAGACGTGCAGATTTCCTCTGCCGCCCGGGTTTCGGGCGGGGGAAATCCTAATGCCGCCAGCCCCAACCCTGGGATCAACCGCCAAAAGGCGGAACCCATGAACCGGTGATCCTTCTGGATTGAAAAGAAATCCCACCTTGCAGGGTGATTCACCGTGCGTTTTTGCCGCCCCCTCTGGATCTGGCTGCCATGGATATGCATATATAAATTGCGCGGCTTGCCGCTGGCACGAATTACCCCCTCCGCTGAATTTGAATGACGTTACGGATTTTGAAACAGCAACGGGGCGAATTGATAAAAACTCCGCCGCCAGGACTGCCATTCGTGCGCGGTGCCGGGCGAAATGTAACAGGTCAGGTTGGTGATGCCCGCCGACACCAGCGCTTCGTGATACGCCGCCAGGCTTTTCGCCCCGCCTTCCACACTGCCATAGCTGATGAAGGCCACCTTGACCAGGCGGTTAAACTCCGCCGGGTTGGCCAGTGGACTATTGGTTGCGGTCAATTCGCCCAGGGTGCCGCCGCTGAAAATGCCGAGTTCGGAAAATGTCTCCAAATGGGACATCCCAATCATCCGCGTTTGCATGCCGCCCATGGACAATCCGGCCAGCGCCCGGTGCTCCCGGTCCGGAATCGTCCGGTACGTGGCGTCAATCATGGGAATGATTTCATGGATCAGGGTGTCGGCAAAGCGGCCCGCCGCCCCGCCAAACAGGCCCGGACCACCACGCCTGGGCGCATTGGTTCCGCTAAAGCCGGTCCCTCCCCGGTTCGTGGCTATCCCCCCGCCCATGAGCCCCGCCACCCCACGCCCATTCCCGGCAAACAGGGCGCTGCCCCCGCCATTGTCCATCACCACCAGCATCGGCCGCGCCCTGCCTGCGGCAATCAGGTTGTCCAGGATGAAATTAACCCGCCCTTGCGTGGACCACCCGCGCTCATCCTCGCCCGCGCCATGCTGCAGATAAACCACCGGATACCGCGTGGCCGCGGTTTCATCGTAACCCGGCGGGGTGTAGACAAAACACCGACGCCAAGCCGTGTTGGTGTTGGAATAGTACCAGTGCTCCCGCACCTCCCCATGCGGCACCGCTTTGAGGTCGTAAAAATCCTCGCCGGGCGAGGGCACCTCCAGCCCGCTCATCATTTTGCTGACCCCAAAAAAACTTTCGCTCGCCGGGTCCGCCATCGCGACCCCATCCACCACCAGCGCATAATAATGAAAACCCGCCACCAGTGGCGGGGTGACCCCGGCCCACAGTCCTTTGTCGTCCCTGGCCAGGTCATATTTGTGGGCGCCGATGTCCACTTGCACCCGTTGCGCCGTCGGTGCCTGCAACCGGAATTCCGCCCGTTGCTGGCCATCGACTTTGGGATACTGCTGCCCGGCGGCGTTGGAACTGGCTGGCCGCGCATCACTGCCCAGATAATTGGCAGGCGCCGGCGGATCGGTTTGGGCGAAGCCCGGGCAATTGGTCGCGAAAAACGCCAGCACGATTAATATTTTAACGTTCATAATTTTAGATCGGTGTTGTCGTCGACCCGGCTCGGCATTAAACTTTTTGCGCAGCGCTGCCCCGCTGCGCTGACTGCTTGGGGGATGGGTGGGACATGTTGGATGCGGCTAATTGAGTTAAACCTTACCCTTGCGGTGGTCCGTTGCAAATATGACATCCATCATATTAAGACTGCCCGGCACCGCCCGCCCCGGCCGGGCGCCGCTCTCGGTTCAACCAACCCACTTAAAGTGGACTCCTGCCCGCAGCCCCTTCCAGCCAGTGGCGAGTTTCATGGCCTGGCCCGCTGACGAAACGCCCGCGTCGGTCAGGAAAAAACAGCCTTCGCGGAGGGTGAAACCGTGCCCGCGGTCGCCGCCTTATTGCAAGCTCGGCAGCAAGGCCAGCGATTGCGCGTCAAAATCCGAAGTGTCCTGGTGCCAGTACGCATCCACCTGGCCAATCGCCCCCGCATAAGAATTAAACTTATACATCGTTTTGAACTGGCACCAGCTCGCCGAGCCGTCGGCAAAAGCCTCATTCCCGCCAGCGGCATTGCCCCCCTTCACGGGATGGGGCGGAATGTTGCCGTATTCGAAGGCATAGCTGCCACCATTTGCCACTTTGCCAGCCCAGGCCGTGCCCACTTTCATGTTGGAATCCGCCGCCAGTGCCCAAAAGGCTTTCGAATTCGCCAGCTTCACCGGGCTGTACGATTTATTCACCGTATTATTCTGGAAAGCCGTCCACACCTTCATCCCGCCGAAATACTGATACCCAATGTACATTTGGGAACTCCCGTCATACGAGGGCAGCCCGGGGGAGGGCGTCGTCAAGCGGTTGGGGCACACCCAGACCGAAGGGATATTGGTCTGCAGTTTCAAGATGGCATTGACCGAATTAACCACCCCGATATCAATCGCATCCGTGATGTAAGTAGCGCCGGTACCGAGGCCGACGGTGTTGATGGCGGGCACCTTGTCGCTGGCATCCAGCGCATAGATGTTGGCGGCCAGTCCAATCTGCCGCATGTTGTTCATGCATTGGGTGCGTTTGGCTTTTTCCTTGGCCGAGGCCAGCGCCGGCAGCAACATGGCGGCCAGGATCGCGATGATCGCGATGACGACCAGCAGTTCAATGAGCGTGAACGCATTACGATAATTTGACAGCATCGGTGTTTTCAATTTGGCGATAATTTATTTGGAAGTTTTTTAAGTGGGCGGCGGGAAACCCTTCCCGCCGCCGTTTTTATTGGCTGTCTTGGTGTGACCACACACCAGATACCGCTCGCTCTCTTGGCTTACTGGGCGAGACGATAGAACACGGAGCCCTTCGCCGGGTTCGGCGTGGTCGAGTAACTGTTGCCAGTGACTCCGCCCACATCCACCCAGTTGTTGCTTAAACCAACTGCGAGCGAATTGGTCTGGGCCTGGAGATGCAGACCCGAACCGGCCGGCCAGGACAGACTCAGGACCCCGCCGGAATAGGTGGCGGTGATGGGCACGCTCGTGGGCGACACCACGCTGGTTACTGTTACGGAACCATCCATGGCCAGGTTGTTGGCCACGCTAAAGCCCGTGGACTTGATTGTCAGCGCGCTGCCGCTGAGCGGCTGGCTGAAAAGGGTGAACTTGTCGCCCACCGCCAGGTTCGGGCCGAAGTTGGTCAACACCAGCGTGCCGCCGGTGCTGGTAATGGAGCCGTTAACCGTGAACGTGGTGTTGGACGGGGATAACGACTTGTTCAACGTAGCCACCAAGCCGCCTGCATTGATGTCGAGGCTCCCACCCACGACTAAATTACTGACCGAGCCGACCATGCCTGCGGAGAGTAGACCGCCGTCCAGATCCAGATCGCCACCCACCGAACTCTCATCCAGCACCAGCAAACCATTACTAACGGTGGTGGAGCCGGTGTACGTGTTCGCACCGGTCAGGATCGTGGTGCCGGAACCGAGTTGCACAAGGCTGCCCGAGCCGCTGATGAGATTGGTGCAGGTGTAGCTGCTCGCCAGGTTGAAATCGAGCTCGCTATTGTCGGTGATTGTCCCGGCACCCAAGGTGCCGCTGGTACCACCGTTCCCCACTTGCAATACTCCCGCACTGATCGTCGTCGGAGCTCCGGTTCCCAGATTGTAGTAGGTGTTGTTGCCGGTGAGCGTCACAGTGCCAGAGCCAGTGAGCGTCACGAAACCCTGGCCGACGATGTTGCCCGGGAGGGTGAAGTTATCCGGGCGGTTAAGGACCAGCGTGGCCGGCACGAAATCATTCGGCGCGGTGCCGAACTGGTTGTGGGGGTAGTCATTCGTCAGGAATACATTGCCAACAAATGCCCCCGCACCGGGCGTGCTGTTGTCGCCAAAGATGATGGAGCCGCCAATGATATAAGTCCCGCCGGTATAGGTATTGTTCCCTAGGAGCGTTACATCACCATTATTTCCATTGTTACAAGCCTTTGTCACTGAGCCGGAACCGACTATGTCAGCGTGAATAATGAACACTCCATTGTCCTGCCGGACCAAAAGCAGCGAGCCGTTGTTCGTTACTGCCGAACTGGCGAGCGCGCCCACGGGGCCGGAGCAAGCCTGTAAAGTGGCCCCCGGGTCAATCTCCGTCCAGCCGGTATAGCTGTTGTTACCGATGGCCTGTAACGTGCCTTTGCGCACAATCACGTTGCCACCTCCGGTAATCCCGGCACCGAACTGGCCATTAAGGCTCGCAGTGGAAGTGCTGTTGTAAATGAGCGTGCCGTTGTCCACGACAGCCGCGCCGTTGTTCAGCGTGCCACTGGCCCCCCCGTTGCCGATTTGCAACGTGCCCGAGTTAATGGTGGTTGCGCCCGAATAGTTGTTGTTGCCGGGCAGAATGACCGTGGCACCGCCATCCACGGTTACCGCCCCGGTGCCAATGATGGTGCCATTCGTCAGGGTGCTGGTGGTGTTGAAATCGAGCGTGCCATTGTCAATAATGTTACCGCTGCCGACCGAACCGCTCGCGCCGCCATTGCCGACCTGCAACGTTCCCGCAGCAATCGTCACCGTGCCGGAGTTCGTGTTGTTGCCAGTCAAAACCCAAGTCCCCGAACCGCCCTTGTCCAGCGCCGTGGCGCCGCCGTTGTCGCCGATCGTGGCATCCAGCTCATCACTGCCGTTACCCATCAAAGTCAGGGTGCGCGCACCAGCGCCATTCATGACGATTAACCCCGGGTTGTTCAGCGTCAAGGAACTGCCGGATTCGTCGTCGATTGCACCGTTGGCCGTGCCAAGGGTGAACAGGCGGTCGCTGGCCGCCGCTCCGACCGTGGCATTCAATTGCAACGTCCCGCCATTCAGCACCAAGTTCGCCGCGCCATTCCCAGCCGAGCCGATGTCACTCGTGATCCCGCCGTTGGCCAGTGTGCCGATGCTTAAGGTGCCACCGCTGATGATCGTGGGACCTGTGTAAGTATTCACGCCGCCCGCCAGCGTCAGAATGCTGCTCCCGTTCTTGGTCAGGCCACCACTGCCGCCGATGTAGCCGGCCCCGCTCGACGTGATGTTATATGGCTTCGTGCTGCTGTTGACGGTGGTGCTTGCCGGAAGCACCGTGGCGTTGAGGACGATATTGGTGTCGGCCGTGGTAATCGTGTCGTCAAACAGCGCGGTGCCGCCATTGGCGAAAATTTGCGAAACTCCGTTGACCTTCCAGTTGTTCGCGGTGGTGAGGTCCCAATTGTTGTTGTTCAAGCCGCTCCAGACAAATGCCAGCGAGGTGATGTTCAGCTTGATCGTGTTGCCGTTGGTAACCAGGCTGCCGCCCGCGCCAGTCAGGGTTCCCAGGGTGACCGCCGGGGCGGCACCGCTGCCCCATGAAATTAATGGATACATTTGGCCAATCGTAAACGCACCGCTGTTGACGTTGATGGTAATCGGGCCCCCCGCCGTGACCGCACCCGAAACCGCAACCGCCGCCGTGGTGGTGCTGGTGACGTTGTTAAACTCCAAGGTCGCACTGGAGCTGGTTCCCACCGTCAGCGAGGACGGCGCGATTTGCGTGCCGCCTTGATTGACATCCAGCACCGTGCTGTTGGAGACAATGATGGCTCCCGTGCCAGCCGTGCCCTGCAAGACCAGCTTGCCCGCGCCAACGGCGGTCGTGCCGCTGTATGTATTCGCGCCAGCTAGTATGAGCGTGCCGGACCCGAGCTTGGTGAGCGCGCCGCCGCTGCTCGTCAGTGCATTCGTAAAGGTGACATTTTGACCGCCGGTGTTGATTGAGTACGCCTGGCCGGCCGCCGTGCTGAAGTTTGGCGAATAATCGAAGGTGTTCGCGACGCTGAATTGCAGCGTGCCCCCATTAAAGAAAATCGTGCTGTTGATGCCAAGCGGACCGGTGCCACCGGCGTTTTGGGTGCCGTTCACCACCAACACGCCCCCGTTCGTCAGCACGATGCTGCCGGTCCAGTCACTTTGAGAGGAGGATAGCGTCAACGTGCCGGCGCTGACCACCAACTGGCCGGTGCCATCAAACGGCCCGGACCACGTTTGCGCGGCCGCGGCACCATATTGAAAGGTGGCGTTGTTGGTGACCCGTTGCGTGCCCAGTTCGGAGGCGGTGCCCGTCAGCACCAACCGGCCACCCTCGATGTCAATTGGGCTGCCGATGCCATTCACGCCCGCCGCCCCGGCAATGGAATTAGGGTTCCAAAACATGTTGCCCGAACCTCTTTTTATCAGGAAAACATTGTTATTGCCGGCGTTGGCGCAATTAAGGGCGTTGTTGACGATCCAATCTCCTGTGCCATCAATCTGGATTGCGTGCGGGTTGCCGCCGCCTGATTGGTATCTCACGTTCGGATTGATCGTGGCCGCATTCGCCGAGTTGTTCAAATTGGTGTGGACTGGGATGGGGTTCCCCGACGAGGAGGGGCGCAAAATAATATTCAGCACATTGGCGGATCCATCTCCCAAAGAACAGGCTCCCGCGCCATTGTCGATCGTCGTCGCATTCAGGGCGATATTTGCCGACCCTCCAGAAATGAGGGACCTGAGGTTCCACGAACCGGTATGACCCGCCGCAATGTAGAAACTCACCCCCGGAGTGCCGTTGTTAAAGTTGCCGTTGGGCGACGCGGCGGTTAAGAACAGATTTCCCGGAACGGTGCTGTCCCATTGACATATGTCTCCGTTGGCTGAATTGGGCGACGCACCGCTCAACCAGTTGGTGGCCGCGCCGATGGCGGTGCCCGTGCCATCGCCGCCGGTCCAGATTTGGGTCGTCTGGCCATAAGCGCCCGTCGCGGCGGCAACCGTCATGGCGGCGATTGCCACGGCCATTTTCAGGGTCAAATGGAGCAAGGTTTGTTTGCCAGACGCCTTGCAGGCTGTTGCCGGCGGCACCGGCAAGGCAGGATTACTGATTATGGGGTTCATTATTATTTATGGTCTAGGTTGATGGTTGACTACAGCTTTTGACCGGAGGCTTGCGCCATTTGGTTCAGTATTGGTCGGGTTCTTCAACACACTGCCAAACCCTGGTGCCAGTTGCCATATGACGTATGTCATATTTTGCCGTGTAAGTGGCGTGACCCTGGAATTTCTGGCTTCGGCGGTTTGGATTTCTGCGTTAACCAGGCAAGTGCGAGTTTGGTCCGGCTCAGTCCAATTGAATAATGGTGAATCCAACCTTGGCTCCTTGAATAAATAATGATACTTTTGAAGGCCTCCATGAAAAAAAACATCCTGCTTCTGGCCCTTTTGGCCTTGCTGCCAGCTGCCTTTGCCGCCGAATTAACCACCAATATCGAATATGGCGTGGCGGGCACCAACCACTTGTTCCTGGATGCCAGTGTGCCCGCGGGCACTGGGCCGTTTCCCGTGGGCATTGTCGTCCATGGTGGTGGCTGGGCCTCGGGTGACAAAGAGCATGATGTGGCCCCGATGGAGATCCCGCTCACTGCGGCGGGATTTACTTGGTTTTCCATTGATTACCGCCTCGCCCCCACCCATCGTTGGCCGGCGGGGTTTGAAGATGTGCAGACTGCCATCCGCTGGGTTAAAGCCCATGCTGCGCAGTACAAGGGCGATCCGCAGCGGATCGCCCTGTGCGGTTATTCCGCGGGCGGTCATTTGGTATGCCTCGCCGCCACCCAGGCCCAACCGGACACCCGGGTGCAGGCCGTGCTCGGCTATGCCCCGCCCACGGACATGGTCGCCGACAATGAACGCCGCCACGGTCTCAGCAAGTCGCTCCAACTCCTGTTCGATCTGCCGCCTGAGCTAACGCCCACCGCCCGCCAGACCCTGGCCGGCATTTCTCCCATTGAATTCGTCAAACCTGGCCTGCCCCCGTTTCTGCTCATTGCCGGCACGGCGGACAAAACCGTGCTCTACTCCCAGTCCGTAAATTTTCAAGCCCGGCTCCGGGCCTGCGGTGTGCCCTGCGATTTGCTCACCATTACCAACGCCCAGCATCGCATCATGGACTGGCACACCTTTGACCCCCATTTTGAGCAGACCATCCAGGCTTGGTTGGTGAAGACTCTGGGAAGCGCCAGCGGTTCGTCCAATGGCAGGTAAACCGTAAATAGTTCACGTCCCATCGCAACCCGCCACCCAGTGGGCTGGCAATCGGCGGGCCCGTCCTCGGCATCCCGCTGCCTGCCGTCCACGTAAATCCTGCTCGCCGCCCAGCGGGCAAATCGCTAAGGTTGGCATGGTCACAGTTATTAAATATGAAAGCTATTCGCGTTGCTGAATTCGGGGATCCCGGGGTTTTGAAAGTGGTGGAAGTCCCCACGCCATTCCCCGGCCCCGGCCAGGTGCTCGTGCGGCTCCACGCCATCGGCGTGAATCCTGTGGAAACTTACATTCGCTCCGGCAATTACGCGCGCAAACCGGAGTTGCCCTACACTCCCGGCAGTGACGGTGCCGGCGTGATTGACGCGGTCGGTGCGGGCGTGAACACCTTCAAGCCGGGTGAGCGCGTCTACACGGCCGGCACGGTGACGGGCAGCTATGCCGAATTCACCGTCTGCAACGTCGGCCAGGTCTTCCACCTGCCTGGCTCGGTGAGTTTCGCCCAAGGTGCCGCCGTGGGCATACCCTATGCCACCGCGTATCGGGCGCTGTTTCAGCGGGGCCAGGCCCAACCGGGCGAAACCGTCCTCGTCCATGGCGCCAGCGGCGGTGTCGGCATCGCCGCCGTGCAACTCGCCCGCGCCCACGGTCTGCGGGTCTTCGGCACCGCCAGCACGGAAAAGGGCCGTTTGCTGGTCTTGAACGAGGGGGCCCAGCATGTGTTCGACCATAAGCAGCACAAGTATTTTGAAAAGATGTTTGAGGCGAACGGCCGCCGCGGGGTGGACCTCATCCTGGAAATGCTCGCGCACGTCAACCTCGCCATGGATTTGTCGTTCCTCGCCCCCCGCGGCCGCGTCGTGGTCATCGGCAGCCGGGGGAAAATCGAAATCGAACCCCGCGACCTGATGAGCCGCGACACCGATATTCGCGGCATGGTGCTCTTCAACACGCCCCCGGTGGAAATGGCCCAGATCCACGCCGCCCTGGGCACTGGGCTGGCGGACGGCACTCTGCGGCCGGTCATCGACCAGGAATTTCCCCTCGCCCGCGCCCCTTACGCCCATGGCGCCCTCATGGATGGCGGCGCGGCCGGCAAGATCGTGATCATCCCCTAAAAAGCCTGCCAAGCATATCTTGTTTTACACCGGACAACCCGCGGTGTGGAATTAATTCAACCCTGCTTTGACATCGCTGGTGGTTTGGCGTTTGTTGTCAGTGGCCGGGTTGCAACCGTTCCGTCTCGCCTCGTTTTGAGCCGCCGAGCCAGCGTTTCCATTTCCCGCCAGCCATTTTAAACCATGAGTAAAACTGTATTATTAACCAGTGTCTGCCGGCCCTTCGGTCCGGAGCAGGGGGATGCCCCGTCGGTCGGCTATGAGCTGCTGTTTCGTCAGGTGACGCGCGCCCAGGGCATTTTCAGCCCGCGAACGGTGAACGTCCAATTTGGCCTCGAATACATCGCCGAAAATTTGGATGTCCCCACGGTGGTGCTCCAATATCCTTCCGAGCGCGAGTTGATTAAGGAGCTTAAAAAGGGCTACGACTACGTGGGCATCAGCTTCATCATGGCGCTCATGCACAAGATGAAGGAAGCGGTTGCCCTCATCCGCAAGTACTCGCCCAAGAGCCAGATTGTGCTCGGCGGCTACGGCACCATCCTGAAGGATGACGTCCTGAAGCCCTATGCCGACCATATCTGTCGCGGCGAGGGCGTGGCGTTTTTCCGCGCCTTGCTCAACGAGCCGGAAATTCCCATGCCCTACAAGCATCCCTTGATCGTGAGCTGGCTGAAAGTTTTCGGCATGCGCGTTTCGGGCACCGGGAAAATCTTTGGCGGCCTGGGCTGTCCCAATGGCTGTGATTTTTGCTGCACCTCCCATTTCTTCAAACGCCAGCATGTCCGGCTGCTGCCGACCGGCCGTGACATCTACAACGTCGTCGAACGTTACTTTGACCTCGATCCGAGCCTGGTGTTTCTGATCATTGACGAGGATTTTCTGCTCAATAAGAAGCGGGCCATGGAATTCCGCGACTGCGTTCTCCAAGGCGGCAAGCAGCCGTCCATCTTCGCGTTCTCCAGCATCAAAGCCATCAGCCAGTACACCGTTGAGGAAATTCTGGAGATGGGCATCGACGGCTTCTGGGTCGGCTACGAGGGCACCCGCTCGGGCTACGCCAAGCAGCAAGGCCGCCCGGTGCCGGAGATTCTCACCGAGTTTCGGGAGCACGGCATCACCATTCTCACCTCCATGATCGTGGGCTTCGACTATCAAACCCCGGCAGTGGTCGCGCAGGAACTCGACGGACTCATGAAGCTCAAGCCCTCGCTCGGCCAGTATCTCATCTATGGCCCCGTGCCCGGCACGCCGTTTTTCGAGCGGGTCATCAAGGACAATCTGCTGCAGGACATTTACACCACCGAGCAGGATTTGTTTTATCGCCGCGCGGATGGGTTCACCACCATGATCAAGCATCCCACGCTCTCGCCCCGGCAAATCGAGGACATCCAGCGCTGGTGTTTCGACCAGGATTACCAGCGGCTCGGACCGAGCATTTACCGCGTGCTGGAAACGCGCTTCCTCGGTTACCTCAAGTTGAAGGATTCGCCGAACCCCGTATTGCGCCGCAAAGCCGCGTATTTCGCCAGCGAACTGCGGTTTGCCTATCCGGTGTTTCTCGCCGGGCGGCTGTTTGGACCGAATGCGACCATCCGGAAATGGATTGGGGATTTGGAACGTAACCTCCACCGGGAACTAGGCCGCCCCAGCTTCGCCGAACGCTTCAAGTCCGTCATGGCGGTGGGCGCGGCCATGGTGACGTGGTTCACGCTGAAGTTTGATTATTTTCAACACCCCAAAATGCAGCGCACGGCCTACCGCTGGCCCGAGAAAAGCTGGAGCGCCTTTGGCTTGTGGGAGGAATTTCAAGCCAAGGTGGCCAGTCCGAATTTCTCCGTGCAAGTCGAACTGCAGCACGCCAAAAAGCAAGTGTGGATGCGCCTGGAAGGCGTGCTTTCCACGGCTGATGCCGAACGCCTGGCGCACACTCTGCGCGATTCCCTTTCCCGCAATAAAAACCGGCTGGTGCTGGATCTGCACAAACTGCATTGGGACAAGGTCGGCGATCTCAGCCCCTTGCGCGAAAAACTGGCCGCCTATGGCGACCGCGTCCGCGTCGTGCTGCCCAAATTATCCGCGGCTCATCCCGAACTGTTGCTGATCGCCGGGATGTTTCACCACTACTGAACTGCCACCCGGTATTACACCTCCCCGAACGTGAGCGCCACGTTTTCCGGTTGCGTTTTGCCCACTGCCAGGAAGGCCGGGCTTTTGACCACAAAATATTCGAACCCCGCGAGTTCATCCGGGCTGGCGCACCATTTCGAGCCGGGCTTCAAGGCCTCCAGTTCGGGGGCCGGGGGGAAGTAGCAGGTCAGGGAGAGTTGGGTCATATTCTCGCCATCCTGGCCCTCGCCATCGATCAACTGCCGGGTCAGGTTGAATTCAAAATAGCGGCCCTGCTGGCCCCATTCGTGAACCCCCCATTGGAACAGCAGCATGTCCCCGTCCGCCTGCAAATCACAGCCTTCCGCCCGCTCCTGCTGATAGAAATCCAGCATCAGCCGCACCGCGTCAATCGGCTTGAATTCCGACACCACCGCGCCGGCCTCGTCCACAAATCGTTCAAACTCCTCTTTGGCTTCTTTCGTTTTCATTTGTTAAATATTTTCCACCCGCTGGCCGGTGGATTTCAAGGTTGGGAAGGTTACAAGATGGTGACAAGCGGATGGGGCCGCTCCCCCGGAAATATCACCCGGTAAAATGGCTCCGCGCATTTTAAATTTAACCGGCGGTGAGCGCGGACCGCTCGTCCTCCAGGGAATGGGTTTTTTCCAGGAAATAATCGTAATTCCCGGCGTACGGCGTGATCTGCCCGGCGTTCACGTGCAACACCTTCGTCGCCAGGTGGCGGATGAAATGCACATCGTGCGAAATGAACACCAGCGTGCCCTCGTAACGTTCCAGCGCCAGCGTGAGGGACTCCACCGTGTGGATGTCCAAATGCGTCGTCGGTTCGTCCATCAGCAACAGGTTGGGCGGGTCCACCAGAAACTTGATCAGGTTGAGCCGGCTCTTTTCGCCACCGCTCAGCACCGCCGTCTTTTTATAAATGTCATCCTTCCGGAACAGGAAGGACCCCAGGATGCCGCGCACGTCGTCCTCCCGCATGCCGGGGGCGCACGCCAGCACTTCGTCGATGACCGTTTTTTCCGGGTCCAGGCTGTCGCCGCGATGCTGGCTGAAATAGCCAATCTTCGCGTTGTGACCCAGGTCGCGCACGCCTTTTTGAAATTCCACCACGCCGGCCAGAATTTTCAACAAGGTGGATTTGCCCGCGCCGTTCGGGCCCACGAGCACGGTGCGTTCGCCGCGTTCGATGGTCAGATCCAGCCCGCTGTAAACCTGGTGGGTGCCGTAGGCCATGTGAATGCCTTCGAGCGAAATCGCCCGCTGACCGCCCCGGGGCGGCTGGGGAATTTGAAAGCGAAACGGCTTGCGCGGCGCCATCGGCTTTTCAATCAGCTCGAGGCGCTCAATCTGCTTGAGCTTGCTCTGGGCTTGCGAGGCCTTGGACGGCACGGCGCGAAAGCGGTCGATGAACTCCTGCAGGGCCGAAATTTCCTTCTGCTGGTTTTTCCACGCGGCGAGTTGTTGTTCGTAGCGTTCCTCGCGCTGGCGCAGATAATCCGTGTAATTCCCTGTGTAGGCGATCAGCTTGCGCTCTTGAATCTCCTGCACTTGCGTGATGATTTCATCCATGAACTGGCGGTCATGCGAAATCAGCAGCACCGCGCCGGAATAATTCTTGAGATATTGCTGGAGCCAGAGCAGCGAGAGCAGGTCCAGATGGTTCGTCGGTTCGTCCAGCAGCAGCAGGTCCGGTTCCATGACCAGCAACCGCGCCAGGCGCGCGCGCATCACCCAGCCGCCGCTCATTTCCTTCGCCGGACGGTTCAAATCCGACTCCCGGTAGCCCAGCCCGCGCAGCATCTTTTTCGCGAGGGTCTCCACCTGCGGATCGTTTAATTTGTCATGCTTGGCATGGGTCTCCATGTACTCGGGGCTCGACACTTCGCCGGCCTTTTCGAGTTCATGCAACCGCTTTTCCAGGCGGGGCAATTCATCCACGCGGCCGGTGGCCACGTCCAGGACGGTTTCATCGCCCACCGCCTCGCCCTCCTGGGGCAGGTAACCCACCATGGTCCATTCATCGCGTTCCACCGTGCCGGCATCCGGTTCGCGGGTCTTCAGAATGATGGAGAACAGCGTGGATTTCCCGGCGCCATTCGGCCCCACCAGGGCCACGCGGTCGCCATAATTCACCTGAAACGAGGCGTTCTCAAACAGAGTCCGCCCGCCAAACGTCATCTTCAGATCGCGAATAATGAGCATGTAAAATTTCCCCGGTCAAAAGTTAACCAACCACAACGGACTCCGATACACCTGGATTGTGGTAGGATTTCCCTTCCCGGATAATCCCGCCAAACCATATTCCAGCCGGTGCCTGCATCCGTGTTAATCGGTGTTTCATCCGTGGCTAAAGGTCTTCCCACCAACACAAAAAAGGCGAGGCCGAAGCCTCGCCTGGCTGAAATGGTCCCGGCCGCTTACTTCTTCTTCGGCGCCTTGGCCGCGGCTTGCGCGGCGGTGTCGCGTTCCTTCACCAGCGTCGCGCCCTTGCCCAAACGGCCGCGCAGGTAGGTGAGCTTGGCCCGGCGGACCGCCCCGTGGCGTTCCACTTCCACCTTGTCCACGCGGGGGGAGTTCAGCGGGAAAATACGTTCCACGCCCTCGCCGTAGCTGATGCGGCGCACGGTGAAGGTCTCGTTGAGACCATGACCGCGACGGCCAATCACCACGCCCGAGAAAATCTGGATGCGTTCCTTGTCACCTTCCACGACCTTCGTGTGGACTTTCACCGAGTCGCCGACCGCGAATACCGCGGCTTCTTTGCGATAGTGTTCCGATTCAATTTTGTCTTGTAATGCCTGGTTCATAAACTTTTATTTCACTGGCCGTCCGGTCTTCCGACCCGCCGGCCGATTCTGCTTCACTCTGTTTTGGGGGCGACGTCCGGTGTCGGCTCCCGCTGTAACAAATCCGGCCGTCTGGCCACCGTCCGCAACCGGGCCTGCTCCCGCCGCCATTTGGCGATCTCGGCATGATTGCCCGAGAGCAGCACTTCCGGGACCGGCATCCCGCGAAACTCCGCCGGCCGCGTGTATTGCGGATATTCCAGCAATCCCTCGCTGAAAGACTCATCCCGCGAACTGTCATCGTCACCCAAAACTCCCGGCAGCAGCCGCGTGACCGCGTCAATCACGATCATCGCCGGCAAGGCGCCGTTGGTCAGCACATAATCACCGATGGACAACTCGTCGTCCGCCAGCGCCGTCCGCACCCGCTCGTCAAAACCCTCATAGTGGCCCGTGACGAGCAATAAATCCGTTTCTTTCGCCAGTTCGCGCGCAATGCTCTGGTCAAACTTCCGGCCGCCCGGCGACATTAAAATCACCCGCGTCCGCTCGCCCCGCAAACTTTCCACCGCCTCAAACAGCGGCTCCGGCTTCATCAACATCCCCGGCCCCCCGCCAAAGGGACGGTCATCCACCGTTTTATGCCGGTCGTGGGTCCAGTCGCGCAGATTGTGGAGTTTGAATTCCAGCTTTCCCGACTCCCGCGCGCGTTTGATGATGCTCTCATCCAGCGGGCCGGTGAACATCGCCGGGAACAACGTCAGCACTTCAATCTTCATCACCGGTCACTCTGCCGCCGGCAACCTTTAGTGCGCCGGCCGGTCTTCCACAATCTCCACCGAGCAGCGCAGGCCTTTTTTGGCACTGCCCGCCAGCAACAGGGAGCGAATGGCATTGATCGTCATGCCTTGGCGGCCGATGATCTTGCCCACATCCGTCGGGGCCAGCCGCAGCTCATACACCGTCAGCCCGCCGCGCTCCACCGGGGTCACGGTCACGGCCTCGGGCTGCTGCACCAGGCCCTTGACAATAAATTCAAGAAACGCCTGCATGACCCGGTAAAATCAGACCGCCGCCGCGACGGCCGCCGTCTTGCCCAGCTTCTTGATGAAACTGGCGACCGTGTCGCTCGGTTTCGCGCCTTTGCTGATCCAGTATTGGGCGCGGTCGAGTTTCAGGGTGAAATTTTCCCCGGATTTCAAGGGTTGATAGGTGCCGATTTCCTCGATGCACTTGCCATCGCGGGGGCTCCGGCCATCGGCCACCACAATGCGGTACACCGGGGTGTTTTTCGTGCCGACCCGTTTCATGCGAATTTTTACAGCCATAAATATATCAAAAGAGCGTTAAGCGTAACAAATGGGTAAAAATTCGCAAGCCCTCTTTTCAAGAAAATGCTGCCGGCGCGAAAATCCCCGGGAATGGGGGGCCAAGTCTAAAGTCCCCGGTCCAAAGCGTGGCGGTCCGGTTGGTTGACAAAATTTAAATCGCATCGCCGACCGGCGGGCGGTTGCCGGTTCCCCGCCCTGAAAAGGGCGACTGATAATAGCCCAGGGCAACCGAGCATCGCGAGGGCCGCCCTGGGTGGCACGCCCCCAATTCCAGCTCCCTCCCCGCCATTCGGATGGAGGGGAGGGGTGGGGAGGGGAGGCGCTCACGCTGACCCAGCAGGTGTTCTGGCGCTTGGCAACCCAATGGATAGGCCCGGTCCAACGTCATGTACCCCCCCCTCCCCAAATTTTTTCACCTTGAATCACCTTGAATCACCTTGAATAGCCTTGAATGGAGGAACCGGCCTGAGGCGCGGGGCGCGGGGCGCGGGGCCCGAGGCGGAACTGGGGGGGCGAGTCCCTAGTCCCAGGTCTGATGTCCAAGGTCCAACGCCTCGAAATTGGCAGGCTCCGGGCGGGCGACCGAGTCCGGGACCTTCATTATTTTTTTATTGGCCGGATGTGCCCTGATGTACCCGGATGTGGCCGGAGAGGCACGGGGCGCGGGGCGCGGGGGAAAAACCAAGCCGCATTCAAATATCCGCCGGGCGGGCGGGGTATGTCACAGAACCTCCGGATGGCATCAGCCACCGCACCCGGACGGGGCGGTCCGGGCGGCGTTACCATAATAGCATCGCCTGATGAGTTGTCAAATGGGGGACGGGAAATTGTTTCCCAGGTCCAAAGGCCCGCTAATTCCTCAGCCCAGCCCATGCGGACTGGGGCCGCCCGCCCGGCCATTCGGCGGGCTAAAGGCCCGCGATAGTCGTTCCGGAGCGCCGGCTTGCCGCCGGCTTTGGACGTCCTGCCCCCAGCAACGGTCCGCTACGAATCCGACCTCCCCCAACGCCGCGCGGCGGAAAGCCGGTCACGGACCGCCCGCTCCAACCCCACGCAAAACCGCAAAAAAAGAAACGTTAAATCGTAGCGGTGAACTGGTGTTCACCGCAAAAATCCCGACTGCTCATTAACCATTGATCGCCAGTTGCACCCGCCACCGCAGCGGAGCGCCGGCTTTGGACGTC
>CAITTG010000080.1 GCA_903895255.1 uncultured Verrucomicrobia subdivision 3 bacterium
GAACCGTGCGGCAACCCAGGGTCGGTGCCCACCCACGCGAGGTAACACGCTGTGACTAATGCGTCAAAATAACTGCCGCCGGGATTGTGGCCAATAAGCAAATCATTCAGGATCCCGGTGGCATTGGCATGGGCCGGCATGACCACATTGGTAAAATAAGCGGGATTGTAACCGCCCGCCGAGTAATTGGTGTAGGCATTTATCAACGTCATCATGGCCGAGCCAGATTTGTCAAAATTGCCCGCCAGGTCATTTTGCAAGTTGGTGACAGCCAGTTTGACTTCACTGGAATTGGTCGTCTTCCGATTCAAATCCGGCCAGTCACTCCGGCTGAACAACACGCGTGGATGACAAAATGGGCCGGGGTCCAGCGAAAGCTGCCGGACGGAGGTGGGAGGCAGCAGGCCGGGGTTGCGGCCCACTTGATGATTGGGATTAAATGCCCCGACATGGTCCCAGACATTTACCCAGGCATACCGGCTGACCGTGTTGACACCATCGGTGGCCACCACTTGAAATTGATAAACCCCGGGCGTGGGCAGCAAGACTGAGACCTGGGGGAGGGACGTATTGTTTGTCAAAAAAGTGGCGGCTCCACTGGTGGCAAACGAATTAAATGTATCCGTGATTTGCGACCAGGAATAACTCATGGGCGTGAAGTTGGTCGCCCAGGCGATCAAGGTTACCATGGCTGGAGCGTTGGTTGGCAAGGTCACGATGGGCTGGTGGGCATTGCTGACGGTGGAAACGGTCTTTATCAGGATCGCGGGGTCGGTGTAAGAGGCCAACAGCCGCGTGGCATGCCAACAGAATAACACACACAACGCCAGGCGAGCGCCAACCTTTCGCGGCGGAGAGTGCGGCGAACGCCAAGCCGGGGTAACGGGGGCGGAAATCTGTTCAAAGCCCGCCGGTTTATAATTACTCATGTCAGGGTTATGTTCAGGAAAAAATACCACCGAACGGTGGGCGGTCGAAGGGCAATGTTGCGTCGAAGACGGGTGATTTTACATCGCTGAATTAGGGCGTCCCAAGGAAGATCAAGTTCGGGTCAACTGAAGTAGCCGTTGCTTCCCGAGTCGGACTTGGGGAATTTTCCCCAACCATGGCCCTAGATTGGAGGCCGGCAGGATGCGAAAAAGTCGATGATTGAACTGAGGTCAGGGAGTTCCTGAAAAAGAACTTTCATATCTTTTTTATCCATGATGTTTAATTGCCCCCGGTTGACGCAATTTATACCCTCCCCGGTGAATTTTTCCAGTTTATCCTGATTTTAAATCATGCGTTCAAAAATGCTTTATTTTTTGCCGTCCGGCTTTGAGTGGAGTGGTGCCCATGAATGAGTCGACTGCATCAGGTGTCCGGCGGGGCCCGAAAAAGAAGGGTTCGAATGATCACAAGGCATTTGCTGCCTCGCTGGCTGCCAATTATTGTGCCGGTCGGGTGGTTATCAATCGTTACGACTTTGAGCGGGGTAATTTGCTCACAAACCGGATGGAATTTAATCTTGGACCGAGGCAATTCGCGGTGTCGTTACCGGACTCGGAATGGCAGGTGGCCAGCCAGATGACGCGCCCGAACGATGAGGAGGTGTGGGACGTGGTGATGCGCTTCGAATGTCGGGCCGGGCAACTTAAGCAAGCAGCGCTGGCGGTGGAATTGGTTTTCGACCAATGGTCAGCCGACAATTATGCACTATTGCCGGCGGCCGCGTATCATGGCAACCGTTTTTTAGCCCGGAAAATTCCCTATTCGCCGAAGTTGTATTTTGTGCAGGACATTGGGAAGGACAAGCCGGTGATTATTTCTGATGTGCCGCGTTTAAATTCCGGGGAGGGAGTCTCCCGCATCCAGGAGCGCAGCGGCAGTCTGGCGGCACCGGCGATTGGGTTTCAGGATCCCCGGTCGGGCCGCGGATGCCTGATGCTCACCAGCCAAGGCAATTCACTGGGTGATTACGGGCTGAGTATTGAGGAATCCCGCCAGCGGGACCAGGCGGTCATTAGTTTGACCAGTCCAGTCGTGCGTGAATTGCACAGTTACCGCATCTGTGACCGGGAATTTCCCTCCGAAGACCGGCCGCGTGATTTCAAGGCGGGGGACGTGGTCGAGCTTGGATTCCGGCTGGTGTTTTTTGACGCCTCCCGTCCGCAGGATCTGTTCGACCGATTTGCAAAGGAACGAAAAAATTGCGGGCCACGCAGAACACGCCTGCCGGTGATGCCGTTTTCCGCTTGTTTTCATTTGCAGGAGCAAAAGTTTAACCAGGATAATTTTGTGGACCAGCACGGTTATTACTCCGTCGGACCGCGCCAAAATTATTTGCAGGACTGGCAAATTGGCTGGACCGGCGGGATGATCAGCACCTATCCGCTGCTGTTCGCCGGCAGCCCTCAGACACGCAAAAATGTGGTGCGCAACTTCGACTGGCTGTTTCGCGCGGGCATCGCCCCCGCCGGTTTTTTTTGGGATGCGGGACGGAATGGGACCGAGTGGATCGGGGGTGACATTCGCAAGCCCCATACCGGCCACTGGCATCTCATCCGCAAAAGCGGGGACGCGGTTTTTTATATCGTCAAGCAGTTCCAGTTGATGGAACAACTGGGAATCAGGGTGAAACCGGCTTGGCGCAACGGGTTGAAGACCGTTTGTGATGCCCTGATGAAACTCTGGCAGGCAAATGGCCAGTTCGGGCAGTTCGTGCACTCATTGTCGGGAGAAATCTGTGTGGGGGGCTCGACCAGCGGCGCGATTATTCCGGCGGCGCTGGTGTTGGCCGGGGAGTATTTCCAGGCTCCCCAATACCTTGAAGTGGCGGCGGCGGCCGGGGAAAAATTTTACCGGGAATTCACGGTCAAAGGTTTGAGCTGCGGCGGTCCGGGAGACGCACTGCAAAATCCCGACTCGGAGTCGTGGTACGCGTTAATTGAAAGTTATGCGGCCTTGTACGAAAGCAGTGGCAATAAAGCTTGGTTGCAACGGGCAGCCGAGACCGCGCGGCAATTTTCGACCTGGGTGGTGGCTTATGATTTTAAATTTCCGCCGAAATCCACCTTTGCCCGGGCGGGCATTCGGACGACCGGCGCGGTCTATGCCAACACCCAGAACAAGCATGCCGCGCCGGGGCTGTGCACTTTTTCCGGACTCGGCCTGCTGAAGTTGTATCGCGCCACGGGCGACCGGTTTCACCTGGAACTGCTGCAAGACATTGCCTTTGGCCTGCCGCAGTATCTGCCGCATCCGCTGCGGCCCTTGGGCAAAGCAAAGCCAGGCTGGATGTGCGAGCGCGTAAACCTCACCGATTGGGAGGGGCCCGAACGCATCGGCGAAACGCTGGAAATGACCACTTGGGCTGAAACCGCGCTCATGCTCACGACGATTGAGATTCCGGGGCTCTATGTGCAACCAGACCAAGGGTTGGTGATCGCTTTTGATAACGTCACGGCCGAAATCGCCGGGGAAAAGGACGGTGAATTGCTGGTGCGGGTGCATAATCCCACGCCCGCACCGGCGGCGGTGCGCGTCCTCGCGGAAAGCCGGCCGGCGGCTGGACGGCCACTGCCCAATAATTATTTGCTTGCTGGCAGGGTGGAGGCATTGATGGCGGGGGAAGTGAGAACTTTGAGATTTCCCCCATGCACAATGGACGGCATCTCCAAAAAATGAAATATTTTGGAGCGTCATATTACCCGGAGCACTTGGATGTCGGTGAAGCCCGACGTGAGGGCTTGCGGGGTGGATTGGTGGAACTGAAGCGGGACGCGGAGTTGATGCGGGCGGCGGGGTTTAACCTGGTGCGGATGGGGGAATTTGCGTGGAGCCGCATTGAGCCGGCGGCGGGGCGGTGGGATTTTGACTGGCTGGAGGAGGCGGTGGACACGCTGGGCAGGCAGGGTATTCAGTCGCTGCTGTGCACGCCGACGGCGGCCCCGCCAAAATGGTTGATGGACCGGCATCCGGAGATTTATCCGGTGGGGGCGGACGGCCGGCGGCGTGAATTTGGCCGGCGCCGGCATTATTGCGTCAATAACGACCAGTATCACGCTTTTACCGCGCGGATCGTCACGGCGCTGGCGGAGCGGTTTAAAGATAATCCCCGGGTGATTGGCTACCAGTTGGATAACGAATTCATGGCGGAGCAGCCGCATTGTTATTGCGCGATGTGCCGGGCGAAATTTCAGGCGTGGTTGCAGCGGAAATTTGGCACGATTGCGGAGCTGAACCGGCGGTGGGGGACGCACTTTTGGAGCCAGGCTTATGGAAGTTTTGCGGAGGTGGAACCGCCCAAGCCGGGGCATCATCCCGCGGCCCGGCTGGACTGGCACCGGTTTTTCTCGGAGGCGTTCGTGGACTACGCTCGGGGACAGCGAGCCATCCTTAAGGGCATCGCGCCGGGCCAGTTGGTGACGCACAATGTTTGCTCGAGTGGCTTCCTGGATTTACTTGATTTAAACCAGTTGGGATCGCTGCTGGACGTGGTGGGCGTGGATAATTATCCGTTCGGATGGACCTTGGAAAATGAGTATGGGAACACCGGGGACCAGGAATACCATCCGGCGATGGCCAGTTTTGCCCTGAGCATGACGCGGGGCTGGCGGCGGGCGGCGTTTTGGGTGACGGAGGCGCAAACCGGGCGCACGTTCCGCCCCCGCCAGTTGGTGGGGCCGGGATGGTTGCGGGTGTGGACCCATCAGGAAATCGCGCACGGGGCGGAGGCGGTCTTGTGGTTTCATTGGCGGCAATTCGCGTCGGGTGTTGAGCAGTTGTTGCAGGCGATTTTGGAAAGCGACGGGGAGCCGCGCCGGCGATATGATGAAATTCAGGCCACGATCCGTGAATGGCAGGTGGTGGCTGCCGAAGTGGCCGGGGCGCGGCCCCGGCCTGAGGTGGCGCTACTGCGGGATTTCGAGGTTGACTGGGCACTGGAGGATGGGCGGACCCACCCGGAATTCCGTTATCTGCGGCATCTTTACATTTATTACCGGGGTTTGTTCGAACAGCACGTCAACGCGGATGTGGCGGCGCCGGGGCAGGACTGGCACGGTTACAAACTGGTGCTGGCACCTTCGCTCGTGCTGATGGACGCGGCGCGGGCCGCCAGTTTACGGGAATATGTGGAGGGCGGCGGGACCCTGGTGTTGACCGTGCAATCTGGTGTGCGCCAGCCGGACAACGGGTTGCACCGGTGCCGGCTGCCCGCGTATTTGACGGAGTTATGCGGGGTGGAAATCCAGGAGCAAAACGCCTTGCAAGGTGCGGACACCACCGGGCTGATGCCGGTTGGATGGGGTTTTGGCAAAACCCGTTACGAAGGCGGGCAGCTGTTTGAAATCCTCAAGCTGACCACCGCCCAAAGCCTGTTGGAATACAGTGACCACTGGTTTGCCGGCACGCCGGCGGTGACGGTGAACCGGTTTGGCCGGGGCACGGTGTATTATGTGGCCACGGTGCCGGCGGGGCCACTGGCCGGGGAATTGCTGGCCCACGTCCTGGCGGGTTGCGGGGTGACGCCCAATGTGCGGAGCAGCAGTTCGCCGATGGTGGAAACGGTCAAAACCATCAAGGGAGACCGGGAATTTTTGCACTTGATCAATTTCAGCGGGGAGACACAAACGGTGGCGTTGCGCGGCAATTACCAAACCATTGCGCAGCGGGAAAAATGTGGGAGCACGGTAGAACTAAACCCATTCGGAGCCGTCATTTTACGACGGGAGTAGCATGATTTATCACAATCCAGTCATTCCTGGGTTTTACCCCGATCCGAGCGTGTGCCGGGTGGGGGAAGACTTTTACCTGGTCAACAGCAGCTTTGAGTACTTTCCGGGGGTGCCGATCTGGCACAGCCGGGATTTGATTCATTGGCGGCAGTTGGGGCATGTGCTGACCCGGCGGAGTCAATTGGAGCTGGCAGGAGTGCGTTGTTCCGATGGTATTTATGCGCCGACGCTGCGGCATCACCGGGGCGTTTTTTATATGATTACGACGCTGGTCAACGCCGGCTCCTATCGCAATTTTTGGGTGACCGCCACGGACCCGGCCGGGCCGTGGAGCGATCCGGTTTGGTATGATCAAAATGGTATTGACCCCTCGTTGTTTTTCGATGAGGACGGTCGCGTTTATTTTCAATCCAACCGCGGGATGACCTTCAAAATGGAGCGGGCCATTTACCAGAGCGAAGTGGACCTGGCATCGGGCCGGCGGCTGACCGAGCCCGCCATGATCTGGCGGGGCAGTGGCGGGAGCTACGTGGAGGGCCCGCATATTTATAAACGGGAAGGCTGGTATTACCTGCTGACTGCGGAGGGCGGGACGAGTTACGGGCACCTGGTGGCCGTGGCGCGGAGCCGGAATGTTTGGGGTGATTATGAAGGCTGCCCGCACAATCCGATTTTATCCAACCGCCATGCCTACGAGGGGTTGCACGGCACCGGCCATGCCGATCTGGTGGAGGCGGCAGACGGTTCCTGGTGGATGGTCCATCTGGCGTTTCGGAAAACGGTGGGGGACGTGCACACCCTGGGCCGGGAGACGTGCCTGACGCCGGTGAGCTGGCGGGCGGGCTGGCCGGTGGTGAATCAAAACGGTACCACGGCGGAAACCATCGAGACCAACACCCTCCCCCGGCAGCCGTGGCCGGAAACCGGTGGGCGTGATGATTTCGACATGCCGCAACTGGGCGGGCGGTGGATTTATCTGCGGAATCCGGAGCTGAACGATTACTCGCTGACCGAACGACCGGGATTTTTGCGATTGCATGGCCGGGCGGTCGGGCTGGACGAGCTGGCTTCACCGACCCTGGTGGCCCGGCGGCAGCAGCATTTTGAGTTCCGGGCGGGCACCCGCTTGGAATTTGAACCGGGCACGCCGCAGGAAGAGGCAGGGATGGCGTTGCTGATGACCCACGAGCATCATTACGATTTTTGCGTGACGAACCGGGCGGGGCGGCGGGTGCTTCAAGTACGTTATCATTTGGAGTTAATCCGGCATCTGGCGGTGGAGGTCCCGCTACCGTCCGGTCCAGTGGACCTGCAAATCACGGGGACGCGCGAGCACTATATATTTTCCTTTGCCCAGGCCGGCAAAGACTTCTGCGAAATCGCGCGGGTGAACACGCGTTATCTGGGCACAGAGGTGACGGGCGGTTACAATGGTGTGGTGATTGCCCTGTATGCCACCGGGAACGGGAGAGAGTGTGCTGCGCCAGCGGATTTTGACTGGTTTGATTATCGGCCGGAAGGAGTCGGTCAATGAACCGGCGGCTTTTCACATTTATTGGCGGCGGCCTGCTGGCGGTCGTGCTGGTGGTCAACGGGCCGGTCCGGGCGCAGACCAACCAGGAGAGCTTTGGGTTTGTCCGGCGGGAACTGGGACTGCCGGTGGAGCGGGCGGGACGCTTTGTGGGGCAATCCGGGGGGCGGTTGGTTGTGGGGGGCGGGTTGGACGTCAGCGGCAATCCTTGCGATGAGGTGCTGGTGCAGACGGAGGTGGGTTGGAAGCCATTTAAATTGAAGGAGCCGCTGGCATTTTGCGGGTTTGTCAGCGGCACGTGGACGGAAGGGGCCGGCAGCAATACGCGAGTCCTGCTGGTGGGTGGCTGGACGCGCGGGGGCCTGAGCCGCCGGGTGACTTCGCTGGAGTGGCGGGATGGCACTTTGGAACAAGCCGAGCTGCCCGCGTTGCCGGAAGCGGTGGCCTTGGCGGGCGTGGGCCTTTTCGAGGATCAGGCTCAAAAGCAACTGTACGTTGTCGGAGGCACGACGGCGGTGGATGGCAGCACCGTGTCCCACAAACTCTGGCGGCACACTTTTGGCGATCCGGCCAAACCCGATTGGGAGGAATTGCCGCCCCAGCCCGGGGCGGGGCGGCTGTGGCCCGGGGTGATCTGTTTTTACAATGATGTGCTGGTGTTGGGTGGGTTTACCGTGGCGAATACGGGGGGTAAAACTGTTTATACCCCCACCCATGCGGCTCAGGCGTACCGCTGGCATGTGATTGACGGAACGACTTTCACTGGCTGGCGGGACCTGAAGCCCTTGCCGGAGGCTGTCGCCGCGCCAGCCGTGTTCATGACCGGGCAGGTGCATGCGGGGGTGGCGGGCGGTTTTACCCAGCCCATCATGGGGCCGCTGGGAACAACGCAGGCCGGCACCGGCACCCGGAGCATCCAAATTTATCACGACGTGACGGACACCTGGGTGCGCAAGGGCGAGTTGCCCGAGGCGCTGACGGCGGTGACGGCGGTGCACGCGGGAACATTGACCCTGGTGGGGACGACGGCGGCCGGAACCACGGCCGGTTACGACGTGACCATTCAACGCCGGGTAAAAAGTTTGCGCTGGCCGGATTACGCGGGCTTGCTGGGCTACTTCACGGTCGTGGCCTTTGCGGGCATCTATTTTAGCCGCCAGCAGACAGGCAGCGCGGGGTTCGCGCTGGGGGACCGGAAGATTCCCTGGTGGATGGCGGGCATCAGCATGTTTGCCAGCGCGGCGAGCAGCATCAGCTTCATGGCGATCCCGGCGCTGGCATTCCGGACCAGCATGCTGTGGGCGCTGGCCGCCCTGATGCTGATCCCCCTCTTTTTTCTGGAGGCCTACGTCCTGTATCCGCTGATACGCAAGCTGGAAATCACCTCGACTTTTGAATATCTGGAGCGCCGGTTTCATCCCTCCCTCCGGTACATCGCCAGTGCGCAGGCCATGGCGCTGCAGACGTTTGGGCGGATGAACATGGTGCTGCTGCTGCCGGCGCTGGCCATCGCGGCGGTGACGGGGATGAGCGTGTTTGCCAGCGTGCTCTTGATGGGGGTGGTGACGACGATTTATTCCGCCAAGGGCGGCATGCGGGCGGTGGTGGTGACGGAAGTCATCCAGGGAATCACGATGGTGCTGGGCATCAGCCTGATCGTGATCATGGCCATCACCGGCCTGCCACACGGGTGGAGCAGCTTTGTGGAGGTGGGCACCCGGTTCCACAAGTTTGACCTGGGCATCTGGAGCCTCGACTACACGATGCCGGTGGTGTGGATTTTGATTTTGACGCCCTTGTTCAACAAACTGGCGTTTGCCGCCGACCAGCCGACCGTGCAACGGGTGTTTGCGACGCCCTTGAAGGACGTGCGCAAGCTGGCCCTGATGTTTTTGTGCTTCAGCGTGTTTATTTCCTTCGCGGTGAATTTTGCGGGCATCTCGGTCTTTGCCTATTTCCACCAGCACCCGGACGAATTGGATCCCGCCATGACCAACGATCAGGTCATACCGCTCTATATTGTGCAGCGACTGCCGGTGGGCATTGCGGGGTTGATCATCGCCTCCCTGTTCGCGGCGGCGATGTCGGCGCTGGCCGGGAGCATGAACAGCGTGGCCATTTTGTTCACGGAAGATTTTTACGGCAAATTGAAGAAAAACATTTCCGACCGGGAACGGTTGCTGACCATGCGGATCGCGTCGCTGGTGGCGGGCTCCGTGGCGACGCTGTGCGCCCTCTATATGGCCACGATGAATCTGCGGTCCTTGTTTCAAACCTGGAATGAGCTGTTTGCGATGCTGGGCGGGGGGTTTCTGGGGGTTTACATCCTGGGCACCTACACGCGGCGGGCCAATGCCATTGGCGCGTTTAGCGGGGCGCTGGCGAGCATCGGGGTGGCGCTATGGTTGAAATACGGCACGGCGGTGCATTGGTATTTTTACACGCCCGGGGCGGTGATCGCGTGCGTGGTCATCGGTTATGCGGTCAGCCTCGGCACGCCACCGCCGCGGCACAGTCTGGCCGGCCTGACCATCTTTGACACCAAGCGCGATTTGCGATCGGCGCCGGCGGGGAAACAATAATCATGTCATCACGCATCCAAAATCCCATTCTCACTGGTTTCAATCCCGACCCCTCAATCTGCCGCGTGGGCGAGGATTATTACATCGCCACCTCGACCTTTGAATGGTTTCCCGGGGTGCAACTCCATCACTCGCGGGATCTGGCGCACTGGCGACTCCTGGGACGGGCACTGGACCGGGTGTCACAACTCGATATGCGGGGCTGTCAGAATTCCGGTGGGATCTGGGCGCCGTGCCTGACCCACGCGGAGGGAAGATTCTGGCTGGTTTACACCAACGTGCATCACCACATGGGCGGAGTGGTGATGGACACGCCGAATTATCTGGTCACGGCCGGGCACGTCGAGGGCCCGTGGAGCGAGCCGGTGTTCCTGAACGCGAGCGGATTTGATCCGAGCCTGTTCCATGATGACGACGGGAAAAAGTACGTGGTCCAGATGCAAATGGGCGAGGTCGCCACCCCGGTGCGCTTTGACGGGATCATTTTGCAAGAGTTCGACGCGGGGAAGATGCGGTTGGTGGGCGAGCCAAAAAAAATCTGGCCCGGCAGCGTGATCGGGATTACCGAGGGGCCGCATCTGCTAAAGAAGGACGGCTGGTATTACCTGATCACCGCCGAGGGCGGCACGGCCCTGCGCCACGCCATCAGCGTTTGTCGCAGCAAAAACCTCTGGGGGCCCTACGAATTGCATCCGCAGAATCCGATTTTGACGGCGTTTCAAAAAGAAACATTGCCGTTGCAATCCACCGGTCATGGCTGTTTCGTGGAGACCCAGCGGGGCGAGTGGTTCACCGTGCATCTGTGCCACCGGCCGCTCCAGCGTCCGGGCCGGCTGGTGATTGACCGGGAGGAGAACAAATCCGCGCCGCTGGGGCGCGAGACCTGCTTGCAGGCCCTGCAATGGGGGGAAGACGGGTGGCCCCGGCTGGCGCAGGGAGGGAATTCTCCAGCGGACACGGTGGCGGTCAACCTGCCGGCGCACCCATGGCCAGCGGAACCGTTGCGGGACGATTTTACCGGTCCGCGGCTCAACCGGCATTTTCAGACGTTGCGGGAACCGCTGGAGGAAACTTGGGCTTCGTTGAGCCGGCGGCCGGGGTGGTTGAGTTTGCGGGGACGCGACTCGCTGGCCTCCACGTTTGACCAGAGCCTGGTGGCGCGGCGGTTGCAGCATTTTCGCGCGTGCGCGGAGACCCGGCTGGTTTTCGAGCCGCACCATTTCAAGCAGGCGGCGGGACTGATCGCCTACTATGACCGACTCCATTACCATTACTTCCGGGTGACGGCGGCCGGGCCGGACCGGATTAAATTGGGGGTGATCTCCTCGGAGAACACGAAGGCGAGCCGGCTGGAGGTCGCGGAATTGCCGGTGGCCGCGGGGCGGGGGATCCGCCTGCGGATGGAGATGGACCATGCGGAACTGCGTTTTGCGTGGGCGCCCGCCGACGCGGTGGATGGGGTTGGCTGGCGGAGCGTTGACCGGGTGTTTGAGGCCACGATGCTGGGTGACTGGGTTTCCCCGCACAGTAATTTCACCGGAACATTCTGGGGCGTGTGCTGCCAGGACTTGCTCGAACGCTCCATTTGGGCGGAATTTGATTATTTCGATTATCAACCCCGGGAGTGAAGCCCGGGCCAAGCCGCACATGCGTTACCTACTCGACATGGTCCACCACAATCCGGGCGAACCGCCATTCGCGACCCGGTTCAGCGATCCGGCGCATTTGCGGGATTACGGTTTTAATGGCCAGGTGTTTAAACATATTAACTGCGTGGCAACCTACGCCGCCACGGGAGTGGATTGCTTTCCAGCCGGCACCCCGGAACGCGCCTGGCTGGACGGGTTCACCCCGGGGATTGAGCGGGAGATTGCCCGGGCCAAGGCCCGCGGGTTGCAGGTGTTTTTCCATCTGGATTTATTTGTCCTCCCCCGGCGGCTGGTGGACCATTTCCATGCGGAGATTTGCGATTCCCTGACCGGACGCATCCTGCTGGAGCGACCCCGGACGCTGGCGTTGCATGCGGTGCTGTTTGCGGAACTGGCCCAGCGCTTTCCGGCGGTGGATGGTTACATCATCCGGGTGGGGGAGACCTACCTGTTCGACACGCCCCATCACACGGGGAACAGTCCGATACCCCGGGTGGGGCCGGCCTGGACTCCGGATTATCTCTACGCGGAGACGCTGGCGGGGCGGCCGCCGCAGGAACCCCGCTGGGCCCCGCAGCAGGCGGAGGCATACGTGACGCTGCTCCGCTTTTTGCGGCAGGAGATCTGTGAGCGCCACGGGCAGCAATTATTTTTTCGCACATGGGATGTCTTTCCGGACAAACTGCATGCCCGGCTGGATCATTACCTGGAAGTGACCAACGCGGTCGAACCCCATCCTAAACTGGCCTTTTCCATCAAGCATACCGCGCTGGATTTCTGGCGGCGGGTGAAGGTGAATGAGTGCCTGACGCGGGGCCGCCATCCGCAAATCATCGAGGTCCAATGCCAGCGGGAATATGAGGGCAAGGGGGCGTATCCCAATTACGTGATGGCGGGCGTCATCGACGGCTTCGAGGAAAATGCCGGCAAAATTGGTTTGAAGGACCTGCTCGGCAGTCCGCAAATCCTGGGCGTGTATGCGTGGTCGCGCGGCGGTGGTTGGTTTGGTCCCTACCTAAAGCACGAGCTCTGGCCGGATTTGAATGCGTATGTGCTGGCCGCGTACGTAAATGATCCGCGCCGGACGGAAGCGGCGATTTTCCGGGAATACGCGGAGGAGCGGCTGGGGTTGAACGCGGTGGCGGCGCGGGACTTTCGCGAGCTCTGCCTGCTTTCCAGCCGGGCGATTCTGCTGGGACGGCATTGCGCGGCGTTTGACCAGACGCTGGCCGAATCCGTGCTGCCCACGGCCTGCTGGATGCGGGATGACCGCCTGGGCGGCCGGGGGCAACTGGCGGTGGTGCTGGATTATCTGCGGGCCCACCGGGCCGAGGCCGCAGCCCTGGCGGAAAAAGCGGAAGCGGTGCGGCTGTGGGAACAAATCGAGGACCTCGCGAAGCGCTTGTCCTTTCCCGATGCTGCAACCGGGGAGGTGGTAACCATTTCCGCCACCTATGGGCGGGTGTTGTTCAGCATCGTGCATCAGGGTTGGCGCGCACTCATCGCGGGCGGACGTGGCCACCGGGAGGAATTCCTGGACGCGGCCAGCCATTATGAGGCTGGGTGGCGGGAATTCCGCGCCCTCGGGGAATCGCCCTGGTGCGCCTCGCTCTACGAGGGCCGATATTTTAATTTGCCCGGCACGCCGGAGGTGGCGGGCATGGACGCCTCCCTGGAGTATTATCGCCGGACGTTGGGCGAAACACCGCAACCAATTACATGAAATCCATTATCCGCGGCCTGGCCGCACTCACGCTGTTTATTGCCGTCGGCAGCCTTAGGGCGGCGGAATCCCCGCGCCACCTGGCCGGGGAACTGGGTGCGGAGGCCGTGTTAAACGGCGAGTATCCCTGGCCCCCCTCACCCGCGGTGAACGTCAGTTATGACGCGACCGGTTTTGCCCGCGAGCGTTTGTCCGCCGTGCCCCCGGCGGGGGTGCATCCCCGCATCCTCATCAGCCCGGCGGACCTGCCGGATTTGCGACGGCGGGTGGCGGGGACGGCGATGGGCCGGGCGCTGCGGGAGAATTTGCGGGAGCGGGTGCGGGCGGCCATCAAGACTCCCGGGGAATGGGGCACGCGTTTTTATGAAGCCCTGGCCGGGGGAGATATGTCGGGCGCCCGGCAACTGCTGGCGGAAAAAGGCGGCAAGCCGGCCGGCATCGGGCATTATCAGCCGTATATCGAGGCCCTGGCGCTGGAGGCCCTGGATGCCTTAATCGCCAACGACGAGGTGCGTGGCCGGAAAGTGGGCGCGGCGCTGGCCAATTATGCCTTGCTGGCCGAGCCGGCGGTGGAGCAAGCCCTGGCGCAGCCGTTGGGTGATGATGTGTGGCGGGTGAAGATCAACGGACCAGTGACCGGCGACTGGAGCAGCGACCAGGGGGTGCGGGATCTGGTGGGGTACGAGATTTTGGGGTACACCTATGATTTTGCCTACAATTTCATGACGGAAGCGCAGCGGGCGCCGGTGCGCAGGATGATTGCGCGGGTGACGCATGGAGAACTGTGGCTGGGGGCGCGGCTGCCCCATCATTTTCGCAATTGGAACTGGGTGGCGGTGGGATTGAGCCAGCCGCTGCTGGCCTTGGCGATTGAAGGCGAGGAGGGGTATGATCCACGGGTATTCCGGATGGGGGAGGAAATCGCGCACGACTATTTCACTTACGGAATTTCCGAGCGGGGCTTTTCCACGGAAGCCGTGGGGTACACCCAATTTGGGCTGGTCTGGGCCAATCCGTTCGTGGTGGCGGCGGCGCGGCGGGGTGACACGCTGCTGACCCAAAACCACCTGCGGGGCATGATTGACTGGTATCTGCACACCATGGAACCCGCCGCCCTAAACCAGCAGGCGGCGGCCACCGGGCGCGATGCGGAGCAACTACAGCGCAGCCTGCCCCAGTCCTGGACCAGTCATGGCGATGGTGGAGACGAAGGACCCGCCATTTGGACCATGGCGATGTGGAAGTATTTTTATCCAGCCGACCCGAAGATTGACCTGCTCTGGCGGGTGGTGGTCAACGACGGTCCGGGACAGCCCTTCACCGGCAGTTTTCACACCATTGAGGCCCTGTTATGGGCGAATGACGCCCCCCTCACGGTGAAGCCAGACGCGGCGCAACAACTGAAGTTGCCGCTCGCTTTATTCGACCCTGTGCGCAGTTCGCTAATTGCGCACAGCGGCTGGGACACCAACGCGGCGGTAATGCAATTTGAGTGTCGCACCGACTCGGTGGGGGGCAGTCACGAACATGCCGACCGGGGGGCTTTCACTTTCACCGCCCTGGGACGGCAATGGGCAAAGGATAATTTCCGTTCGGTGGAAACACGGCACCATAATGCTATTTTAATTGACGGTCTGGGCCAGGGCTTCTGGCCGGGCCCGGGCCAATGGCTGGGGCTGGCGGATGAAGGCTGGGCCTTGGTGGCGGCCTGCGATACGAAGGATTGCTATGACTGGTGGTGGCCGAAGGAGATCCGCACCGAGGATCCGCAAACCTTTGAGCGGTTCCACTATTCCCGTTGGGAGAGTTTCCTGGGCGACGCGCGTGAATTTCGTCGGGAATTTCCCGGGTTTGTCCCGGAACGCGACCCGCGGCCCTCCGTGGTGGCGCATTGGGAGGGCTTTGCCGCGCATGATCCGCGCATGTGGGACGAGGACACCTGGCCGGTGCGGCTGCCGCACAATCCGGTGCGGCGTGCGTATCGCACCGTGGCCTTTGTGCGGAGCCCCCATCCTTATTTGCTGGTGGTGGATGACATTCAGAAAGACGCGCAAGAGCGGTTGTACGAATGGTTGATGCAGACCGGGATGAACACGGCCCTGGCGCGGCAGGCGGGGAACGATCTGATTTTATGCGACGCCACGGTTCCAATGGATGAAAATGGGGTGCCGCGTCCACGCCGGGGCGACCGTGAATTACTGGTGCGGGTGCTGAATTGCGGGGTGCCGGCGCGCCCGCAGGAATATCAAGCGCGGCCCTCGTTCCGCCTGGAGACATTTGAACGGCGGGACACGCTGGTGCCGGAGGCCCCGGCCACCGTACTGGCGGGGGCGCGCTCCTTTGGTCTGGACAAACGGCTGGTGATCAGCAGTCGGGCGGTCGCGCCGGATTTCCGGATTCTGCTCTGGCCGTTGCGGGAGGGGGAGGCGTTGCCGGAAACGGAGTGGAACGCGGCGCGCACCCAGCTGACGCTCGCGGCGGCGGGCAATCGGGACACCATTTATCTTGAGGCGGTGGCGGGTGGCCGGACACAAATCCGGGTGGCGCGTCCCGGCCAGGCGCCGGTGGTTATCAAGCCCGGGGCTGGGGAGGAATCCAAGTGACGCAAATCCACCCCCCCGTGATGCAACATAGACCCTAGTGACCCAAGCCGGCTGAGGCCAGAATGCATTAAATAAATCCGCGCGGCAGTCCGGCCACCCTGGCAGGTGGCGGTGCGCCACGCAACTATTTAAATGCCCGATGAAAACCAAATCATTTCCACGAGGGAGCCAGGCTTTCACGTTGATTGAACTGCTGGTAGTTATCGCGATCATCGCGATTTTGGCGGCCATGCTGCTGCCCGCCCTGGCCAATGCCAAACAAACCGCCCTGCGCATCCGGTGTGTCAACGGTCTGAAGCAGTGCGGGCTCGCGGCGCAAATGTACTCCGGGGAAAATCACGATTATCTGCCCTATGCCTTTGTGATTTCCGGGCGCATGGGCAATTACAACGGGGTGGGGGCCTATATGGATGCCTGGCTGAATTGTTTTGGCATGACCACTAACAGCACCACGTTCACCAATGGTTTTACCACCTGTCCGGCCGCCCGGCAGATCGCTGGCGGACAGGATTTACCCACCTATGTGGCGAACCGGAACATCCCCTGGGATCCGACCCAGACACCCAACACGGGATTGTATAAAATTAATAGTTCCGTGAAGCCGTGCGACACCTCGCTGGTGATTGACTGTTCGGTGGCGGACTCAGGCAACGCGCCCACGCCGCCGGGCGGGCCGATTTCGGGCTTTTGGTCGGATATTGACGGGATGTGCTGGTATCCGCCGCTCTTTGCCCATAACGGCAAGTCGGCCCAGGTGCCGGCCTGGTCGTTAAACAAGTATTATTGCTTTGTGGACGGGCTGGCGGTGACGGTGTTTTTCGACGGGCATGTGGAGGCACGCAAGCCGGACCCGACGGGTCAGTCTTCGGCCCGGGTGCCGGTGGGCCGGCCCCCGACCGGGCAGCGCGCGGCTTGGAATGCCTATTGGAATGGAACGGCCAGCGATAACTGAACCCGGGCGGCCATTGCCGGACATGCAGTCTCCATTCAAACAATTATCAGCCGCGCTGACGCTGTCCGCGGCGCTGCCGCTGGGCAATTTGATGCACCAACCGCCAGCGGCGCAACTGGTTTACGAACACACCAGCACGGGGGATAACCGGTTGTTCTACTTCCCGCCGGCAGCCGGGAAAACCCGGGCGGCAAGTCCGGCGGTACTGTGGATCCATGGGGGAGGCTGGACGGGTGGCAGTCCGGAATCTTTTTTTCCGATGGCGCGGTACACAGCGGCGCGCGGCGCGGCGAGTTTCGTGGTCCAGTACCGGTTGGTAAACGCGGGCGGGGTGACGATGGCCGACAGCATTGCCGACTGCAAATCCGCCGTGCGTTACCTGCGCGGCCATGCGGCAGAGTTAAACATTGATCCCGATAAGATTGCGGTGGCGGGTGAATCCGCCGGCGGGCATCTGGCGGCAGCGGTGGCCACGCTGGATGGTGATAACAATCCCGAGGATGCTCCGGGGATCAGCGCGCGGCCGGATGCGCTGGTTTTGTACAATCCCTGCCTGGATTTAGGCCGGAGTTCGTTCGCCCGGTTATTGCCGGGTGCGGCGATGGAGCCCGCAACCCGCCAGCGGGAACTGGCGGACCAGTACTCACCGCTGGCGCATGTGCACCCGGGCCTGCCGCCGACGATTTGCATACACGGGGAGGCGGACACGGTGGTGTCGCCGGACCAGTCGCGCGATTTCGCCGCGAAAATGCGGCAGGCCGGCAACCACTGCGAGCTGGTGCTGCTGCCGGGAATTCCGCACGCCTTTTTGATTCCCGCTTACAAGTGCTCCGAGGCCGTGGTGGTGAATGCCCTCCGGCGGGGGGACCAGTTTTTGGCCTCGCTGGGATATTTCTCCGGCGAGCCGACGCTCACAGTTTCTGATCCGCCCGCCTGGGTGGCGAAATGGCCACCCGGGCCGACAACCGCCCATTAAAGAATGAAACTATTCCGCCCATGGATTTTTGCAACCGCCCTGACCGTTTTGGCCGCCGCATCCCGGTTGGGGGCGCAGACCGCGTCACTACCGGCTCCGCCACAGGATCAGGGTCGGCCGTACACCCGCTCGGCCCAGGCACGGGCGGTGCAGCGGATCGGGGACGCGGTCGCCGTGTTTGCCGGCAGCCGGTATGCGTGGGTGCAGGGTTTCAAGGTGCGGCTGGATGAGGCCGACTGGCGGGCGGAGGCGGTGCTGAAAGATGGCAAAATTTATGTCCCCTCGGCATTTGCCGGGGTGCTGACCTTGCGGGAGGTCAAGCCGGCGCCGGCGCCCGCTTATCTTCGGGACCGCTGGGTTTATTCGCTCTCGATTCCCCGGGTGGCCTCGTCAGTGGTGATGCTGGGGGGCAAACCTTTTGTGGATCTGGCGGCGGAAGCCCGGCACCACGGTTTAAAAACCGCTTTGGATTCGCGGGGATTGTTGCTGGTGGGAACCCGGGTCCGGTCCTTTGCTGAATCGGAGTCCAACGAGCTGGATAATGTCATTACTTTGTTTGACACCCCCGAGAAATTTGCGGACCCGGACATCGCTTTGCGCTGGATTCCCACGCTCCATCGCCAAGGGGCCTGGACAAATTATGTGAAGGTAACCCCCGCCGAGTTGAAAGTGTATGCCGGTCCGGAAACGGTCTGGCCGGCAACGCCCCATGCGCAATACGACTACAAAGGCTTCAATGAAAAGCTGCTGGGTTCGCGGGTACCTCCGCCCGGGATATATCCGCGCGTATTATTCAGTCCGCAAGATGTGCCAATGCTGGCGGCCCGGGTTAAAAGCACCAAAATCGGCCAAAAATCGCTGATTGAGATGCAGTATCTGCTGGAACATAGCTGGTGGGATACCAACACCAGTGATGGCAGAGTGTTTCACAAGCTGGCCACCGGTGACCTGGAAGCACTGGACTGGCCCACGGATGTGGCGCCCCAGCAGGTGGCCACCATTAACACGGCGCAAATGTTTCAAGGGGAGAAAGCCGGGATTTTTAACACCCACATTGCCTATGTTCCGGAATGCCTGGCCGACATGGCCCTCTATTGTTTGTTGACCGGTGACGATGTGCGCGGACGCCAGGCGGCGGCGGCGATTGCCAATTATTACCGGCTGCGCGAACCGTTGATTGACCAATGGAACGCGCTGAGCGACTCGGAATTTGGGAGCGATCCGCTGGACGGCAACGGCGCGGCCACGGCCTGGCGCGGCATGCATGGGTTGGTGGCCCACATGAACCTCGGACTGGCCCTGGACTTTGGCGGGAAATGGATGACGACGGGAGAAAAAGAACTTATGTGGCGGGTGATCGCCAAGGCCACGTACGGCCGGCGCGCCTACGGTGAGGATGCGACCGTGCGCTTTCGCGATGTGAATTGGGTGGGCTGGGACCTGCCGCAATTTATCGCCCTCACCGCCATTGAAGGCCAGGTGGGATTTGACCGCGAAGCATGGGAGGCGGGCCGGGACACGGTGCGGGCATTTTGCGACTGGGGAATTGATGACGCTGGCGTGGTGTTTGAAAGCAACGGCAAAACCCCGGGCAGTTTTCAGTTCATCACCCTGTCCATGGTCTCGCTGGCCCGGCGCGGGGAAAATCTGTTTGGCCATCCCCACTGGCGCAAGCTGCTGGCCGGTCAGACACAAATGACCTCCCCGACCGGCCGGGTGACGGTCAATAGCGGCACCCAGTATGAACCCTACAGCCGGCAATTTCTCTCGCTACAACTCACGGACGAACTCAAAACATTCTACCCGCATGAGCGGTTGGCTGACTACCTGCTAACCAAGGCGACGGAGCCGGCGGACCAGGCGGTGAATGAATATAATCGAGGCTGGGCGATTCAAACATTTGATCCAGCTGCCTACCGCCGGGAGGTTCCGGAAATCAAGCGCCTCCGCCTGCCGAGTCCAATGTATCCCGGGTTTGTGCCCGGGGTGTTGTACGACGCCGATTTTCAGAACACCCGCCGCGTCGATTTAAACCTGCCGCTGGATTTTAACGCGCCGGTGCAAGGAGTCTTTTCCAGTTACAGCGACCGCACCACGAATGCCGTTTGGATTAACATGATGGTGCGCCCCAATCATTATTTAGGGGCGGGCCACCACCATGCCGACGCGGGCATGTTTCATTTTTCCGCCCTCGGGGTGGACTGGTTTACCCAATCGCCATTTGATCAGGTATACGATGGGAAATATTACAATCTGGTGCAGGTGGACGGTGAAGCGGAGCCGGTCTCACTGGCGGAGGATCACATTCTGGGTTGGAACGCGGCGGCTCATTATCTCGGGGCGGCGGTCACTCCGGAGGCGGCGGCCGGCAGCGCGGACCTGACTTATGCTTACAGCTATCGCTGGTTGACGCAGCCTCCGCAGGAATGGAGCGAGGATTTGAAAAGTCTGGGCTGGGAGGTGGAACCATCGCCCGCGATTCAGCAAATTTTCGCCGGCACGGCGCGTTATAAGATGCGGCCTTGGTGGCTGACTTATAATTATGCCAACTACATGCCGACTTGCCGCGCACTCTTTAATCCCATGCAACGGGTGGTGCGGACGGTGGCGTTGGTGCGTGGGGCCCGGCCGTATGGCCTGGTGGTGGATGACTTGAAAAAGGACGCCGGGCCACATTTGTATCAATGGGCTGCGATGTTCAATGGCGGGGTGTGGCGGGCGGAGGTGCCCGGTCTGGCACCGAATGAAACGGTGCTGGCTTATCGTGCGGGCGACCCGGATCCCGCTGCGAGCGAAGGGCCACCCGCCATAACCCCACAAGCTGGCGAACCGCTGCTGCTGGTTTGCGCGCTTGGGCTGACTGACAGTGGTGATCCTGCCCGTTCACTGATCCAGGTGGAACGCAGCGCGGGACCGGCGGATCGTAATGGCAAGCCGCAATATTACAACCGGCTGGTGATTAATCACCTGGGTTCATCCGTGGCTTATCGGGTGTTACTGCTTCCCTTCCGTGCTGGGGAACCGCTGCCCGGCATTAACATGGACAGCGCCACCGGCACGGCGGTGGTGGGGGGAAAAGAGCAGCCGGATACCCTGCAATTTGTCATGGATGCTGGTCAGCGCACGCAGGTGCGGGTGCGGCGCGCGGGCCGGGAAATATTGGCATCGCCATGAGCACTCTCCTGGCAACCTCTATCCGACTGCTGCTTGGGCTGGCCCTTACCGGTCTGGCAGCGGGAGCGGAGTATCAATTTTCGGTGCCAGTCGGCGGCGGGCATGCGGATGCGCGGGCCTTTCTTTGGATTCCGCCGCACTGTCAGACTGTGCGCGGCTTGCTGCTGGGACAGCAGGTGATTTTGGAGAAATGTGTGGGGGATGATCCGGTCATTCGCGCCGCCTGCGCACGGGCGGGGCTGGCCATTGTCATCGGTTATGACACGCCCTTGGGTTATTTTGACTATAGTCAGGGGGCGGACAAAAAATTGCAAAAAATCCTCAACGATCTGGCGGCGGAATCGGGTTATGCGGAAATCGCCGGGGCGCCGTTGCTGCCATTTGGGCATTCGGGCAATGCGATTTTCGCCTGGAACATCGGTTATTGGAATCCTGGGCGGACCATTGGGATAATCACCTTGCATGCGGCGGCGATTCTGCCGCCAGCCTGGGATCCCAAGGCCACGTCCGATGGCATTCCGGTGCTGGCAGTCAGCGGGGAATATGAATCCTGGGGCAATCCGAATGAACCGCTGGACAAGCACTGGCGGTGGTTGCGCGGCGGTTTGCTGAGCCTCCGCGGGCAATATGATGAGGCGCTGGTAAGCGAGTTGGTACAGCCCGGGGCCTCGCACTTTTCCTGGGATGAGCCACTGGCCCGGCAGGTCGCCGGGTTTATCGAGGCGGCGGCGGCGGCCCGGCTGCCGGTGGGTGCCGCCACTCCGGGTTTGCGGCGGGTGCCATTGGCTTCCGGGTGGCTGACAGACATCGCGCTAATGACCCCCAGTCGCTTTCCGCCGACTGCCGAAAAGGACTTTGCGGGGGACCGAACCCTGGCGTTTTGGCATCTGGATCGGCAACTCGCAGCTGGCATTGAACATTTTGGCGACGCGGACAAGGGGAAAGCCGACCAGCGGCTGACCTTTGTGCAAGATGGGGAACCAATCATACCCGCCTGGATGCCCACGTTGAGATTTCAGCCCGGGGCGGACGGGGTGAGCATTAAAGTGGCGGCGGCATTTCTCCGGGAAACCCCGGCCGGGGTGCGCGGGGCTGGTCAACCGCTGGGTCATGGCCGGGGGCCGATCCAGTTTCGTTTGATTGGCGGCTGGGGCGGCGGTGGCGCGCAGACCGGTCCGGACGAGTTTCAGGTTCACTTTGACACTTTTGGGATCAATCCGCGCGCCGCCAATCTCATGATCATGGCCTTCCAGCCGGGCGATGCGAAGTTCAAGTATGCGGAACAACCGGCCCAGATTGTTTTTCCAGAAACCCTGACCAACGGGGAACCCCAAACCATCACTTTTGAGCGACTGCCCGACCAGCCGCACGGAACAGTTTCCGTGCCGTTAACTGCGCGGTCGGACGCCGGCTTGCCGGTGCAATTTTTGGTGCGGCAGGGCCCGTGCGAAGTTCGCGGCGACCGGCTGGTGTTCACGCCGCTGCCGCCGCGCACCCGGAAGCCGGTGAAGGTCACGGTGGTGGCCTGGCAATATGGCCGTATGAGCCCTCCGGCAGTGCAAAGCGCCGCGCCGGTGGAACAAACCTTTTGTCTGGAACCATGAGCGCCCCAATGCCATCAAGCCTGGAACCACCCAAAGCGCGCCGGAAATTAAATCTGGGCGTGCGCGCGCATGACTTTGGCCGTGCGTCCGCCGAGCAATTGGCGCAACGAATTTCCGCCGCCGGCTTTGGCAGTGTGCAACTGGCCTTGAACAAGGCGATTGCCGGGCTGGAATTGCAGGCGGGGGATTTGACCCCTGAACTGGCCCGGGAGACGGGTGAGGCTTTTCGGCGGCACGGGGTGAACGTCGCCGTGCTGGGATGTTATATCAATCCCATCCACCCGGAGAGGCGCACCCGCGCCCGGTTGCTGGAATTTTTTCGGGACCACTTGCGGGTGGCGCGGGAGTTTGGCTGCGGGCTGGTGGCCTTGGAGAGTGGGTCCGTCAATGCGGACTATTCCGCGCATCCGGCCAACCAGGGGTCGGAGGCGTTCCGGGAATTGCTGGCGAGTCTCGACTGGGTCCTAGCGGCAGCGGAGGAAGCGGGGGTGAACGTGGGGTTGGAGGCGGTGGTGGGACATACCGTGGCCAGCGCGCCGGCCATGCAGCGGGTGCTGAAAACACTGGGGTCACGCCACCTGAAGGTGGTGCTGGATCCCGTCAATTTGCTGAGCGTGGCCACTGTGCCGCACCAGGGCCGGATTGTGGCCGAGGCGCTGGAGCTGCTGGCGCCCCACATTGCCGCGGTGCATGCCAAGGACTTTGTGATCAAGGATGGGGTCCTGCAAACGCGCCCGGCCGGCCGGGGACAGCTGGCGTATGGCCCGCTCCTGGAATTTATCGCGCAACAAGCCCCGGGACTGCCGGTGCTGCTGGAAGAAGCGGATGCCGCCACCGCACCAGCCTGCGCCCACTATTTAATAAAACACTTTGAGGAGAAAACCCCATGAGAGAACCATTGGCCACCGCTGAGTTGATCGCCGGTAAATTGATCCGGGAGACTCCGTTTGCCTACCGGCTGGAGCTGGCGCGCAACCACCCCTGGTTTGACCGGATGCACTTTGTGGATTTTGGCCGAACGTTTGGCACGGGCCGTGCCGCCATGGCCTACGCGTGGACCCGGCTGACGGCGGCGGTGGAGAAAACAATCCAGATACAGGTGGAGCACAATGATGCCTGCACCATCTGGTTGAATGGACGGGAGGTTTATTCGCTGGGTGGGGAGCGAAAATTAAATTTGCGCCGCGACGAGCGCAGTTTTGAGATGGCCCACGAATTTTCGGCCCATTTGCAGCCGGGCGCCAACACCTTGCTGGTCCGGTCGGAGACCGCCGGGGGTGAATGGCGCATCCTGCTGCAACCCCCCAGCGACAAGGGCGCGGTGGTGAATGGCGCGACGCCGCCGACGATCGGGCTGCGGGGCGTGGCCAACGTGGACGAGAAAATTACCACCCTGACGAACTGGCTGGTTTTAGGACCCTTTGCGCGCGGGCAGCGGGATTTGGACAACCAACTGGTGCGCGAGCGGCAGTTTGTCTTTGGCCGGATGCATGCCGGGCTGGCGGGCCCGGTGACCTGGACCATTCCCAAAGTGGAAGTGCTGGGCGGATTGATTGATCCCCGTCCCTGGGGCACGAATTACCATTGGAATTATCACAATGGGGGCACCGCCTGGGCGATGCAACTGCTGGCCGAAGCAACGGGCCGGCGGCAATACGCCGATTACGCGAGCCGGTTTTGTGACTTCCATTTGGAAGGCATCCCGTTTGTAGAGCACCAAGTCAAGACGTTGAATGCGGTGGAATCCGCCAATCATTGGATTATTGACACGCCGTTGCTGGATTTCACCCTGGCTCCCTCGCTGCCGTTTCTGCACCGGCTGCGCGTGGAAAAGGAATTTCCCAACCGCCCGCTGTACGAGCGATGGATTGCCCGCATGATCGCTTACGCGCGGCGGGAGCAAATCCGGCTGCCGGGCAGCGGCATCTACACCCGGACCACGCCCGTGAAGTTCACCACCTGGGCGGACGACTTGTTTATGGGCATTCCTTTCTTAATGCAGGCGGCGGCGTATGCGCCGGATGATGACTTGCGACGGGAATTTATGGACGACGCGGCGGGTCAGACGGTGGCCTTCAACGCCCAGGTGTGGGATGAGGCGGCGCAACTGTACATGCATGCCCGCTATTCGGACCGGCCGGTGAAACTCCCGCACTGGTCGCGTTGCAACGGCTGGGCGATTTGGGCCATGAGCGAAGTGCTCCAGCAACTGCCAGCAGAGCACCGGTTGTACCCGGCCATTTTGCGACATTTTCAAGCCCATGCGGCCTCCCTGGTGCGGTGGCAGGCGACGGATGGCTTTTGGTTCAACGTGCTCGACCGGCTGGATTCGCCCAAAGAAGTGTCAGGCACGGCCATTTTTGTGATGGCACTGGCCCGGGGAGTCCGGCAGGGCTGGCTGAGCGAGGCGGCCTATTTGCCGGCGGTTCGGCGGGGCTGGAACGCGCTCACGAGCCGCATTGAGGCGGACGGCACGGTGCATGACATTTGCGCGGGCACCATGTGCACCGAGGATGAGGAATACTATGTGCAGCGGCCGTTTTATGATGACGACACCCATGGCCTGTTCGCGGTGCTATTTGCGGCGATAGAAATGGACCGGTTGGGCAAAAATAAAGGTCGTTTTTTGGGCGGTAATGGGGCAGATTCAGTCCCAGACCCGATTGCCGCCGGCCAACATGAAGCGCCGGCGCTAACCAGTCATTGACACGCCGGCCACACCTTGAAACCGAAGCAGAAACGCATCGCCCTGATCGGGCTCCCGGTTTTTCAATCCGTCAACAACCTGAGCAGCGTCGCGGTGGCGCGGCATGCGGAGGAGACCGGGCGGTGGCGGTTTGTTTTTTCCGCGGAAGCCTCGGTGAAGGCCTTCAAATTCTTAAGGACGCTGGATTGTGACGGTGCCATTGTGCGCATCATGTCCGAGGCCATGCGGCGCGAGGCCAAAAAGATCCGCTTCCCCGTGGTCAATATATCCTCTTGGCTGGCGGAGCCCGGAGTGCCCACGGTGCGGCATGATTTTCGGGCCATTGGCCGGCTGGCGGCGGAGCATTTGCTGGAGAAGGGATTCCGCCGTTTTGGATGCGTGATCGTGCCCGGGGGCAGTTATATTCAGGATCGGTGCGCGGCCTTTCTGGAAACGGTTCGCAACCGGGGTTGCCAGCCAGCGTTGTTTCATTTGCGCACGGAGCAGCCCTTTCTGGCGCAGCCCATTTCGTCGGAGGAACGGCGGCGATTTGCCGACTGGGTGCGCACCTTGCAACCACCGGCGGCGATTGGCTTGATGGACGACTGGGACGCCCCCACCTTGATGTCTGCCTGCCGGGAGGCCGGACTGGAAATTCCCCGGGATGTGGTGATGATCACCACCGGCTGCCACAGCGAGGTGCTGCCGCTCTGTCCGGTGCCGCTGAGCGCGGCCCAGGAAAACCAGGAGTTACTGGGCCGGCTGGCGGTGGCGTGTCTGGATGATTTGATGTCGGGCAAACGGCTGGATAATTTTACGGTGACGGTGCCGCCGCTGGGGGTGGTGGAACGGGTTTCCACAGCCACGATGGCGATTGAGGATCGCGAGGTGGCCCACGCGGTGGAATTCATCCGCGCCCACAGTTTTGAGCCCATTAACATCTCGGACGTGCTGGCCCGGGTGAATATTTCAAGGGTTACGCTCGAGCGGCGGTTCCGGCAGGTCACGGGGGAAACGCCTCACGCCTATCTGATTCAACAGCGGGTGCGGCGGGCGCAGGAATTGTTGTTGCAAGACCCAGCGCCTAGTTTGCAAGAAGTCGGCCGGCAGTGTGGTCTGCTGGACCGCCGCCGCCTTAACCAAGTCTTTCGCCAGGCCACCGGTATTTCTCCGACCACCTGGCGGGAGCGGTCCCGGCCGGCGCGTGGCAAGAGCTGCTGAGCCGCCGCCCGGAAGCAAGTTGCCGCCGGCGTGAAGCAAGTTTAGCCCCCTGCGCCGTAAATCGCCCCCTTTTCCCGCCGTAAAACCGGGCTACTTTTCCCCCAAGCACATGAAGACAACAGCCATTCCGTTCCGTTGCCGGCTGGTCGCGGGGGCATCCGCATTCTCCAGTTTGATGAAAACACCCGGCCACAGGCGCGGCCGGCAGTCGATTGCCTCCCTGGCAGTGCTGGCATGGTTGTGCGGAATATGCTTTTGCAATCCCAGCCGGCTTGGCGGTCAGACCGTCGTGGATGCGGGAGCCACGTTTAACTTCACGGCGCCCTCGGTGGCGACCAATTATGCCTGGCGGATGGAAGGCACGCTGGTCAGCACCAACGGCATCGTGGGCACGAACGGGCCAACGTTCACCTATGCCCCCGGTTGGTTTGATGTGGGTACACATGAGCTGGCCTGCTATCAGACCCTCAGCAACGGCGTGGCCTCAAATGTGTTCTGGGAGGTGCGGGTGCGGATTCCGCTGCCGGCCAGCGGGACCAATTTCTATGTGGCGACGAATGGTTCGGACAACAACCCCGGCACCCTGGCAGCACCCTGGCAGACGCTGGAACAGGCCCGAAACGCGGTGCGCGCCCTGGCCCGGCCGCTGCCGGCCGGGGGAGTGACCGTCTGGTTGCGGGGCGGCATTTACTGGCGGACCAACACTTTTATGCTGACCAGCCAGGATTCCGGCACCCTGGCCAGCCCGGTGGTTTACGCCGGCTACCCCGGGGAAACGGCAGTCGTTAGTGCGGGCACGCCCATCAGCGCTGGCGCGCTGGTCCCGCTCAACGCCAGTCAAACCAACCGCCTGCCCGCCGGGGTAAATCCGACCAATGTTTGGGAACTGGATCTGGCGGCCGGCGGAATTTCCCACCGGGGACCATTCCCAGCCCATTTCGGCACCTGGGTAACCACGAACATTTATGGGGCGGGGGGATCGGGCGGAAGCAGTTCCGGGGGGATTTGTGATGTTTTTTATAACGACCAGCGGATGTGGCTGTCCCGCTATCCCAGCCACAACCTGACCAACGACAATTTGAACACGCCGTATCTGCTGATGGACGGCGTGGCGACGGCCGGCCCCGGCAGCACCAATTATCTGAATAATCCGGGGATATACACCAATAGCGCGGGGACAGCCGTGCCCGTGGGCTGTGCTTTTCATTATTATTCCGCCAATGCCACCGAGGTGGCGCGGTGGTCCTCCGCGCTGACCAATGGCGGGGCGTGGGTTTCGGGGTTCTGGCGGGTGGACTGGCAGAACGACGCCGTGCAGATACTGGGCATCGACCTGACCAACCAGGTTGTTGAAATCACCAATAGCCTGGCGGTTCAAGGGGGCATTGGTTACAAGTATAATCAACCGCTGGGCAGCCTGGCCGAGCGCTATTGGGTGATGAACCTGCTGGAGGACATGAATCAGCCCGGGGAGTGGGCGATTGATTTCAAGCGGGGCAAACTTTATTTTTACGCACCGGGCCCCCTGACCAATGGCAGCCTCGTCATTGCTGATTTGGCGGCGCCGGTGGTGCAACTCATGCAAACCACCAATGTGGTGTTGAAAGCACTGACCATTGAGGACGGGCTGGCCCAGGGAATTCTGGTGACCAACGGGGTCAACAACCTGGTGCTGGGCTGCACCCTCCAGAACATGAACAACTACCCGGTGGACCTGAATGGCGGCTACACGAACGGGGTGGTGGATTGTCAGTTGCAAAATCTGGGCGGGGGCGGGGTGTTGTTGCATGGCGGCAACGCTTCGAGTTCCCCCCGGGTGCCGGCGGGAAATTTTGTGGTGAACAATATCATCACCAATTCGGGGGTCATTGCCCGGGTTTACAATACCCCGGTGGATGCGGGTGGGAATGGGGCGGGCAGCGCGGGGACCAACGTCGTGGGGATGCGGATAGCCCACAACCTGCTGACCGTCATGCCGCATCTGGGAGTGCTTCACGGGACAACGTGGGATGCGTTGGTGGAATACAACGAACTGGCAAACTTCGGACAGATCTCCAGCGGCATCGGGGGTATATATGGTTATACGTTCTTTCCCAGCAGCGGTAACAATTACTTTCGTTACAATTATGTCCATGACAGCCCGCTCGAGGACGGCATCACCTTTGACCAGGATCACCGCCAGGCCCATGTTTACTGCAACCTCGTCAACCTCACCATCCCCCGGACGGGGGAGCAGCAATGTTTCGCCACCGAAACCGGCTCGCAAGCGACGGCCGGGGAGCAGCAATACCTTGACCATTACAATAATCTGGGGTTGAACGCCAACAACGGGCTGGTGGTGGTGTCCCCGACCGGATCGGTTATTGAAGAAAATGCGATGTACAACTGTACCACGCCGTACACGTGGGAGCAGGTGGTGCTGGGCACGGGCAGCAATACTTTTATCGCCTCGAGCGCCGCGGTTTTGCAGTCCGGACCGAATGTGGCTTATACGAACAATCCCGGATTCCTCAATCTGGCGGCGGCAGATTTGCGTCTGGCACCCGACTCGCCGGTCTACACGGACCTGCCCCGGTTCACGCCCTTGCCGGTCGAGATGATGGGGTTGTACAATGACGAAATCCGCACCAACGCCCCGGGCTACGGGCCTTACGTTACGACCGCCCCGGCCACGGCCCTGGGACCGGGTGCGGCCACGGTTAATGGCACGCTGGTTTATCCCCAGTTTGGCGTCAACACCGCGGTGTTCTTGTATTGGGGCACCAATAATGGGTGGGCCAGCCCGGCCGCCTGGTCCAACCGCACCCCCCTGGGGATTTGGGGCGCCGGCGCGCTGAGCACCAATCTCACGGGACTGGCGAACCGGCCTTATTATTACCGGTTTTTGGCAACGAACCAATACGGCCAGGCCTGGGCGGCGGCCTCCGCGAGCTTCACCCCTTACGCGACGGGACACACCCCGGCCAGCCTCCTCTGGCGGGGGGATGGCACGAACAATGTCTGGAATGAGCAGGACACGAACCATCCTCTCTGGCTGGCCTCCGGGGAGGCGGCCGCTTTTTGGGATGGGGACACGGTGACCTTTGATGACACGGGTTCCGCCGTGCCAGCCATTAATCTGACCACCACGGTCCAACCGGCGGCGCTGGTCATTGATGCCACGCAGACCTATACCTTGTCAGGGACCGGGAAAGTATCGGGCGTGACCAGCCTGACCAAAGCGGGTTCCGGCACGTTGATCCTCCTGACCACCAACGATTACGCCGGCCCAACCTTGATCAGTAGCGGAATCCTCCAAGTGGGCAACGGGAGCCACTCGGGCAGTCTTGGTGGCGGCTTGGTTACGAATAACGCCGTGCTGGCGTTCAACCAAGCCGCCGATGCCACGGTCAGCGGGGGGATGGCGGGAACGGGCGCTTTGGTGAATGCCGGCAGCGGGACGTTAACCTTGACCGCGAACAACAGCTATGCGGGCGGCACCACGATTTCCGGGGGCACCCTGGCGGTGGCGGCGGACGCCAATTTGGGGGCACCAGGTGGTGGTTTGGGTTTTAACGGTGGCACCCTGCAAATCACCTCCGGCGGACTTTTCACCCTGAACAACCGGTCTGTCTGGCTGGACACCAATGGCGGGGCCTTCAACCTGGCCAACACTCTGACGATTAGCAACGCCATCAGCGGACCCGGAAACCTGACCTTAAATGGAGGCACGCTGATTCTGGCGGCGAGCAATCATTATGGAGGCACCACCGTTTTGAACGGTGGTTTGCTGCAGGTGGATGACGGCTCCGGAAACGGCTCCGTGGCGGGAAATATTATACTGGCCGGAGGCAGTCTGCTGTTCGCGCGGCCGGATGCCTTTGCCCCCACCGGGCTCCTGGCCGGCAATGCCACGAACAGTGCGATCAATAACACCAGCGGCGGCGGGCCGTTATCGCTCACCTTTGCGGGTGGCGTCAACAGCACCAATTATTTTGGCACGGTATTCAATTCCGCCAGCAATACCCTGGTTTTAAACGGAGGGGTCAATGTGCTGCCCAGTCTGGGCACCGACCTGCGCAATCTGGGCGCCAACCAGACCTTATTGCTCACGAATGGTTACTGGTTCACCCCGCGCATCGGTGCCAACGGTGGCCCCTATATGCTGGGCACCAATCTGATTGCCAATGCCACCCTGGAAACCAGCGGGGCGCGCGGGGTGAAGGGGGTCTGGCAAATTCAAAATGGCGGGACACTCCGGCTGAACTCAACCCGCTACGCGGGGGCGATCAACGAGAACCGGTTCGACTTTGGGAACGGCGGGATGACGGCGGGTGAAACCGCCGCCATAACAATTGCCCCCGGCGGCACTTTGGACATTTGGGCGGTGCAATATGATGGACTTGCCCTGGGCCAAAACATCGCGGGAGCGACAGCGGCCATTGTGCAGAACGGCGGCACAGCGCTGATTGGCGTGAATGGCGGATCAGGCAATCAAAACCTGCTCTTCAACACGGCGGGGACCAATGGCCTGAGCGAATATGTTTTAAACGCAGGGGTGCTGAAAATCGCGGGGACAGTCCTGGCGAACATGGCGGCGGCGGGCGGGACCAATTGGTTTCAGTTTAATGCCGGGACGCTGACGGTAAACACCTTTAACACCACCAATTTATGGGCGTTTCCCACCAACACACTGGTGAACGGAGGCGGCACTCTGGCCCCCGGTGGCATTGGCCTGGCTGGCCGGACGGTTATTCAAGGCAACTACGTTTGCTCCAACAGCACGGCGCTCGCGATTGATCTGGGCGGGACCAACCCGGCGACGGCATTCACCAATGCCGCGAATAATTTTGATTGCGTTGCGGTGAGTGGCAACGCGGTTTTAAACGGTGGACTGGTGGTCAGCCTGATGAATAACTTTGTGCCGGCGGCGACCAACAGTTTTACGATCCTGACTGCGGGCGTGGGCATCGGCGGAACCTTTACGAATATTGCCAACGGCCGGGTACCGGTAAAGAATGCCACCGGGGGGAGCTTTCAAGTGCTCACTCCGGCCGGCAGCCTGGTGTTGACGAATTATCAAGTATTGCTGGCCAGTTTCACGGCCAGTGTGACCAACGGCCATGTCCCACTCACTGTCATCTTTACGGACAACTCCGCGGGCAGTATCACCAACCGGGACTGGAATTTCGGGGATGGCACCGTGACTAACACGACGGCCACCTCCGTGAGCCATATCTTTGGCAGTATCGGCAACTATACGGTGACGCTGACTGTCAGTGGTGGCGCGGGCACCAATGCCACGAGTCTGGGGTTTGTGGCCGCTGCTCCGCCCCAATCCCCAGTCATCACCGGGGTCCAAGCGAGCCAAGGTAAGCTGTGGCTGGAGGGCACAAACGGGCCCGCCCAAGCATATTATGAGGTCCTGACCAGCACCAATCTGGCGTTGCCCCTGAACCTATGGGTGTCGCTATCCACGAACGAGTTTGATGCAGCCGGCGGTTTTAATTTCGCCACTCCCCTGGACCCAACCGCGATGCCCACCTTCTTCCGGCTTTATGTGCCCTGAGACTCCGCTGACGCAAATCCATCCCCCGAAGACGCAAAAAATCCTCTTACGCTCCCGCTCCATTGCCCGCAACCTTTCAATAAAAATGAATCGCATTAATGCCCGAAATTTTTTGATCACACTGTTACTTGCGCTGGCGCAGGCAAAATCGGCCGCCGCGGTGGAACTCTTTGTGGCGACCACTGGCAATGACGGGCAGGATGGCAAGTCATTGGCGACCGCCTTTGGCACAATCGTCCGCGCGCGCGATGAAATCCGCCTGCTCGAGGCCACGGGCAGCTTGCCGGCGGGTGGGGTCACCGTTGAAATTGCGGGCGGGAAATATGATTTTACGAACACCCTCAAGCTCACGGCCGCCGACTCGGGCACGGCTGCCGCCCCGATCAGTTACCGGGCGTGGCAAAACCAGCCGGTGGAAATCCTGGGCGGCCGGGTGCTGAAGCTGTCGGAATTCCGCCCGGTGGACAGCGGGTCATGGCTCGCCCGGCTGGATCCCGCCGCGCGCGGGCACGTGTTGCAGGGTTCCATTCGCGCGCTGGGATTGCAACATGCCGGCCCCTTTCCGCCCGTGTTCAGTGACAGCGGCGGGTTGTTTGAACTGTTTTGGAATGGGCGGCGGCTGCCGCTGGCCGTCTGGCCCAACACCGGCTGGACTACGATGAAGCGCGCCGTGGTCAACGGGGACGCGCACACTCCGGGCACTTTTGAATATCGCGGAGAGCGGCCGGCCCGCTGGCTGAACAATCCCGACATCTGGTTGAAAGGCCAGTGGCGGGTGCCGTGGGAGGATCCGGCCATCCGGGTGGCGCGTATTGACCCGGCCAGCCACACGATCACCTTTGCGGCGGGCCTGCCAGCGGGCATTGGCAACAAGTATGCCCGGCCGGCCGGAAACGGGCTGGAACCCTGGCGGGCGGTGAATTTGGTCGAGGAAATTGACCAGCCCGGTGAATGGGCGGTGGATTTTGCCACGCAGACATTGTTTTTCTGGCCACCGGCAGGCGATGGTGAATTGGTGGTCTCCCAGTTGAACGAGCCGCTGATCGAATTGCAGGGGGCGGCCCATGTTCACTTGATTGGCCTCACCCTGGAGGCGTCGCTGGGCGATGGCATCGTGGTGCAAAATGGCGAGTCCGATTTGATTGCGGGCTGCACCCTGCGGAATTTGGGTCGGCGCGGGGTGGTTTTGAATGGCTTCCGGAGCGGGGTGCAGAGCTGCGACATGTATCAGTTAGGGGAGGGTTGTATTTATGTTTCCGGCGGGAACAAGGCACGCCTCACGCCCTCGGAAAATTTCGTGGTCAACAATCACCTGCACGATTACGCGGTCCTCAAGGCCATGTATTCCCCGGCGGTGGATGCGGGCTTCGGCGGGCTGCCTAATGGCGGGGGTTTTACGGACGCGGTGGGCATTCGCGTGGCCCATAACCTCATTCACGACGCGCCACGGGATGCAGTGCTGGTCTCGGGGCAGGATAACGTTTTTGAGTACAACGAAATTTATCACTGTGGCTTTGGCTCGGGGGATGTGGGGGCGTTCTATTCGTGGCTAGACTGGACGATTCGGGGCGTGATTATTCGTTACAATTACATTCACGACACGGTGGGGGGCGTCAATCCCGATGATGGGGCCGCGGGCAGCCTGGTATGGGGCAACGTGTTTGCCGGGGCCCGAACCGGGGTATGGATTGCCTCCGGACCAGACCACCGGGTAGAGAATAATATATTCATCAAGGATCAAGGCCCGGTATTTGGCATGGATGACCGCGGGGCCGCGCGAGGTTATGCCACCAATTCGCGGCTGCACACGGCGGTGCTGGCCATTCACCCCCAACAAGCCCCCTGGGCGGAGCGATTTCCGGCAATGACCAATTTCCTGGCGAGTCACCCTGAACTGCCGTTGCGAACAGAATTTGCCCGGAACCTGATCGTGCTGCACTCCGGGGAACCCATCCAACTGAAAATGAGCCAGGAACGCCAGGGGGACACCAATTTGTTTTTAGCGCGCGACAATTATGTGACGGCGGGCGATCCGGGTTTTGTCAACGCGGCCGCCGGGAATTACACCCTGAAGCCAGACGCGGAGGTGTTTCAAAAGATTGCCGGCTTCGAGCCCGTGCCGTTTGACCAGATGGGGTTGCAGATTGACCAGTACCGGCGGAGCCTGCCTCCGGAAATCGAGACCGGGCGGCATCGGTTTCAGCCTTCACCCGGACCGGGCGGCGACCGTAATTTCGGGACCTGAGCCCCGCCGCAAAATCACCCGGGGATGTTGCAAAATCACCCCTTGGTTACCCGTGTCGAAGGACTAAGCTGGCAGTTGAAGACCCACAACTATGAAATGCAAACAGGCAACTTTTGAACGGGGCCCTTGGGCGGCCCGACGCGGTTTCACTTTGATCGAGCTGCTGGTGGTGATCGCCATCATTGCGATTCTGGCGGCCATGCTCCTGCCGGCCCTGGCCAAGGCCAAGGAGAAAGCGCTCCGCATCAAATGCGTGAGTGGCATGCGGCAAATGTCCCTGGCGGCGCACATGTATGCCTCCGACAATGGCGAGCGCCTCTGTCCCACCTTTGTGATGAGCGGGCGCAATGGCACGTATCAAGATCCGGGCGGGGCATGCACGGCTTTGTGGCAAAGTTATGTGGGTTGGAAGGGGGCCAATCTGGCCGGCTTTGCGGAGTGTCCGGCCGCGTTTGAACGCCTGAAAAGCTTTGGAATTTACACCAATCTGCCGTCGTATGCCGGTAACCGCTTCATTCCCTGGACACCCCAGGACGTTAATCCATTTGAGTTTATTACGAGTTATACGGTGGTGAAAAAACCATCGGATGGCTGCCTGATGGCCTGCGCCGGGGCGATTCAACAACAAAGTGACGGCAGCGTGGACTTTGCCGGCTGGGTTGATGGAAACAACGCCGGATATTATCCGCTGTGCCCGCACGGGGGGCGCCAGATCGGGACCATCAGCGGGGGATTTGCGGCCGGCCAGGGCAACTATTACAAGGATGGCACCGGTGTGATCGCTTTCTTCGACGGCCATGCCGAGGCGCGCAAGCCGGATCCCAACGGAACCACCGACGGCATGATCCCGCTCGTGCGCCCGGCCAACAGCAGTGATGGAGGCTCGCCCTGGGCCAAATTTTGGTGCGGGGGCCTCGGTGGCCATTAATTGCTTTGACCGGCATGATTCCCTTTAAATTCTGGTTTTCTTTTGGGTTGATGAGCTTTCGGAGGCTGGAAAGCAGTCGTTAGCTGGCTCCTGATTTTTACAGATGGTAACACCGTAGCGGCATGAAGCAATTTACACCGTCAGTGACGCAAAATGGTTGTTTACTTTTTCATCATCCATGGCGTCTCATGCCGCAGAATAATCTAATGATGACCGGCCGCCCAGGTTGCCAGCCAGCCGGGCCAGGCTGGTCGAACCAATATGTTGATGCGAAAAACTCCTTTGCTGGCCGCCGTCTGGCTGGCGGCATTCTCTTCCTTGCACGCTGAAATCCGGCTGCCACACGTGTTGGCCAGCCACATGATTTTGCAGCGCGAAACCGCGGTCCCGATCTGGGGCTGGGCCGGTCCCGGCGAGACGGTCACGGTGACATTTGCCGGCCAGACTTGCGTTGCCAACGCCACGGCGGACGGTCGTTGGCAGGTGCAGCTCACGGCCATGCCTGCCAATGAAGATGGGCGGGATTTGGTGGTGGCGGACCAGGCTGGCCGGGTGGTCCTGACGGACGTCCTGGTGGGCGATGTGTGGTTGGCCGGGGGGCAGTCGAACATGGGTTTTCCGTTGAATTCCGCCCACAATGCGGCGGAGGTCCTGCCGCAGGCCCGCGATCCGCAACTGCGATTTTTTAGTGTGGCGCGCAAGCCCGCCGCCGCACCCCAGTCGGATTGCGCCGGCACGTGGGAGGCCACCACGCCAGAGACCGCCAAGAACTTTTCCGCCGTGGCGTATTTTTTCGCGCGTGAAATTCGCCGGGATCAACATTGTCCCGTCGGCGTCTTGCTGGCGCCTTGGGGGGGGACGGATATCGAAACCTGGATAAGTTTGGCGGGACTCAAACAAAGTCCGGCCCTCACCAAAACCCTCGATCGCTGGCGGGAGGCGGTGGTGCAGGCCGCAAAAATCCAGGCGCATCCGGAATTGGCAGCCGCCTACGAATCGGATTTGAAACACTGGCAGGCGGAGGTGGCGCCGGCTTACAACGCCGCCTTGAAGCAATATAATGCGGACAAGGCGGCCGGGCATGAGGTTGGTCCCAAGCCGCAACCAGCGCGTCCGGAACCGTCGAATCCTGATCCCATGGGCCTGCCGAGTCCCTCCCGCCGGCCGTCCACGCCCACGGTTAATTTTAACGGTCTGATCGCCCCGCTGGCACCTTGCGCCCTCCGCGGGATTATTTGGTATCAAGGGGAAAACAATGGCAGCGCCGGCATGGCCTATCGGGCGCTGTTTCCCCGGTTGATCATGGACTGGCGGGAGCAGTGGCAGTCCGCCGGATTTGCCGGCGGCGCCGATTTGCCGTTTTTGTTTGTCCAACTGCCTTGCAACGGGGCGGACGCGGTTCCCGTGGCCCAAAGTGGCTGGCCGTGGTTGCGGGAAGCCCAGTTGCTGACGCTGGGGGTGCCCCACACGGCCATGGCCATCACGATTGATGTTGGCAATCCCAACGATGTGCATCCGGCGGATAAAATCGATGTGGGGGTCCGGCTGGCGCTCGCGGCTAAAAAGCTGGTTTATCACGAATCGGTGATCGCTTCCGGTCCGCTTTATGAGGGTTTTACCGTCGAAGCCAACGGCCAGCTGCGCGTGTGCTTTAGCGAAACGGGCGGTGGGTTGGTGATCGGGCAGGCTCCCTGGCGGGCCCCGGGCGTCCCACCGTTGCCATTGGATCAGCTCATTGGCTTTTATCTGGCGGGCGAGGATCAGCACTGGGTGGCGGCCTCGGCCCGGATTGACGGCGGTTGCGTGGTGGTGAGGAGTCCGCAGGTGCCCCATCCGGTGGCAGTGCGCTATGGCTGGGCCAATTCCCCCCGCTGCAATCTTTACAACCAGGCAGGCTTGCCAGCCTCGCCTTTCCGCACTGACCAATGGACCGATGCCCAGGGGAGAACCAATTGAAACCACGAAATATGATGAATAAAAATCTTTGGCTATCGCTTTGGCTGGGTATGGTCACAGGAATAGCTGTGCCCGCCAATCCGGTGGTTTTCTGGGCTCCCGACAGTGTTGAACCTGGCAATGTGGTGTTGCTTTATGGCGGCGGGTTGGCGGAGATGCCCCAAGTGGCGGCGAGCCGTCTGCCGGATGGGGCAGTCGAGCATCCGGGCAGGTCCACGCCGCTGCCGGAACCGGGCGTGGCCTGCCCGGCCATCCAGGCGACGGATAATTCGCTCAAGTTTCAACTGCCGGCCAGTTTCCGCCCCGGACTGTTTCAGGCCATCGTTCAAAATGGCGCGGCCACCAGCGCCCCGGTGGTGTTGAACCGGCCGGAATTATGGTTTATGCAACCAGCGCAACTCCAGCCGGGCCTGACGCAAAACCAGGCGCCTCCCGGGGCGGTGGTGCAAATTATTGGTAAAAATTTTCTGCTGCCGCCAGATATTGGCCAGCCCCGCGCGGTGTTGCACACCGCTGCCGGCAACTGGGTTGAGCTAACAGTGACCAACGCGGAGCGATTCTCTTTGTTTGCAACGCTGCCTGGGGAATTGGCCCCGGGGCGGGGCGACCTTTGGATTCACAATGGTTTTGGCGGCCCGTCAGGCTGGGGCGGCCCCCTGGCGGTGGAAATAAAAAGACCGGACGTCTGGCCGGACCGGGTGTTTAATGTCAAAACCTTCGGCGCGCACGGCGACGGGGTGGCGGATGATTCCGCCAGCCTGCGTGCCGCCCTGGCCGCCGCCGGCACCAATGGCGGGGGCATCGTTTTCCTCCCGTGGGGCACTTACCGGCTGACCAATTGCCTGGTCCTGCCAGAGCGCACGATTCTACGCGGCGAGGGCCGGGACAGCACCGTCCTCCAATGGCCGGTGGACGAACCCCGATCCCTGGTGGATTTTGCTGCCGGGGCGATGTATGGTGGCTCCAGGTTTGCGGTTGAAGACTTAACCCTGATTGTCCGCAAAGTGGACACCCTGTTCACTGACGTCCCGGGCAGTGCCGGCCTGCCACCGGCTTTAAAATCCCTCCGGTCAATGACCGCCCGCGATGTGTTTTTTCGCCGGGTGAACTTTCAGCACTGGCTGATGTGCAGCCATCCGGACCGCGAGCCGGCCCTATGGAATGTGGTCACCAATGCGGCCGGGCGGGTCGTCAAACCCAGCAAGTTTGACGGCGACGGTGCGCACATCCTCCGCATCACGGGGGTCGAAAATTTCGAACTGAGTGACTGCCAGGCCCAGGGGGGGCAAGTTCATCTGCGCAACCTGGTCAATGCCCGGGAAACGGGAAGTTTATTCGGGAACGAGATGGGTTATTGCTGGGTGGAGCTGGGTGGCGGCGCGCATTACGAGGTTTGCGCGAACAATGAAATCCGCGCGTCCGCCTCCTGGGGTTACGGTAATATCGGCATGCAATACGTCCACTCCGCCCACAACCGCAGTTATAATTTTGTGCGGGGTGAACGCGAGGCCATGACCCTGGATATCAGCGCCCTGCCCACGGCCATTGCGCAAAGCAATATCGCCTGGTTTGGGCTGCCCACGCTAGTGGACGGCCAAACTTTGACCCTGGCCGGTATCAAGGCGCGGCCGGATGAATTCAGCGGGCTGGCTTTGCTGGTGCTTGACGGTCCCGGCGCCGGGCAGTACCGCGTGATCACCCATAATACTTCCACCGAGTTTACCGTGGATCGTCCCTGGGACGTGCCCCCGACCACCGGGAGCACCGTGGGACTATGGCTGTTGATGCGGCACATGATTGTTTATGAGTGCTCGGGCACCGATTGCAGCGCCTTCTCCCAGCTCTATGGTAGTTTTTATGATTTTACCATTGATAGCTGCCGGGTGGAGCGCAACCAGGGGTTGTGGGGGCAGAGCGGGTGGTTTGTGCAGTTTTGCTACAATGAGGTGGCCTATGCCAATAGTTATCATCCTGGGATTGGCCCGCACGGCAACAACCCGGAGGGCAATCTGCCTTTTAGCTTTATTGGCCTTACCGATGGCAACCTGCGCATCACCAAATTTGGCTCGGCGCAGTATGGCCGCAAGCTGGTGTTTGTGAATGATGTGGCACCCCATCCTGTGCCTGGCGGCCGAGGCATCATCGTCAAAAGTAATCAACTGAGCTACAACCAGCGGGTGGCGTTTCCGCCGAGCGCCGATCCGCGGCCACACGATGATGGTAAAGTACGTTTTGTGGATGTGGTGGTGGACGGCAACCACATTGCGCACTCCACCGCCGGGGTGCAAATCGGTCCCGGGGCCCGGAATGTGGTCCTGGTCAGTAACCAATACAGGGATGTTGCGGTTCCTCATCTGCTGGCCAAACCCGAGCAAGCCCGTCTGCTGGGCAGTGACGCGACCCCATGAAGGAAGTCCCGCCCATCAAATTTATTGGGGGAATAATGCGGATGGGTTGTTGCGTGGCCGGTTGGGCCTGGCTCCTGGCTGGAGTCAGCCACGTCGTGGCCGCCCAACCCACCGAAGCCCTGGCCGCCGGCAGTGTGGTCTGGGATTCACCCAGCTCCGATTCCCGTGGTTCCATGCCACTGGGTAATGGTGACTTGGGATTGAATGTTTGGGTGGAGACCAATGGTGACCTGGTCTTTTACGTTTCAAAAACGGATGCCTGGAGCGACAACGTTGCGGGTGGCAAGGGTCTGCCCAAACTCGGCCGTGTGCGCGTCAGACTTCGACCCGGTTTACTCGTCCCGGGCGGGTCTTTTAGCCAGAAACTGGAACTGGCGGCCGGGGAGATTGACATCAAATCCGGCTCCGCTGATGCCGAGTCACAGGTGCGAATTTGGGTGGATGCCAACCGGCCGGTCATTCATGTGGAAACGGCAACCGCCCAGCCCCATGAGTTGCAAGTCACTTTCGAGTCGTTGCGTCCCTTGCCGGAAAAAAATCTGCAGTCCGACACCGTCGTGCCGGATCAAACCAACCGGGTGGTCTGGTTCTACCGTAATCTGAACCGGCAGATTCCGCAACTGACCAACCGGACGTTTGGCGCGGCCATCCTGGGTGACAACCTGGTTGCGGGCAGCGCCACTGAGTTGCATTCCGCGAGGCCCGGACGAACGCAGGCCTTTGCCATCTGCGCCCTCACCGCCCAAACGGACACCACCGAGGGCTGGCTGGCGCAATTGAATGATCTCATTGCGCGAAGTCAGGCCGTTCCCCGCGAAACCGCCCGGGTGCAGCACTTGGATTGGTGGCGGCAATTCTGGCAGCGCAGTTGGATCGTGGTGGGTGGTGATGTCGCGGCCACAAACGTTACCCGCGGTTATGTGCTGCAGCGGTTTATCACCGCTGCGGCGGGGCGGGGCGGGGCGCCGATCAAGTTCAACGGCTCCATCTTCACCATGGATTATTGGAAACAGGAAAAAATCAAGGGGGTGGCCACCAATTACTGGGTGGGCGCGGATGCCCGGGATTGGGGAGGGCAGTACTGGTTCCAAAACACCCGCCCCCTCTACTGGCCGCTATTGCAGAGCGGTGATTTTGAAATGATGCAACCCCTGTTCGAGATGTTCCGGAACATCCTGCCCAACAATGCCCGCCTGGTGCGCGAGTTTTACGGGCATGACGGCGCGTATTTTGCGGAAACCGCCCCGTTTTACGGCGGGCTCAGCCGGCTTACCACCAATGAACCCGGCAGCTATACCAAGCATTATTTTACCCCGGTCCTCGAATTGAGCGCCATGATGCTGGATTATTATGCATATACTGGGGATGAGGACTTTGTCCGCCAGACCCTCTTGCCCATCGCCACTGCCGGGGTGACTTTTTTTGACCAGCACTTTCCCCGCGACGCGGCAGGTCATCTCTTGCTGGCACCCGACAACGCCATCGAAATGTATTGGAAGGCCCAAAATCCCGCGCCTGACATTGCCGGTTTGCGCTGGGTATTGGGCGGCTTGTTAAACCTGCCGCCAGCCCTGACCACGGAAACCCTGCGGGCCCGCTGGCGAAAACTCCTCGCCGAGGTTCCCCCGTTGCCGGTGGCTCAAATCAATGGCACCAAACTGCTCTTGCCGGCGGAAGTTTATGATCACGGCCATAATTTTGAAAACCCCGAACTCTACTCCATTTATCCCTTCCGGCTGTATGGCTTGCATCAACCGGACCTCGAACTGGCCCGAACCACATTTGCCGCCCGGCGCTTTCGCGAGGATGGTTGCTGGCGGCAAAGCGGCATCCAGGCCGCGCTGCTCGGCGACACGGACACCGCCCGCAAAAATGTGGTTTTCGTCCTCCAGCGGCAGGAACCGCAAGTGCGCTTTCCCGCCTTTTGGGCGCATGGTTCGGATTATGTGCCCGATGAGGATAATGGGGGCAATGGCATGAATGCCTTGCAGTTAATGCTCCTGCAAAGTGTCGGCAGGAAAATTTACCTGCTCCCGGCCTGGCCCAAAACGTGGAGTGCCAGTTTCAAACTCCATGCCCCATTCAACACCACTGTAGAGGGAAATGTGCTGGGTGGCCGCGTGCAATCCCTGACGGTGTTTCCCCCCGAAAGGCGGTTGGATGTAGTTTGGCCAACCGAGTAAGCTGGTGACCGCCGCCGCCCGCCGCACTGCCGCCCCTGACGCTCCGTTTACTCACATTTTTGACCGGAAAGGTATGAACCCGGGCCGCTATCCCTGGTTGCGAGAGACGACGTAATTTCACCCCTCTGTGCCGCAAAATAGCCTCTTCCAGTTTTGGCCCAAACTTTTAGTGTATGCCTAAATCCACGTTTCAACAAAACGCGAACTCATAGTTCAATCCATAAATTGCAACCTGAAACATGAAAGCCTATCAAACACCCATCCGTTTCCTCTTGGTGACAGCCGCCGCCAGCCTGCTGGCTGGAGGAACCGGCCAGTCCTCCCCCATTTTAAAACTTGATAATGTCAATGTCCTCACGGACCCCGCGGCCTGGTCGGGTGTTGCGGTGCCAGGAAGCGGTGACATCGCCCAGTTCGATGGGGCCACCGCTTACAGTTCGACCAATGCCTGGCCTCTGGGTGCGGCCACGGCATGGAACGGGATTCAGGTGTTGTCGCCCACCAATTCACTCACAATTCAAAACGATGGCAATGCCCTGACCTTGGGCGCGGCGGGCATAGACCTCTCGGTGGCCACCGCCAGCCTCACGCTGAGCAATGCGATCACCCTGGCGGCTTCGCAACCCTGGGTCGTGGCTGCCGGGCAAACTGTCAAAGCTTTTGGACCCATTACTGATGGCGGCAGTGGTTTTGGCATCACCAATTCTGGCACCGGAGCTGTCACCCTGGCCGGGGTCAACACGTTCAGCGGGGGCGTAACCTTAAGCTCAGGCATCCTGAACCTGAATAGCAGCACGGCTCCCGGCTCCGGCCCCCTCACCATCCTTGGCGGGGTATTGAACAACAACTCCAGTGGCGGCGTCACGCTGTCCGGGAATAATCCCCAGTTTTGGAACGGTGACTTTACCTATGCTGGCAGCCAGTATTTAATCCTTGGCAGTGGCCCCGTGGCCATCTCCGCCGCCCGGAATCTGACGGTTACCAACACGCTGATCGCGAATGGCGTGCTCTCCGGTCCCGGGGCGCTGAACGCCCTGGACATCACCAAATTCGGCAATGGATTGCTGACCCTGGGATCGCCCATCACCCTCCGGGGACCGGGTCAGACCAATTCGGTTGTGGCTGGCACCCTGAATCTCAATGGCACCATCGCAGACGGAGGGCATGGCTACACTTTGGGCAAAACGGGCGCGGGCACCCTTGGTCTGTATGGCACAAATACTTACACCGGCTCCACATTGATCACAGGCGGTTCCCTGACGGTCGGATCCAACGGCGTTTTGAGTGCCGCCTCCACGGTGATCATCAGTACGAATTGCTCCCTAACTGTGGCGGCCGGTGGCATTATTAACGGACCAGTGCTGGATAATGCGACCAATCTGAGTGCCAATTGCACGGTCAATGGCTCCATTGCCGGCAACGTCACCTTGACGGCAGGCAGCGGGCCGGCCAGCCCCAACGCGAATGCAACTCCTAACGTCAACACGGGCTGGCTCCAGGCCAACAACGGGGCCTCCGTAAGTGCTGGTGGTTACATCACGAATAATGGCACCCTAGTAGTGACGGGCACGAATCCGGTCACGCTGGGCACGATCATTAGCACCGCCGCGCTGGGTGGCATTCAAAATAAAGCCACCAATGGCAATGGTCAGACCTTCAATTTTGCGGCCGGCACCGCGCTGTCGTACTTCCAGTCCTACGCCGCCGCCTCGGCCACGCTGCTAGTGGCGGGCAATGGCCCGGCTTACGTCAAGTTCTTTGGCTATAATGACAGTGCCAACATGGTGCCCTACACCAACACCCTGAACGGTGGCACCTGGACTATCGGCTATTTGGGCCAGAATAATTCCGGCGCTCATAACGTGGGCATTCTCAACGTCACCGGCGGCGCCGCGGTAACGCTCACGAATAATGCCAATTACCTCCACGGCACCTATAATATCATCAACGGCTCGATGACTTTTTTGAGCGCGATTGCGGAAAATCACCTCGCGAATAATTTTGGTCTGAATTTTTCCGTCAACGACAACGGGGGTGGCTTTGGCTATTTTACGGTCACCAACGGCGGAATTACGCTGGGTCTGGCCGTTGCCAACAATGCTACTGAGAACAACTCGTTCAGTGTCGGCAATGGTGGCACGGCCTATATTAAAGGCAATCTGACCTTGGGAACCACCGTCGCCCAAGGCAACGCCGAGGTAAATTCGGTCAACCTTTCCGGCGGTCAATTATTGGTGAATGGTGCGATTGCCGCCGCCGCCGCCGCCAGTTCCCAGGACCGCATCTTTAATTGGACGGGCGGACAGCTAACTGCCACCACCATCACCACGTCGTCCGGGTTTAACGATCCGGCCAGTGCCATTGGCAGCCTGGTGGTGAGCAACACCGCCGGCATTCTGGCCCCCGGCGGCTCCGCCACGCCTGGCAAAATTGCGATCACGGGTGGTTATGTCCAGACCGCCGGCGGCACGCTGGCGGTGGATATCGGCGGCACCACCAGCGCGAACGCTTACACCAACTTGGGTGCCTATTATGATACGGTTTCCGTCACCGGTAGCGGCAGTGTGGCGGGGTTGATCACCGCTAATTTGATCAATGGTTATACTCCGGCCGCCACCAGTGCCTTTACCATTCTAAGCGCCGCCGGTGGTTTGGTGGCTAGCCCGGGCAGCCTGGGCTTTGCTGGGTATATTCCTGTTTCCGTCAACGGGGTGCCCGCCAGTGGCAAGTATTTCCAGGTCCTGATTGCCGGCAACAATCTGATCCTGACCAACTATGGCGTATCCGTGCCGCCCCTGGCCGCGAAATTCAGCCCCACTAACACCATCGGGGTTGCCCCTTTTGCCGCCACTTTCCTAGACAGTTCCACGGGCATCATCACCAACCGGTTCTGGAGTTTCGGCGATGGCGGCACGACCAACACCGCGGCCACGACGGTGGCCTATACTTACAACTCAATTGGCACCTATACCAATGTGTTGACCGTCACCGACGTCTTTGGCAACACCAGTTCGGCCACCGGCGTGGTTCATGCCACAGCGGCGGCGGTAAATCTCACCTGGCAGGGCGGGCTCGCGGGCAATGCTTGGAATACAAGCACCTTGAACTGGCTGAATGGTTCCAGTGCGGCGGCTTATGGCGATCCCGATTATGTCGCCTTTGACGACAGTGGCAGCGCGAGCCCGGCCATTAGTTTGAATACCATTGTCCAGCCCTCCACGGTTACGTTCAACAACAACGCCAACAACTACACCATCATGGGCACCGGCCAGATTGCCGGCGGCGGGGGAATTACCCTGGCGGGCACCGGATCGGTAACGTTGCTTACGACCAATTCCCTCCTGACCGGCCCGGTGAGCATTAATTCAGGCAGCTTACAAGTCGGCAACGGCGTCGTTTCAGGCTCAATCGACGGGGTGTCCGCCATCACCGACAACGGCGCCCTGGTTTTCAACCAATCCAACACGCACAGCATCGGCGCGACCATTACCGGCAATGGTTCCCTGACCAAGCTGGGGGCCGGGACCCTGATTTTGAGCGCCGACAACAGCACCACGTTTACCGGGCCGATTGCGGTGGATGGCGGCACCCTGGCCGTGGCCAATTTGAATGGAGGTTCGTCCAGTGTGAGCCTGGAAGTCAGCAACGCCACCTTGCAGGTTAATTCCGGGGGCACCTTGAACCAGACCCTCACCTTGGACGGCACCAACGACACCTTGAACCTGAATGGCACCCTGGTGCTTCAGAACCCGCCTGTGGGCACGAGCACGGTGACTTTGGGTGGCGGGGGCACCCTGCAAATTGACACCGGCGGGACCTCGGTCTCGCTGCCCACCAATGCCGTGCTCAATGGTGGCAGTCTGGCCTATTACCGGTCGGATCAGTATGCGCAGCCCGGGGTCGTGAGCGCCAATTCCCTGTCAAGTTCCATCCTTAATTACGGCACAAGCGACGGCTATTCAAACACCGTCACTTTGGCCGATGGCATCAACGTATACAATACGATAGAAAATTATGCCGCCGGTGCGCTGGTGTTGAATGGTTCACCCAATTCCACGAACATTATTGGGGGCGGATCCTCAGCGGGCACTTTTGGCATCGGCAGCCCCAACACAGAGCCGGATGCCTGGTTGATCATTAATGGCGGTTATTACAATGTTACCAATGCCCCGCTGTTCGTGCAAATCGGCGGCGGCGTCTCCCCGGCCACCCTCGAAATTAACAACGGAACGCTCGTCGCCTCCTACTATGGTGCGCCGGCGAACGCGGATGGCGGCGGACGTTTCATTCGCAGCAATGTGGCTATCAATGGCGGATTGTTTCACGTCAGCGCCTGGGGGCTGGCGTTTACTGACAGTTCCGCGGCCAACCCGGTCCAGACGTTCACCCTCACGGGCGGGACGGTGCTGGTGGATGACACGACCACCACGCCGGGGGCCACGGCCAGCCCGTCTTTTTATGGTTATTTGGTTGGAACCCATGATTATGCCAACAATTCCAAGGGATATTACGGCAATGCTGCGGTGACACAAACCGGCGGGAATGTCATCGTGGCGGGGTCCCAAAATAATAACCTCGAAATGGGCTGCCCCAATAATGCCGCCACCAACAAAACCGCCAGCTACACCCTGGCGGGCGGATCCCTCACGCTGCGGAGCGGCACCAACAGCGGGAATGTTCATCTCGGCGGCAGTCCCGATGGCGCCAGCACCGCCACGTTTATCCTCACCAACACCGGCGTGTTGTCCGCGTGTGGCACGATTAGTGGTTATCCCAACGGCGCGGCAGGCTCGGAGGTGTTCTCCTTCCTCGGAGGCACCTTGATTGCCAGCAATGTGGATGTGACTTACTTGAGTGACGTGGCCGGCGATCCGACGGGCACACTCGTAAATAATGGCGGCAGTTTGTCGCCCGGCGGTCCCGGTATTGCTGGTCGCACGCTGGTCACCGGCAACTACTCCTGCGCGGGTGGCAGTACCCTGGCCATCGATGTCAACGGCACCTCACCGGCCTCTGCTTTTACCAATAGCGGCGCTTATTACGACACGGTTTCCGTTACTGGCACCGCGGTGTTAAATGGCAGTCTGATCGTGAATAATAATAACTTCACCCCGGCGGCAGGCGGCAGTTTCACCATCCTCTCCGCAGGCGGCCTGTCCGGTGCTTTCACCAACGTGACCAGTGGCCGCGTGGCCGTGGCCAATTCCGCCACCGCCAGTTACCAGGTGCTCTACACTGGCACCAGTGTGGTGCTAACCAACTACCAGTCGGGCGGGGTTAATCCGCCGCCAGCCAGCATCACCACCAGCATCTCCGGCGGCAACCTGGTGTTAACCTGGCCCAGTGGCCAGGGCTGGGTGCTCGAAGCCCAGACGAACAGTCTCGCCACCGGCCTTGCGACTAACTGGGTGCGTCAAACCAGTGCCAGCAGTCCTTACACAGTCACCCCTAATACGGGCAAAGCCTCGGTGTTTTACCGGCTGGTTTATCCTTGATGACAAGGTTGATCATGAGAGGGCGTCGCAAGACGCCCTCTTTTTTTACCCGGTCATCGACCAGATGGTTGCCACCCGTGCGCTGGTGCCAGTCTCAATCCCGAAGTTATCCCAACTCATGAATGCGGTTATCAAGGAAGTGGATCTCGCAGTGATCCAACTTAGCCAGGTGGCCGCCCAGCTAACTGCGCGGGTGGGTTTGAAACTGCCGCCTGGCGGTTTGGAACACGGGAAAATCGCCGCCAGCGTTTATGAAGTGGGGGTGGACGGTAGCCAGCCGGATGCTCCCTGTGCCGAGGCCGTGGCAACGACCTGGTCAACCGCGCGCCCGGCCATCGTGGAATTACCAATTCAACTCGGCACCCCGTTTTTGGCAAACCGCAGGGCGCAACCCCGTTATGCCCTGCGGGTGACTTGGGATCGACCGGACCGCCCGGCGGAAGGGGGCGAGCAACTCTTCCGATTGGCCACCGATGGTCAACTTGTCCTGCTGGAGAATTTTAAGGCCGGCTGGCGAAGTCCATCCCGCCGCCCGCCGCACCTCCCGGCCTTGTTCGTAGTGGGTGATTCCACCGCTTATAGTAACGGCCCCGGTCAGCGCGGCTGGGGTGACGAGCTAATGCCCTGCCTCGATCCCGCCACCATCCAAGTCCTAAATCGCGCCCGCCCCGGTCGCAGTACCCGGTCTTACCGGCGCGAAGGCCTTTGGCAGCGGGTGCTGGCGGAATTAGCCCCAGGGGACCTCGTCCTGATTCAATTTGGACATAACGATGCCGACCTGCTGGCGGAGGGACGCTGCCGGGGCGTGCTGCCGGGAGACGGTGAAACCACCCAATCCGTTTGCCTGCCGGACGGCCGGCAGGAAACGGTGCTGACCTATGGCGCCTATTTGCGGCAATTTGTGATGGAAACCCGAGCCCGGGGAGCGTTGCCCGTTTTGTTGTCGTTGACGGTACGGAATCGGTGGCGGGGCGAGAAACTGGCGGACCCCGCCTCGGATTATGGTCGATGGTCCGCCATCGTGGCCGGCTCGGCGGGAATTCCTTTTCTGGATCTGGAAGAGTTTATCCGAAAACATTACCAGATCTTGGGGCAGGAACCAGTCAGCCGTCTTTTTTGCAGCGTTGACGACCACGTCCACACGAGCGTTGCCGGTGCCAGATTAAATGCGGCAGGTGTCGCCGCCGGCCTCAAACAGCTCCGGCTTCTGCCCCAGCCACTTAAAATTGACCGCGAACGAACCGCACGCTAAAAATGGCCGCGATTTTGCTTTCATGAAATTCCAACCCGAGAGTAAACGCCCTGCCGGAGTGTGGTTGCTGGCTGCCTTATGCCTAATCCTGCTGGGCAAGGCAGTCGCGGCGGCCGAATCCCTGGAAGCACTGCGCTCGCCGGTGAACCAGGTGTTTCAATTCATGCAGAGTGGCAGCTGCTCCGCCTGGAGCAACGGTCTTCCAACCAAGGCCACCGGGTACCTTTGGATTCCCGAAAACTGCCATCGCCTGCGCGGTTTGTTAATTCTGTGCGCCAACGTGCCGGAACATATGCTGGTTGGTCATCCGGCCATCCGCCAGGTCTGCGCGGCCAATGATCTGGGTATTTTCTGGGGCGTGCCGTCCTTCTATAACTTTAAGGCCAAAAATGAAAATGGAACCCAGGCCGCCTTTCTGCAGCAACTGCTCGACGGCCTCGCGACCCAATCCGGCTACGCGGAAGTCGCCACCGTACCCTGGCTGCCCATGGGCGAGTCCGGCCATTTGTTGATGGTGGACGCGTTGGTGGAAGCCGCGCCCGAACGTTGTATCGCTGGCATTTGGATCAAAAACAACCACCTGCCTCCGCGAAACCGGCAGGTGCCCGCCCTAGTGGCGTTTGGCACCGCCCAAGAATGGTCCCAGGACAAATCCGACATCCGCACCAATTGGAATAACATCGGTCCGGCGTATGAAGGCATTCTAAACCAGCGCAAACTATACCCGGACTGGCCCTTGAGTTACGTGATGGACGGCACCAGTGGCCATTTCGATTGTTCGGAAAGGCTAGTTCAATACTTTGCCCATTATATCAACCTGGTTGTCCGCGCCCGTCTGCCGGAACAACCAGGTGCGGCCCTGAAGCCAATTTTACTCGCCAATGGTTTTTTGGCGGATCTACCGGTGCCGGGCCATGAAAACCAGCCGGTTAGAGCGTATGTAGAAACTCCACCCGAGGCCCGAGCGGTGCCCTGGTATTTTGATCGGGACAGCGCGGAGGAAGCCCAGGCCATCGCCCACATCAACTGGCACGCGGCCACCCAATTGCCGGCGTTTGCGGACGAACATGGCCAGCCATTTCCTTACACATTTAATGGTATTACTTGGCTACCCATCAACAAACGCCCCGAGCCGTCCACCAATGCATTGATCACACCCACGCTGGAAACGGCGGCCGACGGGATAACTTTCACGCTCCGAGGCAAGCTGCTGGACCAATTGCCAGCGAACTTCGTAGGTGCGGGCGAGCCGCTGGCCCGGGCTCCAGGAGCGCCCAGCCTGGAATGGTTATGCGGCTGCGTGGAGCCTTTGGGGCACAGTCGTTTTCGCCTCGCATTGGATCGCACCTGGCCCTCGCCCATTTATGTGGCGGTGCGTCAGGCGGGCACTGCGGATATTCGCGCTGCCGTGCAGCCCGGCCAAATCAGCCGGGACGGGCACGTTGAGGGAATTCCGCAAAAGATCAGCTTTGATAAAATACCCAACGTGGCGGCTGGCACTTCATCCATCCCTCTGATCGCTCATAGCGATAGCGGGCTTCCCGTCCGCTTTTTTGTTGTCGTCGGACCGGCGATCATCCAGGCCAATAGTCTAAACTTTACTAAAGTCCCGCCTCGCACCCGCTACCCGGTAACCGTCACTGTGGGCGCCTGGCAATGGGGCCGGGGGGGCGAGATCAAATTTAAAACCGCTGAGATTGTGAGGCAATCTTTTCAAATTCTTAACGCTACGAAATAGCCTGTCTTAATTGTCTCGAGTTTTACTACCAATTGATGCGCTTCTGCATCGGCGGCGCCATGAACAAAGCTCTGGACTTTTGGGTTTAGTCTCTGGTTTGTAAACTGAGCCAATAATTGCGTTCCGGGCTTTGACACTGGCGGCAAGTTCGACGCGCAGGGCTGGGCGGTGACGGGGCGCTGGCCAATGGCTGGTAATAGGCATTGCCAATTGATAGTGGATGGGCAATCAATTGAGGTAAAAAGTGAAGAACGAGGAAATTTTGCAAATATTTGGCCAGAATATCCGGGAATTGCGAGTCGCCAGAGGGTTTTCCTATTGAGAATCGCATAATAGGGTGACATTAAGGCCACAATTCAGCTTGGGAGTAGCAGGCGGCAATAATGCGTTTTCGGCGGCGCATTCGCCGCAACGCGGCGGTCGCTTCCATGCCGAGTTCCCACGCATGGGTGGCGA
>CAITTG010000081.1 GCA_903895255.1 uncultured Verrucomicrobia subdivision 3 bacterium
GGCGAACATGCCAGCGAAGTCAACCTCGCCGAGCTGCTGGACACCGCCCGCAAAGAATTCGCCGCCAGTGGGAACACCATCCCCACCGTGGATGAAGCCGAACTGGAACTGCAATGGCCCGCCCTGCGCGCCGAACTCGCCGCCACCGCCAAAGCCTGGCACAGCCTTTGTGCCTCCGGAGTGCGGCCGTCTCGGCCGCCCTGCGAGACGCCAGTCGAGCCCGTTTCCCCACTAACCACCAACCAACCCTTAACCACCCCCGATATGCGCAATAACCACCCCCCCTACAACGCCAATTCAAATAGCCCCGTGCGGGTAGCACCGCGCCCCGCGCCTGAATGGCGCCGCCGCTGTTCGTCCGGCCGCCCGGTCATTGTTCCCCCCGCCACCCAAGCCGAGGTTGGGTTCACCACCGTCCCCCGCTGGCGCTTGAATTTCAAATAAGCCATGAAAATCCTTAACACCGATGCCGGACGCAGCGCCGCCGGTTATCTCAATGAGAAGCTGGATTGCACCGTGCGCGCCACTGCCGCCGGCTTGGACGTCCCCTATGCGGCGGCTCACCGCCTCTTAAAGGGGGCCGGACGCAAAGATCGCTGCCGGTTTCCTTTCCAAACCCAGTATTCCAAGCTCGGTTTCGAGCAATACCCCGGCCTGAGCCGCCTGCGCGTCAAAGCGGCCCTGGCCGCTTTGCCCGCCACCGGCCGGTTTCTTCTCCTCGTGCGCGGCCACATCTTTGCCGTGGTGGACGGCGTGGTGCATGACAACCAGCCGCTGCGCCCCCAAGCCATCGTCAGGATGGCTTACCGCCCCGTCAATCCACCCAACGCCCTGGTGTTCGCACCGGATAAAACTGTGCTGCAATCGCTCCGGGAAATCCAGACGTTCGACAAGTCCAAAGTGATCCCGCCCGAATACGTGAATTGGCTCAATACTCACCTGCAATTTCATTTTCTGGACGACACCGGCCTTTCGTTGAACATCATTGACCAGTCGAGATTCAACATCGTCATTTCCAACACCCAGAAAATCATTCTCAAAAAGCAGCACAAGGAAAAGACGCCCGGAGAACAACTTTTCGCTGCCCAGGGTGATGCCTACAAGGCCAAAAGCGTCACCGCTGGTTTCGACGACCTCTACCAGTTGGAGGCAGGAATTGAAACCGAAGGCGACCTGTTGCAAAACCAGCGATTTGCCAAGCTCACCCGGCTGCAACAACTCGGCATCTACGTTGATGAGGCGCACCATGCTTTCGGCTCCAAACTCGGCAAAGACATGGGCCTGCAGCAAACCGCCACGTCGCTGCGCATGACCATCAACGAGTTGGCCGCGCACCTTAAAGAAGCCAAAACCCGCGTCGTTGCCTGCTACAATTACACCGGCACGCCCTACGTCGGCAACCGGCTCTTGCCGGAAGTGGTCTATACCTACGGCCTGAAAGACGCCATTGATAAAGCCTATCTGAAAAAGGTGGACATCGATTCATTTTCCAACACCAAAGACAAGGAGTTCATCCGCGCCGTCATTAAGGATTTTTGGAAAAAGCATGGCGGGCAAAAATACGAAGGTATGCTCCCCAAACTGGCATTTTTCGCCACCACCATTGCGGAGTTGACGGAGGAGGTAAAACCCGTGCTGGAGCAAGTTCTCATCGAGGAAGGCATTCCCACCTCCTCCATCCTCGTGAACGTCGGCGATGAAAAACTGACCAACAACGACGACTTGCGGGAGTTCATCTACCTCGACACGGCGGCATCGACCAAACAGTTCATCCTGCTCGTCGGCAAAGGCAAGGAGGGCTGGAATTGCCGTTCCCTCTTTGGCGTCGCCTTGCATCGCAAACCCGATTCCCGGATTTTTGTCCTCCAGGCCACCATGCGCTGCCTGCGGTCCATCACCACCGAGCAACAGACCGGTTCGGTCTATCTCTCCGAGGAAAATCTCAAAATCTTGGACGAAGAATTACAACAAAATTTCCGGCTCTCGGTGGACGAATTTGGCAAATCCGGAAAAGAGGGCATCCCGGTCGAGGTCCGTCTCGTGCCGCCGCCGGTAAAAATCAAACTGAAACGTATCAGTAAGCTGCACAAGCTGGAAGAAAAGGACGTCCGCGCCGGCGTCGATCTGGAATTGGCAAAGGCCGACACGGAGCGCTACCGCATTATTCACAAAAAATTTCGGGGGCTCGACCTCACCCAGCTAACTTACAAAGAGGACGTGAGCTACATCCGCGAGCAGCGGGAATTTTCCGAACTCACCTTGGTTGCCGAGATCTCCCGCTACCTGAACAAACCGCCGGTGCTGATCGCCTCCGTTCTCCGTTCCACCGTGGACACCATCCCGGCCATCCTTGTGGCTGTCAACGAGTTCAACGAATTGCTTTACGATCACATCATCCCCCGGCTTTTTGCCGAGTTCTACAACCTCAAAGAATTTAAGAGCGAAGAAAACTACGAAGTCGAACTGGTAAAAATGCCGGACGCCGACCCCGGCTACTACCGCGTCACCGGCAAAAAAGACCTCATTGCCAACTACCAGACTGCCCCCTATGCCGCCCGCGCCGGCAAATCGTTCCATCTGGACAACTACTGTTTCGATTCCTCCCCCGAACATGAATTTTTCTGGAAATGTCTGGAGGACAAGAAAATTGAAAAAATCTGGTTTACCGGCATGCTCACCCACGGCCAGTCCGAATTTTGCATCGCCTACATTGACCCGATTTCCCACACCCTGCGCCACTATTTCCCGGACTTCCTCGTTCGCCAATCCGACGGCACCTATGTAATCGTGGAAATCAAAGGTGACAACATGATTGACGACCTGACCGTTAAGGCCAAGGAGGACTACGCCACCCAGCAAGCCGTTGGGAGCGGCTTCACCTACCGGATGATTCTGGGTTCCCGCGCCAAAGCCGGCCTGGAAGCCGCTTGACCAAGCCTCCAAAAAATAATTTCAACTATTTTTCGACCTGGACAGCGGATGTCCAGGGTCCCCTGTCAAACTGTCGGCATGAGAAATAAACAACCATGCTTCTGTTTGTGGGTTCCGGATGAAACCATCGGCTGTTTTGGCCAGGTCCGGCTGGTCCGTAAAGCCAGTGGCCAGCACGACCTGGTCGGCGGCAGCCCCGCCGACCGCCAAACCGCCCGCAAGTGGTGCCGCCGCTTCGCCAAATCCTTGGTTTTTGTACCCGCCAGATCCGAACAAGCGTTGACTGCATAATAAATGCCAGCGAGGCAATGATTTGACTAATACTTTGGAAAAGTTATTCACAAGTGCCACGTAAAAAGTGGCTTGTTCCAGCACTTTTTAATTGAAACGTCTCTGAAAAGGTTAAAACTGAGTGTCACGTGCATATGCCGCATCCATATTCCGGGTTGATCCGGCGATTGAGCAGCGGGGCTGGTTGCGTTCTGAAATCCGAGTCGAGGTTAAGACCGGGGTGCGGATTGAAACATCACTGCGTGCACCGGTGCCGGAGGTGATTCAAGGCAAGCGCAGGCGGAAAAACATTTTAGGAACATGGGGATCGCCCGGGTTGGTAAAGATAAGCCCGCCGCCAATCCCAAATTGATTGGTGGCCAGCAGCATCCAATTGCTGTCGGGAATGGCCAGATTAGTGGCGGCCAGCACCAAATAATTTGACCCGGCGGTGCCGTTGGTGCCGGTAATGACCCATTGCCCGCCGAGAGCTTGCAAACCGCCGAGCACTGGCGGCGGCGCGGTTATAAATACCAGCAAGCTGACCGCGTTGGTGGCTCCCGGGCCGGTGACCGTAAGGGTCACTCCTTTTGTGCCGGCGGTGGTGAAGGTGTGGGTGGCCACGGTTGACGAGGAGTTGGTGGTGGTTCCGTCTCCAAAATTCCAATAATGGTTGGTAACTGTGCCCAAGGTGGTGTCGGTGAAGACCACTGTCAGCGGCGCGGAACCGTTGGTCACGCTAGCGGTAAAGGCCGGGAGCAGCACGGGGGCTGCCGTGATGCGCACTGCGGGGCTCGTGGTGAGGCCCCCGCTCGCACCAATAGCCGTAACCAAATAATAGTAATTACTGCCGCCCAGAACTGTCGCATCCACGTAATTTGTGCTGGTGATCCCCGCAGCGAGCACCGCATAGGGGCCCGCCTGATTGGTGGCGCGCTGGACGGAGAACGCCGCGGCCACGGATCCCGCCCAACTTATTTTCACACCACTGGCGGACCCAGAAACTACCGGGGTACCAAGAAATACCACATTATCGAAGGTGGCACTGGCTGGCGTCGTGTTTTGCGGAGCGACGGCGAGACCGACCAGGGTATTCGCCGGCAGGGGGAGATTGGTGGACGTGCCAATCTGGATCCAAGTGCTGCCATCATATGAATAATAGGCGCTGAAATTGGTGCCGGAGCGCTCCAGCCGGGACCATACGGGCGGGTAAATGCTGCTGTAGTTAAACAGGCTGGCACCGCCGGCAACGCTGCCCGCCACAGAGCGATACTGAAAGAACAGCGGCGAAACGTAGGGGTTGTAACCCGCCATGGCATAAGTGGTGTTGTTCACCAAGCTCGAACGCATCATGACGCCGAATTTGGAAAACTGACTTACGGCGCTGGCGGAAGGATACAGGCTGTTGAGGTGGATGGTGAAGGAGCCGTCCCCGCTCCAAGGCTCGTATAGATAAGTACATTGTTCGCTGAAGTTGCCCGCGGGGATGTCACCTTGCGAGCAGGTCAGCAAGTAGTTAGTCCCGCTGGCATACACGCCGTCGCCCACGGCATTCCCGATGCAACCCACAATAAACGGTCCGGCGGTGTTCGGGGTCAGGGCCACTTCGCTGGAAGGCGCGCCTTCGTAGGCATTTAATTGTGCCGTGACCACATAAAAGTAGTGGACACTGGTCAAATTGGCATCGGTGAAGGCAGGGCCGGCCTGATTCGTGGAGAGGTTCACATAGGGCCCCCCGGATGTGGTGGAGCGTTTGACATTATAACCAGTGGCACCATAAAGGACCGGCCAAGAAAGGGTGACGCCGTAACCACTGCCGCTGGAGGCCAGATTTTCAATTGCCACGGGCGCGACGAGCGGACCGGAAGGGATGACCGTTACCGTAAAGTTGGTGGAACTTTGCTGGCCCAGCGCGTCCACGGCCGAGACTTGCACGGTGTTTACGCCCACGGGAAAAATCGTTCCCGAAGGGGAGCTCAGAGCCGGGTTTAAAGCCTTCCCCAAATAATCGGTGGCGCTCACAATGAAGTTAACGCTGGCGCCAGGCTGGCCATTGGGGGCGGTGGCATTGGCATTGACGATGATGTTGGCAGGCACATTGATTGCCGGGGCGGAGCGACCCAAAGTCCGGGCAAAGCTGGTGATGCGGGTGCGATGGTCGGCATTCGTGTGATTAAAGGTGATTTTGTCCACGGTGCCATTTAGCTGGTCAATCGTGAGCGTGGATTGATCCGGACTCCACGCCGTGGCGGGGGTGTTGCTGCCGGTAAGAAAGGGAAAGAGCAGGACTTTAAACACCGGGGCAACCACGTTGGTGCGCTGGATCATGATCCGGCTGGAGGGCACATAAGAGAACAGCTTGGAGTTATTATCGTAACCGTAGGTTAGGTTGCCGCCGGCATAACCGCCGGGACGAGTGTCCAAAAAGATGGGTGGTTGACCGGCGGTTGAGGTTTCCGTGACATCCCGGACCAACAGGCGGGGCAAGCCAGGCTGGTTGTTGGTGCCCGTATCAATTAGATGGTAGAGGATCGTTTCGGTGGCGGTTGCGCCCGGCAGGTTGGTGAGGGAGGAGTAAACCGCGTTGGTATGGGTGTCAATGAACCGGTTTCCGCTACCCCCAAAGCTTACCGCGCAGGGCATGCTCCAGCGGTAGTTGTGCGGGGTGCCGTCCTTGTTAATGTCGTCAATCACCAAAACATAAGGATTAGGGCCACGCACCATCAGCACCGAGCGCAGGGCATACAAAACTGAATTGTAATTCGTCGTTTGCACTGACCACATGGATGCCAGCGAGGTCAGCTCGTTGGGCGAAAGGGTGGATGCCAGCCCGTCATAGGCATTCTGCAATTGGGTGACGCCGGTGTTGATGGCATTGTTGGTGCCCAGCGCCCAATTGTAGGCGGGGCTGGCATCGCCGGCGAACAGTGTCCATTGTTTTGCGGGATCCTCCGTGATTTCAAGCAACTTGCCGGGCGGTGGCGGTCCGAAACCCGAGTTGGTGGTTTGCGTGGCGGAACTCGGACTCTGTCCCAGATAACCGGCCGTGGCCGAGTCGCCCGCCAGACTCGGATTCTGAATCAAGACGGTGGCCATCAAATCGTTAATTGTACAATGGTAGCCGGGCGGCGAACTCCAAGCGCGGCCCAGCGCATACAAAGAAAAGTTATTGCGTTCGGCATGCATGTGACCGTCCTGGTCAAACCGGTTCTCAAAAATCAGGTTCAGGTCGTTTTCACCCCAACTGTTGCGAGAAACCGCCACGGCGCGTTGCGGGTCCAATTTGGTCAGGGCCAGGTTTTTTGCCTGCGCCACCGCCGCGAGATTTAAGTTCGTCGGGTCGCTGGCAAAGATTGCCTGCGCCAGGTCGTTTTCATTTTCCAGCCGGAAGGCCCGGTAAACATAATCCACCATGGGATCATCCGGATACATGTATTTGACGATGTAAGCCGCGTTTAACTGGCCCGGACCCGGAGTGAAGGGGAGGCCGTCATGATGGTCGAATAAGGCCATGCCCTTGCCGTCCTCGCGCGGGGCCAGGTTGTAAAAAGCGGCCAGCGAGGATTGGTAATAGTAAGTGGTGGTAAATTGATCCTCCCCCCGCCGCGCCAGTGCTAGCGCCGCTGGCGCGGAAATATTCTGACCCAATTGAAAATAATCCACCATGTTCATGATAAAGCCCCACGGGGTCACATACCAATCCGTGTTCCAATTCATCAACCGGTGCAAATTATTCACAGCCGCCGGGGAGGCCTGCGGCCAGGCCGTGGCACCGGTCGCATACGGCAGGGTCGGGCCAAAGGCGGCTTGCACGGTGGCCGTCACATTTGATTCCTCACCCTCGATGGCCAATTCCGGCAGCACAACCCCATCCGCGAGATTGGGAAAGTCGCCGTTTTGCAGATTGCCGTCCCACTGGCTCGTCCGGCTTAAACCTCCGCCACCCGTATTGTTGTACCCATAACCAATGGCATAAAGATAATCCCGTGTATCGTTCTGCTGCTGGACCGTCATCCAGTCGTAAACCAAGTCGTAGCACAAGGCCATGGTGTAAAACGCCGCCGGATTGGTGCTGTTCAGATTCATTTCCACCCTCGCGGAGGAAGCCACCAGCGTCGTGAGATAATTGAACCGTGCTTGATTCGTGATCGCCACTGAACCGTGCGGCAACCCAGGGTCGGTGCCCACCCACGCGAGGTAACACGCTGTGACTAA
>CAITTG010000082.1 GCA_903895255.1 uncultured Verrucomicrobia subdivision 3 bacterium
AGGCGGTCGCCACCCCCGTGGGTGGAGCGTTTCGCGGCAGGGGGAATGGCGGTCTTCATACTGACCCCGGTGCGCGGCTCGGTGAGCTGCAACCGGCGCTTGACCAGGGGTGGTGGAAGGTTAATGACCACGCTGACTTGAAAGGCGACGCGCTGCGGGTCACGGACCCGCGCTCCGGGGGCCAGCCGTTGCCAGGGCATGGCAAGCGCGGGAATATTCGGACGGAAAAGGAATTTGCGAGGTGGTGGCGACAGGCGGTCGCCACCCCGGTGGGGCTTGGGCAAGAAGCGCCCTTTCCGCTTGGGCTCAGCCTGGCATTGCCGCCAAACTTGGACAGGCAGGTGCGAAAGGAAAAATTACCAGCGAATAGGACTGCTCGCACGGGCGTGCTCGCCGGAAACAGGCGGGAAGCCTGTCCCATCTTGTGGCCACCCGCGCGGCGGGGGGCCGTGCCCAGGTTGCGTCTTTCTGTTTCTTTTCCCAATTCCACCCTTGCCTTGGCCAAAAGTTCCGGCTTATATTGTCCGTCGCAACAGATTCTGCCAGTCTGACTCTGTTGCGGGATCAGTGTTCGGTTTAAGCACTTAAACACAGTGCCGATGTGGCGGAATTGGCAGACGCGCTGGACTCAAAATCCAGTGGCCCCTAAAGCCGTGTGGGTTCGACCCCCTCCGTCGGCACCATCCTTTCGATGGCATTCAAGAGTTTTTCCAAGCACGAACAAGGCGTGCAACTCCTGCAACGCTCGCTCGCCCGCGGGCGGCTGGGCCATGCCTATCTCTTCTCCGGTGATCAAATGCCGGAACTGGAGGCCATCGCCCGAGCCCTGGCCCAGACCCTGAACTGCCTCCACCCCGTCCGCACCGATGGCGTGGCGACAGATGCCTGCGACAAATGCCTCAATTGCGAGAAGATCCGCCAGGATCTCCATCCGGATGTGCATTGGGCGCGGCCCGAGTCCAAACTGCGGGTCATCACCGTGGACCAAATGCGGGACTTGATGCAGCAGATTCAGCTCAAGCCTTCCGAGGCGGGTTATAAGATTTCGATCATCGCCGGGGCCGACCGGCTCAACACCCAGGCGGCCAATGCCTTCCTCAAAACCCTGGAGGAACCCCCGCCGAAATCCGTGCTGATCCTGCTCACCACCGAGCCGCAGCGGCTGCTCCCCACGATTGTCTCGCGGTGTCTGCGCCTGAATTTCTTCGGCGACGGTCTCGCCGCCCTGGCGCCGGACCAGGCGGAATGGCTGGCCCATTTCAGCGCCCTGGCCGCCAGTGAGCGCAAAAGCCTCCTTGGTCGTTACTGCCTGCTGGATGCCCTCTTGCAACGTCTGGCGGAAATCAAGGGACAGGTCGATGAATCGCTCAGTGCGCGTTCCCCGCTGGAACAGCACGAGGATATCGACAAAAGCCTGCGCGACCGGTGGGAAACGGAACTGGCGGCCGCCATTGAGGCCGAATACCGCCGGCGGCGTTCCGAGCTGTTGACGTTATTAATATGGTGGCTTCGGGACACGTGGATTCACACGCTCGCCATCGGCCGGGATTTGCTCAAATTCCCGGAAATCGAGGGGGCGGAGGCGGTGGCCCGGCGCATCACCCCCCAGCAAGCCTTGGAAAACTTGAAGCAGCTCGAACAAACCCAGCGCCTGCTGCACACCAACGTTCAGGAAGCCCTGGCCTTGGAAGTTGGCCTGTTGAAGCTCCATTTTTAGGATGACTTGGGGGCTGCACTTGCCGACTGCGCGGCAAAAAATATCTGCATTCTGGAAATTTTGTAAAAATGCCGGCTCAGTCCAAATTCAACCCCCTGGCCGCGTTCGCGCTGGCCTTGGGCCTGTTTCTGGGCCTGGCCATTCTCAAGTTTGGTAATCCGGTCATTCTGGACCAAAAAATCATCCCGCCAGAAACCCTTGCGGATTATCTAACCTCCTTTTGGCCCACGCATTGGGCGGCATGGATCGGATTGCCGTTCGCGGTGGTGGGATGGGGGCTCATTTGCCGTTACCAATTGTTTCGCGCCGCACCTCCCGCCCGCCGGGGAGGGGACATGGAGGCAAAACCTCTGGTATCTCAAACTTGGTTGCTGTGGTTGCTGCCGTTGGTTTGGCTGGGATGGCAAATGATTTCCAGCACCACCTCGGTGGACCATTCCCTGACCGCGAGCACGCTGCCACAATTTGCCGGGTGTGTGGTCGTCTATTTGCTTGGTTTTTGCTTGATGAATCGACCCCCATTGATGCGGTGGTTACTGGCCGGCATTCTGGCGGCTTTTACCGTTTGCCTGATGGAGGCGGTGGATCAGCGGTTGTATGAATTTCCCATAAACCACCAGAATCTTGAAGATGGCGAAAAATCGCAGTGGACCAACCTGCCGCCCAGCATGGTTCTGGAGCTTAAAAAGGAGAACATTATCGTTACCACTAATGGGATGGATATCGCCAATCCGGCGATTATGGCGAAATTTGCCAAAGGCCGGGTTTATGGAACCTTGGTCTATCCCAATGCCCTGGCCGGCATTATTTTATTATTACTTCCAGCGGCAATAGCCATTGCCTTTAACGATACAAAAAAGCTGAAACCGTTCATTCGCGGGGCGGTTATCGCCCTAACCATGGGTTTAGGGGCGGTTGCTTTCGTTTTTACCGGGTCAAAATTGGGCTGGCTGCTGGCCGTGGCCGCAGGGGGCTTGATGCTGTTCCGGCTGAACTGGCCAACCCGTTGGAAATGGCTCGCCCTCGCCATGGTGCTGACGGTGGGTTTGGGAAGCTTTGCCGTCCGCTTCCATCATTATTTTGCCGCCGGGGCGACGAGTGCCGGGGCGCGCTTGGATTATTGGCGTGCGGCGGTCCAAACCGCCCGAGATTATCCGGTTTTGGGCACGGGACCGGGTACCTTTCAGAAACCTTATGCCCGGCTCAAGTCGCCGGAGGCGGAAATGGCGCGGCTGACCCATAATGATTACTTGGAACAATTTTGCGATTCCGGACTGATCGGCGGGTTGACCTACCTGGCTTGGATCGCCCTGGCCCTGACCACGATTGGCCGCCGGATTTGGGTTCGGGGCGATTATTTAAGCGTGGCTTTATTTATCGGTTTGCTGGCGTGGTTTGTGCAGGGGTTGGGTGAGTTCAGCCTTTATATCCCGGCATTGGCGTGGACAGCTTTTACGTTATTGGGGTGTCTAGCGGGCCTCCCGGCGAATGAATTCGACAAAAACCCGGCAAAACGCTAGACTTTTGGCGTTATGAAAATCCTGTTTCTTAACGGGCCCAATTTGAATTTGCTGGGGCAGCGCGAACCGTCGGTTTATGGCAGCGACACGCTGGCCACGATCGAGGCGGCGGTGCGCGAACGGGCGGCGCAACTGAAGGCGACGGTGGATTTTCGCCAGTCGAATCTGGAGGGGGAGCTGGTCACTTGGATTCAGTCGGCCAAAGGTCATTACGATGCCATCGTTCTGAACGCGGCCGCCTATACTCATACGAGCATCGCGCTGCGGGATGCGATCGCGGCCGTGGGCATTCCCACCATTGAGATACATTTGTCCAACATTCATGCCCGGGAAGAATTCCGGCATAAATCGCTGATTGCCCCGGTTTGCCGGGGGCAGATCAGCGGGTTTGGGGCGCAGTCCTATATTTTGGGTTTAATGGCCGCCATTGGCGTAAAATGAGCCGAAATTGGCATTTTGGAGCCTTTTTACGGTCCTTTTATGGCGAAACTGCGGGTTTCACCGGCTATTTTTAACCTTGACCCTTTGCCCAATTTTGTTAGGCTAGCCCAACAATCCAAGCTGTAAAAACTGCATGGATGTCGTGTGGACCTGATATTTAAGGCTATTTGAGCTAGAATATTCAATTATTTGTAACTTTAACGAAAACGTACTGTGGACCTAAAAGATATCAAAGCCATCATCGATTTGATGAAAAAAAACTCCATCACGGAGTTTGAACTGGAACGGCAGGACTCAAAAATCAAGTTAAAGCGCGGTCTGAATGGCGGCGCGGCGGGTTCGCAAGCGGATGAATATATTCCGCCGACGTACGCGGCCCTGCCGCCGGCGGGTTCGCCAGCGGGCACCCCGCCCGCGCCGATGGCGGCCGTGGCCACCGGGGAAATTGACATCAAATCGCCGATGATCGGCACTTTTTATCGCGCCCCCTCACCGGAAGCCACCAACTATATTGAGGTGGGCTCCACGGTTAACGCCGAGACGGTCGTTTGCATCATTGAGGCCATGAAGGTGATGAACGAGATCAAATCCGAGGTCAGCGGGGTGATCACCCAGCTCCTCGTGGAAAATGGCAAGCCGGTTGAATTCGGCCAGCCGCTGTTCAAGGTCCGCCCGCATTAATCCGGCGGGAGTCCCCCCGGCCGCCCGGCGGTCAGTCCATCCCTTTTCATTGAAACGTCATGTTTGAGAAAATTCTCGTAGCCAATCGCGGTGAAATTGCCGTGCGGATCATCCGTGCCTGCAAAGAGTTGAACGTCAAAACGGTCGCGGTCTATTCCGAGGCCGACGTCAATTCGATGCATGTGCAGCTCGCCGATGAGGCGATTTGTATTGGCAAGGCCCCGGCCTCCGAAAGTTATCTGCGCATTGATCGGATTATCAGCGCGGCGGAAATCGCGGATGTGGATGCCATTCACCCGGGTTACGGTTTTCTCTCGGAGAACGCCCACTTTGCGGAGGTGTGCGAAAGCTGCAATATTCGCTTTATCGGGCCGAGCCCCCGGGCCATGCAGGCGCTGGAGGACAAGGCGGTGAGCCGCGCGCTGGCCAAGAAGGCCGGGGTGGAAACGCCGCCGGGATCCGAAGGGGTGGTGGAGAAGGAGCAGGATGCCCTGGCGGTGGCCAAGCGCATTGGGTATCCGGTGATCATCAAGGCGATTGCCGGGGGCGGTGGGCGCGGCATGCGCATTGCGCACAACGACATTTCGCTGGTGAAAGGCTATCATACCGCCCGAAATGAGGCGGAAAAAGCCTTTGGCAATTCGGGGGTTTACATCGAGAAATACATTGAGAACCCGCACCACATCGAAATTCAGATTCTGGGGGACAACAAGGGCCGGATCATTCACCTGGGCGAGCGCGACTGTTCCATTCAGCGCCGCAACCAGAAGCTGATCGAGGAATCGCCCTCGCCGTTCCTGGACAACAAGTTTCGCAAGCTGCGTGATAAAATCGGCAAGGCGGCGGTGCGGATTGCCGAGGCGGCGCGGTACACGAACGCGGGCACGGTGGAATTCATCGTGGATGAGGAAGGCCATTATTACTTCCTGGAAGTGAACAAACGCATCCAGGTGGAACACTGCGTCACGGAAGAAGTGACCGGGATTGACCTGGTGCGCTACCAGATTTTGCTGGCGATGGGCGAGCCTTTGCAGCACTCGCAGGGGGACATCCAGTTCAAGGGTCATGCGATTGAATGCCGCATCAACGCGGAGGATCCGTTCGATGATTTCCGGCCCAGCCCGGGGCGTTTGGAAATGTATTACCAACCGGGTGGCCGCGGGGTGCGCGTGGATACGCATGCTTACGCGGGCTACACCATCCCGCCGACGTACGATTCCATGATCGGCAAGCTGATCGTGACGGGCAAGGACCGGCGGGAGACGCTGGACCGGATGTACCGGGCGCTGTCCGAGTACATGATCACGGGCATCAAGACCACGATTGGCTTTCAAAAAGCGATCATGCAGGACCCGAATTTCCGCCGGGGGGTTTATTCCACGGCGTTTGTGGAGCAACTACTGGGCGGGGCCCGCCGGGAATTGATCGAGGAGAAGACTTAGGGCGTGGGCTGTGGGCTGAAGGGGTGAGGGGGGCATTCAATCACGGATGGGAAGTTTGAAGCATCGGTTGCGGCCTGGACGGTGGGGTTGGTCAGGGGGTGAAACTTCAAATTCCAATTATCAAAATTCCGGCTTCGCTCCCATCTTCCCCAAAGCCAAGGTGGACAGCTCATAACAGTTCTCATTGAAAATCGGTAGAGTCCAACCAAGGCGGTGGTCAACCTGATTGTTTGCGCAATTACCCTCACCCCGGCCCTCTCTCGCGGGGAGAGGGAGCATCACTGCCAGCCTAAGCCGGAACCATGCGATAGAAACGCAGTGTTTGCCTGGTCTTTTTGCGTAAGGACTGCGTCGTGAGGCGCTGCCAGATCCATCAAGGATAGGCTACGCGCCTCACTCCTTGCCTTAAGCAAAAATCCGCTGCGCAACCACTGGTATTGCTATTGCATGGGTCCGGCTGAGGGCGAAGGCTAAAGGCTAAAGCGGAAAAAGAGGGTGGCACGGACGAAGCATGGCCGCGAAAGGGCGCAAAGGGACGGACGGTTGGCGCGGCTGCCTGGCTGGAGGGACTGGCGATGCCACAAAATTGATGTTGCTCCGCCCGCGCGCGGGGCGAATTAGCGCATTTCCCTATTTACTCCAGACCAACTTGGTTTGCCTCATCCGGCGGAGGGTCTGGGTGCCGAGGACGATTAATCCCAGGATGGCCATGCCCGTCGCCTGGCCGGGTTCGGGGGTGGTAATGACGGAGTCGGCGGTGGTGACGTTGAGATTCCAATCGGCCAGGGTGGGGGCCGGGGTTCCGGAGTCCAAGTCGGCGATAAAGAGGGTCCAGGTGCCGTCGGCGGTCAGGCCGGCGAAGGTGTCGTCCAAGGTGACCGGGGAGTCGGGCTGCCAGGCGCCTGCGGGGATGCCGGGGGCGTTGTGGATGGTACCGTTGGCGGTGGCAGTGTCGGTGAGGGTGAGGTGGTCGAAGCCGGCACCGGCGGAGGCAAAAGGATTGTCGGGGGTGAGGCCGACTTGGTTGAGCAGGACTTCGGTGGCGGTCTGGCCGTTGGGGTCTTGCAGGGTCAGGGAGGCGAATAACGCGCCGTTGTAACCGCCCAGAAGGTTGAGGCCCAGGCTCACGCTGGTAATGGGGTCGGGGTTGAGGCCGGTGAAGGTTTCGGATGCGGTAATCCCCACGGGGTTGCCGACGGGGACCACCGTGTTTACCGTCCAATGGTCGGTAACCGCCACGATGTCAGCGGAGGCCAGGCTGGCGGCGGCGAGCAGGAGACAGCCGGTGAGCAGCAGGGGCGGGGGCAATTTATTCATGGTGAGCGCCAGGGGGGCGGGTTCAAAAATCAAGGGTTGTATTGCAGGCGATAGTAAACGGCGGCGGGCAGCGGCGGAACGGCATGGCCCAGGCCCTGGAAGGTGTCGACCATCTGGATGAGGCCATTGGCCGGGGCGGTGTTGGTGCTGACGGGCACCCAGCCAACGCCGGCGATGAGATTGGTGGAACGCTGGACCACGTACTGGAAGCCGGGGACGCCGAAGAAGGCGGCGGTGACGTTGGTGGCGGTCACGTTCAAGCGGACGTTGCTCTGGCCGGGGACGCTGGCGGCGGGCAGCAGGCACACGGTGCCGGTGTTGGTGTTGCCAAAGCCGTCGGTGACGGCGTACAGGAAATGATCGTTGACGGTGCGGGTGCGGCTGCCGGGGTAGAGCAGGTAGGTGCCGTTGCTGAGCAGGGCGACGCCACTGGTGGTGCGGAGATTGAAGCCATTTGCGCCCGCGCCGGCGAAGGCAACGGGCAGCCCGAAGGCATCCGTGACATTGGTCAGGAGGTCACTGATCATGATGAACAGGTTCACGCCGGCCAGGCAGGCGTAATACGCCGGCCCCGGCACCGGGGGCGGCAGGATGACCGTGCCGGGCTGGAGGTTGGTATTGGTCCAAAAACCGCCGGTTACGGAGTAGCGACCGGAGGCTGCCGGCGAGCTGCCGGCGGCCGATTGGACGAGGCTGCCGGTGACTGAGTACCGGGAATTGAGGCTGCTGGCACCGCCGCCGCCGAATTGCGCCCAGCTCACGGCATAATCATGGGCGAGACCCAGCCAGGGCAGCAGACAGGCGAGGAGAATGAGTGGTTTGCGCATATCGCCTCATTTCTTCGCGGTGAGGGCGAGCAGCAACTGGCGCAGCGCGGCCACGTTTTGTTGCAATTGCTGGATCTCCGCGTCCTGGGCCTCCACCTTCTGGTCCAGGCCCTGAATGGCTGCCAGCGCGACCCCGCCTTCGTCCACCACGGAGATATGCTTGTCATCCGCGCTCAATTGGAAGGCCGCTTGAAAATCCTGGGCCATGGGGCCGATGTGCCGCACCCCCGCCTGGTCGGTTTTGTAATTCCATAGCGTCACCGGCAGCGCGGCCACGCGGGCCAGCACCGCCTGGTTGTCGACCGGTTGGAAATTCTCCTTGGCATTGCGGTCGCTCGTCAAGAACACGCCGTTGGCAAAGACGGAGCCCGACAGATAGGTGACCGCCTGGCCGCTGCCAATGCGGATGGTGTTCGCGTCGCCGGCCTGGCCCGGATTGCCGATGTCGATGTTGGAGCTGCCGATGGTGATGTTGTCACCGGCCTGCCAGCCCAGGGCGACGTTATTGCTGCCGGTTGTATTGGAAAAAAGCGCCGCAAAACCATTCGCCGTATTTTGGCCGCCGGTCGTGTTGTTGAGAAGCGCCTGGAAACCATTGGCCGTGTTATTGCCGCCGGTCGTGTTGGCGTAAAGCGCCTCAAAACCATGGGCCGTGTTGTCGCCGCCGGTCGTGTTGTTGAGGAGCGCATCAACACCATGGGCCGTGTTGTCGCCGCCGGTCGTGTTGGCGAAAAGCGCCTGACAGCCAGAGGCCGTGTTGTTGGCGCCGGTCGTGTTGGCGGAAAGAGCGTTATATCCGACAGCGGTGTTATCATACCCACTCAGCGTCAGATTGCCCGCCCCCCCGCCGGCAAAGAAATTCTGGCCCCCATTTGCATGAATGAAGGGAAGGCCGCCCGCATAGATGATACCGGCGCTGGCCGAGGTCGCCGGCAGATTCAAATTGCCGCTGAGGGTGAGGGCGCCGGCATAGACGGTGCCGGGCAGATAGGTGGCCGCCTGGCCGCTGCCAAGGCGGATGGTGTTCGCGTCGCCGGCCACGCCCGGATTGCCGATGTCGATGTTATTGTCACCGGTGGTGAGATTGACACCGGCTTGCCAGCCCAAGGCGACGTTAGTGCCGCCGGTCGTGTTGTTTTGAAGTGCCTGAAAACCATTGGCCGTGTTAAAGCTGCCGGTCGTGTTGTTGTAAAGCGCCTCGGTGCCATCGGCCGTGTTATAGCTGCCGGTTGTGTTGGCGGAAAACGCTTGATATCCGACAGCGGTATTATCCCCCCCACTCATCGTCAGATTGCCCGTGCCCGCGCCGGCAAAGAAATTCTGGCTCCCATAGGCATGAAGGAACGGAAGGCCGCCGGCATAGATGATGCCCGCACTGGCCGAGGTGGCCGGCAGATTCAAATTGCCGCTGAGGGTGAGGCTGTGGTTGTTGAAATTGCCATTGGCATCACGGGCCACAATGGTGCTGGTGGTGCCGGCACTGGTGGCGGCATTGGCCGCCAGCTCGGCGCTGTGGACATTGGCAGCGGTGGAACCGCCCACGGTGGCCACCACGGTGGCGCCCTGGGTGCCGGTCACATTGCCGGCCAGCGGGCCGGTAAAGCCGGTGGCATTGCCCGTCAGCGCGCCCGACAAGCTAAGGCCGGTGGCGCCATTGGTGACCACCGCCGCCGGCAGTTGGGCCAGGGGCAGCGTGCCGGTGGACAGCTGGCTGGCGTTAAGATTGGTCAGGCCCGCGCCGTTGCCCTGATAATAACCGGAAAGATACGTGCCGTTCGTTTCGGTGGCATTGGTGATGCTGAGGCCGCTCACCACGTTGGTGGCCAGCGCTGCATTGGCACCGTTGGCACTGCTCAACAAGGCCACGCCGCTGGCATAGACGGTGCCCGGCAGATAGGTGGCCGTCTGGGAGGTGCCAATGCGGATAATATTGGTGTCAGTGGTCGAACCCGGATTGCCGAGATCGATGTTAAAGCCGCCAGTGGTGAGATTGAAACCGGCTTGATAGCCCAAGGCGATGTTATTGCTGCCGGTGGTGTTTTGAAGCAGCGCGGCCACACCATTGGCGGTGTTGAAGCTGCCGGTTGTATTGTCGAACAGGGCCGTATAACCAATGGCGGTGTTGTTGCCACCGGTGGTGTTGGCGAAAAGGGCTTGAAAGCCACTGACGGTGCTGTAGCTGCCCGTTGTGTTGGAGAAAAGTGCCTGGCTGCCGCTGGCGGTGTTCGCGGTTCCGGTCGAGTTGCTGTTCAGCACCCCATAGCCGGAGGCAGTGTTGTAGCCGCCCGTCGTGGTGGTGGAAAGCGCGGCATAGCCGACAGCGGTGTTATCCACGCCGCTAAGAGTCAGATTGCCCGCGCCCGCGCCGGCAAAGAAATTAAAGCTGCCATAGGCATGAATGAACGGAAGGCCGCCAGCATAGATGATGCCCGCAGTGGCCGAGGTGGCCGGCAGATTTAAATTGCCGCCGAGGGTGAGGCTGTGGTTGTTGAAATTGCCATTGGCATCGCGGGCGACCAGGGTGCCCGGGGTGTTGATGCTGGTGGCGGCATTGGCCGCGCTCGCGCCGCTGGCCACGCTCGCCGCCGGGAGGCCGCCCACGGTGGCCACCACGGTGGCACTCTGGGGGCCGGTCGCATCGCCGGCCAGCAGGCCGGTAAAGCCGGTGGCGTTGCCCGTGAGAGTGCCGGTCAGGTTAAGGCCGCTGGCGCCATTCGTCACCACCGCCGCCGGCAGGCGCGCCAGGGAAAGGGTGCCGCTGGAGATTTGGCTGGCGTTGAGATTGGTCAACCCGCTGCCGTCGCCAGCCAGCACGGAGTTGGTGATGAAGGCACTGGTGATGGCGATGCCCGCAACCAGATTGCTGGCCAGCGTCGCCGTGGCGGCGTTGCCGTTCAGAGTGGCGGTGAGGGTGCCTGCGGAAAAGTTCCCGCTGGCATCGCGGGCGACCAGGGTGCCCGGGGTGTTGATGCTGGTGGCGGCGTTGGCCGTGCTCGCGCCGCTGGCCACGCTCGCCGCCGGGAGGCCGCCCACGGTGGCCAGCACGGTGGCACCCTGGGTGCCGGTCACGTCGCCGGCGAGGGCGCCGGTAAAGCTGGTGGCGGAACCGGCGGTGGCCGCCGACACCGCACTGCTTGCGGTGGTGGCGTTGCCGGTGACATTGCCGGTGAAGGTGCCGGACAAGGCGGCCGCGTTCAGGTTGGTGAGACTGGCGCCGTTGCCCACGAAATTGGCCGCGGTGATGCTGCCGTTGTTCACGCTGAGACCGCCGGAGATGCGCGCGCTGGCACTGACGGTCAGGCCGCCGCGCACATCCAGATTGTTGCCGATGGTCGCGGTGTCCCGTGTTTGGAGCGTGCCCGTCTCCAGCGCCCCGGCTTCAAGATGCTGGAGGTAGGCCCCGCCCAGGTCAAACACCTGCAAGGTGCTGGCACCGGCATCCGCCACATAGGCATAGCGCCCGGCCACGGCCACGAATTCAGGAGCGGTGCCGGTGGCGACGGTTCCGAGACTGACGGGGGCGGCAGGCTTGCCCACATCAAACACCTGGAGCGTGGACGCGTTATAATTTGCCACATACGCGAAGCGGCCGGCCACCGCGAGGGAATACGGACCCGTGCCAGTGGCAACGCTGGCGACACTGACGGGCGAACCGGGGTTGCTCACATCAAACACCTGGAGCGTGGACGCATTATAGTTTGCCACGTAAGCGTAGCGGCCGGCCACCGCGACGGAATGCGGATTCGAGCCAGTGGCAATGGTGCCGACACTGACGGGCGAAGCGGGGTTGCTCAAGTCAAACACCTCCAAGGTGGAGGAACCATAATTGGCGACATAGGCGTAGCGCCCGGCCACCGCCACGGAGATGGGCTCAATACCCGTGGCGATGGCGCCCACACTGACCGGAGAGACGGGGTTGCCCACGTCAAACACCTGCATGGTGGAGGAACCATAATTAACCACACAGGCATAGCGACCGGCCACGGCCACGGAGTCGGGTCCGGCCCCCGTGCCGACGGTGCCCACGCTGGCCGGTGAGGCGGGGTTGCCCACGTCAAACAACTGCAAGCTGGCGGCATTGTAGTTGACCACATAGGCATAGCGCCCGGCCACCGCCACGGATCGGGGCGCGGAGCCGGTGGCGACCGAACCAACGGCAACGGCATTGGTGGGGCTGCTCACATCAAACACTTGCAACGTGGCGGCCGTGTAGTTGACCACATAGGCATAGCGCCCGGCCACCGCCACGGATTCCGGACTGTTGCCGGTGGTGACCGAACCGGTGACACTCGCGGGCACTTTCGGCGGCACGGTGAGGGTATCAATCGCATTGGTTCCGCCAAGGGTGAGGCTGGCGGCATAGTTGGTGATCACGGCCGCCGGCAGATGTGCCAGGGAAAGGGTGCCGCTGGCCAGTTGGCTGGCGTTAAGATTGGCCAAGCCGCTGCCGTCGCCGGCGAACACGGAGTTGGTGATGAAGGCGTTGGTGATGGTGATGCCCGCCACCAGATTGCTGGCCAGCGTCGCGGTGGCGGCGTTGCCGCTCAGACTGGCGGTGAGGGTGCCCGCGGAAAAGCTTCCCGAAGCGTCCCGCGCCACCAGGGTTCCCGGGGTGTTGAGGCTGGTGGCGGCATTGGCCGCCAGCTCGGCGCTGTGGACATTGGCTGCGGTGGAACCACCCACCGCGGCCACCACGGTGGCGCCCTGGGTGCCGGTCACATCACCAGCCAATGGGCCGCTAAAACTGGTGCCGTAGTTTGGGGGGAGTTGGGCCGGCGTCAGGGAGCCGAGCAGGTTGGTGGCCGCGACCGATTGCGCCGTGCCGGCCGTGGTGGCGTACATGGCGTAGGGGATGGGGGTCATGGGCTGGCGCAGGGCCAGCGGGCTGAAGCCGGGGTCGCCATTGGTGCGCACCCCGAGGTCCAGCCAGTAGTTGGTGCCGGTGAAGACGGCGCCAAAATCAACGGTGGTGGTGAACAACCCGCCGCTCACGAAGAGGGCGGCATTGGTGACGGGCCCGGCCACCAGGCTGCCCCCGGCGGGGGCGTCATAAAGTGAAAAACACAGGTCGTAAGTGCCGCTGGCGGGCGTGCCGCCATCGGTAATGCTGCCCTGGTAGGCGAACGCCGTGCCGAGCGGGCTGGCGGTGGATAACTGGGTATTAATTAATCCGAGAAACGCGAGCGCGAGCAGTCCGATGGTTTTTATTTGCATGGTTGTTCCGGCCGCTGATTTACCGTTGGGAGCCTGTATAGCTAGAATCTCGATTTGCGGCCTTCAAACCAGAAAGGATAGTTACTTAAAATACTGTATCGTGAATGAAGCTTAATCAAAGCAAAATCAGAGGGGACGAGGGCAAACCAGGCCCGGCCAGTCGGCCACCGGCACCGCAACTGCCTCACTATCAAGCCGCAGAGGAACGGAGGAAACCGCTAAAATAAAGTGGTGACGCCGGGAAAAATTCGTGGTGGGTGACGGGCGGGGGGCAGAGTGGCGAGCCGGGGAAGGGGGGGCGCAGAAACGGCAAGAAAAGCGCCAAATCCCAACCTCCAACCTTCTGCGAACAACCAATATGCAATGAGCCAGCCAGTGGTTGGAAGTTGGCGCCGGTTGCGGGGATGCGGGTCGAATGAGGCGACAGTCGGCCGAGGCACCACCACGACGCATGGGCCGACGGACCGGTCGAATCGGTCAAGTGGGGCGACGCTGGATGAGCGCGGAGCTTTGGGCCTGAGCCGGAACCAGGCAATAGAAACGCAGGGTGTGCCTGGTCTTTTTACGTAAGGACGTCGTCGTGAGGCGCCGTGCCTATCCGGTTGCTGGCCAAACGACTTTGCGATACGGGGTGTTGGCAGGGGCGCCTCCCCTCCCCAACCCTCCCCTCCATTCCGAATGGAGGGGAGGGAGCTGATATTGTGGGCGGGTAACCCAGGGCGGCCCGCGCGATGCTCGGTTGCCCTGGGCGATTCTCTTTCGCCCTTATCAGGGCTGGGGAAACGGGACCCTCTGCCAAAGCAGGGGGGGCGCGTTAAAATGCGCGGCTTTCATTTTGATTTTGTCAACCAACCGGATAGGCACGGTGAGGCGCTGCCAGATCCATCAAGGATAGGCGGCGCGCCCCTCTCCCCGCCTTCCGTGAAAATCCGCTGCGCAACCACTGGGATTTCAATTGCAAGGGTCCGGCTGAGGGAGGGACACTGCTTGGGGGGATTTTAGAAAAATGTCTTGTAATTCACCATTTGTATTGCTTCTTAGGGTATTAGTAATTGGTTTTTTGGGGCCAGGAGGGCACCAGCCAGTTTCCGGCAAAAACTCAGAATTATATGAAACAACTCAAGGCGGTCGTCGGTTATTGGTTCCTGATCCTGTGCGGGGTGGTATTGGCGGGACGGGTGATGGCGCAGGGGACGGCGTTTACGTATCAAGGGCAGTTGAACGGCAGCGGGGGGCCGGCAACGGGGCGGTATGATTTTACGTTTATGCTGTACACCACCAATGTGACAGGCACACCGGTGGCAGGGCCGGTGACGTATGCGGCCACCGGGGTGACGAATGGGTTGTTCACGACACTGGTGGATTTTGGGCCGGGGGTGTTTACGGGGTCGAGCAACTGGCTGGAGATCGCGGTGCGGACGAATGGGGCGGGCAGCTATGTGACGCTGGCACCACGGCAGCAAGTCACGCCCACGCCGTATGCCATTTATGCAACCAGCGCCGGTAATGCCACGAGTGCGACGACGGCGCAGAGTGCCAATGCGGTGGCGGCCACCAACATTACGGGAACGATACCGGCGGCGGTACTGCCTGCCAGCATCGTCACCAATGGCGGGAATGGAACGCTGGCGGAGTTGGTTGCGGGCGGCACCAACTTCACAGCCCAGGCCAACACGGCTTACGACCTGACCAATGCTGCCGAGGTGAGCGTGGCCTTGCCGACCAACGCCAAGGTTGGCGATGTGGTTCAAGTTTCCGGCACCGGCACGGGTGGCTGGCAAGTCACCGAAGACAACTTCTTTGCCTGGCTGGAGCTGACCAACGCTCCAACCATGGCCAATTGGTATGGCATCGCATCCTCCGCCGACGGCACCCATCTGGTGGCCGTGGTCAATGGCGGGGGAATTTACACCTCGACCAACAGCGGGATGACCTGGACGGAGCCAACGAACTCCCCGACGCATCTTTTTTGGCGGGCCGTCGCCTCGTCGTCCGACGGCGGGCACCTGGCGGCGGTGGTCACTGATGGCGGGATTTACACCTCGGCGGACAGTGGGGTGACGTGGACCGAGCAGACCGGCGCGCCCACAATGTCTGACTGGCAGGCCATCGCTTCCTCGTCCGACGGCACCCATTTGGCCGCGGTGGCTTATGCCGGCGGGATATTTATCTCGACGAACAGCGGAGTGACGTGGACGGAGGAAATGAGCGCGCCGGTCCCGGCGAATTGGATTGGCGTCGCGTCGTCCGCGAACGGCATGAATTTGGTGGCGATGGTCTATGAAGGCGGGGTGTACACCTCGGCCAACGGCGGGGTTACGTGGACGGAGCAGGCGGGCGCCCCGAGCGCGGTGGAGTGGCAGTCCGTGGCGTCCTCCGCCGACGGCACGCATCTGGCGGCCGCCGCCCTCGAGGGCGGGATTTACACCTCGGCCAACGGCGGGGTTACGTGGACGGAGCAGACCAACGCCCCGACCGCGGGTTATTGGTGGAGCGTGGCCTCGTCCGCCGATGGTGTCCATCTGGCGGCCGTGGGCATTGGGGGCGAGATTTACACCTCGGCGGATGGCGGGGTTACGTGGCTGGAGCAGGCGACCGCCCCAACCCCGGCAGCCTGGGCCAGCGTCGCCACCTCCGCCGACGGCACCCACTTGACAGCCGTGACCCTGAATGGCGGGATTTACAGCGCGGTGGATGACCTCACCGGCGCGGCCGGGACGGCGGAATCATTTCAATACCTCGGCAACGGTCGCTGGCTACCCCTGCCCCCCACCGCCGGCTACGTGGTCAACCAGGGTTCCCTGGTGCTATCGCCCGGCAACGGGGGCGGCCTGACCAACGTGCCGGGAACGCTGGTGCAGGCGGTGGCAGCCGGGACGAACTTCGTGGCGGAGGCCAACACAGCTTATGATCTGACCAACTCCGCCCTGGTGAGCGTGACGTTACCGGCCAGCGCCAATGTGGGTGATGTGATTCAAGTCGCCGGATCCGGCACCGGTGGCTGGCAAGTCGCGGAAGCTGCCATTGTTTCCTGGCCGGTGCAGACGAACGCTCCGACGCCGAGCACTTGGACGGGAGTCGCCGCCTCCGCCGACGGCACCCATCTGGTGGCCGTGGCGCCGGGTTTGGGGATTTACACTTCGGCCAACAGTGGATTGACTTGGATCAAGCAAACGAATGCCCCGACTTTGGCTTATTGGCGGGCCGTGGCCTCGTCTGCCGACGGCACGCATCTGGTGGCCGTGGTTGAGGACGGCGGAATATACACCTCCATCAACAGCGGAGTGACGTGGACCGAGCCCGCGAGCGCTCCCGCCGGGGATCCTTGGTCCGGTGTGGCGGCCTCCGCCGACGGCACCCATCTGGTGGCCGTGGCGCCGGGTCTGGGGATTTACACTTCGGCCAACAGCGGCGTGACGTGGCTCCACCAGACCAACGCCCCAATCCAGGCCCTTTGGCTCGGGGTGGCCACCTCCGCCGACGGCACGCATCTGGTGGCCGTGGCTAATTATGGCGGGATCTACACCTCGGCCGACAGCGGGGTGACGTGGACCGAGCAGCCGGGCGCCCCCACCTCGACCAACTGGCAAAACGTGGCGTCCTCCGCGGACGGCACGCACCTCGTGGCCGTGGTCCATCAGGGGGGGATCTACACCTCGGCCGACAGCGGGGTGACATGGACCGAGCAGCCGGGCGCCCCAAACCCGGCTGCCTGGTATGGCATCGCCTCCTCGGCCGACGGCACGCATCTGGCGGCCGTGGTCTTTGACGGCGCAATCTACACTTCGGCCGACAGCGGGGTGACTTGGAGGGAACAGACGAGCGCCCCCACCTCCGCTTTGTGGTATAGCGTGGCCTCGTCCGCCGATGGTGGCCATCTGGTGGCGGTGGCCTATGAAGGCGGGATCTGCACTTCGCAGGCCGGCCTCGCGGGCGCGGCCGGAACGATGGAATCCTTTCAATACCTGGGCAATGGCCTGTGGCAACCGTTGCCGCCGTCCGCCGGCTACCTGGTCAACAATGGCGCCATCGTGCTGGCACCCGGCGACGGCAGCGGCCTGACGTCCCTGAGCGCGGCGGCGCTGACAGGTTCCGTTCCGGTCGCCACGCTGACTGCGGTTCCCGCCGGCAATCTGACCGGTTCCGTGCCCGCCGCCGCCTTGACCTCGGTGCCGGCCGCCAGTTTGACGGGCACGCTGCCAGCAGCGGCATTTCCGGTGAATCTGGGGCTGGCCGGGGCCCTCAATCTGGATATCAACGGCACTTACGGCAGCAATCCCGGCACGGTGCGCAGCAATGCCCTGACCTTTGGCACCGGTCCGGCGGGCAGCGGCGAGGGGATTGCCTCCAAGCGGGCGGGCACCAATCCGTTTGACTTGGAATTCTACACCGGGTTCATCAACCGAATGACGATTCTGGCCTCGGGGAATGTGGGCATTGGCACGACGAATCCGGCGTATTTGTTCCAAGTAGGCAGCGCCACGCAGCCGGCTTATTGTAACGGCACGACGTGGGTGAACAGTTCGGATCGCAACGCGAAAGAGGATTTTGCGACGATTGATCCGCGCGCGGTGCTGGCGAAGGTGTCGGCGCTGCCGATCACGGAATGGCGGTACAAGGTGGAGGCGGACGGCACGGAGCATCTGGGGCCGATGGCGCAGGATTTCCACGCGGCGTTTGGTTTAAATGGCGCGGATGACAAGCATATCTCCACGGTGGACGAGGGCGGCGTGGCGCTGGCGGCGATCCAGGGGTTGAACCAGGAGGTGCGGGAAAAGGAGGCGGACAAGGATGCGCGGATTCAGGAGCAAGAAGCCAGAATTCAGAAGCAAGCGACGGAAATTGGAAGTTTGCAGGAAAAGGTGGCGGCGTTGCAGGCGGTGGTGGAGCAGTTGGCGCAAAAACGGTAAAAAAGCTCCAAGCACCAACCGCCAAGCTCCAAAGAAACTTCAAAATCCAATCATCAAACTTCAGAGAATGTTCAACACTCAAAATTATATGAAACAAATCAAGGCAGTCGTCGGGTATTGGTTCCTCATCCTGTGCGGGGTGGCGCTGGCGGGGCGGGTGATGGGGCAGGGGACGGCGTTTACGTATCAGGGGCAGTTGAACGGGAGCGGGGGGCCGGCGACGGGGCGGTATGATTTTACATTTACGCTGTACGCGACGAATGTGACAGGGACGCCGGTGGCGGGGCCGGTGACGTATGCGGGCACCGGGGTGACGAACGGGCTGTTCACCACGCTGGTGGATTTTGGGCCGGGGGTGTTTACGGGGACGAGCAACTGGCTGGAGATCGCGGTGCGGACAAATGGCGCGGCGAGTTTTGTGACGCTGGCACCCCGGCAGCAGGTCACGCCCACGCCGTATGCCCTGGTGGCGGGGAGTGTGCCCGGACTGACGGTGCAGCTAAACGGGTCGGGCACGCCCAATTTGATTGGCGGGGCGGCCAATAACACGGTGGGGAGCGGGGTGGTGGGGGCGACGATTGCCGGCGGGGCGACCAACACCATCGGGCAAAGCGCGTCCTACACGTTTCTCGGCGGCGGAAATGACAACTCGGTGGTTAATGGCGCGAACAGCTTTCTGGGTGGCGGTTCGGGCAATGCGATGAATGACAGTGTGAATGGCGTGCTGGTGGGCGGGGCTGGCAACCAGATGGTTTACGACTGCCAGGATTCGGTGCTGGTGGGCGGCCTGGGGAACACGGTCGGGTTCCATGGCATCGCGTCATTTTTAGGAGGCGGGGAGGGGAATACTGTGGGGAGTTACGCCGAGTTCGCATTTGTGGGGGGAGGCCTCTCTAATGTGGTGAATGGCATTGGGGGCACGGTGCCGGGTGGTGCGTACAATATGGCGGCGGGCGAGTACAGTTTTGCAGCCGGGGAGCAGGCGCAAGCACTGCATAATGGCGCGTTTGTGTGGGCGGATGCCGAAGGCGTGCCGTTTGCCTCCACCACCACGAATCAATTTAATGTGCGGGCCAGTGGCGGGGTCAATTTGGTGACCGGGGGAGCGGGCCTGGTGCTGGATGGCGTGCCCATTCAGACCAATGGTGCCGGCGGCTTGAGCTTGTCCAGTTTCACCGCCAGCGGCCTGGTGCTGCCGCCGGGATCGGGCAATGTGGGGCTGGGGTTGGGTGCCCTGGCGAACCCGGGAAGCGGCGTCAATATCACCGCGCTCGGCACCGAGGCCATGGGCAACAGCAGCGATCCGGGGAGTGTGGCCATGGGGTATCAGGCCTTGCAAAATGACGCGGCGGCCGGCAATGGCAACTCGCTTTCGGGCAATGGCGACAACACGGCCGTGGGGTTCCAGTCGATGGCCCAGGATACGACGGGCTGGGGCAATACCGCGCTGGGTTATCACTCAATGTCAGGTGAAGCCACTAATGTGGATGATACAGCCGTGGGCGCGGGGGCCATGAGTGGCTGCATCCAGAGCGAGGACACCGCCGTGGGCGGCCTCGCCCTTTATAATGGTTCGGGTGCGGGCGGAAACACGGCCTTGGGATACCAGTCACTTAATAATAGTTCCGGGGGGCTCAACACGGCCTGCGGCACGGCGGCGCTCGACCGCGGCAGCGGTTCGTATAACACCGCCACGGGTTATGGCGCCGGGCTGAATCTAACGGGCAACAATAACACCGCTGACGGTTTTGAGGCCTTGTCCAGCGGCTATCCCGGCAATGACAACATCGCCATTGGCTATCGGGCGGGGGGGAATATTACCGGCACCAACAACATCGATATCGGCAACGGCGGCCTGGCGACGGACAGCAATACCATTCGGATAGGCATCCCCGGCGCCCAGACGACAACGTGTATCGCGGGCATTTACGGGGAAACGGGGTTGTCCGGAGCCACGCTGCCAGTGGTGGTGGATGCCGCCGGTCACTTGGGCACGCTGCCGTTGACGGTGTTTCCGACCAATGTGGCGGTGATGGGGGCGCTGAAGGTGGATGCGGTGGGCACCTACGGAATCAATCCCGGCACGGTGTACAGCAATGCGCTGACGTTTGGCACCGGCCCGGCCGGCAGCGGCGAAGGAATCGCTTCCAAGCGGGTGGGCGCCAATCCGTACGACCTGGAGTTTTTCACCGGATTCGTCAACCGGATGACCATTTTGGCCTCGGGGAACGTGGGCATTGGCACGACCAATCCGGCTCATCTGTTCCAAGTGGGCAATGCCACATCGCCGGCTTATTGTGACGGCACGACCTGGGTGAACAGTTCGGATCGCAACGCGAAGGAGGATTTTGCGATGATCGATCCGCGCGCGGTGCTGGCGAAGGTGTCGGCGCTGCCGATCACGGAATGGCGTTACAAGGTGGAGGCGGACGGCACGGAGCATCTGGGGCCGATGGCGCAGGATTTTCACGCGGCGTTTGGGTTGAATGGCGCGGATGACAAGCATATTTCCACGGTGGATGAGGGCGGCGTGGCGCTGGCGGCGATCCAGGGGCTGAACCAAAAAGTGGAGGCGAAGGATGCGGAGATTGAGGCTTTGAAACAACAAAATGCGGCGCTGGCCGCCCAGTTGCAGGCCCTGGCGGCGGCGGTGAAAACGCTGGCCGGGCATCATTGACACTGGCAACATGGCGGGAGACGTGGTAATTAAATTGGGAATATCAATTTAGGGAAGCGTCCTCAGCGAAAGATCATTATGAAACAAATCATGCTCCTGCTGGTGGGGTTGATGCCCGTGGCGGGGTTCAGCCAGAATTACACGATTGACTGGTATAAGATCGCCGGCGGCGGCGGCACGAGCACGGGCGGCACCTATCAGGTGTCCGGCACGATCGGGCAGCCGGATGCCAGCATGGCCATGACGGGCGGGAGTTACTCGCTCACGGGCGGCTTTTGGAGCATTATTTCGGTGGTGCAGGCGGCGGGGGTGCCGAACCTGCTGATCGTGCCCATCGGGCCGAACACGGTGCAGATTCGCTGGCCGGCCACGGGCAGCTATACGTTGCAGCAAAACAACAACCTGAATGTCTCCGGCGGGTGGGCCGCCAGCGGCTACTCGGTCAGCACCGCCAACGGGACGAACAGCGTTACCATCTCCCCGCCGCAGGGGAATTGGTTTTTTCGGCTGTCCAATCCTTAAGTTAGTCTAAAGTCCAAAGTCTCAGGTCTAGAGTCACTGCTCGAACAAGTCGCAGGGGCGCGTGGCGGGCGCCTTGGCCAGCCCCAAGGGGCAGCTACCGTATCCGGTTGGTTTCAACTAGCTTCATCGTGGCAATCTCAGAAGTTGCCTTGATCAGAAGCTGGCATGAACGACTTGGGGCATCACTCCGTTCCGGAGGCAGGCGGGCGCAATCGGTCAACGGCGGCGGGCCGGGCGGCGCTGCGGCCGGGGGAATCGCGCACCGGCAGGGGAATCCGGCTGGCGGCGGGATGCCTGGCCTTGCTGACCCTCATCTTCCTGGTTTATCGCCCGCAACTCCCGGGGGAATTTGTGTGGGATGACCGCCTGGTGTTGCATGACCTGAATCCGCTGATCAGCGGGGAACTCACACCCTGGTCCATCTGGTTTCAAACGGATTTTGTGCTGTCCAATTTTGGATTCTGGGCGGAGTGGCTGGCCTGGGGGGAGCATCCGCTGGGGTACCATGTGGTGAATCTGACGCTGCACGGTTTTAATGCCTGCCTGATCTGGCGGTTGCTGGCGCGGCTGCGGATTCCGGGAGCCTGGTTTGCCGCGGCGATATTTGCGGTGCATCCAGTTGCGGTGAACAGCGTGGCCAGAATTGCGGAGTTAAAAAACACCCTTTCCCTTTTTTTCTGCCTGCTGGCGTTTCTGCTCTATTTGCGCGCGGAGGCGGCCGCGTCGCGGACGCGGCTGGCGGCTGGTCCGGCGCCGGGGCGCCCGGAGTTTGGCTGGTACCTGGCGGCCTGGCTGGCCTTTCTGCTGGCATTGTTCAGCAAAACGACGGTGATTACGCTGCCAGTGTTGTTATTACTCTGCGCTTACTGGCAGCGGGGGCGGCTGGACCGCGCGGACTGGGTGGGCACGGCCCCGTTTTTCTTCCTGTCGGCGGCGTTTGGGCTGATGTCGGTGTGGTTTCAACAACATCAGGCGCTGGCCGGGGCGACGCTGGTGCCGGTGGGCGGGGCGGACCGGCTGGCGGTGGCCGGCCACGATGTGTGGTTTTACGCGGGGAAGACCCTATGGCCGGCCGGCCTGAGCGTGGTTTATCCGTGGTGGCAACCGGCAGCCGCAGGTCTGCTGGCCTGGCTGCCGCTGGCGGGGGTGTTGGGCGTGCTGCTGGCGGCCTGGGTCTGGCGGGGCACCGGGGGACGGCAGGTGCTGTTTGGATTTGGCGCGTTCGTCGTGGCCTTGTTTCCGGCGCTGGGCTTTTTTGACGCGCAATTTCAGACGTGGTTCCAAGTGTCCGATCATTTGCAATACCTGCCGTTAATTGCCCTGGTGGCCCTGGCGGCGTCCGCGCTGGCCGCGCACCTGCCCCAGCGGGTGCAGGTGCCGTTGCTGGTGCTGGTGCTGACGGGGCTGTTTGCTTTAAGCAGCCAGCGGGCGCGCGTGTTCGCGACGAATGAAACGTTGTGGCGGGACACCCTGGCCAAAAACCCGGGGGCCTGGATGGCGCACAACAATTTGGGGGTGATCCTGGCGAAACAAAATCACATGGCGGAGGCCCGGGAGCAATTTGCTTTGTCACTGGCGGAGAAACCGGGCAATCCGGCGGCGGAGGTGGACATGGGCTTTGCGCTGGCGGCGCAAGGCGATTTGGCGGGGGCGCGCGCTCACTTTCAGGCGGCGCTGGCCAGCGGACCGGCCAACGCGGACGCCCGCGCCGGCCTGGCAGCGGTGCTGGCCCAGTCAGGGCAGGCAAGAGCGGCCCGGACCCAGTACCAGGTGGCCTTGCAAATCGAGCCCCGGGTTGGGACGCGCCTGCAATTTGCCAACTTATTGTATCAAACCGGGGATTACACCGAGTGCGCGCGGCAGTATCACCAGGTCCTGAACACGGCACCCGAGCAACTGGAACCATTAAACAATCTGGCCTGGCTCCTCGCCACGTGTCCCGAGGAGCTGGTGCGGGACGGGGCGGAGGCGGTGCGGTACGCGGAGAAAGCCTGCGCGCTGACCCATTACAAACAACCAGGAATGATGGGAACCCTGGCCGCCGCGTATGCCGAGGCGGGACGGTTTCCGGAAGCGGTGAAAACTTCGGAGCAGGCGATCCAGCTTTCCGAACACAGTGGCAATGAGCGTTTCGCGGCGATGAACCGGCAGCTATTGCGCCTCTACCAGGCGGGGCGCCCGTACCACGAAGCTTCCCGGCCGGGAAAACCGACGGGGTGAAACCGGTCGCTCAATACGACCGGGCGGAGGTTTTGGCGGCTTCGATGAGGTCCCAGAATTTGGGGTTTTCCTGGAGGGTCTCGTCCTCGCCGGTTTTGAGGCCGGAGCGGAATAAAAAGTCTTTCAAGGTGTGGCGGCTGAGGATGCGGTGAACGAGCACGCCGAGGTCGTGGCGCTCAAAATAAACCCGGTAATCGCCCACGCGGAAGCGGTGCAGGATGCGTCCCGCGAGTTCCAGCTTGCCAAATTCATCCAGTTCGGTGCCGCGCACCTGCTGGGGCAGGCCGCGAAACTCGCCGAGGATCTGCAATTGCAATTCCTTGGGCATGCGGGCCAGCTCGGCCGCGCTGAGGGGCGTAAAAATGATTTGAAACGCGTTAATCATCGGCATTCAGCATGACATAACGGGAGGGGTTTGTCCAATCGGCAAGTGGCCGGGTGGGCGGGGTCGGGCAAGGCAAATTCACACGGTTTTTAACCAAGGATGAACCGGGGTTTAGGGGGAAGCGCCAAGCTCGAACATCCAAGCTCCAGAGAATCATCAAACACCAATAATCAAACTTCGAAAAGGCGATTTCAACCACGGATGGACACGGATTAAAAAGGGGTTTTAGCCACAAAAAGGCACAAAAGAGCGCAAAAAAAGACGGGATTTGAACTGGAGGGAACGGAGGGGGTTAAGGCGATGGGGCGGGGTCACGGAAAGATCCAAGCTCCAACCTCCAAGCTC
>CAITTG010000083.1 GCA_903895255.1 uncultured Verrucomicrobia subdivision 3 bacterium
AATTTCATAAATCGTGGGGATTATTGGTTATTCGGCAACCAGGCCAGCCGGTAGTACGCGGAGCTGGGCGCAATCCCGCCCAAATCCCCGAAGGTGTCCGTGTAGATGAACGGCCCGCCGGGCGGCGCGTTCGTGGTCCAGATCGTTTTCCAGGCGATGAAATCCTGCGTGCGCTGCACATGATACGTATAACCGGGCTGGCCGGCGAACTTCAACGTCACCGCGCTGCCGCCGGGATTGATGAGGCTCGTGATCTGGCCAAACAACGGACTGGCCGAGCTCACAATGTTGATCACCCCGTTGGTCGTGTTCCCATGCCCATCGCTGATGGTGTAGGTGATTTGATCCGCCACATTGGTCGGGTTGTAATATCCGAGGAAGGCGTTGCTCACCACCACATAGGCCCCGCTCGCGGTGGTCACGTTGAAGGGAAACACCGTCAACCCATTCGCGCTGGTGAAATTGATGGCCGTCAGACTGACGGGGTAACCGTAGAAATCCGACCAGTTGGTCGCCAGATCGCCCAGCGAAATCAGCGCCGTCAGGCCCTTGGGCAACAACACCGTCATCGGCGTGGCCACCGGCTGGAGCGCCGTGAAGGTTACCGTGGCCGTCTGGGCCACCGTCACCGAGTCGCTCGTATCCGTGGCCGTGAACACGTCCCCGCCCGTGGCGGGTGTGCTGGATTTGACGGTGAAGGTCACCACACCGGAAGCGCTCGACGCACCGGAAGCCGCGGAGATCGTCGGGCTGCCGGAACCGGAGGTCTTCGCCAGGGTCACCGTCTTGCCGCTGACCGGGTTGCTATAAGCATCCAGCAACGTCACCGTAATCGTCGAGGTCGTGCTGCCATCCGCCACCACACTGGTGGGCGAGGCCGTCACCGTGGATTGCGCCGCGCTGACCGCGCCGACCGTAAAGGTTACGCTCGCGGTCTGGGCGAGCGTCAACGAATCCGTGCTGTCCGTCGCCGTGAAGACATCCGTCGCGGCGGTGGTGGATTTGACCGTGAAGGTTACCACGCCGGAAGCACTGGAGGTGCCGGAGGCCGCCGAGATCGTGGGGCTGCCAGAGCCGGAGGTCTTCGCCAGCGTCACCGTCTTGCCACTCACCGGGTTGCTGTAAGCGTCCAGCAAGGTCACCGTGATGGTGGAAGTCGTGCTGCCATCCGCCACGACACTCGTGGGCGAGGCCGTCACCGTGGATTGGGCGGCCGTGACCGCTCCGGCCGTAAAGGTCACGCTGGCGGTCTGAGTGAGCGTCACCGCATCCGAGCTATCCGTCGCCGTGAAGATATCCGTCGCCGCCGTGGTGGATTTGACCGTGAAGGTCACCACTCCCGACGCACTGGAGGTGCCCGAAGCCGCGGAGATGGTCGGGCTGCCGCCCCCGGAAGTCTTCACCAGGGTCACCGTCTTGCCGCTGACCGGGTTGCTATAAGCATCTAGCAAGATCACCGTGATGGTGGAAGTCGTGCTGCCATCCGCCACCACACTCGTGGGCGAGGCCGTCACCGTGGACTGCGCGGCCGTGACCGGTCCCGGCGTGATATTGGCACTCAACCCGGTTGGCTGGGTGAGCGCGTAGTTACCCGCCGCGCTGCCCGTCAAGGTCAGTCCGCCCACCGTCACCGCCACACCGTTGGCCACAGGCGCGCTGGCGAAGCTCGCCGTGTAACCGTTGGTCGCCAGCGCCACGTGCGCCGCGTCGCCGCTCAACACACCGCTCAACACCACATTGTTGGAGGTGATGGTGGCCGTGGTCGTGCTGTCGTAAATTTTACTGTTCGCCGTGATGCCGGAGGCCACCGTCACCGTGGCCTGGGTAATGTTGGCCGCCAGCGCCGGGCTGGAGGAACCCACGGAATAGTCGCCGCTTTGACCGCCAGCCGTCAGGGTCACCCCGCTGGTCAGCGTCACCCCGATGCCATTCGCCACGGCAGGACTGGCGAAGCTGCCCGCCAGCGCGCCAGTCGTGAAACTCACCGTGTCGCCGGTGTAGGGCTTGCCATCGCCGGTGGTGCCCGTGCCTGCGGCTTCCGCCGCCAGGGTGGCGGCCGTGCCGGAAAAGCTCGCCGTCGTGTTGCCATTGTAAACCTTGCCGGCCGCGGTAATGCCCGTGTAGTTCAACGGTTTGGCCGTGATCGTCGCGCTCAGGCTTGGCTGGGTCAAAGTGTAGTTGCCGTTGCCCGTGCCGGTGAGGGAGAGACCACTTTCGGTTACCGTGGTGGCGGTGGTCACATTCCTGGAGTTATAGGCATACGCTGCCGTGCCGGTCAGGCTGACCGAATCGACCGCGTAAGGCTTGCCATCCGCCGGCGTGCCGCTGCCTGCGGCTTCGGGGGACTGGAGGGCGGCTGCGCCGGTGGGCGTGGCGTTCGCCGTGCCATCATAAACTTTGCTGCTCACTGCCAGGGTGCCCAGTGCCGTCAGGGGCTTGGCCGTGATCGTGGCACTCAAGCTCGGCGCGCTCAGGGTGTAGTTGCCGCTGCCAGCACCGGTGAGGGACAAGCCGCTGGCCGTGACCGTGTTTGCGCCGGTCACGGTGCTGCTGTTATAGGCATACGCCGCCGTGCCGGTCAGGCTCACCGAGTCCACCGCATACGGTTTGCCATCTGTGGTGGTGCCACTGCCGGCCGCCTCGGTGGACTGCAGCGCCGCCGCGCCCGTCGGTGCGGCGCCGGTCGTGCCGTCGTAAACTTTACTGGTCAGGGACAGCGTTCCCTGCGCCGTCAGCGCCTTGGCCGTGATATTCGCCGTCAGCCCGGTGGGCTGGTTCAGTGCATACTTGCTGGCCGCGCTGCCGGTGAGCGTGAGGCCGCTCACCGTGACCGTCACGCCATTGGCCGCCCCGGCACTGGCAAAGGTGGCCGTGTAACCGTTCGTGGACAGGAAGACATTGCCCGCGTCGCCCGCCTGCACGCCGCTCAACACCACATTATTTGAGGCGATCGTCGCGGTGGTGGTGCCGTCGTAAGTCTTGCTATTCACCGTGAGACCCGAGGTGATGGTTACAGTGGAACCAGTGTAGGTAATAATAATCTGGCCGGGAGCCCCGGCACCGCCAGAAAAGCCGCTGAAGTTAGTTTGATAGCAACCGCTGCCACCACCGCCGGGAAACCCCCCGGGCTCGTTAGGTCCAACATTGCTATTAGTCCCGGTACCACCAGCCCCGCCGTCTGGTCCGGCAGGAAGGCCGCCCACCTGATCACCACCGGCGCCTCCAATTCCTTCTGCGCAACCACTGGCACCACCGCCGGTGCCCCATTTGCCTTTGGTCAAACGAAGACCACCCGCTCCGCCGTTATAAGTACCTCCCAAGCCCCCAATACCGTTTACGGGCGAATAGCCGCCTTCGCCGCCGCCAGCCGTTATGGCACCAGTAAAGGTGGTGTCACCACCGTTGCCACCGTGGACTGTAGAAGATTTTGCGAAAGCTCCGGCACCTCCGGCGCCGACAACAAACGCAATTTGGCTGCCCGGGGTGACCGACAAGGTGGCCGCCGTGTAGCCGCCGCCGCCGCCACCGGTGCCGCCGCCAGCCCCGGTGCCAATGATACTGGCACCACCGCCCCCGCCGCCGCCCCACATTTGGACTTGCAGGCTGGTGACCCCCGCCGGAACAGTCCACGGGGAGGTGCTGCTGGTCGTCAGCGTGACACTCGTTTGCGCCCGCGCCGTGGCCGCGAACGCGAGCGCGGCGAGCACGGCCAGCAGTCGGCAGCACGGCTTGAGCCGCATGATTGGCCGCCCCGCATTGGTGATAAGAGGGTTTTTCCGGGCCGGGGTGGCGGCTTGCGGGCCCGGCCGCCGGCCCCCTCCAGTCCCAGCCACCGCCCCCGCCATTACGAAACTCCGCACACCGGTCAGGCCGGCCGCCACACGTTTAAGGATACGCTTCATTATTTATTTGCTGTTAAAAAGGCTCACCACCCGCCATCACGAGGGACCGCCAGAAAGAGCACTTTTTCCCGCGGTTCAGACGGCCCGCAAAGCCGCTATTACATTTATAATCAATAAAATAGCTGTCATTCGAGCGCCCGTGTTGGCCCGGCTCTGGGAGATCGATTTTCTGAACTTTTGCCATCAACGAAACCCACACCATGAAGGTCTGTAGCTCCGCCCGTCCTAATTTACACCCCGCTAATAATAATTAATATCTCACGCATTCAAGTAAACGCAACTTATTTTGCCCTGGAATTACCCTGTTTTGTGCAAACTGCGATGGTGCAGATATTTGCAATTGTAAATATTTACACTACAAACCAGCGCTCCGCGCCCGGTGACCGGCGCAGACCGTAGCGGCACAATCGTCCAGTTGCCTGGCCCCATCCCCGGCGCGCGGGTCCGTGACCCGCAGCACCTGCGCCTGCCGTGGGAGGCCGGAATTAACCTGAAAACCACCCAATCCATGCCCCTCTTTTTCCTCCCGCCTTCAGCGTTGGTATATGCTGCGGGTCACGGACCCGCGCGCCGCTAAAGAAATCGTCCGCCAGCAAGGATTTCTTGGAGCCTTCGGCCTTCCTTCACGGCCGTTAAATGAGGGCAGGGCGCCGGCAGTGCATGGCTCACAGGCACTGGAGAAAGGCCCATTGCGTTTCACCTGCTGCTTTTGGGGCCATGCTGGTAACTGGCCAGCCCAAATGGAACTGTATCCAATCGTGGCTATTTTATGGAGTGTCAAACTGGAACTTCTCCCCCGCCATGCTGCTCGCCTCCCAGCTTCCCGGGCGGGCCACCAGCGTTACGGCTCCGCAAGCCCGGGTATAAATAACGGGGATACCGGTGGCGGCCAATCGTGCTTTTAACCCGGCTCCGGCTCGCCGGGGGATGGGGTATTCGCCATCCGTGATGATGATCAGATGGGGCCGGATGGCTTGCAAGAGTGGCGCACACAGGGGTTCGCCCTGGAGCGGGGGGCTGGCGACCACCACCTCCGCCCGCAAATCATTGGTCCGGTTCAGCAGCGCGCTCTGGCCCTCGCGGCTGAGGTCGGAGAGGAGCAGGATGGTCGTGCCGAAGAATGTGCCGCGCAGCACGAGGGCATGGTCATCCGCGTGGGTAAATGGATCCGGCGGCCCGGGGTGGAGCACGGACCAGCCGGCCACGGTGTCCTGGAAGTGCAGGGTTTGGTGCGACCGCCGCTGCTGATCGTAGTCGTCGACAAAATCACGATAGATTTTGGAACGGGCCCGGGCATCGCTGGTGAACAAGGCATCGATGCGCAACAACTGGTTAAGATGGGCCGCGCCGCCGCAACTGTCCACCTCGGCGGTGGTGAGGATCAGGCGCGGCAGATGATTGACCCCCTGCGCGCGTAAAAAGGGTTTGAGAGTCGCATCCACGGAGACCTCGTTCCCGCAATTGATCAAGCATGGCTGGGCCTGGCCGCCACCGGCCACGAAGACCACCTGGGCACCGTTCAGGGGCAGCACGGTGAGCTGGAACTTTGGATGAGCAGTTTCCCAAGCCCACCAGCCAAGGCCGATTGCCGCCACCAATGCGCCCAACCCCAAAAGCCGCTGCCATAGTTTTGGGGGCAGCCACGGCCAACCGGAGAACCACGCCACCACGACCGCGTAATACAGGGCAATCATCGTCCACGGTGGCGCGGGCACATAACAATAAGCGCCCGGCCAGCCAGCGGTGAATTCGCTCACCCGCGTCATCAACAGCATGAACAACCACGCACTGTGATTAAAGAGAACGGTGGCCCAGGGAAACCAGCCGCCACACACCAGGCTGCCCAGATTGCTGCTGAGGGCGCAAATCCCCAGAGGCACGGCGAGCACGTTGGCCAGCGGGGAAATGGGGCTGAACAAATTAAAATATTTGGCCGACAGCGGAATTGAGCCAACCCAGGCCGCCAGCGAAAGCGCGGAGAACTGGAGCAAATGCCGGACCCACTGCCAGACCCGAACTTGCCACGGGGAAATGAGTGCTTTGGGCACCAGCGGATCGAATTTCAAGCGCTGATCAATCCACGCATTCAAGGGCGGCAGCATCAGGCCGATGACCATGACCACCAAAAACGATAATTGAAAGCCCGCCTCAAATAATTCCGGCGGGTCCCACCACAAGATGATCAGGGCGGCGGCGGCGAGGGAGTTCAGCAAGTCACCGGGCCGCCGCCAAACCCAGCCCAGGATAATGAGGGTCATCATCACCGAGGCCCGGACCGCGGAGGGTTCCCAACCAGTGGCGGCGGTGTAAAACCAGATGACCGGCAGGCACACCAGGCCGCACCCGGCGCGCGGCAATTGGAGCACGCGCAGCAGGGTGACAATCATGCCGGAAACCAGGGCGATCCGAAGTCCGTCGATGGCGAAAAGGTGCATGGTGCCGGCCTGGAGGAAGGGGTCGGCCAGATCGCCCGCAAACGCCGTCCGCCAGCCCAGGGTCATGGCCCAAATCAGGCGGAGCGGTTCATCCAGGGCGGGCAGCCCCAGGGCCAGAGTTTGCCGTGACCAAGTCATGAAGCGCTGGGTGAGCGGGGCCTCTTTAAGGGCGTCCGGGGCCAGGTGCCAGTCGTTGGTGCTCCGGGTGGTGAGCAGATAATAAATGCCCTGGTTGGCCAGATAGGCGCGGTAATCCAGCAAGCCTTCCGCCACGGGTGGCGATGGAGGGGCGACGACGCCGGCCACTTCGACCCGCTGGCCCGGGAAAAACCGGGCATCCAGCGCGGTGGGAGCCGTGGCCATGACCCGCCCGGAGGCGGGTTGCCAGCCGTCCGCCCGCCGCCAGTCGGTGACTTCCACGGTGGCTTGGGTGTGGTCGGTCTCAGTTCCCTTGCGCTGGACGACTTTAACGCGCGGGGCTTCGACCAACAATCCGCGCACGGTCAAGGCGGTTGGTTGTTCGGTGAGCAAACGGCGCAAGTCGTCGGGCGCGAGGCAGGCCGTGTGACTGACCAGATTGGCCCAGCCACAGATAATGGCAAACAGGCTCAGGCTGGCCGTGGGAAAGCGCCGCCCGCCCAGCGCCAGCAGGCCGGCCAGCAAGGCCAGGCACCACAGCAGCGCCGGTGCTGGCTGGTAATAGTAACCGAGCAGGATGCCACCTGCGTAACCGGTCACCACGCCAGCCAGGGGACGATTCATGATGCTTCAAGATTTTTTGCGGACCCAATAAAACCACCCGCCCACCAGCAGGCCCAAGAACCCGCCCGCTGTATCAATCAGCACATCGGTGAACAAGGCCGTTCGCCCCGGGACAAACGACTGGTGAAACTCATCCGACGCCGCATAAAGAAACACCAGGACGAGCACCGCCGCCGCCCGGCGCCGGGACCACGGCGCGGTGGTTGGTGCCAGGCCTTGATGCAAGGTGTGCCGCAGCAGCAGGGCGAGGATGGCGTATTCCGTGACGTGCGCGCATTTGCGGAGGAAATGATGAATGGCATCGACTTGGGCCAGGGGCAGGTGGGGAAAGAGCCAGTGCAGCAGCGGCACCACGAGGTTGTAACTGTGCTGAAAAGAGCGGGAGTCCGCCGAGGCGGTAAAAATCACGACCATCCACACCAGGGTGGGCAGCCAGTTTTTGATGAACTTCCATGGCGCGGACACACTATAGAAAAACCGCAAGCCAGCGTGCCGGGCAATGAAAATATGATTCAAATTGCAAAGGGCCCGGATTTTTGGCACACCATGTTCCCTCTGATGAAGAAGCACTCGCAACCATCCGCCGATTCCGCAATGGCCGGCCGGCCGCTGCGCAAAGCGCAGCCACCCCGTTGATATGCTGAAACTGGGCGTCAATATTGATCATGTGGCCACGCTGCGCGAGGCCCGCTACCGCGGGCAGCCGCAGGGCGAGCCGGATCCGGTGCTGGCGGCGCAGATTAGCGAGGCGGCGGGCGCTCACGGGATCACCGCCCATTTGCGGGAAGATCGCCGGCATATTCAGGACCGCGACATCTGGCGGTTGCGCGAAGTCGTCAAAACCCGGTTAAACTTGGAAATGGCCAATATTCCGGCCATTGTGACCTTAGCCTTGAAGTTGAAGCCGGAGATTGTTTGTTTGGTGCCGGAAAAACGCATGGAAGTGACCACGGAAGGCGGACTGGATGTGGTGGCCAACCGTGCCAGCCTGGCGGAGACCTGCCGGCAAATGCGCGACGCGGGCATCGAGGTCAGCTTGTTTATTGATCCGGACGAACGCCAGATTGACGCGAGCGCGCGGCTGGGCTGCGAATTTATCGAGCTGCACACCGGCCAGTATGCCCGGCAATTTCCGGATGCCGCCGGTCGGGAGCAGGAACTCGCCCGGCTGACGGCCAGTGCCCGGCAGGCCCATGCGCTGGGCTTGCGGGTGAATGCGGGTCATGGCTTAAATTACCATAACCTCACGGCGTTGCACCAGGTGCCGCATCTGGTGGAATTGAACATCGGCCACAGCATCATCAGCCGGGCCATCACGGTGGGGCTGGGCACGGCGGTGGCGGAAATGTTGCGGCTGCTGGAAAATTATCCCGGCTGATTCCGCGCCGCAAGCCGGGCAGACTGGCGCGGCGGAGGCTTTTGGGTTAACGCGGCTCCTGACGAAAATGACATCATGATTCTGGGTTTGGGCACGGACATTGTTGAAGTCGCGCGCATCGGCACCTCCCATTCGCGGTGGGGCGAGGATTTTCTGAATCGCATCCTTCTGCCCGCCGAAATTGCTTATTGCCTCGCCTATCGGGAATCCGCCCCGCACATCGCCGCGCGTTTTGCGGCCAAGGAAGCGATCGCCAAGGCCTTTGGCACGGGCATCGGTGCCGAACTGGGCTGGCACGACATGGAAATTACAAGGGATGATTCCGGCCGTCCCTCGGTCCGGCTGCATGGCGGCGGATTGAAGTTATTTGCCGCGCGCGGGGCCAGGGAATTGCACATTACGCTGAGCCACACCCGCGAACATGCGACGGCCACGGCCATTTTGGAAGGTTGAACCCTGGCCTGCCAAAAAATCAGGCCGCTCGGGGAGCGGCCTGAATGCTGAAAACCGGAGTGCTTAAGGTTGATTACTTCAACTTGGCGAGGACCGCTTTGATGGCGTCGAAATTCGGGAGGTCCTTGGGCGTGGCGGTTTGCTCCGCATATTGCACGACCCCGGCCTTGTCGATGACGAAGGCGGCACGGGCGGCGGTGTCGCCGACCCCGGCGAGCATGGGGAACACCACTTCGTACTTCTTGATGACTTCCTTGTTCAAATCGCTGGCCAAGGTGATGGTGATTTTTTCCTTCTGGGCCCAGGCTTCCTGCGCGAACGGGCTATCCACGCTCACGCCGATGACGGAGGCGCCGAGATCGGCATAGGCATTCAGGCCGGCGGTCAGGTCGCACAGTTCCTTGGTGCAAACGCTGGTGAAGGCGAGCGGGAAGAACAGGAGCACGGTGTTCTTTTGGGCGAAATGGGCGCTGAGGGAGACATCCACCAGGCCGGTGGCAGTCTTGGATTTCAGGGTGAAGTCAGGGGCTTTGGAACCGATGGCGATAGGCATAATTTGTCTGGTTGTTGAGGTTAATTGTTATAAATCCGTTAAAGGTAATGGTGGAAATTCGGGACGGAATTGTCAATATTCTACCGCAATTCGCCGGCAAGGAACTCGCGGGCGCGTAGGAGTTCCACCTGGGCCTCGGCGCAAACGGTGGCGGCGGTGGTAAGACAGCCGGATTTGCCCTGGTTTTCCAATTCCAAGAGGAGCCGGGCCAGCCGGGTGATGCCCATGGTCGCGCTGGCACCGCCGCTGCTGTGGGCTTCGCGGCGGACGGACTCGGTCTGGCCGGCGCTGATGGCGGCGGCAATCAGCTCCAGTTGCTGGCTGGTTTGCTGGAAATACATCTCAACCAGCTCGCGCAGCGGTTCCTTTTCGCCATCGGTTAAATCCAGCAGGCGGGCCATGTCCACCGGCGCCGCAATGGCATCCGGGATCACGGGTTGGTTTTCGTTGGTCGACATCGTTGATTACGGGTGGCTCAGGCTGAGCGCGCAGGTTAGGGGAGCGGGCGGGAAAGTTCAATCAGCAAACGCCAAGCCTCCCACTTTAGCTGGCCCAGGCGAAATTTCACAAACTCCTTACGTCGTTTCCTACGAGAATACAGTGGATAGCTTGGACGGTATCGGGTTGTGGGTGGGTTCCAGAGGTTAAAGCCGGCCGCACGCCGGGGTTCCGCCACAGTGCCACCGGACCACTAAATTAAATTGCCCTGAACTCATTAAGGTTTAATATGAAGGACCGATTTTTAACGATGACTAATTCTATTGCCAACGGTGAGATTCCCGCCCTGCCGCCCGGGGTGAAGTTCACGACCCTGGAAAACGGCCTGACGATTATTGTGCGCGAGGATCACAGCGCGCCGGTGGTGTCCGCCCAGGCGTGGTGCATGGCGGGGAGTGTGCATGAGGGCCGCTGGCTGGGGGCCGGGCTCTCGCATGTGCTGGAGCATATGCTGTTCAAGGGCACGACGACGCGTCCCGGCAGCCGGATTGACCAGGAAGTGCAGGAGGCGGGCGGCTACATGAACGCCTACACCAGCTTCGACCGCACGGTTTACCACATCGATGTGCCGAATACCGGTGCGACCACTGCCATCGACATCCTTTGCGACATCATGCAGCACGCCAGCCTGCCGCCAGATGAGCTGGCCAAGGAAATGGACGTCATCCGCCGGGAAATGGACATGGGGCAGGATGACCCTGGCCGCCGCGCGAGCCGTCGCCTGTTTGAAGTGGCCTTCACGCGGAGCCCGTACCGGTTTACGATCATTGGGTATCCGGACATTTTTAACGAGATCAAGGCCGATGACATTCGCAGTTATTACACTGAGAAATACGCGCCGAACAATGTGTTTTACGTGGTGACGGGCGACATTCAGGCGGACACAGTGGTGGCGCAAATTCGCACGGCCTACGCGCAGGCGAAGGCGCGGTCGCTGCCCGCCGTGGTGCTGCCGGCGGAGCCCCGCCAGACGGCGGCCCGGGAGATCATTGAGGAAGCCAAGATCGAGCTGGGTCACCTGCATTTTGCCTGGCACATTCCCGAGGTGCGGCATCACGACATACCATTGCTGGATGTCCTCAGTGTGTTGCTGGGCAACGGTCGCAGCTCGCGGTTGTACCAGCAGGTGCGTGAAATCAAGGGCGTGGCGCATCAGGTGGACGCCTGGACGTACAATCCCGGGCTGACGGGTTTGTTTGGCATCAGCGCGGTCATTGACGGCGAGCAGTTCATCCCCACGAGCGAGGCGATTCTTACTGAGGTGGACCGGGTGAAGACGACGGTGACGGCTGAGGAGGTCAACAAAGCGGTTAAACAGTTTGTCTCCGCCACGCTCTCGACGCGCAAGACCATGGAGGGTCAGGCGCAAAACCTCGGCGGAAACTGGATGGCGGCGGGTGACCTGAATTTTTCGGAACGTTATCTGGCGGCGGTGAAAAATGCCACGCCGGCGGAGATCCAGCGGGTGGCGCGCCATTATTTGACGCCGGAAAACCGCACTTTGTACGCCCTGCTGCCCGAGGGCACGGCACCCAAGCCGGCGGCGCAGACGGAAACCAACACCGACCGGGCGATTGAGAAATTTGTGCTGCCCAACGGCCTTACGCTGCTCGTGAAGGAGGATCATCGCCTGCCGTTTGTCGAGTTTCGCTCGCTTTTTCAAGGGGGCGTCCTGGCGGAGACAACCACGAACAATGGCATTACCCAATTGTTGTCCCGGCTGCTGCTCAAGGGCACCCAGCGCCGCACAGCGGAGGGGCTGGCCACGGAGATTGAATCCATTGGCGGGAGCATTGACAGCTACGGTGGCAACCAGAGCTTTGGCGTGAACGTTGAGGTCATGAGCAGTGACTTTGGCGTGGGGATGGATTTGCTGGCGGACGTGTTGCTCAACCCCACCTTTCCCGCCGAGGCGCTGGAACGGGAGCGCGAGGTGCAGATTGCGGGCATTCATGCGCTGAAGGATGAGTTGCTTAAAAGCGCCAGCCTGGCCATGCGCAAGGTGATTTTTGGCGAGGCGACCTATGGTTTGGATCCGCTGGGCACGGAGGCGGTGGTGCAACGCATCACGCCGGACGACCTGCGGGAGTATCACCGGCAACTGGCCCGGCCCAATAATTGCGTGCTGGCGATTTACGGTGACGTGACGGCCGCAGCCATCCGGGCGGCGGTGGATAAATATTTTGCGGCGTGGGCGCCCTCGGCCGGCCGTCCGGTCTTTGCCACCCAGAATGTGGCCCTGAAGGGCTTTCAACGCGTGCGGGAAACGCGCGACAAAAAGCAGGCGGTGCTGGTGGTCGGGTTTCCGGGCACCACGATGAGCAGTGATGACCGCTTCGCGCTGGAACTGATTCAGGAATCGTGCAGTGACCTGGGGTCGCGCCTGTTTCTGCGCATCCGGGAGGAGTTGGGACTGGCTTATTACGTGGGCGCGCAGAATTTTGCCGGGGTGGTGCCCGGATACTTTGCCTTCTACACCGGCACCGAGCCCGCCAAGGCGGAGCAGGTGGAACAGGAACTATTGAGGGAGGCGATGCTCTTGCGCAATGAGGGCCTCACGGCCGAGGAATTGAAGCGGGCGAAAGCCAAAATCATCGGTCAGAAAAAAATTTCCCGGCAGGATTTGGGGCATCTGGCCTCCGCGACCGCACTGGACGAGTTGTACGGACTGGGTTACGGCCGGTCCGAATTGGATGATGCCAAGTACGAGGCGGTGACGCTGGAACAAATCAAGCGCGTCGCTCAGAAGTACCTTAAAACAGACGCCCTGGTCGTGGCACTGGTGGCTCCAGAAAAATAGACCCGCCGGCCTTTACAACAAGTGGCGCAGGATGGTGTTGACCACCGCAAAACGGGAAATGGAAACGTCGCGATCCATTTCCTTGCGCTCTTCCATGGCAATTTTCTTGAGAATGGGACCATATTGGGCGGTGTCCGCTTCCAGGCTGGCCTTCCAGGCGTCCACCAGTTCCTCAACTTTTTCGAGTTGCTCCTTGTCGGCCCAAATGCCGCCACATTCGGGGCATTTGTGCAGTTGCAAGTCGCTGGCCTCGGCGTAATTGAACCGCTCCATTTCGATGGTTTCGCAATGAGGGCAGTTCAGGATGTCGCGATCCTGGGCCTGCACGGCCACCAACGGCTGGTTGATCGATTCCAAGGCGGCCAGGTCGCGGGGGGAAAACACATGGTCGTGGTGCTCGACAATCTTTTCGAGTTCCTCGGCGTGCAGCCACTCACCCCGGCAATCAGAACAGACTTCGATCTGAACGCCATCATAGTCCACCACCCGAAGCACCGATCTGCATCGTGGGCATTTCATGATGTTCTGCGATTTACAATTTCAGGCGCCGGCCACCAACTGCCGGAGCACATAAGGCAAAATGCCACCGTGCTGGTAGTAGTCAATCTCAATAGGTGTGTCGATGCGGCAACGAACGGGAACATTTTCGACCGTGCCGTCTTTGCGGGTGATTTTGAGGATCAAATCCTGTTGCGGCTTGATGCTGGCATCCAAGCCCACAATGTCATAGGTCTCCGTGCCGTCCAACTTGAGGGTCAGCGCGGTCGTGCCGTCCTTGAATTGGAGCGGCAGAACGCCCATGCCCACGAGGTTGGAGCGGTGAATGCGTTCGAAGCTCTGCGCCACGACGGCTTTGACACCCAGCAGGTTGGTGCCTTTGGCGGCCCAGTCCCGGCTGGAACCGGTGCCGTATTCCTGGCCGGCAATGACGATCAGCGGGGTGCCCAGTTTTTGATAGGCCATGGAGGCATCGAAGATGGAGGTCTTCACGCCATCGGGACCAAAGGTGTTGCCGCCTTCCTCGCCGCCGAGCATGAGATTTTTCATGCGGACATTGGCGAAAGTGCCCCGGGTCATGATCAAGTCGTTGCCCCGGCGCGAACCGTAGCTGTTGAAGTCCTCAAAGGCCACGCCGTTATCCACTAGGAATTTGCCCGCAGGCGAGGATTTCTTGATCGCCCCGGCCGGGGAGATGTGGTCAGTGGTGACGCTGTCGCCGAAGATGCCGAGCGCCCGGGCACCGGCGATGGGGGTGATGCTGCCGGGCTGCAAGTTGAAATTCCGGAAGAACGGCGGTTCCTGAATGTAGGTGCTCTTAACGTCCCATTCATAGACATTACCGACCGTGGAGGGAATTTCATTCCACTTGGGATTTTGCGCGGCGAAGTTCTTGTACAACTTGCGGAAGACCTCGGGTTTGAGGGCGGACTGCATGGCGTCGCGCACTTCCTGCAGGGTGGGCCAGATGTCGGCCAAATAGACGTTTTCACCGTCCGAACCTTTGCCAATGGGTTCGCAACTCAGATCGATGTCCACGCGGCCCGCGAGCGCGAAGGCGACCACCAGCGGCGGGGACATCAGGAAGTTGGACTTCACGTTTTGATGCACGCGGGCCTCAAAATTACGGTTGCCGGAGAGCACGGAAGCCGTGACGAGATCGTTTTTCACGATGGCATCCTCAATCCCCGCGTCGAGGGGGCCGGAATTGCCAATGCAAGTGGTGCAACCATACCCGACCGTGTTGAACCGCAGCTTATTCAGGAAGGGCGTGAGGCCGGTTTTCTTGAGATAATCCGTCACCACGCGCGATCCGGGGGCCAGGGAAGCCTTGACGGCGGGGTTGACCTTGAGGCCGCGTTCCACGGCTTTCTTGGCCAGCAAACCGGCGGCCAGCATGACGCTGGGATTCGAGGTGTTCGTGCAGGAAGTGATGGCCGCGATGACCACGGAACCGGTGCCGAGGCTGGCTTTTTTGCCGGCAGTGGTTTCCACTTTTACCGATTTGCCAAAGACATGGCGGTCCTTGCCGAAGCCATTTTCGGTGACGGGACGCTGGATGGCATTAAAAAATTCGCGGCGCAGATTGCCGAGTTCAATGCGATCCTGCGGGCGTTTCGGGCCGGCCACGCTGGGCTTGACAGTGCCCAAGTCCAGGTCCACGACCTGCGAATATTCAATCTGGCCCGCTTGCGGAATGCCCCATAGCCCCTGGGCTTTATAGTAATTTTCGTAGAGTTTGCAATGTTCCTCGCTGCGACCCGTGGCGCGCAGGTAATTGACGCATTCTTCGTCAATCGGGAAGAAACCCATTGTGGCACCGTATTCCGGGGCCATGTTGGCGATGGTGGCGCGGTCCACCACCGGCAGGGCGGCCGCTCCGGTGCCGAAGAATTCCACAAATTTACCCACGACTTTGGTCTTGCGCAGCATCTGGGTGACGGTCAATGCCAGGTCGGTGGCGGTGACGCCTTCTTTCAGCGCGCCGGTGAGGTTCACGCCGACGACGTCCGGGGTGAGGAAATAAACCGGCTGCCCGAGCATGCCCGCCTCGGCTTCAATACCGCCCACGCCCCAGCCCACGATGCCGATGCCGTTGATCATGGTGGTGTGGGAATCGGTGCCGACGAGGGTGTCAGGATAGTAGATGCCCTTGGCTTCCAGCACGCCCTTGGCGAGGTATTCCAAATTAACTTGGTGAACGATGCCAATGCCGGGCGGAACAACTTTGAAGGTGTCGAAGGCCTGCATGCCCCATTTGAGAAATTGGTAACGTTCGCGGTTCCGGGAGAATTCCAAGTCCAGATTGCGCTGCATGGAATCGGCCGCGCCGGCAAAATCCACCTGCACCGAGTGGTCCACCACGAGGTCCACGGGCACGAGCGGTTCAATCAACTTGGGATTCTTGCCGATTTTGGCCACGGCAGTGCGCATGGCCGCGAGGTCCACGAGCAGGGGGACCCCGGTAAAGTCTTGAAGGACAATGCGGGCCACCACGAAGGGGATTTCCGCCGTGCGGGTTTCGGTGGGCTTCCAGTTGGCCAGTTCCCGGACGTTCGCTTCCTGGACTTTCAGCCCATCGCAATTGCGCAGGACGGATTCCAGAACCAGGCGGATGGAAACGGGGAGTTTGGAGATGGGGCCGACGCCGGCTGATTCCAAGGCGGGCAGCGAATAGAATTTCGCGTGCTGACCATTTCCCAGTTCAAATGCTTGCAGTGTGCCAAATAAATTATGTGGTGTGCTCATTGTTTTCCCTTCACGGCCTAGAAAATGAAGATAGCGGGCCACCGTGTCAAGCGAACGGCAGCGAACTTTGCAAGAATTTAAAGGCCGCTTAGTTGGCAGCGGTGTCGTGATGCAGCAAATCCGCGATCCGCTGTTGCAACCGGGGCAGGTCCAGTGGCTTGGTAAAAAAGTCCTGGGCGTTCAAATTGGCCGAGCGCCGGGTGACATCCCCGGTGAGCGCGCTCATGAAGATGACCGGGATTTTTTTGGTGGCCGGCTGGCGCCGCAGAATTTCGCAGACCGAGAGCCCGTCGAGGTCTGGAAGAAGAATGTCCAGCAGGATCAAATCCGGCTTGAACTGCCGGGCCTGACTGAGGGCCTGCACGCCATCCGAGGCCACGAGGAATTCGTAGCCCATGTCGGCCAGGCGAAACTTCACCAACTCGATGAAGTCACCTTCATCATCCACAATTAATATGCGCGGCACCATTAAGTACTTATAACGCAAAATGGCGTTTCCACAATGGCGGTAAGGTTAAAGCAATGTCACGATTGGGAAACGGCATAGGGAAAGTGTGGATCGGGAGATTGGGTAAAATGACCATTGAACGGCGCTGTGTCATTATGGCGCAACGACTTTGGTGGGGTGGGGATAAAAAATGGGTGGTGTCGATGGCGGGCTTGCCGCAAAATTCAGGGGACTTTTTTGATTATGAAATGCTTTGTCACCGGTGCCTCGGGTTTTGTAGGGGCCAACTTGGTTCACGAACTCAATGCCCGCGGCCATGAGGTGCGCGCCTTGCTGCGTCCGGGAGCGGATGAACGCGGGCTGGTGGGGGCGGATTTCCAACGAGTCTCCGGGGATGTGCTGGATGCGGCTTTGCTGGAGCGGGAGATGCGGGGGTGTGATTGGTGCTTTCATGTGGCGGCGAGCTATCATTTGTGGTTGGCGGATTACCGGCCAATGTATCATGCCAATGTGGAGGGGACCCGCCAGGTGCTGACTGCGGCGGCACGGGCGGGGTGTGCGCGGATTGTTTATACCAGCACCGTGGGTTGCATTGGACTGCCCAAGCCGGAGGTGGATGGGCGGATCATTCCCACCGATGAGGCCACGCCGGTCGCTGAGGCGCAAATGAGCAATCATTACAAACTTTCCAAATGGCGGGCGGAACGGGTGGCTTTGGAGCTGGCCGGGCAGGGGTTGCCGGTGGTGATCGTGAATCCCAGCACGCCGATTGGCCCCCGGGACGTGAAGCCCACGCCGACGGGGAAGGTTATCGTGGATTTTCTGAACCGCCAGATGCCGGGGTTTTTGGACACGGGGCTGAACTGGGTGCATGTGCGGGATGTGGCCATCGGCCATATTTTGGCAGCGGAGCGGGGCCAGGTTGGGGAACGTTATATTTTGGGCAATGCCGGGGCCAATTGGACGATGAAAGCCACGTTTGGCACGCTGGCGGAAATAACCGGAATTCCCGCGCCGACCATGCAGGTGCCCTATTGGGTGGCGCTGGCGGCGGCGCAGGTGAGCGAACGCATTTCGGGGTTTACGGGCAAGCCGCCGAAAGCCCCGTTGGCAGGGGTGCGCATGGCCAAATACAAGATGTGGTTTAATCCGGCCAAAGCCATCCGCGAGCTCGGCATCCCGCAAACGCCGCCCCGGCAGGCGTTGGCGGATGCGGTGGAATGGTTTTATCGGCACGGGTATGCGAAGCGGTAATTGCGAAATGTGGGGAAACCTCTAAACCTGCCAGCGACGCGCCAGGGAGCGAGAGGATGTGTACCGTCCTTGGCGGAGGGGCTCGAATGGACAAATCGACCATGAGCGCGTACGTTTCGCCAGGTCAATGAGTGCGACGTGGGATTTTGATTTGCGTCCAGGGCGGACGGGTCTCACTCTTGCCGGTAAGATTTATGAAGTGGTTGATTAAAATTATTTTGGCGGCCCTCCTGGCTGGCGTCCCCAGTGGACTCCGGGCAGAGGACGGAACCTTTGCCCCGGCGGCGGTCACCAACTCCGTGGCGGAAATCGTTCATCATCGGGAAGATGTGCGCATGATCTGCATCGAAAACCGGCGGATGATTTGCGGGCGGATTCTCCGGGTGTTGCCCGAAGGGTTGCTGGTGGACAGCGGGTATGCCGACCTGATGCGTCCGCCCTTGAATAGTTCCTGGCTGGTGCCGGGCACGGTGCAGGCCAGCCGGTCCTCCAGTTTGGTGGAAGGACGGGAACCGGAGGCGGTTTGCGTGGGTCCGATTTTTCTGGTGGATCTGCCTAAGAGTCATGGACCCGGTCCCAAGCCGAAGCAGTATGATTATGTGATTTTGCTGGGGTATCCCTCGGGGGAACACACTTATCACTCGGTGGGTAATGTGACGAAGACGGTGCGGCAGTTTTCCGGGACGTTGCAAAAGGCGGTGGATCGTAATTTGATGGCGGAGGTGGCGGCGAAAAAATGAGTCGGCGGGTAACCATCTTGATGTTGGCGCTTTTGATGGCTTTCGGCCGGGCAGCGCAGGCGGTTGGTGCGGCATACGGGCTGGCGGAACGACCAGCGGCGCCGGCTTATTGGGGGATGCCGGACCGGGCAGGTGGCCATTTGCCGCCGCATCTCTCGGAGACCGGGATTTTTAAAGACCTTGGCCGGCTGCAACTTAATGACGGCTTTATCCCTTATGATCTGGTGGTGCCGTTTTGGTCGGATGGGGCGAACAAATCGCGATGGGTTTCGGTGCCATCGGGGCAGACGGTCAAGTTTTCCCCGACCGGGGAGTGGGTGTTTCCCCGCGGCACGGTTTTTGTAAAGACTTTCTCGTTTGTCGCGAATGACAGCACGCCGGAGGTCCTTCGGCGGTTGGAAACACGTTTGCTGGTATGCGACGCGAATGGCGGGGTGTATGGCGTTACTTACAAATGGCGGGCGGATAATCAGGACGCGGATTTATTGGCGACCAACCTCACTGAGACCCTCATCATCACCACCGCCACCGGCACCCGCGAACAGCCTTGGTATTATCCCAGCCGGCATGACTGCCTCGATTGTCATACCGCCAACGCGGGTTATGTGCTCGGGGTGAAAACCCGCCAGCTGAATCGTGAACTGAATTATCCGGACGGGGTGGCGGACAATCAACTGCGCGCTTGGAACCACATCGGGCTGTTTGATGCCAAACTGGACGAAAACACCCTGGCTGCCTTTCCCACGCTCGCGCGCCTGGATGATCCAAACCTCAGTCTTACGGACCGGGCCCGTTCCTATCTGGATGCCAATTGCGCGCATTGTCACCGGCCGGAGGGGACGGTGGCTTATTTTGACGCGCGTTATGACACGCCGCTGGAACGGCAGGGGCTGATTGACGGCCGGTTGTTGATTGACGAGCGGATTGATCATTCGCGCGTAATCGCGCCGCATGACATCTGGCGCTCCATTTTATACACGCGGGCCAATACCTTGGAGGCTTTCCGCATGCCGCCGCTGGCGCGGAACACGATTGACCAGCGTGGCATGACACTGTTGCGCCAATGGATTGAAAGCCTCCCCGGGCCGCCAGTGCTGGCGCCGGTGGAAATTTCGCCGCCAGGCGGCCATTTTGCCGGGCCGGTCAGCGTGTTACTCAAGAGTGAGCCCGGCGCAGACATATACTATACACTGGATGGCACGGTGCCGACGAAAGAGGATTTTTTGTATGCTCATCCGGTGCTGGTCAGAGGCCCGGCCATCCTGCGGGCGCGGGCCTTCAAGCCGGGCAGCACGCGAAGTGTGACCGCGCAGGAGATTTTTTTGGTCGGTAAATGAAGACGACGGGGGCGATATCTCCTCACGGAACCGTGATTGTGTAAATGGAGCTGTTTTGGGTTAGGACGTAGAGTTCCCCGTCCCCGTCCTCCGCGAAGCTGAAGATGTTTTGATGCTGTTCGAGCAGCGTGCCGTGGGCGGTGACTTGGTGGGCGGTTCGGTCGTACCGGAAGCCCCAAATGGTGCCAAGGCCATAGTCCCCATAGACATAAATCCCCTTTAGGGCCGGGTATTTGCTGCCGCGATAGACATAGCCGCCAATAATGCAAAGCCCGATGCTATGATCAGGAAACTGGCCCTGCGCCTGCAGGTCGGTGCGATGGGGGTATTCGATGACTGGTTCGATGTACTGTGCGCCCACGGGGCCGGGCTTGTAGTAATGCGCGCCTTCGCGAACGCTCCAGCCGTAATTGCCACCGCTGGTGATGAGATCCACTTCCTCCCATAATTCCTGGCCGACATCGCCGGCCCAGAGGTCGCCCGTGGCGCGGTCGAAACTATAACGCCAGGGGTTGCGGAGGCCGTAGGCGTAAATTTCCTGGCGCGGGCCGGAAGGACCCGGGGTCGGTTTGGCCACAAAAGGATTATCCCGGGGGATACCATAGGGCAGGGTGGTTTGATTGCCGCCCCAGCCGGTGGTGGAGCGTGAATTCACGTCAATGCGCAGCATCTTGGCCAGCAGCGTTGAAGTGCTTTGGCCATTGCCCAAGGGGTCGCCGCCGAACCCGCCGTCACCAAGGCCAATATAAAGGCAACCGTCGGGTCCGAAGGCGACCTCGCCGCCCTTGTGATTCCCATACGGCTGGGGCACTGAAAGCAGGATGCGTTCGCTCGCAAGGTCGGCCTGGTCCTGGTTGGTGGCGGAGACCTTAAATTCGCTCACAACGCTGCGAAAGGGATAGCTCTGGGGCGGTTCATGTTCGTCATTGGGGCTTTTCTGATTGTAATAGACATAAAACAGGCCGTTGGTTTTGAAGCCCGGGTGGAAGGCAATGCTCATCAAACCATCCTCGTTATCGAAATACGGCTGACGACTTTCGATGTTAAAGAAATTTTTGGCATGGGCGCCGTCCGAGCCTTTTTTGATGATATAAATACTTCCGGCTTGGGCGACGACAAAAAGCCGGCCGGAGCCATCCGGGGCTTCCCCCAGCCACACGGGGCGGTCCACGTTGAGTTTGGTAAAGACCGGTTGCATGGCGATCTTGGGCAACGCGTCAGCCCAGGCGGAGAGCGCCAGAACCAAAGCGCAGGCAATTTGTTTGAAAATGAACCCGTTGTTTCGCATGGGGCGTTAGCTAACTCCAGCCAGGCGGGAAAGTAAAGGGAGGTTTCTGCCCGGAAAAAGAATCGTTTTGACGCGCTGACCCCGGCAGGCGACTGTACGGGAATACTTTTAAAATAATGCTTATGAACCATAGAAAACTGGGAACGCAGGGTTTGATCGTGCCGCTCATGGGACTGGGGTGCATGGGCATGTCGGAATTTTACGGGACGCGGGATGATGCCGAATCCGTGGCGACGATCCATCGCGCCGTTGAACTGGGCGTTACGTTTCTGGACACGGCCGACATGTACGGCTGCGGGCTGAATGAGGAATTGCTGGGGCGGGCCATTCACGACCGCCGTGACCGGGTTATTTTGGCAACAAAATTTGGCAATGTTCGGGATGCCGCCGGCAAATTTCTCGGGGTCAACGGTCGGCCGGAATATGTGCGCCAGTGCTGTGATCTTAGTTTGCAGCGGCTCGGCGTGACGGAGATTGATCTATATTACCAGCACCGCGTGGATCCGGCCGTTCCCATCGAGGAAACTGTGGGCGCGATGAGCGAGTTGGTGCGGGCGGGCAAGGTGCGTTACCTAGGGCTTTCGGAGGCTGCGGCGGACACCATCCGGCGCGCCGCGCGGGTGCATCCGATCAGCTCCTTGCAAACGGAATACTCCTTGTGGACCCGCGACGTGGAAACGGAAATTCTACCCGCCTGCCGCGAACTCGGCATTGGCTTTGTGGCGTATAGTCCGCTGGGCCGGGGCTTTCTGACGGGTGCTTTTCAAAAAACGGGTGATCTGGCGGTCAACGACTGGCGCCGGCATGGGCCGCGGTTTCAAGGGGATAATTTTCAAAGCAATCTGACGATTGTCCGCGGGTTGGAGGCTTTGGCCAGACGGAAGGCCTGCACGCCCGCGCAACTGGCCCTGGCTTGGGTGTTGGGGCAGGGGGAGGACATCGTGCCCATACCGGGCACCAAGCGCCGGCGGTATTTGGAGGAAAACGTGGCGGCGGCGGGCATCGCATTGACGCTGGCGGACCGGCAGGAGCTGAACGCGCTGGCACCCTTGGGCGGCACTTCCGGTACGCGGTATCCCGAATGGAGCATGGCGGCGGTGAACCGTTAAGATTCATTTGCGTGCAGATTATTTCGCTTGAATCTATTTCACATTCAAGCTACCTTGTTATATAAAGGTAGCTTGCTTTGCTAGTGCGAATGAATGTAAACGAAAAATTTGGGGCGATCCGGAAGGGGTTGCTGGAGTTCATCGTGCTCCAGATCATCGCGGCGGAGAAGGTGTATGTGGCCGAGATTTTGCAGCAACTCAATGCGACGGAGTTTGCCACCCAGGAAGGGACGTTGTATCCGCTGCTCAGCAAGATGCGTCGTGAGGGGTTGCTGGATTACGAGTGGCGTGAATCGGAGGCCGGACCACCCCGCAAATATTACACCCTCACGGCGCAAGGCCGGGAGCAATTGAGTGAGACTTTGGAATATTGGAACAAACTCAATACGACGGTTAAAAAACTGGCCAAACCATAATCACCGAAGGAGATCTGCCATGAACAAGGTTATCATCATCAATCTCGGCGGCACCGCCTGGCAACTGGAGGAGGGCGGCTATGACCTGCTGCGGGCGTATCTGGACACCGCAGCCACTCGCCTGCAAGGCAACCCTGACCAGGAAGAAATTCTCTCGGACATCGAATGGGCGATCGCGGAGAAGTTCCGGCCGCTGCTGGGCAGCCACAAGACCGTGGTGTTAACGAAGGAAGTTTCGGCGGTGCGGGCGGCCATGGGCCCTATCGAGGCCGGTGCGGGCGGGGCAACGGAGCCAGAGCCCGGTGCGGCAAGTCGGTCCACTGGAATGGGCGACGCGGCAGGCTCGGCAAAACCAACGGCGGCTGGCGGCTGGCGGGGGCGGACGACCACCCCGGCGGCTTTTTCGCTTGCGGGATGGCGACATGATTGCCGGCGTTTGCAACGGGCTGGCCGCATATTTAAATGTCGATCCGACGCTGCTGCGGCTCGCCTTTGTATTTTTAACGATTCTTTGGGGCACCGGGGTGCTGGTGTATGTCGTCATGGCCATTGTGGTGCCGGAAGCGGTGACGGCGGAACAGAAAGCGGCCGCGGCGGGCGACCCGGCGACGACACAGGAATTCATTCGGCGCGCCAGGGAAGGATATTACGAGGCAATCAAGGGTTTTCCGGACCGACAGGCTCGGCGCGAATGGAAGCGACGCTTCAAGCACGAGATGCGCGTCAATGCCGACCAATGGCGTTTTCGCTGGCATCGCCACTGGGCGCCGCCTGTGGCAGGGCATCCCGGGCTGGGTTTTGCGCTGCCGTTTATTTCCCTGCTTCACGGCGGGGTGAAGATCCTTTGGATTTGTGCGATGGTTTCGCTGCTGGCCACCGGCGCGGTGCTTGGGCTGGCCTTGCCCGACAAAGTGCCCGTGTGGGTGGCCGCGCTGTTGTTATTGTTCCTGTACGGTCTGGTGGCGGGGCCTTTAAAAATGGCCCGGCGGGCTTGTTATTGGAGTTGCGGTGAACCCCGTCCGGTCCTGGCCATCGCCTTTTTGGCGGATGCGGTGGTGGCTCTAGCCATTTTTGCCGCGCTGCTCTGGCTGGCCTGCCTGTACTTTCCGCAATTGAGCACCGCGGTCCACAGCCTCCCCGGGCTGATTCATCAGGCCATAGATGACATCCAAACTTGGTGGAAGAAAAACTAAGGGTAAAACCCCAGGTAAAACTTTATAAATTGGGGTTGCCAGCGGACGGGAATATCCCAGAATGGAGGGATGAAATCATCCATGGTTCGTTTGGGTTTGCTGGGGGCGTTCCTGGCCTTGCCACTCGCCTTGCGGGCGGAAGTTAAGTTGCCAGCCATTTTTGGCGATAACATGGTGCTGCAAGCGCGTCAGCCTGTGCCGGTCTGGGGTTGGGCGGCGCCGGGCGCCATCGTGCAGGTGACCTTTGCCGGGCAAACCCAGACCACCCGCGCGGTGGCCGATGGCACCTGGAAGGTGACGCTGGGCAAATTGAAGGCTTCTTTTTATCCGCAATCGCTGGTGATTTCCGCCGGGGACACCGTCACCTTTACTAATGTCCTGGTGGGGGAAGTCTGGCTGGCCTCGGGCCAATCCAACATGGAAAAGCCCATCGGCAAACAGCCGGGCCAAATACCTTGCTTCAACGCAGAGCAGGAACTGGCGGCCGCGGAATTTCCGAATATACGTATTTTTAAGGTGGAGAAAATGCTCTCCGCCGCTCCGCGCAAGGACCTGGAAAAGTTCCGAGGCTGGCAGGCGTGCAGTTCGAACGCTCTGAATTCAATTAGTTTTTCCGCCGCGGCTTATTTCTTTGGCCGGGAAATTCACACCAATCTGAACGTGCCGGTGGGGTTGATTGAATCCTCTTGGGGTGGCACCCGCATCGAACCGTGGACCCCGCCGGTGGGATTTGCCGCGATTCCCTCCCTGGCCGGACTGGCCAATCCGGTGATCACCACCAATAAAATTCCGAACACCACCCCCACGGTGCTTTACAACGCCATGATCGCGCCAATTGCCGGTTTTGCGATTCGGGGCGCCTTGTGGTACCAAGGGGAATCCAATGTCGGCAACACCAACTATGACGTCAAGATGGCCGCGCTCGTTGGCGGCTGGCGGCAGGTCTGGCACGAGGGGGCGTTTCCCTTTTATTTCGTTCAGATCGCCCCTTACACTTACATCAAGAACCTGACGAACTATTCAGTCGAGAACGACGCTTTGCCCGGCTTTTGGGTCCAACAGTCCCGGGCCGCCCGTCACATTAAAAACACCGGCATGGTGGTGACCACCGATTTGGTGGATGACTTGAAGAACATCCACCCGCGGGACAAGCAGAGTGTGGGCCATCGCCTGGCACTGCTGGCCTTGGATGAAACCTACGAACGGGAAGTCGAAAGCGAAAGCCCGGCCTTTGCCAAAATGGAGATCGAGGGCGGCATCGCCGAACTGAAATTCAAGCACGCCAAGGGCGGGTTGCTCAGCCGGGACGGCCAGCCGCTCACGTGGTTCACCATCGCGGGCGCCGATGGCAAGTTTGTGCCGGCGGAAGCAAAAATTGACGGCGACACCGTGGCGGTCTCCGCCGCCAGTGTGTCGCAACCAGTGGCGGTGCGGTTTGCTTGGGGGCAACTGGCCCAGCCGAATTTGATCAATAAAGCCGGGTTGCCGGCAGAACCTTTCAGCACCCAGTTGCCGGTTAAATAACCCGCGTGCACTGGCAGGTGAATCAAAAGCTCTCGTCGCCGGATGGATTTCCTCCGGGAATTTTGGCAGGATTGGTTGGCAACCTTTGAAAGCACTTATCGAAACCCGCAATTCCCGCTCGGAACGCGTTTTCCTGGTGGGGGTGGAACTAAAGGCCAGCGATGCCGCGGAGGTTCGCGAATCCCTTGCCGAATTAGGCGAACTTGCCGCCACGGCTGGCGCGGAAATTGTGGGGGAGGGAACCCAAAAAGTGGATTCCCCCTCGCCAGCCACGTACATCGGCAAGGGCAAAGCGGATGAGTATGCGGGTTTCTGCCGGCAAAATAACGTGGACACGGTGATTTTCGACGATGAGCTTTCGCCGGCCCAGAGCCGCAATCTGGAAAAAATCTTCGAGTGCAAAATCCTGGACCGGACCGCGTTGATTCTGGATATCTTTGCCCAACGCGCGCGTACCCGGGAGGGTAAACTCCAGATTGAGCTGGCCCAGCTCCAGCATTTGCTGCCGCGGTTGACCCGGTTCTGGGGCCACTTGTCGCGCCAGTCCGGCGGCATCGGCATGCGCGGGGGCGAGGGCGAGTCGCAGCTCGAAGCGGACCGCCGGAAAGTGTCCGAGCGCATTGACCGAATCGAGCGGGACCTGGATTCCGTGCGGCGCCAGCGGGAGACGCAGCGCGTGGGCCGGCAGCGGAGCAACTGGCCGCTGGCCTCCATTGTGGGGTATACAAACGCCGGCAAATCCACGTTGCTCAACCAGCTCACCGGCGCCCAGGTGCTGGCGATGGATAAATTATTTGCCACCCTGGATCCCACCACCCGGCGGCTGCGGCTGCCCACCAACCAGAATGTCCTCCTGACCGACACGGTGGGTTTTATCAAAAAGCTGCCGCACGGACTCGTGGAGGCCTTCAAGGCCACGCTGGAGGAGGTCGTGCAGGCGGATCTACTCCTGCATGTCGTGGATGTGAGTCACCCATTGGCGGAAGAGCAGATTCTGGCCGTGAACGCCGTATTGACGGAAATTGGCGCGGTAGGCAAACCGACGCTCATGGTGTTTAACAAAGTGGACCGGCTGGCCGATGGGGTGCCGGCGGGTTTGCTGGAGCATTTTCCTCATTCCGTCGCCATCTCGGCGAAGACCGGCGATGGAGTGCCCCAATTGCTGGCGGAGATCGGCACGCAACTCCGGCCCATTCGCGAGGTGCTCGACCTCCGGGTGCCGCAGGAGGCCGCGGCGGTCATCGCGCGCATTCACGCCGTCGGTCAGGTGGTGTCGAGCCGTTACGGTGGGAAAAACGCCCGCTTTCAGGTCCGCATTCCTCCGCATTTGCGGGAGGAATTTTTACCGTTCGTGGTGGAATAATTTTTAAATATTTTTAATCTGTGGCTTGATTACCGCCGGGCATCGGCGTTAACGTGGCTCCGGCAATCAACCTAATTTTTTTATGTCACAAACCGGCCGTCAATCCCTCAATGTTAGCAAAGTTCTGTGCGTAATCATGGGTGGCGGTCAGGGAACCCGCCTGTTCCCCCTGACCAAGGAGCGCGCCAAGCCCGCCGTGCCGCTGGCGGGCAAATACCGCCTGGTGGACATCCCGATTTCCAACTGCATTAATTCCGGATTCCGCCGCATTTACATCCTGACGCAGTTTAATTCCACCTCGTTGCACGGTCACATTTCGCGCACTTACAAGTTCGACCAGTTTTCGAGTGGGTTTGTCGAAATTCTCGCGGCGCAGCAGACCTTTACCAACACCTCCTGGTACGAGGGCACCGCCGACGCGGTGCGCAAAAACCTGGTGCATTTCCTGAACCACGATTTTGATTATTTGCTCATTCTGAGCGGCGATCAGCTATACCGCATGGATTTCCGCCAGGTCATCGCCCAGCACATTGAAACCGGGGCGGATATCACCATTGCCACCCTGCCCGTGGGCAAGTCCGAGGCCCGTTCGCTTGGGATTCTTCAAATTGCGGACGACCGCCAGATCACGCGTTTCGTCGAAAAGCCCAAGGAGGATGCCCAGTTGGACACCCTGAAGATTCCGGCCGAACTGCAAAAGAAACTGGAAATTCAGGGGAATGGCGATTCGTATCTGGCCTCCATGGGCATTTACGTTTTCAACCGTAAACTCGTCAGCGAATTGCTCGATAATCCGCTGTCGGACTTCGGCAAGCACATCATTCCCCACGCCATCAAATCGCACCGCGTCTTCTCCTATATTTTCCAGGGCTACTGGGAGGACATCGGGACCATTCGCTCATTTTTCGAGGCCAATCTGGACCTGGTTTCCGAACTCCCGCGCTTCAATTTCTTCGACATGGAATCACCCGTGTTCAGCCGGCCCCGGTTTCTGCCGGGCTCCAAAATTAACGGGGCGCAAATTGACCATGCCCTCGTTACGGACGGTTGCATCATCAACCACGCCCGGATTAACAACACGATTGTCGGTTTGCGCACCATCGTCGGCGAGGGCACGGAATTAAACCGCACCATCATTCTTGGGGGCGATTATTACGAATCCGCCGAGTCCGTGGCCAAGCACGAGCGGGACGGTCTCCCGCGGATAGGCATCGGCGCGCACTGCCGCATCGAAAATGCCATTATTGACAAGAACGCACGCATCGGCAACCACGTCACCATTTCACCGGCGGGCAAGCCGGAAAACGTGGATCACGCGCTTTACTTCATCCGCGACGGCATTGTGGTCATTCCAAAAAACGGAATTATCCCGCACGGAACGGTGATTTAAGGCAGTTTTTTCCGCTTGATTCAGGCCTGCGGGGGCAGGGCCTTGGCCGCTATATCCCGGCGGAACTGCGCTCCCTCAAAGTGGATTTTTTCCACCGCCGCATAGGCCGCTGATTGCGCCGCCAACAGATCGTTGCCGAGGGCGGTCACGCCAAGCACCCGTCCACCGTTGGTTACCATCTGGCCGTCCTGCAAGGTTGTGCCGGCGTGAAACACCTTGGTGTCCGGCAGGGCATCGGCGGCCGCCAGGCCGGTGATGACCTTGCCTTTGGCATAATTCCCGGGATAGCCACCGCTCGCCAGCACGACGCAGACCGCCGTTTGCGGCCGCCACTTTAATTCCAGGTTCCCGAGGGTGCCGCTCACACTTGCTTCCAGTAATTCCACCAAATCGTTTTCCAGCCGGGTCAGGTAAACCTGCGTTTCGGGATCGCCAAACCGGGAGTTGAACTCGAGCACTTTGGGGCCGGCTTTGGTTAGCATGACACCGGGAAACAAGATCCCCCGGTAGTCAATTCCTTCAGCCACACAACCGTGCATGAAGGGCTCCAGAATTTGGCGGGATACCTCGGCGAGTTCCGCGTCTGTGAGAAAGGGAGTGGGGGAATAGGTGCCCATGCCACCGGTATTCAATCCGAGGTCCCCATCCAGTGCGCGCTTGTGGTCCTGGGAAGTCGGAAATAATTTGGCCGTATGGCCATCGCACAGCGCGTGCAGGGAGACTTCCATGCCTGCCAAATACTCCTGGATCACGGTCCGCGCGCCCGCCGCGCCAAAGGCCCTGCCCACCATGATTTCATCCACCGCGCGCTCCGCCTCGGCCTGATTTTCACACATCAAAACCCCCTTGCCCAGGGCCAGTCCATCCGCCTTCACCACGCAACGTCCACCCAGCTTCGCGGCGAAACGCTTTGCCGCCACCGGATCATCGAATGTGCCGGCCGCCGCGGTGGGTATACCGTGTTTCTCCATGAAATTCTGGGAGAACACTTTGGAGGATTCAAACTGGGCCGCCTTTTGGTTCACGCCCCAAATCCGCCGGCCGTGCGTTTGAAACAAATCCACAATCCCGAGGGCCAGCGGATTGTCCGGGCCCACAACCGTGAGATCGATGGCTTTGGCTGCGGCGAAGGCCAGCAGGGCCGGGAGGTCTTCTGCACTAATCGGGGCGCATTCCACCAGCGCGCCATTGGCCGCCAGGCGTTCGGCGGCAATCCCCGCGTTGCCGGGGGCGCACCAGATCCGCGTGGCTTGAGGGGATTGGGCCAGCTTCCAGACCAAGGCGTGTTCGCGACCGCCGGAACCAATGACGAGTATGTTCATGAAAAAGGTGCACGCAGGTTACGCGGAATCGGCGGATTGAAAACAACATTTTTCCCGCTTCAGGGCACTTCCAGTTGGAAAAATTGCCGGGTGTTTGTCGGACTGATGCCGTTGGTGAAGTTGAAGCCGCCGTTGCCATCAAAATAGTTGGTGGCCAGGGGAGTCCAATTGGTCCGGGGCAGGGCGGGGTTGGTGCTGGTCAAAACATAGTAATTCACCCCGGCCAGGCCGCCGGTGCCGGTGGCAATGAGCCCACTGGCGGTGGCTCCGGTGTAAACCACCCGAGGAGTTGCCCCATTAAAGGGTGTGGCGCTGGCCTCCAGGGAATTGGTGCTGGTGCCGTAGGTGCTGGTGGCCGTGACCACATAATAACAGGTGGTGCCATTTGGCAGGTTGACGTTTGTATAAATCGTTCCGGGGTAAGCGGCGGCCACCGTCACCGTCTCATTGCCGCTGGTGGTCCCGCGCTTCAGGGTGTAGCTCGTGGCCCCGGTAACGGCCGGCCAGGTAATTAAAACCGAGTGGTAGCCCGCCACGGCTGCCACAAAGGCCGGGGCAGCGGGCGGGCCGTTCAGGCTGACCACCCCACTGGCGGCGGTGCCGCCGGCATTCATGGGCGTGACCTTGTAATAATAGGTGGTGGTGGGACTCAACCCGTAGTCCGTATAAGTGGTTTCCGTGATACTGCCGATCATCAAGTAGGAGGTGCTGTTACCAGTGGAGCGTTGAAGCACATAACCCACCGCGCCCGGCACGGCCGACCAGTTCAGGGCGACATTGGTGCTTTGCACAAAGCTGGCCGTCAACCCGCCGGGTGCGCCCGTTGGCGCGGGGGGCACGGGTTTTACCGACGACGTGGTGGCATTGCCGCCGGTGCCGGCGGCATTCACGGCGCTGATACTATAATGATACAGGCAGCCGCTGGTGGGTGTCGTGTCCAAATAGCTCGTTGCGGTCGTGCTGTTGTTGAGCGTGATTGTCCCCAGCGTGATGTTGGTGCCGTCGCCGTTGTTGACGAGAGTGGATCGCTGGATCCAATAAAAGTTGGCACCCGGAGCGGCGTTCCAATTCAACGTCACCTGGCCGTTGCCGGCCAGGGCGGTCAAGCCCGTTGGCGCGGCGGGGATGGTCGTGGCCTGATTGGCGGCCGGCAAAACTCCATTGCTGGGAGCGGAGTTCGTGCTGGCCCCCGCCGGGTTCACGGCCTGCACTTCGTAATAATAAGTTGTCCCGTTGGAGGGCGTGATATCTACGAATGTGGCATTATTCAGCCCGGAACCGCAAACCGGACCGGTCACATTATTCGTCACCAATCCATAGGGTCCGTTGGCAGAAGTGGCGCGATACACGGCGTAACTGGTGGCCCCCGGGGTGACGGGCCAGGTAACCAGGCTCGCGTTGTTGCCGGGATACGCTGTTACGCTGGCCGGCGTGGGGGGCACGTAACCGGTCAATTCCAACCGCACATAATCGTACATGGCATGGTTGGCGAAATAGCCACCCTTGCGCATATTAATGGTGATGGTGTTGGTGCCCTTCTGGAGATAACTCCCGGCGAACGTCAGCCGCTCGTCCCCGAAACAGCCGTGAATCCCCTCCCGAATGCTGGCATCACTGCCGGCACCACTACTGCTGTATGCCGGGTTATAGCCGTTGACACTTTCGGCATTGGGCGTGGCTGTCACCGGAATGCTTCCCAGGTTGTTATTGTTCACCGTGACAATCAATGGTCCTTGATAGTCGGATGAGGTAGCCAGATAGAGGGAGGCTTGGGAATTGTTCGTGGGCGCGGCGGGCAGGACGAAGGTGATGGTGGAGGTGGAGGGATTAAAGTTTCCCTGGCTGTCCGTCACCACTGGTTGCAGATAATTCCAATCGGTGGTCCACCGGTTTTGGCCGACGACGTAATTCAGCCCATTGGGAAAGTCGATGGGGTATTCCAAATACTTGCTCCAGATCGGGCTGGGGGCGCTGGCACTGGGGCCAAGGTCGCCCGTCCACCAATCGTCGCCGTGCCGGAACTTGCGGGCGGTGCGGTCGGGATAGCCGATTTCAAAAACGGTCTGGCCCACCCGCGTTGGTTTCCAAGTAACGGCGCCCAAATTGTTGGTGTTTCCCGCCGTGACATTCACTGCAAAGGACGGCGTGGGAATGTCCACGGTGATGGGGGGGCTGCCGCCGTTCAGCACCTGGGATTGAAAGGTGCCGGGCGCCCCCGGTCCGAAAGCGTACAGCGTGTAATTACCCCCGGCGATAACATTGGGAATCATGAAGTTTCCATTGGTGTCCGTCTGCACCCAAAATTGGTAGGGCTTCATCCAATCCTGGAAATCATAAACGCCATCGGTCGTGGCGGGTTGCTGGATGGCCCCAACCCACAAGCCGGCAGCGGAGGCATTGGGATTGCCCGCATCCGTAATCACCAGTTTGCCCGTGATGGTCCCGCGGCCACTGGCCGGGGTGAAATAGGTGTTGGTAAACCAGCCATAGGGCCAGGCGGTGGCCTCGGCCGCCGCCTGGGCCTGCGCATCGGCATACAAAGCGGTGGCGGCCTGGGTGGCGCTGGTGACGGTGTTGCTAATGCTGTTGCAATAGATGAAATAAGGTCCGTAAACCTTGGCCCAGACCTCGCCCGCCGCCCAGGAACCATCCTCGCCGCCGCCGTAATGACCGCCATTAAGCATGTTGAGAATGGTGGTGCCAATATGGCTCATCAACTCTCGCTTCATCGGCCCGCCATTGTAATATTCCGCCGTGGCGGAGACATTCCACAGCCCCACGTTTTTGCCGCCGCTGCCCACGCTGCTCCAACCCCACACGCGTTGCACGCCCAAGTCGGCACTGTACTTGTATTTGTCCTCGTATTGGCCCTGATAAATGCCGTTGGTCCACAGGGTGCATTCCTTCGGGGCGTTGAAGACCGGTATGGCCGAGCCGCCGGAAACCTCCATCAAACGGTTGCGACCGGCATCCACACTCATCCAATTAAAAATGGCCCCCGCATAGATGTTGTCCCGGGTTTCCCCCAAGCCCTGGGCGAGGTCGACGCTGCGGTGAATCCAAATCGGGGTGACATAAAATCCGGGAGAGCCCTTGAGCATCGAAAAATGTATGTCCACCACACCGTTGGTCGTCGAACTGCTGACCAAGTCAATTTCTGCGTAATTCCCCGTGTTGGCGACCAGTGAATAGGTAAACGTTCCCGTGCCAAAACTGCTCAGTTCCCAATAAAGCTGTCCGCCATCGTAGCCGCCACTGAGCAATTGCTGGGTCTGGGTGCCGCTGCCGTTGTTGTAAGTGTAATTGATCTGATTGATCGTCGCGCCGGACTTCGTGCACAAAATCGAGACAATGCCGTTGTTCAGGGTCACCGTGCTCCCACTGTCCGTCACGGTGACATTGGCCCCCGTGCCCGTTCCGCCGCCGGGAATATTGGCCTTAACTTGATTCGCTTCCTGACCCAGCAGGATCAGGCCAGCGACGAGACACAGGCAAAAATTGGGTTTCATGGAATCGGGAGATGGCCGCCTGTTAGCGAGCTGATGCCAGGCCTGACGGGTTTTGCGACAATGTCATGGTCATGGCTTGTTTATGCTGGATTTGGCCGCATTGAATACCCATTAACCTAAACCAAGACAACTCGTTGTCACTGTCATATTTCTGTACTTGCCATTGAAAAAAACGCACCGGGTTCCGGGCCCGATGATTTCTCCCGAGGGTAGTGAAATTTCAAGGCTGCCCGACAATTTCCGCACTTTGCACCGCCGCCAGGGATGCCGCCGAACCCACCGCCCCCCGCGCCTCCTCCGTCAAATAAATGGGCGCGTCACGACGCAATGGCAGAATCTGCAATTGTAAATCGCCCGTCAAAATCTCCGGCGCATACCGCTTCAAGCCCAGGTCAAACGTCCGACCGCTGTAAAAATTGTCCTCAATTAACCGGCCATTCAGGGTCAGCCGGGCGACGTCGCCCACATAATGAATCCGCAGTAATGGATGCTCCCGCAGATCGATTCCGGCGGGCAGGGTGATGCGCCAAATCGCCGCATTGGTGAATTCGTCATCAGTAGGCGCGATCGGTTTGCCGCCGTCCGGGGCAAACGCCCGCGCGGGTCCGGCCGGATGGAGGGCGGTCAGGCTCAGCGGTTGCGTGGTGCTGGTCGGCGCGGGTTCGTAAATCACGCCGCGACCATCCGGGGTTTTGCGCAGCGCCAGCGAGTCCGCCTCGCTCAATAATACCACGCGCACTTCCTGCCCGGAATGCGACTTCACTGTAATGGCAGTGTCCCGCCCCGGTTTAACACCGCTGAAAACCGATGGCTCGGCCGCTCCCGCTGCCAGGGTTTTCGGATCAAAAACAAATTCAGGATTTACCCCGGGTATCTCGGCAAAATAAACCGTAAGCGCCTGGTCGTTGGTAATTTGGCACACCGGTTGGGCCGTCGCATAAATTAACTTGGCCCCGCTCAGGTTCAAGTTGAACGGCCAGAAGAAAAACTGGTCCGCCGGGATGGTCACCGGCGCATGGGGGAAAACCAGATCGCCACCCGGCAAATGGAGTTGGAACTGGACGTCTGATTTGATCGGCATCGGCTGGAGCCGCTGGTAATTATTGACGAACACGTAGCCGCTGGTCCCATCCGAACGCACGGCCCAGCGCAGCGTGGTCAAATCAGTTTTATCTTCTACCAGGCGGTCGGGCAGGGTGGGGGGCATCTGGGCCAGAGGCCCGCCAAAGTCGTGCAGGAACAGATGCAACCGGCGCAGCCAGTAATACTGGGGATTGAGCTGGCCGAACTCGCCGATGGGCGCGTTAAAATCGTAGCTTTTCACCGGCAAATCATTGGGATAATGCGTGGCACGGGATTCCTGGAGGGTGGATAATTTGCCCTCCGGATTTTGTCCGCCGTGGTACATGTAATAGCCCAGCAGGCTGCTCCCGCCGCCCAGTTGGGTCAGGACCACCGCCTCCACATCGCGCGGGTCGTAATTCATCCGGCGATGGTACGAGGCGGGCATGCCGCCGCCCACTTCGCACGTCAGGTGGGGATATTGCTCCGTGCCCGCCGTGTCCTCGGCCACACTGGTTTTCAAGGTGTCGTTGCCGATACCCGTGTCCGTGCGGATGATTTTGAAGGTGTAGTTGGCCCAGCTACCGCTTGGCATTGGCTGAATGCTGTTATCCCAGAAACCATCCGGATACGCACCAAACAACGGCAGCAATTCCCCCAGCGGCACCGGCCGCCGCATGGCTGGCCAGCCGGTCTTAATGTAGAGCGGTACATCAATGCCGGAGGCAATCGCCAGCCGTTTTAATGCCAGTAGATATTCCGGCGCGCCGCCAAATTCATTATCCACCTGGATGCCAATCACCGGGCCGCCATCCTTCCACAATTCTCCGGCTAGTTGCTGGCCAATCTGAGCGTACAGGGGTTTCACCGCCGCGAAAAAATTCGTGTCCGTCGAGCGCAGTTTCCAATCCTTGTGCGCCACCACCCAGTCGGGCAAGCCACCATTGCGCACCTCGCCATGGCACCAAGGGCCAGCACGCACCACTACTTTTAAGCCCAAGTCGCCACAGGTCTGCACAAACCGCCGCAAGTCCCGCTGGCCGGACCAGTCCCATTGCCCCTCGATTTCCTCGTGGTGAATCCAAAAAACATAGGTGGCCACGATGTCCACACCGCCCGCCTTCATTTTGACCAACTCCTCGCGCCACTCCGCTGCCGGGCAGCGGGAATAATGAAATTCGCCCATCACCGGAAAGACTGGCTGGCCACCGAAGAGCAGGCTGCGACTATTCACGGAGATTTCCTGGCCCGACGGATTTTTATTCGTGCCCAGTTTGAAATAACCCGTGTCGGCGGGGGGTGGGGTGGCGACGGTCACCGTGAGCGGCGCGGCGGTGATGGCCACGGTCACGGCCAACGGCAGGGTTAAGGCGCAAGCAAGTCTGGCAAAGGTCATGGATTTGCCTTCCAGATTAAGCGTTTGACTGGTTTTGGGAATTAAAATTACACCACCCGCGCCTCGCCCGTGCCTTTGACGACCTCGCCAATGATCCATGCGTCGTGCTTCTGGGCTTGGATAAATTTCAACGCGGCCGGGGCTTGCGGGGCTGATACAATGGCCACCATGCCGATGCCCATGTTAAAGACCTGGTACAATTCCTCATCTGGCACCCCGCTCCTTTCCGCGATGATCTGGAAAATCGGCAGCATGTCCCACGAACCTTTATGGATGACCACGTCCAGCTTGCCTGGCAGCACGCGCGGGATGTTATCCACGAACCCGCCGCCGGTGATGTGGGCGAAGGCTTTGATCGGAAGTGCCGAGTGACGAGTGACTGGTGACGAGTTGAAGCGTTTTAGGAGTTTCTGCACCAGCGGGCCGTAGCTGATGTGTTCTTTTAACAATTCCTGGCCGATGGTGCCTTTCAGGCCGGGTACGCGGCTGGACGGTTTCAAGCCGAGTTGCTCGAAGAAGATTTTGCGGCCGAGGGAATAGCCGTTGGTGTGCAGACCGCTGGAGGCGATGCCGATGACGGCGTCGCCGCGCTTCACGGTTTTTTGGCCGTTGAGCATCCGGCTCTTTTCCACCACGCCCACGATGGTGCCGCTCACGTCGTACTCGCCGGGTTGGTAAAAGCCGGGCATTTGGGCGGTTTCGCCGCCGATCAGGGCGCAGCCGTTGGCGGCGCAGGCCCGGGCGAACCCTTTGATAATGTCGGTGAAGACATGCGGCTCCAACTTGCCGGTGCCGAGGTAATCCAGAAAGAACAGCGGTTCGGCGCCGAGCACGGCGATGTCGTTGACGCAATGATTCACCAGGTCTGCGCCGATGGTGTCGTGGCGGTCAAGGGTGAAGGCGATTTTGAGCTTGGTGCCCACGCCGTCCACGGAGGAGACGAGGACCGGCTGGCGGTATTTTTTGACATCCAGCGCGAAGAGCCCGCCAAAGCCGCCGACCTTGCCCAGCACCTCGCGGCGGTGAGTGGAGGCGAGCAACTGCGGCAACGTGGCTTTGACCTTGTTGCCCAAATCAATATCAACGCCGGCGGCGGCGTAGGCTTTTTGTTTCATGCGGCGGGTATTAAACCGTTAAAGGGACTTTCGGGCGAGTAAATTTCACTCGCCACAGCAGTTTGAGGGGCCAGCGAAATTTTTTTAACCTTGAATCACCTTGAATCACCTTGAATAGGCTTGAATGACCTTGAATGGGACCGAGGTTTGAGGCGCGGGGCACGGGGCGCGAGGTCGGAAACACGGCAGGTCTGCCGGGGGGCAACCTCAGCAAGCCTGGGATGCGTGGGTGGGAACTTCGCGAAACTTGAAGATTTCATCGGGGCCAACTGGCAAATTGTTTAAAGCGCTGGTGAGCAGCAGGTTGTCGGTGGCCAACCGCCGGTGCCTCCAGATGTCAAAGAACCGGTGCCGCCAGTTTTAGCTCGCTGGCGGAAGCCGCACAAGGGCGGGTAAGGCCTCCGGAATGGCATCAGACTGGCGCCTTCAGACCCACAGGCCTTAACTACTCATAATAATAGTCTAAAATTCCGGGCTGTCAACGGGAAATTTTTCCGAAAATTTTAACGGGCCAGGAATATGCTTCCCCGCGCGCCCCGGGTTTTTTATGATTCCAAGATGGATCGATTGCCTGGATTTCGTGATTTTTATCCCGAGCCCCTCCCGCACACGGATGTGTGGAGCGCGGATGCTCGGCAGTACATCTTTGAAAAATGGCGGACCACCGCCCGGCGCTATGGCTTCCGGGAATATGACGGCCCGCCGCTGGAACCGCTGGAATTGTTCACCACCAAGAGCGGCGAGGAAATCGTCGGCCAGCTTTACAACTTCACGGACAAGGGCGACCGCGCCATCTCGTTGCGCCCAGAAATGACCCCGACCCTGGCCCGGATGGTGGCCGCGCACGAGCGGAATTACAAAAAGCCCATCAAATGGTTCGCCATTCCCCAGCTCTTTCGCTACGAACGCCAGCAAAAGGGCCGCCTGCGGGAGCATTTTCAGTTCAATGCCGACCTGATCGGCGAGACTGATCCGGCGGCGGACGCGGAATTGATCGCCCTGGTGATCGACACCCTGCGCGCCTTTGGCCTGACCGAGCAGGATTTTGTCATCCGCCTGAGCAGTCGCAATGCCTGGCATGAATATTTCAAGCAGGGCGGCAGCGACCCGGCGCATGAGTACAATTTTTTCCAGGTGATCGACAAGCTGGAACGCGCCACGCCCGAGGAAAGCGAGCAGAAGCTGTCCGCCCTCGGCTTCACCCTGGCGGGCGTCAATGCCTTTATTGAGGCGGGAGCGCCCACGGCGGAATTGCAGAGCATCATCGACAACCTGGCCGCGCGCGGGCTCAAGGATTTTGTGAAGGTGGATTACCGCGTCATCCGCGGCCTGGCCTATTACACCGGCGTGGTGTTTGAGGCCTTTGACCGCAAGGGGGAGTTCCGGGCCATTGCCGGCGGCGGTCGTTACAACAACCTGGTGAAACTCATCAGTGCCGGCAAGGTGGACCTCCCCGCGCTGGGCTTCGGCATGGGCGACGTGGTGTTGCTGGAGCTGCTCAAGGCCCGCAACCTGCTGCCGAAATTTGACACGCACATGGATGTCTATGTGCTGATCGAGGACGAGTCCCTGCGTCCGGCCTCCCTCAAGCTGATCCACGATTTGCGCGGCAGCGGGTTCGCCGTGGATTATCCACTGATTCCCACCAAGGCGGACAAGCAATTCAAACGCGCCCAGGAGTTGAAAGTGCGGAACACCGTGCGCCTGGAAAGCGATGCTTACGCGCGCGTCCGCAATTCCGCCAGCCGTGACGAGGTCGTCACCGGCATGGGGGATGTGAAGAATCATCTCGGTTGAAGGCAGGCCCGGGGCGCGGGGGAGGCAGGGGGTGCCGCACTTTGAAAGGCGGCGAAGGGCCGCGTTGACGCCTTCCGGTTTCGGGATTATGGTGGTGTGCGATGAATCTTGGCGTTGTCTTTGAGCGGGTTCAGGAAGCCGGATTTCCGGCGGGTTATTACTATGCTCACATACCAACCCTGGGCCTGACCACCCATGGATTGGGCATTGAAGGCGCGCGCTCCGCCGCCCTGGATTTAGCCCGTTTGTGGCTGGCGGAAAAAACCGCCAATGGCGAATCCTGCCAGCCGGCGGGGGACATTTTGTTCTCAACCCTCGAACTGCCTGGCGATGCCTTACCAAGCGCGTGAAGTGGCGGCTAAATAGCCACGCGCTGGTTTCGTAATCAAACGTCAGTCGGGTTCCCATTTGGTTTTGCGTCACGCGGATGGCCGTCAAACGTATGTCGCCATGCATCCGGGGGATGTGCCCACGGGAACCTTTCGGGCCATATTGAAGCAAGCCGGCCTAGCCGAGGAGGAATTTCGCACTCTATGACCTGCTCTAAAAAGGTGAAATGGCAAGGGATGCCTGCGCGCGCGTCCGCTACTCAGCCAGTCGCGAGGCATTTGACTCGGGGACCGCATCAATTTGTGGGATTGCTATTATATTTTATGCGCATGGGGTATTTCATTAGAAACGCCGGGGTTATCCTTGTCATGGGTTTGATCAGCGGATGCGGCCACCAGGATGATAACTCTCCAAGTGCGGACGAATCACAACCTGGGCCAGGGCAATCCAATGCCGCACCCCAGTCGACGTACAAGGATGAATCGCAATTTATTGTGGAGACGCTCGTCGGTGATCTGGCGAAACAAATTTTTTACGCGAAGCGCCATCAGTTGCCGGATCCAAAATATTTTTCGGTGCATGCCCTTGAAAAACCACAATCTCCCTTTGGTGCGCCGGCTTATGAACTCGAGATCGTCTTGGAGTCAAATCACCCCGAACAGAAGATTGAATTAAACGTTAATGGCCCAATCTGGGCCCCGGAATTGTACCAAAATATAGCGGCGGCACTGGCCAAAGATGTTGGTCTGGATGCGGTCCCACCGTCTCCAGCTCAAGCAGACGATGATTTATTGAGGAAACTTACTGACGGGTCGGCGCAAACAATTGAAAATGAGGATCATAAAATATCCAAAACGCTCGAAAAAGATTACGCCAAACCGGAGTTGCATGAGCAGGCAGCGCTGTTGCTTGGGGCTTTTGCGTTGCGAGAACATTCCGGCAATTTTTATGATATTCGGCCGGCGCTCTGCCAGATAACCGCCCATCTGACAGTGGCTAGCTGGTTGGGCAGTAACCAAACGCGCGGAATCAATGGGCAGATGGCGGAAGCGGTTTTATTCGCCTTGATGAATAACCAGGCGACCGCCCTGGATAAATTAGGCCAAATCAATCAGCAAAGTGAGGCGGTGGCGGCTTGGACGAGAGCCTTGCGGGCTTGGTTGACTGGCGATTACCGGCCTTTGACGGACTGGGACCATGACACCATGATCGAACGCATCGCGTGGTTTCACGCCTTTACCCAGCGGGCCAGCGCGGACAAGGCATGGGCGAAGGCTGCCGGGGAGCGGGAGAATATTCCGGACTTCAGCCGCATCGCCGAAGCGGAAGCCTACAGCGTGGAAACGGCCCACGACTTGCTCCGCATTTCCCAGCCCTTGGAAATCAAAGAAATCACCGCTGCTTACGAGGCTTATCATGGTGAGCCACTGCGACAGCAAGACCTCGTGGCCGCCCTCAATCAGTTGCCGGGGCATGGCTTTGCCAGGGAGGAGGAGGGGAATATCCGCGTCGAGGTCATTGGCTGGGGCCAGTGGGCCATGTTTCTTCAAGGTCAATTGTGCCATTCCATAGTAAATGATTTTAACATTTATAAACGAGTATGGTCAGTGGACGACGATGCCAAAAATTACACTGTCAAAGCAGATAATGATTTTAATGGACTGCGCCTGTATCCTTTTGTTCGGTCTTGGAATTGCCTGGATGAGGCAGAATACCGCAGTTCATTGGATGCTGCTGCCCGCCTCACGCTGGCTGAACCGCAATTGATTCCGGGATATTGTTGGAACAATCTTTGGTTTCGAGTTCCCTTTGCCGACACTTACGAACCCGTTTCGTATGACCGCCTGGGGGAATGGTTTAAAGATGGCACCCCGCCAGGAACCGCCTATGATTCGCGTGCACGGCTGGAGCAGGGCGGCCTCTTGGATCGGCCGGATGTGGCCCGGCAACTGAGCTGGTTGCACCAGTTGGCCCCGTTCGACCATTGCATAAGTTACGCCATTTCCAGGGAAGTTTACAAGGGACACCCCACCTACGCCCAAGCAACCGACTTATTCGAGCCGGTTCTGGCGTATGACGCATTTCCCATGAATATTGTGGCCTGCACGGTGACCAACCAATTGGACCTATATCTGCGCTTTATGTCCACGGCGGCAAAACTGGACCCGGCCTATTATTTCAACCTCGGTGATTTTTTTCTCAACCGCGGGATGGCGGACAAAGCCGAGGATTATTATGAAAAGGGACAGAACGAGGAAACTGACAGCTTGATTTCGGCCAGTTACGCAAGCTGGCGGATACGATATCATCTTAAAAATGGTGAGCCACAGAAAGCGCGGGCCATCGCCGACGCTGCGGGTGAGGTCTATTCGTCCGCTGGACTGATTGCCAAGGGGGAATTCTTCGAGGCGACCGGCAGCGATGCCGCCGCCTTTGAGTGGTATGCAAAAAATGAAGAACGCTACAATGAGTCCGGGCCGCTGATTGCATTTTGCAAACGCTACAAGGCGAAAACCGGCGATACCCGGTATGATGCGGAATTGCAGAAACGGCTGATCCAGGACGGTACCGGGGAGGCCAGCCTGAAAGCTTTTCATGCGCCGCCGGTTGATGGTGTGCTGGTGCTGGGCGAAAATGGACTTTTGCACGATGCCGGCATGAAAACTGGCGACGTCATCGTGGCGGTGAATGGCAGCCGGGTACATACTTTTGACCAGTACCAAGCTCTGTGCGGCGACGATTTGACTTTGGAAATGACTTTGATTGTCTGGCAGGGCAAGCAATACCGGCAAATCAAAGCCAATCCACCCAACCATCTTTTTGGCGTGGATATGACTGATTATCGGGCACCTTGATATATTGGCACATGTTTGCAGTCCTGATTTGGGCGTTCCCGAGGTTATCAGCTTTACCCTCCAACAGGCGCTGGACGCTGTGACGGTCTTGAATCATCTGGGAGGGCGTAATTTTGACAGATTGAATATTGCCCGTCTGGAAAGCGATGCTTACGCGCGGGTGCGGAATTCCGCCAGCCGTGACGAGGTGGTAGTGGGCAGGGGAGGATGTGAAGAATCATTTGGGTTAGGGCAGGCCCGGGGCGCGGGGCGCGAGGCGGGAGAAGAAGAATCAAACGCCGTGTGATGGGTGAAAGTGGCCGGTGGGCGGGCTTGCCAAGGTGGGGGCAAAATGCGGCGCGCTGCGGAGACGCCGCTATGAGGCAGGGGGGGCGGCCCCCGTCAGAGATCCGTCGCTGCTGGCGATCAGGGACAAAGACTGTCCTGGTTCCCCATTTTTGAAATTTCTTTTTAAGGAGCAGGGGAATCTCCGACATCCCCAAAAGTGTAGCTTCCCGACTACAAAAATTTTGACAATTTGTCACTTATGGACTAGGGCTTGTTAACACTAATTGACATTGGCGGAATTTGCGGTATTCTCGCCGGGCAATGGAACTAACCGAGGGCCAGTTTCAACGCATTGCCGATTGCCTGCCGCGTCAACGTGGCAACGTCGGCATGACCAATTTGC
>CAITTG010000084.1 GCA_903895255.1 uncultured Verrucomicrobia subdivision 3 bacterium
AGACAGGGGACGAATAGGACCGGTGGGACGGATGGATTGGCGGGCGGGAGCATGCGCTGAATTCTGAATCACACGGCAGGCGGGCGTGCTGCGGGTCACGGACCCGCGCGCCGGGAAATAGCGTGCTGGGTGCAGCAGGTGGGCGGACGTGGCTGCGCCCGGGGGAAGAAACTCCTCATTTCAAAACCCAATATTTGGGGGCATAGGACGAATAAGACGAAGAGGACCGATGGGACGGATGGATGGGCGGGCGGGAGCATGCGCTGAATTCTGAATCACACGGCAGGCGGGCGTGCTGCGGGTCACGGACCCGCGCGCCGGGAAACAGCGTGCTGGGTGCAGCAGGTGGGCGGACGTGGCTGCGCCCGGGGAGGGGCGCGAGCCGGGAGGGCGGGGCAAAGGATTTGACAAAGGGGGCGGGATGGTGTTTACTGTGCGCAGTTAGAGATGAAAATTACCAGTGCCATCAAACTGCAGGTAGTGCAATCCAAGGGGCTCGTGCCTAATTGGATGCGTGCTCATTGCTTTGGTGGCATCGTGGGGTTGAATTTCTGACCAGTACAAACTGACTTTCAAAAACCCGCGATTGTCACAAGCAATCGCGGGTTTTTCGTTTTGAAAGCCAGAGAAAGGAAAACAAATGAACACATACAAGAAAACATTGAACCGGGTCCCGACGGAATTTGAGGCGGAGACCCAATTTGAACTGCGGCCGGCGGCGAGCGCGGCTTACCGGGCCGCGCAGGAGACGGAATTCGAGCGGCTGCAGAAGCGGTTGCTGGCGAAGGAACTGGATGAGGCGGCGACGCCGGAGCTGGGTCCGCCGTTGCAACGGGCGGCGAGCGAGGCGGCGGCGCTGGCGTGGGAGACGTTGGTCCCTTTGCTGGTGTTTCCGGCGTTGTTCGAGGAGAAAGCGGCGGTCGCCATGCGCCAAACGCACCGCCAGGCGCGGATCTGGGCGGGAAATGAGCTGGTGGCGGTATGAGCCTCACGGCGATTGATCGGTTGATCTCCGCCGGCGGGAGGTCGTGTTCACGCCCGCGGCGGTGGCGCGGGTGTGACCACGGCTTCCAGCCGGTTTGATTTGGGGTGGGAACCAGGGGGCGCGCGCGGATGCGAATCCGCGCGCGCCTTTTTTTTAATAAATCGGGGGCTTGGGGCGCGCAGAGGCGCAGAGGGCGCAGAGGGGGTTGAGGGGTAAACTTCAATAATCAAAGGGCGAGGGTGGATAAACCGGGGGATTACGCGGATTTATTCAGAAACTCGTTACCTCGTTTCCTACAAGACCAGGATGGACGGTTGGGGCTGGATTCGGGCGGGCTCCGGGGGGTTATTCACCGGGGGTTGGGAGGGGTAAATGGGCTTTTCACAATGATTTAACAGGGGGTTTTACGCCTTGGTAAAAAAGTTATTGGACTTATTCACATGGACAGCCAATGTCCACCACCCCGGGGTAGAATGCAGGCGTGATGATGAAATCAAACCTGAGGGTGACGTTGGAGGCGGAGTTGGAGGCGCTGGCGGGGCAGCTCAACGCTTCCGAGCGCGAGGTGCTGGCGCGGAAGTTTTACCGCTGGGCGAAGCAGCTTTACGTTTCGGCGCATATTTTGCGGCAGCACGGGGAGCCGGGGCCGGCTTCGCCGCCGGTTTGCGGGCGGCGGGGGACTTCGCTTTGGCGGAGCCCAAGGCGGGGGGGAGCGCGGGATAACGCGCTTTCTTGGCGCGGTCGGGCGGATTGATCCAGGCGTCCTCGACGGGAAGGCGGCGTTTCTTCAATTCGGCGACGACGGCCTTGCGGATGAAGGAGCTCCGGTCATCGCCGGAATCGGCGCGGGCGATGTCCAGGCCGCGCAGGAGTTCCACGTGGCAGGCGAAGGCGATCAGGGTTTGGTCGGGTGCACGTTTAATTTGCATCCCTCATTAACGTATCGCCGTGCTAGATTGTCAAAAACAAATTAAAGGGCGGCGGGGCGGCACTCCCCCCCCAAGCAACAATTGCCATGGAAGAGCACTGCCCGCCGGGGACAGGCTGGAGGACGGTCCCACCTTGGGGGGGCGGAGGTGGTATTTCCACATATTTTATGCGCAGGCACTTTACTGAGAACAACTTGCACGGGGCCGCGCCGGGCAGGCGGGCGGCCCGGCCGGGGCGGGGCGGGATGGCAGGTATCTCACCGGTTTTTATTTAAATATAATGGGCGCGGCAGGAACTGATTTTTGGAATTTTTATGTTAAATCAAACTCCCCACTGCATTCGGTTGATCATCAATGGCACGGAATACCGGGTCCGGCCGGACGGCAATCTTGAAGATTCGCGTGGTTTGGCGCGGCCGCCCGGGGTGCGCGCGGAGCCCGCTTTGCCGGAGGCCCGGCCGCCGGGGTTGCGGCGGCAGTGGCAGGATCAGGAGGCGGGGGGCGGGGAGGGTCCCCTGCCCGGCCGGCAGTTTGCGTTCAGCCGGCGCACGGCGCTGGTATCGCTGGATGTGGTGCGGGCGGTGCTGGGGGTGGACGCGGTGACGGTGGCGTCGCTGGTGGATTCGGGGGAGCTGGCGTGGGTGTTTGATGTGTCGGCGACGAAGAGCAGCCAGCGGGAGCTGCGGTTCTGGACGCGGGAGTTGTTTGCGCCGGAGCAGTGCCGGATGTCGCCGACGCGGGCGTTGCAGATGATTTTGGGCAAGGGGCGGCAGCGGTGGCGCGGGAGTGAGATTGAGCAGTTGTTGCTGGCGTCGCGGGCGAGCATTCTGCGCTGGAATCGGGCGGGGGATTTGCCGGGGGAGACGGTGGATCACACGTTTTGGGTGACGCGGGAGGCGCTGACGGGGTTTTTAAAATCGCGGTTGTGCCAGAGAGGGGAAAATTGAAGGCAAACTTCAAATTTCAAAATCCACTATTCAGGGAATAATCAATCTTCAATAATCAATGGCCGAGAGGGCATACGGGGACTTATTTTGAAACTCCTCACGTCGTTTCCTACGAGGTCTTGAGAAAATGGGGGACGAAGAAGACGAAGAGGACCGATGGGACGGATGGATGGGCGGGCGGGAGCATGGATTGAATTCCCAATCACCCGGCAAGCGGGCGTGCTGCGGGTCACGGACCCGCGCGCCGGGGACTGGGAAGAAAACTTCAAACTTCAAAATCCACTATTCAGGGAAACTTCAATGGGACCGATGGGACCGATGGGACGGATAGGACGGATGGGGGCGATGGGGACTTGTTCAGAAACTCGTCACCTCGTTTCCTACGAGATCAGGGACGCACGGCACGGGCTGGATGCGGGACGCAGCCATGGGGGGATGTTGCGGCGGTCCCGCAGTGCGGGACCGCACTCCGGCAGGGGGGAGAATAAATGCGGCGCCCGGCGGGAGCGCCGCCAGGGGCCTGATTATTCCCACTCGATGGTGCCGGGGGGTTTGCTGGTGATGTCGAGGACGCAGCGGTTGACGCCTTTGACTTCGTTGATGATGCGGCTGGCGAGTTTTTCGAGGAGTTCGTAGGGGAGCTTCACCCAGTCGGCGGTCATGCCGTCCTGGGATTCGACGGCGCGGATGGCGATGGTGTAGTCGTAGGTGCGTTCGTCGCCCATGACGCCGACGCTGCGGATGGGGAGGAGGACGGCGAAGCTTTGCCAGATTTTATAGTAGAGGCCGCTGGCTTTCATTTCCTCGACGACGATGGCGTCGGCGTTGCGGAGGATTTCGCAGCGGGCGGGGGTGACTTCGCCGAGGATGCGGACGGCGAGGCCGGGTCCGGGGAAGGGCTGGCGCCAGACGATTTCCTTGGGGAGGCCGAGTTCGAGGCCGAGCTGGCGGACTTCATCTTTAAAGAGGCATTTGAGGGGTTCGACGAGGGCGAACTTGAGTTTCTTGGGCAGGCCGCCGACGTTGTGGTGGCTCTTGATGAGGGCGGCGGGGTTGCCGGCGATGGGGACGGATTCGATAACATCGGGATAAAGGGTGCCCTGGGCAAGGAATTTGGCTTTGCCGGCGCGCTTGGTGGCGGCGGTGAAGACGTCGATGAAGAGGCCGCCGATGATTTTGCGTTTGCGCTCGGGGTCGGTGACGCCCTTGAGTTTTTTGAGGAAGAGGGGGGAGGCGTTTTCGTACTGCAACTTCATTTTGAAGTGGCGGCCGAAGACTTCCTGGACGACGTCGGCTTCGCGGGCGCGGAGGAGGCCGTTGTTGACGAAGATGCAGGTGAGCTGATCCCCGATGGCTTTGTGCAGGAGGGCGGCGGCGACGCTGGAGTCCACGCCCCCGCTGAGGCCGAGGATGACGTGTTCCTGGCCGACCTGGGCGCGGATTTCCTCGACGGCCTGGTCGAGGTAGTGGCGCATGGTCCAGTTGCGTCCGCAACCGCAAACGCCGTGGACGAAGTTGCTGATGATTTCGCGACCTTTCGGGGTGTGGACGACTTCGGGGTGGAACTGGAGGCCGAAGAATTTTTGGGCGCGGCTTTCGATGGCGGCGAACTCGGAATTTTCGGTGACGGCGACGGGTTTGAAGCCGGCGGGGAGCTTGGTGAGTTTGTCGCCGTGGGAGTTCCAGACTTGCAGGGATTTCGGCAGCTTTTTAAAGAGGGCGCAGGTGGGGTCTTTGACGGTGAGGGTGCCTTTGCCGTATTCGCGTTTAAGGCCTTTCTCGACGGTGCCGCCGAGGAATTTGGCGAGGAGCTGGACGCCGTAGCAGATGCCGAGGACGGGGACGCCGAGGGCGAAAATGGCGGGGTCGGGCATGGGGGCCTTGGGCGTGTAGACGCTGGAGGGTCCGCCGGAGAGGATGATGCCGCTGGGTTTGAGCCGGGCGATTTCGGCGGCGGGGGTGTTGAAGTGCAGGATGGTGGAGTAGACGCTGCACTCGCGGATGCGCCGGGCGATGACCTGGGTGTATTGGGACCCGAAATCCAAAATGACGATTTGTTCGTTCATGGCTCTAGAATAAATGGGGATTGTTGGGGGAAAAGCGGGGTTTTGCGAGCGAAAAATGGGAAAAAAGGCGGGGATTTAACGCAAAGGCGCAGAGGCGCAAAGGGGGGAATGAGAAACGGCAAGCGCCAGAAATAATCAAACTTCAATCATCAAGGGGGACATAGGACGAATGGGACGAATGGGACCGATCCAACGCAGGGGGATTGGCGGGCGGGGGGATGGATTCAATTCTAAAATCACAAGGCAATCGGTCGTGCTGCGGGTCACGGACCCGCGCGCCGGGACGGGGGTGCGGGGGAGTGGTCGGGGGCGAATTAAAAATCAAGTGGTTGGGCGGCTAGTCAGGAATTTGCGGGCGCGGGGGGCGGCGAGGAGGGCGAGCACGGCGGCGGCGCTGATGAGCGAGGCGGGTTCGGGGGTGACCTCGGTGATGGTGAGGGTGCCAAGGTCGAGCGCGCCGTCGGGATAGGTGATGCCGATGCCGGCGCCGGTATTGTAAAATTCAAATTCCGCGACATAGGCGTCGGTGAAATAGCCGAGGCCATAGGGGTCCACTTGGGCGGAGCCACCGCCAGCGGGGATGAGCAGATTGTCCACGGGGCCAAGATTGCCAACGATGACATCGCCGGGAGTGCCCAGGGAGGTCACGTTGACGGGCCCGGTAAAACTGCCGGTGATGCTGGTGACCAGGTAACCGGTGTTGCCGGAAACGGGGCTGACGATGGGGGTGTCGCCGGTGGTGAAGGTCCCGGAGCCGGAGTCGCTGCCATAAGCGGTCGGGGTGTAGGACCAGGTCCAGGCGAGGTCGGCGTGGAGGGTGGCGGTGAGGGCCGTCAGGAGGAGGCCGGCGAGCAGGGTTTGGCGGTTCGTTGTGTTCATTTTCATTGCAGGCACCGGATGGGTGCACGGGTTAATGTTTTCCACAGAACGGGTAATGAGGTCATTATGCCAGCGAATGACCGGCGGGTCAAGGGTTGGATTCCACTGGCGGGCAGGGGTTTGCGACTTGGGAGCGGAGGGTGGCCGGGGGATTTATCCAGTTTATCATGCTGGTATACAGAGACTAAGCACGGGGCGGGGGCGGGGACATGGCTGTCCCCGCCCCGGGAAATTCACTCTTCGACGCGGCGGATGCGGGCGCCGAGGGCGCGGAGTTTGGCGTCCATTTGCTCGTAGCCGCGGTCGAGGTGGTAGATGCGGTTGACCTGGGTGTCGCCGGAGGCGGCGAGGCCGGCGAGGACGAGGGCGGCGGAGGCGCGGAGGTCGCTGGCCATGACGGGGGCGCCGTTGAGGGGTTGGCCGCCTTTGACGATGGCGCTGGGGCCTTCGATCTCAATTTCAGCGCCGAGGCGGGCGAGTTCGCTGACGTGCATGAAGCGGGATTCGAAGATGCGCTCGGTGATGATGCTGATGCCGGGGGCGAGGGTGAGGAGGGACATCATCTGGGCCTGGACGTCGGTGGGGAAACCGGAGTACGGGAGGGTGGTGATGTCGACGGGCTTGACCTTGCCGCGGCGCCGGGCGATGAGGTTCGAGCCGGAGCGTTCGACAGCAACGCCGGCTTCGCCGAGTTTGTCGATGACAGCGCGGAGGTGTTCGGCGCGGGCGCCTTTGACGGTGACTTCACCCTTGGTGGCGCCGGCGGCGATGAGGAAGGTGGCGGCTTCGATGCGGTCGGGAATGACTTCGTGCTCGGCGCCGTGGAGTTTCTCGACGCCGGTGATGGTGATGGTGGGGGAGCCGGCGCCGGTGATTTGCGCGCCCATGGCGTTGAGGAACTGGGCGAGGTCAACGACTTCGGGTTCGCAGGCGGCGCTTTCGATGACGGTGATGCCGTGGGCGAGGGTGGCGGCCATCATGATGTTGGCGGTGCCGAGGACGGTGGGGCCGGCGCGGCCGCCAAGGAAGAGGGAGGCGCCGGCGAGGTGTTTGGCGGTGGCGGTGACGTAACCGCCGTCGATTTTAATTTTGGCGCCGAGGGCTTGGAAGCCTTTGAGGTGGAGGTTGATGGGGCGGGCGCCGATGATGCAGCCGCCAGGGAGGGAGACCTGGGCGCGTTTGAGGCGGCCGAGGAGGGGGCCCATGATGCAGACGGAGCCGCGCATTTTGCGGACGAGGTCGTAGTCGGCGTAGTCGTTGATTTTTTTGGCGTGGACGGTGAGGGTGCCGTTTTCCAGGGTGGCGGTGGCGCCGAGGGAGTTGAGGATCTGGGTCATGAACCGGGTGTCGCTGAGTTCGGGGACACGGCGGATGACGCAGGGTTCATCAGTGAGGAGGGTGGCGGCCATGATGGGAAGGGCGGCGTTTTTGCTGCCGCTGATGGTGACTTCGCCGTGCAGGGGCACGCCGCCTTTGATCAAGAAACTTTCCATATTTTTATAATTCGGGCGCGCTGAGAGTAATCGGAGTGGCGGGGTTCGACAATGCAGTTTTCTCCGGGAAGCGAGATTTTAGCCACGGATTAAACACAGATTGAACATGGAGGGATGGAACGTCCAAGCTCCAGAGAATATTCAAATTTCAAACTTCAAGCATCAGGGGGAAATTCAAGGTTCAAGCAAGACGGGGAGATAAAATTAGGAACGCAAGCAGGCGGGCAAGGCAGAAAATGGAAACTGGGGCTGGGCTCGCGCAGAGGCGCAGAGGGCGCAGAGAGGGCGGCCATGAGGGAATCAGGGAGCGCTGGCGCTGGCAACGAGACGCCCCCCCGGAAACCGCAGGCAAGGACGCCGGCGCCACCCAGGCCGACGCGGGTCATCCAGGGCTGGCAAAGGGCGAGGGCAAATTTAGAGCATTTCCATAAATGCTCCAAGATGGGAAATTTCAAAGGCAATTTCAGAAACTCGTCACCTCGTTTCCTACGAGATGAGGGGGCCTTGGGGTCGGGATTCGGGACGCGGCGGCGGTCCCGCAGTGCGGGACCGGACTCCAAGGGGAATTGGATGAAATTGGACAATTTTGGGGAGTTTTTTAAACTTGTGATTTGGCGGGGGGCGATTAAATTTAGTGGTCGATAAAATACGCAGTGATTTTTCAGGGGCACAAAAAATAATATGCATCAGTGGGTTGAGTTAATCATCGCGGGTTTGGTGGGGCTGGCGACCAGCCTTAGCCTGAATTCTTTTATTTTGCAGGCGACGAGTTTCGGGCGGGAAAGTGTGCAGAACGGCGTCGGGCGCTGCAAAAAGAACACGGGGATTTACGGGGCGGGCCTGGCGAAGGCGCTGATTTTGGTATTGGTGGTTTTAGCGGTGTTGCTGGAGACGGATTTCTTCATCAAATCGGAGCGGGTGATGGTACTGACGGCGGGGTTGGTCGTGGTGGGGTTGCTGTTTGGTCTGGGGGTGGGGAATTTGCTAACGCTCATGACGTTGCAGGCCAGCGCGGGGAACCGGGCGCGGGATCCGCATCATACGCATCAGGTGCCGGTGCCGCGGCTGGGCGGGGTGGCGATGGCGGGGGGGATGGTGGCGGTGGTGCTGGCGTTCATTGTGTTTGATGGCAAGGATTTCGTGCTGACTTCCGACCGCTGGTTGATTGTGGGGTCTTCGCTGGCGATGTTCGGGCTGGGGTTGTGGGATGACCTGTTCAGCCTGGGAGCCAAACACAAATTGCTGCTGCAACTGCTGATTGCCAGCGGGACGTATTTTCTGGGGGTGAGCATTTCGCATTTTCGGGTTCCCTTCGTGGATCACATCATTGATTTGGGGATCTGGTCGTGGCCGGTGACGGTGATCTGGCTGGTGGCGATGACGAATTTGATCAATTTGATTGACGGGGTGGACGGGCTGGCGGGGGGGATTTGCCTGATGTTGATGGTGTTGCTGTTGTATGTGTCGAATTCGACGGGGACGGTGCCGATCATCACGGCGGGGATGGTGGGGGCGATTCTGGGATTTCTGAAGTTCAATTTTCCGCCGGCGCGGATCTACATGGGGGACGGGGGGGCGTATTTTCTGGGTTATTTGATTGGGTGCACGACGATTGTGACGGCGCAAAAAGGGACGATTTTTGCGGGGCTGGTGGCGCCGTTGTTTGTGCTGGCGCTGCCGATTATTGACACGTCGCTGGCGATTCTGCGCCGGGGGCTGCGGGGACTGCCGCTGTTCCGGCCGGACCGGAAGCATATTCATCACCGGCTGCTGGCGATGGGGCATTCGCGGCGCAAGGTGGTGCTGAGCTTGTATGCGTTCACGGCGTTTTTTCTATTGCTGGGGCTGGTCACGTTTTGTTTTCACGGCCAGTATTTTCCGGTGATCGCGGGGGTGGCGGTGCTGACGATTTTGGTGGTGGCGGGGCGGCTGAGTTTCAGCCGGGAATGGTTTTCGATCGGGCGGGTGGTGGGCAATTCGCTGATGTCGCGGCAGGATGTGCAGTATGCGATGTGCCTGTCCAAATGGCTGGGGATGGAGGGCACGCGGGCGGAGCATATTGAGGGGCTGGCGGAGGACGCGGTGCTGGTGGCGTGCAAGCTGGGTTTTTCGAGCATCCGGATCCGGCTGGAGGATGGGGAGAAGTTCTGGCAGATTGACGACAGTCCGCTGGATGCCCAGGAGTTTTTCAAGCACAGCCTGCCCGGGCAAAAGAATTGCACGCTGGAGTTGGGGGTGCTCAAGCCGGTGACGACGATTGCGGCGCCCGCAGGGACACCGGCGTGGCACACGGAATCGACGTTTGAGGTGCTGGCGGATTTGCTGGCGGAGGGCTGGGTGAAGGCGGTGGGGGACTGGGAGAATATCAATCAGACGCCGGCGCGGTTTAATCAGGTGAAGGGGGGGGCAGAGACGGAGACGCAGGTGCTGCTAAGACGGTTTAAGGCGAGTTGAGCGGCGAGGGGCGGGGCGTGAGAGGAAAGAGAGCCAAGCGCCGGAGAATCATCAAACTTCAAGGCGGGAAAGAGGACGAAAAGGACGAAAAGGACGAAAAGGACGTAAAGGACGTAGAGGACGTAGAGGACGTAAAGGACAAATAGGACCGATCAAGGACCGATCGGGCACTTCAATTTTCAAGGGATTCAACCAAGGATTCGGGGGGGAGGCGGGATTTATATAAAATTTGAGATTGGAGATTTGCAAGCAACTATTTGCCGGTGAGGCCTTTGAGGTAGGCGAGGATGAGTTCGGGGAGGTCGCGGCTGTAGCCGCCTTCGAGGAGGCTGAAGGTGGGGAGGTTGAAGCCGCGAAGGGTCTGGCCGAGCCAGTGGAAGTCCTCGACTTGGAGGGGGCCGCCGCCGAGGGGGTCGCGTGCGTAGGCGTCGAAGCCAGCGGAGATGGCGAGGAGGTCGGGGCGGTAGCTGCGGAGGTCGTCCAGAGCGCGGCGGAGCGTGGCGCGGTAGTTTTCGCGGGTGGCGAGGGGGGAGACGGGGTAATTAAAGCAGTTGCGGCCGACGTTCTCGGCACCCGTGCCGGGATAGGCGGGGTGCTGGTGCACGGAGAAGAATTCGATGCCGGGCTGGTTGAGGAGGATATCCTCGGTGCCGTTGCCGTGGTGGACATCGAAGTCGAAGACGGCGACGCGGCGGGCGCCGGTGGCGGTGGCGGCGAGGGCGGCGATGGCGATGTTGTTTAAATAGCAGAAGCCCATGGAGGCATCGCGGAGGGCGTGGTGGCCGGGGGGGCGCATGAGGCTGAAGACGGTTTCCCCGGCGCGGCCGGCGGCGAGGGCATCCAGCGCGGCGGCGACGGAGGCGCGGGCGCGGACGGCGATGTTTTCAAAGTAGGGGGTGTCGTGGTCGAAGTCCTTGGGCTCGGTGAGGCGGGCGAGCACGGCGGGGGTGTGGGCGCGGAGGAGGTCGGCCTCGAGATCGCGGGGCTGGGGGGCGGCCCAGTCGAGGGTTAGGTCGCGTTGTTCCTGGAGGCGGGCGACGGTGGTGATGATGCGGGCGGGGCGCTCGGGGTGACCGGGTTGCTCGTAACTGGTGCAGGCGGCTTCGTGAATGATTTTCATTGCGACAGGGGGATGATTAGCAAAAGATTGAGCGGGGATAAAATATGAAAATCAAAATTTTTGCGACATTTCTTGCCTTTGGCGCGCTGATATTTTCGGCGGGGGCGTGGAATTACGAGGGGCATCACACGGTGAATGAGCTGGCGCTGGCGACGTTGCCGGCGGATTTCGGGGGGTTTGAGCTGACGCCGGCGTTGAAAAACCGGATTGAATTTCTGGCGGGCGAGCCGGATCGCTGGCGGAACATCCCAGATCTGGAGCTGGTGCATGAGAACGGGCCGGATCATTATTTTGACCTGGAGGACATTTCCCTGTGCGGGCTGACGCCGGGGACGCTGCCGCCGTTGCGGTATGATTTTGTGGCGGTGCTGGCACGGGCGCGGGCGGCGCATCCGGAGGCGTTCCCGACGATTGATCCGCAGAAGGACGCGGATCACACGCGAGAGCTGGACGGGTTTTTGCCGTGGGCGATCACGGAGTATTTTGAGAAGTTGAAGTCGGGGTTCAGCACGTTAAAGGCTTTCAAGGAGAACGGAGGGACGCCGGATGAGATTGCGAACGCACAGGCGGACATTGTGTATGTGATGGGGGTGATGGGGCATTTTGTGGGGGATGGTTCGCAGCCGCTGCACACGACGAAGCATTACAATGGCTGGGTGGGGCCGAATCCGAAGGGGTACACGACCCGGACGACGATTCACGGGTGGATTGACGGTGGCTATTTTCGCAAGACGGGGGGGATTGCGGCGGAGCCGTTGCTGGGGAAAATGCAGGCGGCGGCGGAGATTTCCGGGGCGGAGGAAGCGGGTGGGATGTTCAAGGCGGTGGTGGCGTATTTGGAGGATGGGAACAAGTATGTGGAGCCGCTGTATGAGATGGAGAAAAACGGGCAGCTCACGGGGACGGAGGGGAAAGGGATGGATGGCCGGCCATTTTTGGAGGGGCAGATTGTGAAGGGGGCGCAGATGCTGGGAAATATTTGGTACACAGCCTGGAAGGAGGCGCCGGAGGACACGTATCTGGCGCGGCAGTTGCAACAGCGCGCGGCGGACGCGGCGGACAAGAAATGACGAACGCGACGGCCACGCGGTGGGCGGCGGGGCTGGGGTTCCTGGCGGTGGCGCTGGGGGCGTTTGGCGCGCACGGGCTGAAGCCGTTGTTAGCCAGTTACGGGACGACGGAGATTTGGGAGAAGGCGGTGTTTTACCATTTTATTCATACGGTGGTGCTGCTGGTGCTGGCGCAAAAATCGCCGGTGCCGCGATGGCCCTTTTTATTTTTCCTGGCGGGCATCGCGGTCTTTTCCGGCTCACTGTATCTGCTGGCGGTGACGAATGTGCGGTGGCTGGGGGCGGTGACGCCGTTTGGCGGGTTGAGTTTGCTGGCGGGGTGGGTGGTGGTGGGGTGGGGAACCTCCCAGCGCCAACCGCCAACATCCAAGGAATAATCAAATTTCAAACTTCAATATTCAGGGAAACTTCAAGGTTCAATATTCAAGCGGGGAATCGGCGTTTGCCGGGGACGGATTGGACCAATAGGACCTAGCCGGGGGTGGCGGGGGAGCCGGTCCAGGCGGTGGCGGGGGGGAGGCGCTCGCCTTTGGCCACCAGGGTCAACGGGCCGAGGCGGACGCCGTCGCCGACGTGAGTATCGTATAAGATGGTGCTGCGGGCGCCGACGGTGACCTGCGCACCAATATGGACCCGGCCGATTTTCATGACGCGGTCCTCGAACAGGTGGGTTTGGGGGCCGGACCAGGCGTTGAGCTCGGCGCCGTCGCCGATGGTGATGCAGTCGAATTCAGTGAAGTCGGTGGTGTTGAGCCAGACTTGCCGGCCCAGGCGGACCCCCAGGAGGCGGAGGGCCCAGGGGAGCATGGGGGTGCCGCGCAGGAGGTCGAGGAAGTTGGGGACGGCGAGGGATTCGTAGAGGTTGGTGATGGCCTCGCTGGTCCAGACGAAGGCGGTCCACATGGGGGCGGAACGCGGCCGGTAGCGGCCGAGGGTGAGCCATTTCAAGGCGACGACGAGGAGGAAGGAACCCAGTCCAAACAGGCAGCCGGCCAGCGCGAGCGCGAGACCGACCTGCCAGCCCCAGCCCTGGTCCGCCGCGAGGGGCATGACGAGGACGACGATCCAATACCCGGTGGCAATGATGAGGGCGAGCGGGAGGACGAGGCGCAGACCTTCAAACAATCCGCGACCGAGCCGCCGCCAGAGGGAGGGGCGGAAGGTGAGTTCCGCCGGAAAACCGGTGGTGTTTTCGCGCGCCGGCAGCAGGACGGCGGGGGAGCCCAGCCAGGTCTGGCCGGAGTGCATTTGGTCGTTGGCGGGGACGCGGGTTTGGACGCCGATGAGGACGTCATCGGGGACGACGGTGCCATCGGAAACATAGGCGCCGTTGCCGATGAAGGAGCGGCTGCCGATGACGGTGGGCGAGAGGATCAGCCAGCCGCCGCGCAGTTCCTTGTCGCCGAGGAGGGCGGCATCGGCGATGAAGCTATCGTCGCCGAGGGTGAGGAGTTCGGGGACCATGCCCTCGGCGGTGGAGATTTCGGAGTGGCGGCCGACACGGGCGCCGAGGAGGCGGAGCCAGGCGGGGGCGTAAACGGAGGCGTAGAGGCCGTGCAGGGTCTGGAGGCTGAGGTCGAGGATGAGGGTGATGAGCTGGTTGTGCCAGTAGACAAAGCTGTGGATGGAATAGCGGCCGGCGCGCTGGCGGGGCAGGAGCCGGCGCAGGGCGGCGGTCAGCAGGAGGGTGAGGCTGACGAGGAGGGCGCTGGCGGGACTGGCCAGGAGGAAAAAGATGCCGAAGGCCGGGAGGGTGCCGAGCTCGGAATCAAAGATATCCCAGGTATGCGCATCCACCCAGTCAATGAGCATGAAGGCCGGGAAGGTGGGCAAAAAGAAGAGCACGGACACAACGAGGGCGGTAAAGGCATGGGCGGCGGCGAGGAGGGCGCGGCGGAGGGGTCCGGGGATTTCACGTGGCGGCAGGGGTGCGCGGGCGGCGGGGGCGGCGGGCCGGGCGGGCGCGCCTTCCCAGACTTCGCCGGCGGGAACTTGACCGCCGGCGGCGAGGGCGGACAGGCCGCGCAGGCGCGCGCCAGCGCCGACGACGGTGTTTTCCTCGAGGACGGCGTAAGCATCGACGACGGCGTCGCGGCCGATGGTGATGGTTCCGAGATGGAGGCGGCCGCCCGCAACGCGGGCGTTTTCGAGGCTGAGGCTGTTGCCGAGGCAGGCGCCATCGCCAACGGTGAGGAGTTCGGGGACGGCGAGGGAGAGATTTTCGATGACGGTATCGCGGCCGATGCGGGCGCCGAGGGCGCGCAGATAGAGGGGCAGCCAGGGGGTGGCGGCGAGGAGGTGGACATCGGGCAGGCTGGTGAATTTCTCGCCGAGCCACCAGCGGAAGTAGGCGCGGCCCCAGAGGGGATGGACGCCGGGTTTTAACCGGCCGACGAGCAGGCGTTTGCCGAGGATGGCGATGGCGAAGTTCGCCAGTTGCACGCAGACAAAGACGGTGAGCGCGCGAAGCACGGCGAGGGGGATGCTGTCGCCGGGGTCGCCGGTATAGTATTGGTAAACAAAGAAAGGGGCGAGCCAGTCGGCCATGTGCAGCAGCACAAAAAACGGAATGACGGCGGCCTGGGCGAGGCCGCAGCGGAAGTGGCGCGCGGCGGGCACGGGGTCGCGCGCGGGGAGCGGGGCGGTGCCGGCTTTTTGATGGCGGACGCGTTCCAGGACGCGGGCAAGGCCGGCGAGGGTGCGTTCGCGGTAGACATCCTGCACGCCGAGGCCGGGGTAGCGGGGATCGGCCCGGAGCGTGGAAACGAGTTTGGCGGCGAGGAGCGAGTGGCCGCCGAGGTCGTTAAAGAAATCGGCGTCCGGCCGGAGGGCGGCGCCGGGGAACATTTTTTTCAGGACGTCGTAGAGGACGGCTTCCTCGGGGGTTTGGGGCGGAACGGCGGCGGAGTCGGGCGCGGCGGTCTGGAGGAGGACTTCGCGGAGGACGGCGGTATTGATTTTGCCGGAGGCCAGGCGGGGGAGGCTGCTGGCGATTTCAAAATGGGCCGGGACCATGTAGGCGGGCAGGCGGGCGGCGAGGGCGGCGCGCAGGGCGGCGGGGTTGGGCTTGTGGTCGCCCGCGGGGATGAGGAAGGCGACGATCTGGTCGGTGTCGCCGAGGCGGCGCACGACGGCGGCGGCGGCGGCCACACCGGGCTGGGCGGTGAGGGCGGCGGTGATTTCATCGAGCTCGATGCGGAAGCCGCGGAGTTTGATTTGGTTATCAACGCGGCCGAGGCAGTGGACCAGTCCACCGGGGTCGATGCGGGCGAGGTCGCCGGTGCGGTACATGCGGGCCTCGGCGGGGCTCGCCGCGAGGGGGTTGGGGACGAAGCGGTCGGCGGTGAGTTCGGGGCGGTTCAGGTAACCGAGGGCGAGGCCGGGGCCGAAGATGCAGAGTTCCCCGGTGACGCCGGCGGCGGCGGGGCGGCCATCGGCATCAAGGATGAGGAGGCCGTAATTGGGCAGGGGCCGGCCGATGGTGACGGGTTCGCCGGGGCGGAGTTCGGCGAGGGTGGCGGAGACGGCGGTCTCGGTGGGGCCGTAGGTGTTAAACACCTGGCGGCCGGGCGCGACGAGGCGCCGGGCGAGGGCGTCGGGGCAGGCTTCGCCACCGAGGTTGAGGAGGCGGATTTTGGGGAGGGGGTTAGTGAGCAGCGCCAGGAGGGTGGGCACGGCGTGGAGGACGGTGATGTACTCGCGATTCAGGGCGGCGGCGAGGGCCTCGGGATCGCCGACGAGGGCGGGCGGGGCGATCCAGAGGGTGGCGCCGACGAGGTAGGCGATCCAAATTTCCTCGAAGGACATGTCGAAGGCGACGGAGAAGCCTTGATAGATGCGGTCGGTTTCGCGGACGCCGAGGATTTCATTTTCGCTGCGGAGAAAGTGGCAGATGCTGCGGTGGCTGAGGACGATGCCCTTGGGCGCGCCGGTGGAGCCGGAGGTGTAGATGACGTAGGCGGGGTCCTCCGGACGGGCACGGGGCGCGGGGCGCGGGGCGCGAGGCGGGGACTCGCGCAGGTCTTCAACGGCCCACACCGGGACGGGTAGGCCGGCGAAGCGCGGGAGCCAGGCGCGGGTGGTAAGGAGGCCGAGGGCACCGGCGGAGGCGAGGCAGGTTTGGACGCGGTCGAGCGGGGTCTCGGCATCGAAGGGCAGCCAGGCGGCGCCGCTGCCGGTGATGGCGGCCTGGGCGATGAGGAGGTCGGCGCCGCGCGGGAGGAGGAGGCCGATGATTTTGCCGGGGGCGGCCCCCTGCTCTTGCAGGGCCTGGGCGATGGCCTGGCGGTCGAATTCGAGTTCGGCGTAGGTGATGGTGCGCTGGCCCCAGACCAGGGCGGGATGGCGGGGGCGGCGGGCAGCAGTGGCGGTGAGGAGGTCGCCGAGGGTTTCGTCGCGGAGCAGGTCGGGCCGGGCGGGGCCGCGCAGGACGCAGGGGGTTGGGGACAGGTTGGGCATGGGGGCGCGGCGGATCAATGGATGTCCCTTACTGGATGCACCACGGGGCGAGCTGGTTACGGTTCATGTAGTTGGGGGGGAGGGTAGCGGGAGGGAGCGAGGGGGGAAAGGGGCAACATGCTGGGAACCAGGAAACTTCAAATTCCAAACTCCAAACTTCAGAGAAAAATCAAAGTTCAAACATCAAAGAAAAAGGGCGTCCAAGGTGGGGGACGCCCTTTTGCGGGTGGTAACGTGAATTGAATGGTTTAATGGCCGCCGAAGCTGCCGAAGCCGCCGCTGGTGGCGCTGACGGTGCCGACGTAAATGGCGGTGCCATTGGTGTCGGTGACGGTGAATTGCAACTGGCCCTCGTAGTCGTAGCTGGCGGGGCGCCGGCCGTGGGCGGGGGTGTTCAGCTCACTGGCCACGAAGGTGCCGGTGGCGGTGGTGTTGCCGCCATAGTAAACGCCGCCGAAGCGCTGGGTCTGGCTGGCATTGGTGTTGGCCAGGTAGGTGGCGTCGGCGAAGGCGAGCGGGGTGGTGAGGACAAAATAGTTGGTGCCGCTGACGACCTGGACGGATTCCTGGGTGGCGTTGTACACGACGGAGAGGCCGGCGGTGTTGGTGCGGCCAGTGAACGCGGCGGCGGCCTTGAGGAGGTCGCGGTTGCTGAGTTCCTTGTAGGCCAGGTTGCCGGCGGCATTGGTGACAACGGTGGAGAGGAACACGGAGGCGGGATAATATTGGCTGATGGTCACGCTGGCGCGGGCGGCGGCGGGGGCGGCCAGTTGAACGGCGGCGGCCAGGGCGAGCGCGAGGAGGACATTGACAGATTTCATAGGCTAAACGGTTTCTTTGGTTTAGTGGTTTTTTGGTGCCAATCCTGGTTCCCGCGGGCGGGGTAAACCATGGTTTGAATCGAATAAGAAGCTACCAAACCGGGCCGGTTTGTCAAGTTGAACGGGGGGCGGCGGGCGAAGGGGCTGCGGAGGCGGTAGGTTAATTTTGACGCGAGTTCGTGAGGCGAGGCGGTGGGGGTCTGTGACCCATAAGCATTAACCTTAAACCTTGAGCCTGTTTAAGGTATTACCCGGCATCAACTCTGCGCCCTCGTCGACTCTGCGCGCGCCATTTTAGGTGCCTTGGCCGGGGGTATCCGGCTCCGCCGGCAGCCCCTTAACGTTCCGCGTGCTGCCACCTTTCATGCGTTCCAAGCCAAAGTTAAGCACCATTCCCAACGGTAATTTGTCAAGTCATTGAGTCGCATCGGCGGAAATTTTCGCGCAGAGTCGCAGAGGCCGCAGAGAAAGCCCCAACCTGATTTTTAACAATCAGTTAACCTGACGATTCCCTTTAATATTTAGGTTAATGTTTATGGGTCACAGACCCGCGCGCCGGGGACTGGGCGGGCGGCGGGGCGGAGGCCGGGTGGCAGTTTGGCGTTGCGTTGGGGAAAGCGGTTTTATTAAACTACGATGGTTAACAAATGGAGGCGGGCCGCACGGCCGGGCGGCGCGGGATGCCCGCGACCGGCAGAACCGGCAACCACCCTCACAACCAAACACGGGAAGGAAACAACAAATCATCATGAAACAACATTCAATACTGCTGGCCGGGATGGCGGCGCTGGCGCTGGCGCTGCCGGCACGCGCGGAATTAATCACGTTTGACAGTCTGACGGACAATGGCATAGGCACGGCGATTCCCAATGGCTATGCGGGCTTGGACTGGAATCAATTATGGGTTTTAAACGTGGCGGACTTTCCGGCGGCTTACAATTATTATGGTCCGTCGGGCTATCCAGTGGTGGAGCAGTCCGGCCCGAATGTGGCGGCGAATTCTGGGGGGCGCTCGTCGGACATTATCGCACCGACGGGGACGTTCAACCTGGATTCCGGTTATTTTGCGGCTTCCTATGACACGGAGGCCATGACGGTTCTGGGGTACCGGGGGGCCACCGTGGTGTTTGACGAAACGTACAACCTGTCAGAATACGCGGCGACGTTTATCACCTTTGATTTCACGGAGATCACGGATGCCCAATTCAACCTGGCGCCCAACCGGCAGATCACCATGGATAATCTGACGGTGGATCTGGCGCCGGCGCCGGAGCCGGGGCAGGTGGTCGCGGGGGTGGTGCTGGCGGGGCTGGGGCTGGCGGCACGGCGGTTGGGACAACGGAAAGGAAACCAGCAATCATGAAACGAAACTGCCTACTGGCACTGGGAGCCACCGCGCTGGCCCTGACGTGCCCGGCGCGCGCGGAATTAATCACGTTTGACAGTCTGACCGACAATGGCATAGGCACGGCGATTCCCAATGGCTATGCGGGCTTGGACTGGAATCAATTGTACAGTTTGAACGTGGCGGACTATCCGAACGCGTGGAATTATCACGGAGCGACGGGGTATCCGGTGGTGGAGCAGTCCGCGCCGAACGTGGCGATTAATTACTGGGGCTATGGCTCGGAGATTTACACGAAGAACGGGACGTACAACCTGATTTCCGGGTATTTCGACGCCGCCATCGGGGATGTGACGGTGACGGTGCTGGGTTACCGGGGGAGCACGGTGGCCTACAGTCAAACCTACAATCTGACACAGTCCGCGGAGACGTTTATCACGTTTAATTATGAAAATATCACGGATGCGAATTTCGTGCTCGACGCCGGAAACCAGATTGCCATGGACAACCTCACGGTGGAATTGAACCCGGTGGCGGCGCCGGAGCCGGGGCAGGTGGTCGCGGGGGTGTTGCTGGCGGGGCTGGGGCTGGTGGCACGGCGGTTGGGCAAACGGAAAGGAAACCAGCAATCATGAAACGATACTGCATACTGGCACTGGGAGCCACCGCACTGGCCCTGACGTGCCCGGCGCGCGCGGAATTAATCACGTTTGACAGTCTGACGGACAATGGCATAGGCACGGTCATTGCCAATGGCTATGCGGGCTTGGACTGGAATCAAATGTGGGTTTTAAACGTGGCGGACTTTCCGGCGGCGTACAATTATTATGGTCACGCGGGGTATCCGGTGGTGGAGCAGTCCGGCCCGAATGTGGGATTTAATTACGGGGGCCGGACATCGGACATTATCGCACCGACGGGGACGTTCAACCTGGATTCCGGTTATTTTGCGGCTTCCTACGGGACGGAGGCCATGACGGTTCTGGGGTACCGGGGGTCCACCGTGGTGTTTGACGAAACGTACAACCTATCAGAATACGCGGCGACGTTTATCACCTTTGATTTCACGGAGATCACGGACGCCCAATTCAACCTGGCGCCCAACCGGCAGATCACCATGGATAATCTGACGGTGGATCTGAACCCAACGGGCACACCGGAGCCGGGGCAGATGGTCGCGGGGGTGGTGCTGGCGGGGCTGGGGCTGGCCGCACGGCGGTTGGGCCGGCGCAAATAACCGGTGGGGAGGATAAAATGGCCAGCGGGCCGGGTCGGGTGACCCGGTCCGTTTTTTATTGGGGTGGGAGTGCGGGAATTTCAGGCCCCGGGGGGCAGGTCGCGGACTTCGAATTCCAAGCCGCCGTTCCAGCGGGCCACGAGATTGTAGACGGCGGCGGCCAGCAGGCCGCAGATGAACCCCATGGCGCCGTAGATCAGCGGCATGAGCACGGCAAAGCCGGTGCCGAACATGAAGGGGGCGGCGGAATTCCCGTGGCTGCCAACCAACAGCCCGACAATCAGGAAAATGGGGACGAACAGCAGGGAGAGGAAGGCGTACACGGTGCCGAGCACGATGCCGGCTTTCAGGGGGGCGATGCGTGTGAGTTGTTTTTTCATAGGGGAGGCTGGGGGGTTGACCGGATAGTTTGGTTCTGAGTGGATGATATGCGTTGGCTGACAGATTCATCGTGCCGATTGGGGAGGTAATGTCAACCGGGAAAGCGATTTGTGATGAATTATGGCGTTGGCCATGCGTGGGATCATATCGCGGCCCCACAGGCCGCCGGAGTTTGCGCGCGGTTCACCCAACCCGGCGGGGTGGGCTGGGGGGATTTGCGGCCCGTTGGGCCTCAGCGCCCACGGCGCGCATAATTCGGGCTCGGGCCAAGTTTTAATTATATTGCCTGCATGCGGTTATCTCCCCAAAAAGAGCAACCCGCCGATTTTCGCCGCCTCGGGAACCGATGCTGCACTTGCCGCTTGATTAAATCTTTTAGAATGCTTTAGGACGGTTTTTTTACGACAAATTGGCGGTCGGGAACCGAAAAAAGTGGTCCGGTTTCAAAGCCAACTTTTTTCGCAGGAGCGATCCGCAAGCGTTTTGCGCGCCGTGCCACCCCTTGCTGCGCCCATGGTAAAACCAGTTTAGGGGATATAACCCCTTAGCCTACTCAACGCCCCATGAGCCAGCCCCCTGCATGCATTGGGAGGCGGCCAAGGGCGATGATTGCAGGTTAGGATGGCCACTCTATGCCCAGCTGCCTGCCTGACTTGGTCGGGCTGACGTCTCCTCCCGGAGTCGGTAATGCGCTTATTGCTCCCTGCCAGTGCTCGGCGGGGCGGGCCTAATGCTGAAGTCCGTTTGGCTTTCCCCAAATGTCATCGCCATTCATATTCGCCAACCTCCAAACCCAAGGCACAGAAAGCTCCAAATATCGCCAGTAGAACCATTTTTGTTTATCTCCGCCGCACTTTTCGCTATAGAACTGCCATGCAACTGTTCAACGGAGCAAATACTGCAAACAACCCGGGCAGCGTCCGGGCCTTGTCAGCGCTGGATTTGTCAGCCGTTGCTTGCCTCCCGCCCCACACTCCTGGCTGGGATTGCTTCCGGGGTGCGGTTCCCGTACTGGTCCGCCTCCGCGCCGGGGTCATCGCCCCATGAACAAAAAATCCCTCACCGAGGCGGCCATCCGCACCAAATACATCACGCCCGCCCTCGTCGGCGCCCGTGGCGAAAAATGGAACGTGATGACCCAAATCCGGGAGGAAGTTTATTTCACCAAGGGGCGCGTGATTGTGCGGGGCAAAACTGTCAATCCCGGTGAAGCCAAAAAGGCCGACTACTTGCTTTGCTACAAACCGAATCTTCCCCTCGCCGTCGTCGAGGCCAAGGACAATAGCCACACCGTCGGCGCTGGCATGCAGCAGGCCCTGGAGCAGGCCGAGATTCTCGATGTGCCCTTCGCTTACAGCTCGAACGGTGACGCCTTCCTGGAGCACGACCGCACCGTCACCCACGGCCCTGTCACTCGGGAAATCCCGCTGGACCAATTCCCCACCCCGGACGAACTTTGGAACCGCTACTGCCGCGCCAAGGGCTACACCTCCGGTCAGGAGGCTGTGGCCACGCAGGATTATTACGATAACGGCTCGCAAAAATCGCCGCGTTACTACCAGCTCATCGCCATCAACCGCACCGTGGATGCCATTGCCCGGGGTGCCAATCGCATTTTGCTGGTAATGGCCACCGGCACCGGCAAAACCTACACGGCCTTCCAGATCATCTGGCGGCTGTGGAAATCCGGCACCAAGCAGCGCATCCTGTTCCTCGTCGATCGCAACATCCTTGCCGACCAGACGAAAACCAACGACTTCAAACCCTTCGGCACGGCGATGACGAAAATCACGAACCGCACGGTGGACAAGTCATTTGAGATTTACCTCTGCCTGTACCAGGCCGTGACCGGCACCGAGGAGGATCAAAACATCTACACCCAGTTCTCGCCCGATTTCTTTGACCTCATTGTCGTGGATGAGTGTCACCGGGGCAGTGCCGCTGACGATGCCGCCTGGCGCAAAGTGCTCGAATATTTCACCTCCGCCACCCAGATTGACCTCACCGCCACGCCCAAGGAAACCAGGGACATTTCCAACATCGAATACTTTGGCGACCCCATTTACACGTATTCATTGCGGCAGGGTATTGCCGATGGCTTTCTCGCTCCCTACAAAGTCGTCCGCATTGGCCTCGACCGCGACCTCGATGGCTGGCGGCCCTTTGATGGCCAGACCGACAAATTCGGCCAGCTCATCGAAGACCGGGAATACAACGATCGCGACTTCGACCGCACCCTCATCCTCGAAAAGCGCACCACCCTGGTGGCCGCCAAAGTCACCGAGTTCCTCACGGCCACCAATCGTTTCGCCAAGACGATTATCTTCTGTGAGAACATCGACCATGCCGAACGCATGCGCCAGGCCATGGTCAATGCCAACCCCGATCTCGCCGCCGCCAATGCCAAGTATGTCATGCGCATTACCGGCGACAACGACGAGGGCAAGGCCCAGCTCGATAATTTCATCGACCCCGAGTCCACCCACCCGGTGGTGGCCTGCACCTCCCGCCTCATGAGCACGGGCGTGGATGCCCAGACCTGCCACCTCATTGTGCTGGACCGCCGCATCGCCTCCATGACCGAGTTCAAGCAAATCATCGGTCGCGGCACCCGCATCAACGAGGATTACAACAAGCTGTTTTTCACCATCATGGATTTCAAACGGGCCACCGCCATGTTTGCGGACCCCGCCTTCGACGGCGATCCCGTGCAAATCTACGAGCCGGCGGAAGGCGAAACCGTTGTCCCACCCGATGAAGCAGCCGCTGTCGGTGCTGAGGCCATGCACGATGCTCCCTTGGTGGACCCCTTCGGCGGCGATTCCCCGGATGGCACCCGCCCCACTCGGTACTATATTGACAACGTCGAAGTCCGCGTGGCCACCGAGCGTGTCCAATACCTCGATGAACACGGCCGGCTCATCACCGAATCGCTCAAGGATTACTCCCGCAAGACCGTCCGCAAATCCTACAAGTCGCTCAACGCCTTTCTCACCGTCTGGAATCAGGCCGAGAGGAAGCAGGCCATTTTGGAGGAACTCGCCGCCCAGGGCGTCTTCCTCAATGAACTGGCTGAGCAAGTCGGCCGCGATTACGACGCCTTCGACCTTATCTGCCATGTCGCCTTCGATGCGCCGCCGCTCACCCGCCGGGAGCGGGCCGAGCGCGTGAAAAAGCGCGATGTCTTCGCCAGGTATGGCGGCAAGGCCCGCGCCGTGCTGGAGGCCTTGCTCCAGAAATTTGCCGATAGTGGCATCGCCAGCGTCGAATCCCTCGAAATCCTCAAAGTCGATCCGCTCACCGCCTTCGGCACGCCCGTGGAAATTGTAACCCTTTTCGGCGGCAAACCCGCCTACCTCGCGGCCATCCGCGAACTCGAAACCGCCCTTTACCAGAAAGTTGCTTAACCCCCCATGCCCAACGTCTCCAATCTCGTCAAAACCATCCAGGACATCATGCGCAAGGACGCCGGCACCTACGGCGATGCCCAGCGCCTGGAGCAGCTCGGCTGGATGTTCTTCCTGAAAATCTTCGATGACCGCGAAAAGGAGATGGAAGTCCTGCGCGATAACTACAAATCGCCCCTGCCCAAACACCTCCGCTGGTCCACCTGGGCCACCGACGATGAAGGCATCACCGGCGATGCCTTGCTGGACTTCGTCAATAACACCCTCCTGCCCAAGTTAAAAGCCCTCACCAGCGGCGGCGACCAAATCACCTCGCTCATCCGCTCCGTTTTTGAGGATGCCAACAACTACATGAAAAACGGCACGTTGATGCGCCAGGTCATCAACAAGATCAACGGTATTGATTTCAATGCCTCCGATGACCGCCACCTGTTCGGCGACATTTACGAAAAGCTCCTCAAAGACCTCCAATCCGCCGGCAATGCCGGCGAATTCTATACCCCCCGCGCCGTCACCCAGTTCATCGTCGAGCAGGTCGATCCGCGCGTGGGCGAAACCATTCTCGACCCCGCCTGCGGCACCGGCGGCTTCCTTGTTTGCGCCATCGAGCACCTGCGCAAACAGGCCAAAACCGAGGCCCACGAGCGCCTTATTCAGGAGTGCTTCTCCGGCATTGAGAAAAAGCATCTCCCGCACGTCTTGTGCATGACCAATCTCCTCCTGCACGGGATCGATGTCCCCTCGAATGTCCGCCACGACAATACCCTGGCCCGGCCGCTGCGCGACTGGGGCCCCAAGGAGCGGGTCGATGTCATCGTCACGAACCCGCCCTTCGGCGGCATGGAGGAGGACGGCATTGAGTCCAATTACCCCGCCGAGTTCCGCACCCGGGAAACCGCCGACCTCTTCCTCGTGCTCCTCATGAAGATCCTCAAGCCCGGTGGCCGTGCCGGGTTGGTGTTGCCCGATGGCACCCTGTTTGGCGAAGGCGTTAAAACCCGCATCAAGGAAGCCCTCCTCACCGAGTGCAATTTGCACACCATTGTCCGCCTCCCCAATGGCGTCTTCAATCCCTACACCGGCATCCGCACCAACCTGCTTTTCTTCACCAAAGGAGCGCCGACCACAAACATTTGGTATTACGAGCACCCCTATCCCCCCGGAGCCAAAAGCTACAACAAGGGCAAACCCATCAGCATCGAAGAATTCGCGGGCGAACGCGCTTAGTGGGGCTCGGAAAAAGATGGTTTCAAATCCCGCGTGGAAAACGATCAAGCCTGGCGGGTCTCCCTCGACCAGATCAAGGCCGGCAATTTCAACCTCGACCTCAAGAATCCACACAACCCCGACGACGGCCCCGGCGACCTGGACCACCTCCTGCCCGAATACGAAAAACTCCTGGCCCAAATCGCCGCCACCCGTGCGGCGCTCAAGCAGGAACTTCACCGCGCTTTGACTGCCTCAGCCAGGAGTGCTGAATGAATCTGGCAACTTTTTTTGAGAAGTTTGATCAATTCGCCGAAGCGCCCGGCGCAGTGGCGAAGATGCGAGAACTGGTCCTTGATTGGGCGGCCTCTGGAAATTTATGCCACAACGATTCTTTCGAATGGTTCGAAGGCCTCTTGGGCGATGTTGTAGATCTTATCTCGGGGCAACACTTGCTTGGGCATGAACAAAACGAGGAGAGACGTGGCATTCCATACCTGACTGGCCCGTCCGAATTCGGAGATAAAAGTCCAATTCCAACGCGCTGGACTGATCAGCCGAAAGTCACGGCTGAACCGGGCGACATCTTAATCACTGTGAAAGGATCAGGCGTTGGCAAGACAAACCTCCTTGTCGACCAGCCAACTGCAATCAGCCGTCAACTAATGGCAATCCGAGTAACCGGGGCTAATCCCGAGTTCGTGCACATCGTACTGAGGCGGGCAGCAGGATACTTCCAGAACGCTAAAACAGGAATCGCAATTCCAGGCATAGGGAGAAGAGACGTGTTGAACTTGAAAGTTGTTTTACCTCCACTCGCTGAACAGAAGCGAATCGTGGCAAAGGTGGATGAGTTAATGGCGTTGTGCGACAAATTGGAGGCGCAGCAGCAGGAACGGGAGACGCGGCACGCCGCGCTCGCCCGCGCGTCGCTCACGCGCTTTGCCGAGGCCCCCACCCCGGCCAATCTCAATTTCCTATTCCACAAGTCATACACGATTCAACCCGCCGACCTCCGCAAATCCATCCTCACCCTCGCCGTCCGAGGCAAACTCGTCCCCCAAGACCCCAATGACGAACCGGCGCACAAATTATTTGTTCGAATTCAAGATGCCAAAAATCAACTAATCAATCAAAGAGCGATCAAACCCTTCTCAGTAGAATCTAATCCAAGTGGCGATGAATTAGACCCGCTCCCGCCAGGCTGGATTTGGACCAGATTGGGAAACTCTTTCGATGTCCGTGACGGAACTCACGACACACCTAAATATACAGCCGAAGGATTCCCGTTGATCACGAGTAAGAATATCTACTCTGGAAGGCTCTTATTCGACGGGGCCAATTTCATTTCGGAGGCGGACCACCGCCAAATCTGTGAGCGCTCGCGAGTGGGCCGCGGAGACATACTCTTTGCTATGATAGGGAGCATTGGGAACCCGGCCATCGTGGACACGGATCGGGAGTTCAGCATCAAGAACGTTGCCCTTTTCAAATATTACGCCGCAGCCGATTCGGAGCCTCACTTTCTTCTCTTGTACCTAAAGCTCGTAGCCGAGGAGATGCGCGCAAAAGCTGCTGGAGGCGTTCAGTCATTCGTTTCTCTTGGATTCCTAAGGAATTACCTCTTCCCGCTCCCACCCCTCGCCGAGCAGCGCCGAATCGTGGCCAAAGTGGATCAAGTAATGTCGTTGGTTGACAAGTTGGAGGCACAGCTTACCGGCATTTGGGGCGGACGTGCGCGGCATGATTCGGGGATTACGAGCGAGCATCCAAGCGACGGCGCGCACGCCGTGGGCTGTGGAACTTCCCGAAAATTCGGTAGCAGCAGCGGAGCACCGATTAAAGCATCAGCGCGGCGGATTCATTTATCAAGAGACTTTGCCTTCAGTCAGCCTGCTGGAATGGACTGGTAAAAATAATTTCACGCCCGGCAGATCAATACAATTGAAGCTCAAATTTTGTTTCTCCACGGGAAGGCCCCATATCGTAAGTTAAGCGTTGACGGGCTTTCCTTTAAAACACCTTCCATAAATGCTGGGGAAGCCCTATCGAACAATGGCTTAATTAGCAAATCGTCAAGTCGAGATGGATTTGGCAAACTATCTGGCTTTAAGAATCCTTCAGCAATTTGGCGTACCCTATAACAAATCCTCATGGGCGAGCCACGAGGGCGGCTCGATGCGGTCCAGCGCGCCCTCGGCGTTTTGCTTGAGCCGCGCACCCAACCGCACAAAGAAGGCCAGCAGGTTTTGCTCCCCCTGGCCGAACTCAATCACCGCCTGGCGCTGAAAAGCCACATCCAGAAGATAGCTGTCAATGGGGTCAGATTCCCGCTCCCGTGGTTGCTTGGCATAGGCCGATAGTTGCACCGTGCCCGCCCGCGGGAGGTAGGAAAAAATCTCGGCCGCCAGAAACAGGCATTCCCCCAACGCCAGCCGGGTGTAATCCGCCTGCCGCTCCGCCTTCGTCCGCCGGGTTTCCCGGGGCTCGCCGCGCGCTGAAAGCTCCGTTCGGGTCTCCGGGATGACCTCCTCCAAAACCGGCAATTCCAGTTGCAGAAAAACCGCTTCCGGATCGCGCAGGAAGAAATCACAGTGCAGTTTGAAGGGCAGTTGCAAACCGCCCAGCAACTCGGTGAGGGTGTGGTGGGTTTCCTCGACGTCCCCGGCCAGCAACCGCCCCACCCATTCCGTTCGCTTGGTTTCTGCCGCCTCCCAGGCGGCCGCCTCGGCCGCCAGCGCTTGCTGATACTCCGCCGTCCGGCGCTCATAATCCGCCTGGAGGCCGGCCGCGCGCTCCGGCCAGGCTGTGGCCATGTCCTTTTCCGCTGCGTGACTGGCCACGAACCCCGGCAACATCCGGCCCAGCCCCGTGGCCGCATGTTTGGCCGTCAATTCCGCCAATAAATCGGCCTGCGCTTTGACGAGGTCCGGTGCCACCGGCACCGGCAGCTTGGATGCAAAAGGTTGCCTGGCTTGCGCCGCCTGCCACTGCTCCAGCCCGGCAATTTCCGGCAGCGGCTGCCAGAAATTCAAAAGATGAGCGTAATCCTCCGCCCGCTGGTCGAGTTCCAGTTGCAGCTTCTCCAACTTTTCTTTGCGATCGTTGGCCTTGATTTTCGCCTCCAGCCGGGCCGGTGTGAGCCGCCGCCCCGTTTCCGGATCAATGAGCTTGAGCCGGGGATCCGCCAGATACTGCCGCGCCTGCTCCACCGTGAGCGTTTCATGCAGCGTGCCCTCCTGGGCGATTCGCTGGATCACCCCGTCATTCTCTGGATTCCCCGGCATCGCAGCGGGCCCAGACCGTCCACTGCGCTCACTGCGCCCACCACCCACCCGTTGCCGATACGAGAGGCCCGTCCCCGGCAGCCCCACACTGGCATAGGTCCCCCGCGACCCGAAATTGAGGTGCGCCCCCGGCACTCCAGCCGACAGCGAAACCCCGCTGCCGCTGAAATTGAGTTTCAGCCCCGGCAAAATGCTCATCCGCCGACTAAATCGAAAGCCCATGACTTTTAGGTGATGTTCCCGGAATTTTCCACGCCAGCCATAATGGCGCAAAGCCCCGCCAAAAACAAATTCTCTGAAAGCTTAACGGCTGCCAGCAAACTCGGGGCGTTTCTTCGTTGCCAAGCTTAATAAACTGTGGCAAAACCGGATACGTAATTTGTGAAACCTCCAAATGGGTTGCCTTTAAACCTGCACCGCGAATTTTTTACGCAAATCGCGAACGGCACCAAGCGCACCGAATACCGGGCGCGTTCGCCGTACTGGCGGAGGCGGTTGGCGCGCCGTGAATACGAACTGATTCGGTTCCGTAACGGCTATGCGACCAGGGCCCCGGAAATGCAGGTGGAGTATTTGGGCATTCGCCGGACCCAACGAAATGGCCGTGCCTGCTTCGCCATCCGACTGGGGCGGGTGATCGGCATCAAAAACTGGCCAACTCAGAAAGGATAAAGCATGCCGGATCGGGGACCGTTGCCCTTCATGAAGGATTTGGCCGAAGCCCGGGCGCTCTGCGAACGCGAGGGCGACAGCTTTTACGTGGATGCCTTTTTGTTTGAGGCCTGGCTGGGCATGGTGTCGCTGGCAGCGGCAGCGGAATATGCAGAAAAAAAACGCGCGAAAGACCGGACCATGCAATCCGGAAACTCCTGGCAGGTTTTTGGGGGGATTTTTGCCGGGGCACGGCTGCAGGATTTTCCGCATATCATGGAAAGTCTTTGCCGGTTTTCCGAATATGATGACGTGCAGTCCCGATTGTTGCGGCAGTCTGCCATTCCCCTGTCCCGGGAGCATGAATTCTTTCGTGATTATGTGGGTCCCCAAACCTTTGGTGTTTTAAAAAATCCCGTGGCGGCCATGCAAATGGCCCGCCGCACCGTTGAGCGGTGGTGCGATTGGCTGGACGCATTGATTCATTTTCAAACTCACGCAAGCTGGCATTGTCAGCCAGCGAGATTTGATCCGGACCCGGAAAAAAGGGAATTGGCCGCCTTGGGCATCAATCAGCGAAATTTTGCCGAATTAAATGACTTCGGTAAAACCTGGTGGCAATGGCACCATGGTGAGGCCGCCGAGCGATTCAAAGCATCTCCCAAATGGTCGACCCTGGGCAAGGCCATGGCTGATGAAAGTGAACGGGTGTGGAATTATCCCGATTTGGATGGCGTCATCATTTCCATTTGGCCCCTGCTCAAGAAATTTAATTGGACCTAGCTTGATCTGCTGAGCGTGATAAAAATGATTTTTGCCGGCCCTCATCGCTATCCCTTGGCGGGCGAACGGGAATTGGCAGCCTATTGTCCTAATGTTCTTGGCTTGCGCAAATCCGGGCCGAAAGGCCGCAGCAGTCCGGATGGCAAGCCTCAAGGCTGGGAGGTGGCTTTGCAGCTGTGTCCGCCGGATAAAAAAGTTTCTTAATAAAAAGCCGCTCCAGCTAAGAAGAAAGTTCCCGGTTCATGCTGCATAATGCGGGTAGTATGAATTGGTTCAATGTTGATTCGAGCGCCATCCAGACCGTCGGGTACGACGGCCACACTCTGGCCATCATTTTTCACTCTGGTCGTCGCTATGACCTCCCCGGTGTGCCGGAGTCCGTGTTCCACGAGTTTGTTAACTCCAATTCCTTGGGGGCCTATTTCAACCGTTACCTGCGCGGGAGGTATGGATGAGCCAGCCTAACGCCCGGCAAATCGCCGCCTTGGCCGCCCTGCGTGAGCTCGCCGCCGAGGCCCGTGAACTGCAAGCCGCCGCCGGTGGTTCCGTCACCGAAACCGTCGCGGCCTGGCTGGCCCCGCAATACCTGCTGGCCGCCCGCGAAAAACTGTCCGGCGCCACCGGCGCGGACCGCTTCAACGTGCTCCGCACCTTCCTGCAGGACTGGTCCCTCCTGCGGCGCGGCGACCAGGCCGCCGCCCGCCTGCAATTGGACCGCGAGGAATTCGCCGCCCTGCAAGCCCAGCGCCAGGTGGATAAACAGGCGGAGTTTCGGGAATGGATCAAGCGGCCGGAGGTTTTGGCCGAACTGTTCCCGGATCGTAAAGCCGGCCTGAGCGCCGAAACCATCAGAAAAATCGAACGGGAATTGAAATTGTTTTGAATCGCCACCGCAAACCACCTTATCGGCGTCCGGTCAGCCTGGTCTGGCGTCCGGCCTTTGAACGCCTTAACGCGGCCCTGAACGAGTATCTGGAGGGCTATTACGAGGAGGAAAGGCGACGGCGCTATGTCGATTATTGCGCGGCCAAGCCGGCACCGCAACCTGAGCGTCCCATTATCCGTCAAGCATGAAACCAAAACCAAAAACTCGACAACGACCAAAGGTGGATTCGGTGTATGCCCAGTCCTTTGCCCGGTTAAGCGCCGCGTTGGCCAAAGCCACCACTCCGGCGGACTTGACTGAAGCCGAAAAAACCCGGCTTTGGGTATGCCGTTTGTGGGGTCCGCCACCGCCCGCCTTAAAACCATGACGCGCAAGGGTAAAATCGCCCGCCTGCCCCGCGAAATTCGGGAGGAACTCAACCGCCGCCTCGAGGACGGCGCGGCGGGCGAGCCTTTGCTCGATTGGCTCAACGCATTACCGCCGGTCCAGGCGGTGCTGGCCGGACAATTTTCCGGGGTGCCCATCAGCAAGCAAAACCTCAGCGAATGGCGCACGGGGGGCTTCGCCGAATGGCAGTCCCGGCAGGAAATGGTGGCGGATGCGCGCGAGTTGGCGGCCGATGCCGCCGAATTGTCGGCGGTCACGGGCGGCCGGCTCACGGATCATTTGGCGGTTGTCCTGGGCGCCCGGTATGCCTCCGCCCTGGCGGGTTGGGATGGCCAGCCCAGCGAGGAATTCCACAAAAAACTGAAAGTCTTGCGCGGCATGTGTCAGGACATTGTGGAATTGCGGCGCGGCGATCACAGCGGGGCCCGCCTGCACATGGAACGTGAACGGATGGAGCAAAAGCGCGAGCGAACCGATGCGGAAGCCGTGGCGCAATTTGAGGAGTGGGCCAAAATTCCGGCGGTAAAAGATTGGATTTGCCAGGATTGGGTGTCTCCCGAGGAGCGCCGGCGGCGCTTGCTGGCAATTTTCGGCCGCGCCCCCGATCCGGAGGAACCAGAGGTGCCCGATCCCGTTTCTGCCCCGGCTCAAGCCGACCAATCGGGAACGCCAGCGGATGATACCTCGATCTCTGATCCAGCCCCGCCCTCAAATCCGACCGAGTCGCCGGTTACAACCATGCCGGAGCCCCCTTCGGCGGAGGCAGGGTCAAACCTGGTCAAACCAAGTCCAACCAAAATCGGGCTGGCAGCCCATCGGCCGCCACCCGTGCCGAGCTTTGCTGCCGATCCCCGGCAAAACGATCATCGACGGGAGGACGATTCATAACCAGCGCGGTAGAAGTCAGTGCCCGGCGGGGGTAATCATTGCTCTTTGAAAGTTATCATTTTGATTATCCCCGCCGGCACTGGCTGCGCTGGGTTTTGACTTTGGCGGTCAGTTTTTTATAATGATGTCAGGGAGGGGTGGTCAGGCCAAAAAATTGTTAAACAACCAAATCTCTCAAATGATCAGCCAATGAAAATGCTCAAATAAATCCATTTATGAAAAACAAACTTTGCAACTGGTTGCTGGGGATGGTTTTGCTGGCGGGAATTCCATCGGCCACCGCGCAATTGCCGCTGATCAGCGCCTTCAGTCAGAATGGGCTGCTCACCTGTACTAATCTACCGGGTGGCAGTAAAGTGACGGTGGCTTGGGCGTCCTCTTTGGCGGGCCCCTGGCAGACCAATTGGTCGGGATTGACGGCCATCAGCGCCAGTTCTAATGGCACCCTGCAAGTGAGTGTGCCAATGTTCTACCGACTATTGGTGGTGGCGACCAACGCCGCGGGGAACAACTCTCCGGTGCCCGCTGGCATGGTTGCAATTCCCGCCGGGACTTTTACGATGGGCGACGCGCAGGATGGCGAAAGCGATGCCATCCCCACTAATATTTACGTGTCCTCATTTTATATGGACACGAATTTGGTGAGTTACGGTTTGTGGCAGGCAGTTTATGCCTATGCTCTAAATAATGGATATGGGTTTGATAATGCTGGCTCGGGTAAGGCGGCGAATCATCCGGTGCAAACGGTTTCCTGGTATGATTGTGTGAAGTGGTGCAATGCCCGGTCCCAGCAAGCCGGCTTAACGCCAGCGTACTATACCGATGCCGGCCTGACCCAAGTCTACGCCTATGGCGATGCGGTCCCGTATGTGAATTGGAATGCCAATGGCTATCGGTTGCCAACGGAGGCGGAGTGGGAGCAGGCCGCGCGGGGCGGATTAAGCGGCAAACGGTTTCCCTGGGGGAATACCATCACGGAAAGCCAGGCCAATTACTATGCCGATCCCGCTTCCTTTGCCTATGATCTGAGCCCGTATGAGGGGAACAATGCCCTCTTTGAAACCGGAGCTTCCCCTTACACCAGCCCGGCAGGCTCATTTGCGCCCAATGGTTATGGGCTTTTCGATATGGCGGGAAATGTCGGGGAGTGGTGCTGGGACTGGTATGGAACTCCTTATGGTCAACCGACCAACACGAATCCCACCGGCCCGGCAACCGGCGACTACCATTTGACGCGCGGTGGCAATTGGAATCATGAGCCCAACCTGCTGCGTTGTGCCAACCGCGTTTTTGTACTTACTCCCCTGGCCTACGACTATATTGGATTCCGTTGTGTGCGGGGGCATTAAGCAATTTTCGCTCGTTTGCGTGTTTCAAGTTGACGAAAAAAGGGAGGGCAGCCGCCATTTTCCACCCGGTGTCGATGAGGGTGGTGGCCTGAACATCCTGACGGCGGGGCTTATGCCTTTGTGCAACCGTACGCGCCGGTGGCATTTCCCTACAAAAATGGGGTGGGCGACGGGGTGCCGACGTCGATTTTAAATTTTGTGATGGTGTTAAGGGTGGCGAGTCAGTGAGCGGGAGGGAAAAGCTCCAAGCGCCAGAGAATAATCAAGCGGGAGATGGGACCCATAGGACAAAGAGGACCGATCCGGTGGAGGGGGTTACGGGCGGGGAGCGAGAGGCAGACGGGACAGCAGGCGATTATTGGCAGTTTAGGCGTGTCTTTTGGGGGAATCGTGGTTATTGATGGTTTTCACACGATTCATATGAGATTGAAACAGGTTTTAAGCGCGCTGCTGGTGATTTGGGTGATGCCGGCGGTTTGGGCGGGTTCCATCACCACGGCACCGGGGGAGCAGCCGTGCGCGGCGTTGGAAAACACGACGATCCTGATCATCCGGCATGCGGAGAAACCACCGAGCGGGCCGGAGCTGACGCCGGCCGGGCAGGCGCGCGCGCGGGCGTATGTGGCTTATTTTGCGGGTTTAAAAATTGAGGGGCAGCCGGTGACGCTGGACCATATTTTTTGCACGGCGGACACGGCGGGCAGTCACCGTCCGCGTTCGACGGTGGAACCGCTGAGCGCGGCCTTGCACCTGCCGCTGGACAACCGGTTCAAGACGAAAGATCCCGGCGCGCTGACGGGGGAGTTGCGGAGCCGGTCCCACGGGAAGGCGATTTTGATATGCTGGCATCATGGGGAGATCCCCGCCCTGCTGGCCGGGCTGGGGGCGAATCCGGCGGCGTTGCTGCCGGGCGGGGAATGGCCGCCGGCGGAGTTTGGCTGGGTGGTGGAATTGCGGTACGATGATCAGGGGCGGCTGCGGGCGGCGGAGTGTGTGAAGGAAAATTTGAGGCTGGCGGATGCGACCACTGCGGCGGCGGGGAAGCAGCCATGAGAGTTTCGGCGCGGCGGATATTTAACAAACATTTATGATGCAAGGATTTGCCAATGCGGATGCCCTGGCGGGAGCGGTGGCGGGGCGGTGGCTGGATGAAATCGCGGCGGCGGGGCCGGGGGACGGGCCGCTAACGGCGGCGCTCTCGGGCGGGCGGATCACGAACACATTTTTTGCGGAGGTGGTGGCCCAAACCCAGGCGCGGGGGCTGACGCTGGAGCGGGTGCATTTTTTCTGGGCGGATGAACGCTGCGTGCCGCCGACGGATCCGGAGAGTAATTTCCGGCAGGCGCAGGAGCTGTTGTTTGGGCCGCTGAAGATCCCGGCGGGGCGGATTCATCGGATCAAAGGGGAATTGGCGCCGGAAACAGCGGTCCGGGAGGCGGTGGAGGAACTGGTGGCGGTAGCGGCGGGCGGGGCGACGGGCCAGCCGGTGTTGGACTGGGTGTTTTTGGGGATGGGGGAAGACGGGCATGTGGCATCGCTCTTTCCGGGGGCGGGGCCGGAAGTGCGGGATTGTCCGACGCCGTTTTTAGTGGTGCGTAATTCCCCCAAACCGCCGCCGACGCGGATTTCTTTGAGTTACGGGGTGATGGCCGCCGCGCGGGAGGTGTGGGTGCTGGCGAGTGGCACGGGGAAGGAGCAGGCGCTGCGGGATTCGCTGGCGGCCGGGGGACGGACGCCGCTGGGTCGGGTGCTGGGGCTGCGGGACCGGACCCGGGTGTTTACGGATTTGAAGTTAGGGTGAGGGGGCGAAGAAAGGCTGAAAGCTGAGGCTTGAAGGCTGAAAAACAGCGGCAACCGAGGGTGCCGGGTGGATTTCGGGGTGGGAAAGGCAAGAAAAGTGGGATTTTTGACCGTTTAGGGTAATTTTAGCTTGAAATCCGCCGGGCTGCAGGTATGCTAACTAAGCTAATTGAAGCAGGTTGCGCTGCCGGAGCGAAAAAAGTGCGGTGGATTGAACTTTTTGGCCGGTGGAGCGTCGAACCATTAGCGAATGATTTCGCTGTTCGTTTAGGGTTGGCAGAGAGGTTTTGCTCGTGGCGAGGTCTGAACAGCGACCCCCCAAGTTGGCCCGCCACCCTTCTGAGCGCGTGGGTGAACGCGTATAAACCTCATCACCAGCAGGGCCGGACGCAAGTCCGGCCCTGTTTGCTTTTGGTGGGGGGGCGGGGGAGTAATTCACATTGATTCAAGGGGAAAAACGGTTAAACTCTCCGCCGCATGAAACATCAGCTCGATTTCGAGAAGCCGATCATCGAACTGCAGTCCAAGCTGGACGAGCTCCGGGAACATCCGGAAAAGCATTCGCTGGGCATCAGTTTTGAGGAAGAAATACAGATTATCGAAAAAAAGCTGGAGGAAACCCGGCGGCAAATTTTTCTGAATCTCACGCCGTGGCAGCGGGTGCAGTTGGCGCGGCATCCCCGGCGGCCTTACACGCTGGATTACATTAACGAAGCGTTCACGGATTTCCAAGAGTTGCACGGGGACCGGTTGTTTGCGGAAGATCGCGCCATGGTGGGGGGACTGGCGCGACTGGGGGAACACCGGGTGGTGGTGATTGGCACCCAAAAGGGCCGGGACACGAAGGAAAACATATTGCGAAATTTTGGCTCGGCGCATCCAGAGGGATATCGCAAGGCTTTGCGCTTAATGCGGTTGGCGAACAAATTTGGCCTGCCGATCATCACGCTGATTGACACCGCCGGTGCTTATCCGGGGGTGGCGGCGGAGGAGCGGCACATAGCGGAGGCGATCGCGGTGAATCTCCGGGAAATGATGTTGCTGGAAGTGCCGATTATTGCGGCCGTGATTGGCGAAGGCGGTTCCGGCGGGGCGCTGGGGATTGGGGTGGCGGACCGGGTGTTGATTTTGGAAAACGCCTATTATTCGGTGATTAGTCCGGAAGGGTGCGCGGCGATTTTGTGGAAGGACCGGAAAGCGGCGGCGGAAGCGGCGGCGGCGCTACGGATCACGGCGAAGGATTTGCTGGAACTGGGGTTGGTGGATGAAATCATTCCCGAACCGCTGGGGGGTGCGCACACGGACATGGCCGGCACGGCGGCGAACTTGCGGCAGCATCTGCTCAAGCAACTGGCCGAGCTGGAACAACTTTCGACGGAGGACCGCCTCAAAATGCGCTATGCGAAATTTCGGGCGCACGGTCATTTCATCGAAAAAGAGCCCACCCCGGGCGAGCGGGCGGAGGCGGCCAAGGCGGCCAAACCCGCGGCTTAAACCACGAACCCGGCGTACGCATGCTGTATCCCTTTACATTTCACCCCATCTTCAAGGACCGGATTTGGGGCGGACGCGAGCTGGAGCGGTTGTATGGCAAGGCGTTGCCGGCGGGCAAGCCGATTGGCGAGGCGTGGGAGATCACGGATCGCGACGGGGACACGAGCGTGATTGCCAACGGGCCGCTGGCGGGCAAAACGCTGGGGTGGTTGATGCGGGAGCACGGGGCGGCATTGCTGGGGACGGCCAGGCCGGCGAGCGGGGGGAATTTTCCGATTCTCTGCAAAATTTTGGACGCGCGGGACAAGCTATCCCTGCAAGTACATCCCCCGGCGGCGAAGGCGGCGGAGCTGGGGGGCGAGCCGAAGACGGAGATGTGGTACATCGCGGACGCGGGTCCGGGCGCGGAATTGTACGTGGGTCTGAAGCCGGGGGTGACGCGGGCGGTCTTTGAGCAAAAGATTGCGGACGGGACGGTGGCGGATTGTTTTCACCGCATTCCAGTGAAGGCGGGGGACACGATGTTTTTGCCCAGCGGCCGGGTGCATGCGATTGGCGACCGGCTGGTGATTTTTGAGATTCAGCAGAACTCGGACACGACGTACCGGGTGTTTGACTGGAACCGGGTGGGGTTGGATGGGAAGCCGCGGGAATTGCATGTGGCGCAATCGCTGGCGAGTATTGATTTCAATGATTTTGCGCCGCCGCTGGTGGGCACGCCGTGGGTGATGGAGGGGGGCGTGCAGAAACGTTCGCTGGTGCGCGATCCGCTGTTCAATGTGGAGGCGTGGCAACTGGCGGAAGGGACAAGCGGGGCTTTGGCGGCGAAGACGCTGCAAATTGTGGCGGTGACGGGCGGGGAGGTGAACCTCCGGAGCGGGGGCACGGAGGTGCGGCTGGCGGCGGGGCAGTTTGCGCTGGTGCCGGCGAGTTTGGAGGCCACGCAGATTTCGGCGGATGGGGCGGCGGCGTTGTTACGGGTGGAGGCGCGGTAAAATGCGCCTTGACTGTGGCCGCCGGTATGGGAAGTTTCCCCAGTGACAACGATTTGCATTGCGGACAAAGACCGCCTGAAAGTTCGCGGAATTGAGAATGGAAAGCGCTACCTGGTAAAAAAGGAAGGGGCTGGCTGGCGGATTGAACCAGCCCAGCAAGCGGGCATCCACACCCGTCAAGTAACTACGGCCAAGCATGATCTTTCGTTTCATCTGGATGCGCTGGCAAGTGAAGGATTTTCCTTTGAGCCGGAGAACAAGGGCCATGTTCCGTCATGCCGGTTCTAAAATATCTGGCGGATACCAACGCGGTCAGCGACTACTTTCGACCGGGTAATCCAGTCAAGGCGTGGTTTGCCGCTCATCAGGGAGAAATCGGCATCTCGACTTTAACCCTGGCGGAAATGCGGCGGGGGATTGAATTAAAGGGCGACACGAAGACGCGACTGGCACTGGAGCGGGTTTTTGATTTTGTTTTGGAAGACTATAGGGAGGCAATTTACGCTTTTGATGAATCGGCGGCCGCGGAATGGGGCCGAATGATGGCCGAGGCCAAAAACCAGCCAATTCCTTATGATGATTCATTGATTGGCGCGATTGCGCGCAGCAACGGGTTGATAGTGATCACCCGTAACGAAAAGCATTTTCCCGGCTGCAAGACGGTGAATCCCTGGCGGGTCTAGAGCGGATTAAAAAATTCTGCAGCCATTCAGCGGGAGTCGAGCAAGATGGCGGTCTTTTGGGGGTTTGGCTGGTGAGGGAAGCGAAAATGCGGCCATGAGCGGATTTTAAGAAAAATATTGGTTAGGTGATGGCGTGGAGGCGAGTTGAAAATGTAATGCGCTTACAGGGCAGCCGGTCACCAGGTGAATCGTGCCCGGGCCTCCAGCCCGGGCTGGAACATTTCGGGCTTACAGCCCAAACGCGGGCTTAATTCAGGGAGGGGTCCTCGGGCATCTGGGCGAGGAGGCGGTTTTTCCAGCCGCCTTTTTTGCGCAAGATGCTGGGCCACAACTGGTCGGCGGGGGTTTCGAACACCATTTCCAGGGAGGCGGGGAAGGTCAGCCAGGCGCGGCTTTTGAGTTCGCTCTCCAACTGGCCGGGACTCCAGCCGGCGTAACCGGCGAATAATTTCACTTTTTTGGTGGCGGAAAAGGTCTCGCCAATTTCCATCAATTCATCGAGCGAATGACCCAGGCTGAGGTTGGGCAGGACATCGGCATGGGGCAGGAATTGATCGGTGTGCAGGTAGCTCAGGGCGGTGGGTTGGACGGGGCCGCCGAGGAACAGGGGCGAGCGCTTGAGGGTGTCGGGGAGGTCGGCGACGATCATTTCACCGACATGGTTACCAGTGGAGCGGTTGAGGACGAGGCCGAAGGCACCCTCGGCATCGTGACGGCAGACGAGGACGACGGTGCGCTGGAAAAAAGAACCGCCCAGCTGCCCGCTATCGAGCAGAAACATGCCTTGAAGGCTTTTGGACTTTTGCGCCATACCCGTGGAGGTAATCTGGCGCATAAAAGGGATTCTGGCAATGGGGGAAATGGGGTCATCAAAGCGCGCGGGGTGGGGCCGCAGCTGGAACCCGGAGGGGCAGAGGCCAGGGCGGTCCGGCGGCGTCCACCGAGCGGCCGGGGATCTTTTCAATAAAACCCCAAAAGACTGATTATCAAAGCAATACAAATATTGATTTTTGTATAATAGTGTGCCAATATCTGGCCCGGTAATTCGGGCGCGAGGCGGCCCGGCAAGGGCCGGACGGCGCGGGCCCCCCAGACATTCAACCAACACAACCATGGGAAGCAACGAACGCCCCCATATGCATTATTGGATAATAAACCCGGTTTCAGCCATGCTTTTGGCGGGCGGGTTGGCCCTGAGGGCCGAGGCGGACATGACCTGGAACGGGCAGGACACCGGTCCGGATGCGAGCCCGGCCCGGGTTGTGGCGGCGCCCGGCAACGCCGGCGCGATGAGGGCCACCACGGGGATTACCGGCACATTTGACGCCGCGGCCCTGGCGCAACTATATGACAGTGTGCTGGCCACGCCCCCCAAACAGGTCGATGGGAAGAATGGCGGGGGCCAAACGGGCGTTTTGGATTTCGAGGGGTTGAACGGGGAGATTAACGCGGACGGATCGCTCGGGCTGGCCAGCGAGGGCGAGGCCAGGAGTTCCGCCGTGGAAGGGACGACGGTCAGCTTTTTTGGGGAGGACCAGGCGAGTGTTTATGGGTTTGGGTCTCCGGCACCGGCCCGCTAGAAATATTTAAATAGCAAACATCAATCATCGATTCAACCCGCGACCTCCGAGCCGGAGAGGATTTTTAATTAGGAACGCAGGAAGGCAGGAAAGGAAAAAAGCGGGGCTGCTTTGGGGCCGGGAATTAGTTTATAGCGTTCGGGCGTTGGCCGGCGAAAAGCGGCAGAGGACTGGCCGCACCCCAGGACGCAAAGCGCGGTGCGGGAGTGCCTGCGCGATTTGAAGCGGGGGCAGCGGGCGGCACGTCGAAAGCCGGCGCTTCGTTCGCCGGGTGGGGTTGGCGACGCCCCTGGGTGATTGGGTGGGCGCAGCGGGGACAATAAAGGCGGCAAACGCCAGTTTGCCGCCACGATTATTGGAGGGCGCGGTGGCGAGGTTAATGGCGAATAGCCGGGCACCGCGATGGTGTCGCCCTTACAGGGCTGGGGGAATATTGGGGATGGCCTTCCGAGCATGCGCTCGCATAGCTCGCTCCGGCCGAGGCTGATATGTTGCGAGCCACTGGCCCTGGCAAAATGATTTCAGAAACTCCGCACGTCGTTTCCTGCGAGATCAGGGTGGACGTTTTCGGGGTGGATGCGGACCGTTGGGAAGGCTGGCGATCAATAACTCATGCGGTCCATTTTTACCTTGCCACGGAAAATCCAGTAGATGCTGACGGTGTAGGCGAGGACGATGGGGATGCCGATGATGGCGATGATGAGCATGATGCCAAGGGTCTTTTGCGAGGAGGCGGCGTTGTAGATGGTCAGGCTGTGGGCGGGATCGGGCTGGCTGTAGACGAGGTTGGGAAACTGGTTGACGCCGAAGAGCAGCATCAGGGTGATGATGGCCCCGCAGGAGGAGAGGAAGGCGAGCCAGTCGCGGCGGTAGTGGAATTCGCGCGGGATGTTGGCGATGGCGAGCATGTTGGCCAGGGCGATGCTGAAGAGCCAGGGGTTTTCCCGGACGCGGGCGGCGATATGGGGGACATACAGCAGGGTGGCCATGGTGGTGGTGACGGCGCAGATGACGAAGGCGATGATGCAGTTCATGGCCCAGCGGCGCAGTTTATGGTGGAGGTGGCCCTCGGTTTTCATCGCGCCATAAATAGCGCCGTGCATCATGAAGAGGGCCACGGTGGTGATGCCGATCAGGAGCGGATAGGGTTTTAACAGGCCGAGGAAGGAGCCGGCGAATTCGCCCCGTTCATCGATGGGAATGCCCCAGGCGAGGTTGCCGAGGGCCACGCCGATGAGGAGGCTGGACAGCACGCTGCCGGCCGCGAAGCTGATGTCCCAGGTTTGCCGCCACCAGTACATGGGTTGTTTGCTGCGGAATTCAATGGCGACGGCGCGGAAAATGAGGGAGGCGAGGAGGAGCATGAAGGCGAGGTAGAAGCCGGAGAAGACGGTGGCGTAGACATTCGGGAAGGCGGCGAACAGGGCGCCGCCGCCGGTGACGAGCCAGACTTCATTACCATCCCAGACGGGCCCGATGGCGTTGAGCATGACGCGGCGCTCGGCGTCGTCCTTGGTGAACAGGTGCAGGGCGCCGATGCCGAGGTCGAAGCCATCCAGCATGGCGTAACCGGTGAAGAGCACCCCGACAAGGGCGAACCAGATGGTGTTGAGATCCAGGTGCGGCACATTCATGCGTTCAAGGGGTAAGACGATCGGGGGTGGGCAGGGCCAGCTTGCCGGTGGGAATGAGATCCTCGTCGTGCGGGCCGTGCTGGATTTTGTCGTTCAGGAGATAGATGAACACGGCAAACAATAGAAAGTAAATAAACGAGAAAAGGATGAGGGAGGCGAGCACGACATTGGCCTGAACCACGGCCGAAAGGCCGGCGGGCGTGCGCATGAGGCCGTAAACGAGCCAGGGCTGGCGGCCGACCTCGGCGGCGAACCAGCCGCATTGATTGGCGATTTGCGGTCCGAGCACGGAGAAGACCAGAACCCAAAGCAGCCAGCGGGTTTGATCGAGGGTGCCGCGCCACCAATAAAAGCAACCCAAGAGTGCAATCAGGATGGTGGCCATGCCGGCGAATACCATGCCGTGAAAGAAGATAAAGCAGGGCGTGACGGGCGGCCGATCCTCGGGTTTAAACTGATCCAGGCCGGTGACCGGCGTGTGGAAATCGTTGTGGTCGAGGAAGCTCAAACCCGAGGGCAGCATGAGGGCGTGCGTGGTTTCGTTTTTTTCATCCACCCAGCCAATCAACACGAGCGGGGTGTTGGAAACGGTTTCATACAAGCCTTCAAAGGCGGCGAGTTTCGCGGGTTGATTTTTGCCCACGCCCTGGGCGCTAATGTGGCCGGTGGCGAGTTGGAGAAACGAGGCGACCAGAGCAACCGCGAGGGCCACGCGCAAGGTGGCGTGGGCGAAGGCCTGATGCTTTTGCCGGAGCAAATACCAGGCGCTCACGCTGATGGCCAGGAAGGCTCCGGCCTGCCAGGCTCCGCAGAGGGTGTGCGACAGGCGTTCCAGCATGGAGGGATTAAAGACCAGCGCCCAGAAATCGGTGATCTCGGCGCGGGCATGGAGGCCTTCCCCGACGATATGATAACCGGCCGGGGTCTGCATCCAGGAGTTGGCCACGACGATCCAGACGGCGCTGAAGTGCGCGCCCAGGCACACCATGCAGGTGGCGAAGAAATGGAGTTTGCGGCCGACGCGGTCCCAGCCGAAGAGCAGGAGGGCGAGGAAACCGGATTCCAAGAAAAAGGCGAAGATGCCCTCGGCCGCGAGGGCGCTGCCGAAGACATCGCCGACGAAGCGGGAATAGGCGGCCCAGTTGGTGCCAAATTCAAACTCCATGACGATGCCCGTGGCCACGCCGATGGCAAAGGTGAGGGCGAAGACCTTGGTCCAGAAGCGGGCGAGCTGGTGGTAAATGGGCAGGCCGGTCCGCAGCCACAAGCCTTCCATGATGACGAGGAGCACACCCAGCCCGATGCTCAGGGGAGGATACAGGTAGTGGAACGCGATGGTGCCACCGAACTGGATCCGCGATAACGTAAGCACATCCATGCGAGGAATAGTGTCATGGAAAGCAAAACTTATCAATATATCTTTATAGGTATTCGGGAGGCTTATTTACGCTTTCGGGATGGCTCGACTTTGGGGGTTTCCCTGGTACATTGGGCGGGTGAGTTTTGTTGCTGAATTTAATACCCTGCCGCTGGCGGCCCTGGTGAAACGTTCCCAGGGGACCACGCTGGCGGCGGCGCGGGAGAGTTTGACGAACGAACGGCGGTCGCTGGCGGATTTTGCGCAGTTGATTTCACCGGTGGCGGGTTCGCTGCTGGAGGACATGGGCCGGCGGTCGCAGGCCTTGACGCAGAAGCGGTTTGGCAAGGTGATCCGCCTGTTCGCGCCGCTGTATCTTTCCAATGAGTGCATCAACAACTGCAAGTATTGCGGTTTTTCGCGGGACAATCCGATTTTACGGGTGACGCTGTCGCTGGACGAGGTGCGGCGGGAGGCGGCGGAGTTGGAGCGGCAGGGATTCCGGAATGTGCTGCTGGTGGCGGGGGAGCATCCCAAATTTGTGTCCAACGGTTACATGGCCGAGTGCGTGCGGGCGGTGCGGGAATCGGCGCCGAGCGTGTCGCTGGAGGTGGGGCCGATGGAAACGGCGGAGTACCAGCCGCTGGTGGCGGCGGGGGCGGACGGGCTGGTGGTGTACCAGGAGACGTATGACCGGGCGGTGTACGACACGATGCACACGGCGGGGCCGAAGAAGAATTTTGACTGGCGGCTGGAGACGCCGGAGCGGGCGTATGCGGCGGGGTTTCGCCGGCTGGGGCTGGGGGCGCTGTACGGGCTGGCGGACTGGCGTTACGAGGCGCTGTGCGTGGCGGCGCACGCGGATTATTTGCTGCGGCATTGCTGGAAGGCGCAGGTGACGATTTCCCTGCCCCGGCTGCGGCCGTGCGCGGGGGAATTTCAGCCGTTGACCCATATGTCGGACCGGGAACTGGTGCAGTTGTTGTGCGCGTTCCGGCTGATGTTTCCCGATGTGGGACTCGTGCTGTCCACGCGGGAGTCGCCCAAACTGCGGGATGGGCTCTTTCCGCTGGGGGTGACACTGATCAGCGCGGGGAGCCACACGGAGCCCGGGGGTTACACCGGTGCGGGGCGCGAGACGATTCACCAGACAGTGCGCGGCCGGATTGTGGAACGCGGGGCGAGCGAGTGGGCGGGGCCGGCGGCGGAGGGGGTGAATGCGACGGGCCAGTTTCAAATTGCCGACGAGCGCACGCCGGAGCAGGTGGCGGAGTTTCTCCGCCAGATTGGTTATGAGCCGGTGTGGAAGGACTGGGACGCGGCGTTAATGGCATGAAGACCATGCTTGTCACCGCGAATGGCCGGACGATGGAGGCGCCCCTGCCCTGCACGATCGAGGCATTTCTCATCGCGCAAGGGTTGCCGCCGCGCAGTGTGGTGGTGGAGCATAATGGCGAGGCGGTGGCCCCCTCGGAATTTCCGGAGCGTTTATTGCAGGCGAACGACCGGTTGGAAATTGTGAAGATTGTGGCCGGGGGCTGAAACAGCGGCGCGGGATTTTGACACACCATGAAGTGGCGATTTGAATGGGTTTACCGGTTGATGCTGGCAGGGCTGTTCCTGCTGGCCTTCTGGGCCGTGTGGGCGGAGGCCCAGGAACCGGCGCACACGAACACGCCCGCCGTGGTGGTGCACACGAACTGGGTGGACCAGGTGCGGACGCGCTGGATTGACCAGTACGGCACGAACAATCTGACGGGCACCCTTTCCTTCGGCCTGGACAAGGTGGATTTTCTGCGGGACACCCGGGTGCTGGACCAGCCACTCTGGAAGTACCTCGCATCGCTGATATTCGTCATCCTGGCCTATTACGTGGCCAAGCTGATTGATTTGCTGGTCAATGTCTGGCTCAAGCGGTTCACGGTTAAAACCAAGACGGACAAGGACGACCTGATACTGGAGCTGCTGCATGGTCCGGTGAAGCTGGTGGCGCTGGTGATCTTTCTGCACATTGGACTGAGCCTGTTTGACTGGCCGGACCACGCACAACTTTTGCTGTCGCGCGGGATGATTGTGGTGGTGGCGTATTCCGTGACGTACCTGGGGCTGAAGCTGGTGGACCTGCTGCTGGGGCTGTGGCAGGAGCAGATAGTGTCGGCGCAGGACCGGATATTTGCCACGCAACTGATTCCGCTCGTCAGCAAGGTGTCGAAGACCGGGCTGGTCATCGCGGCGGTTTTGCTGACGGCGGACAACCTGGACATCCGCATCACGAGCGCGCTGGCGGGATTGTCGGTGGGCGGGCTGGCGCTGGGCCTGGCGGCGCAGGACACGGTGGCGAATTTGTTTGGGGCGGTGGCCATTTTCATGGACAAGCCGTTTTATATTGGGGACCGCATCCGGGTGGAGACAGTGGATGGCACGGTGGAGAGCATCGGGTTGCGCAGCACCCGGGTGCGGAGCACGGAAGGCCATCACGTGACGATTCCCAACAAATTGATGGGTAATGCGATCATCACCAACATCACGCGCCGGCCGACGATCAAGACGGAGATCAACCTGGGCCTGACGTATGACACGCCGGCCCCGCGGGTGGCGCGGGCGGTGGCGTTGCTGGAGGAAATTTGCCGGGCCAATCCCCGGACGGCGGACCTGACGATCAGCTTTAACAAGTTCGGCGATTCCGCGCTGAACATCCTGCTGGTGCATGACTGGGCGGGGACGGACATGAAGGCGTACTTTGCGGACTTGCAGGCGTTGAACCTGAAGATCAAGGAGCGGTTTGACGCGGAGAAACTGGAGTTTGCCTTTCCGACACAGACCGTTTACGTCAAACCGACGACGCCATTATTGGATTCGCCAGCGGGGCCGGCAGCGGGCTAGACTGTCCGCCAGATCACGCTATGCACTTGGACACACTGGGAATTCTGGCGGTCGCGCCGGTGCTGGGAATCGAGGGCGAAACCTTTTGGACGGCCGTGGGCTGGCTGGCGAACGCGATTTTTTCCACGCGTTTTCTGGTGCAATGGTATGCCACCGAAAAGCGCAAGGAGGTCACGGTACCGGTGTTGTTTTGGTGGCTGAGCCTGGCGGGGAGCCTGATGTTTCTGAGTTATGCGATCAATTATGACCGGCACAACGTCTTCATTTTTGCGTACGCCTTCACCTGGATTCCCTACCTGCGCAACCTGATCATTCACTTTCGGCATAAGAACGCCCGCAAAGGCTGTCCCCAGTGTGGCAGCAAGAGCAGTCCCCAGGCCAACTATTGCGCGGAGTGCGGCACGAAGCTCGAGCCATTGGAAAACGACTGAGGCAAAAAAACGCGCTGCGAAAGCAGCGCGCAGAGAAGGGCGATGGCCGGGGAAAATTACTTCTTGGCGCCGGGGGGCGGCACGAGGCCATTCTTGAGCATGATTTGCTGCTCGAAATCGGGGTGCGTCTGGCCATAAGCGGCAAGCGCGTTGAGGAAGTCCGTCATGCCCTTTTTGTTGTCATTCACGGCGTTGATGACCTGCTGGTTGGCATCAATGTCCTTGTGGAGGACACTGGCCTGCCGGTACAGATAACCGGTGAGCGTGCCGCTGACCACAATGAGCGCCAGCAGCAGGGAGAAGGACTGGCGCTCCAAGAGGGCGACTTTTTCCTTTAACACGGAAACCGATAGATCGGTGGATTCGTTGGTAGCCATAAAATTATTTGGCGGGGTTGGTGGCAGGTTTGGCCTGGATGGATTGCAGAATGCGGGTCAGCTCCGGGCTGGGATTTTTCTGATTGTATTCCGCCACTTGATTGGCGAGCACCTGCATGCGGGCCAGGACGTTATTGTCGGCCTGGGCCTGCGGGGCGATCAACCGGAGCTCCCGGGTGCGGGTAAAGGTGGAGATGGCAAAAAACACGCCGCAGATGGCCAGCACCAGCAGCACGAAGTTTAAAACCGTGGTTGTCGTATCAGATTTCATACTTTAGGGCTTCAATTTAAACAAGGCGGGACGGATGTCCATCCCATTTTTCAGGGGACCGCCGGCCAAAATCAGGTAGAAAAGCGCGTTACTTGAGCAATTCTTCGGCGATTTGGACCGCGTTGAGCGCCGCGCCCTTGAGCAACTGGTCCCCGCTGACCCAGAAACAGAGTCCGTTATCGAGGGCACAGTCGAGCCGGATGCGACCGACTTCGCAGTTGTATTTCTCGGAGGTGAACAGCGGCATGGGATACAGCTTTTGCGCCGGTTCATCCACCACGTCGAGGCCGGGGGCTTTCAGGAGAGCGGCCCGGGCGGCGGCGACGGTGACGGGCTTTTCAAACTCGGCACTGACCGCCACGGAATGCGACCGATAGACCGGCACGCGCACGCACGTGACGCTGGCACGAAACGAGGGGTGATGCATGATCTTGCGACCTTCATTCTCCATCTTCATTTCCTCCTTGGTGTAACCGGAGGGCAGAAAGGAGTCCACGTGCGGGAGGACGTTGAAAGCGATCTGGTGCGGATAGACTTCCCTGGTCACGGGCTGGCCATGAACGACCTGGCCGACCTGGCGTTCCAATTCCTCAATGGCCTTGGCACCGGTGCCAGAGACGGCCTGATAGCTGGAGGCGAACACGCGCTTCACGCCAAAGGCCTGATGAAGGGGGTAGAGCGCCATGAGGGTGATGGCGGTGGTGCAATTGGGGTTGGCAATGATGCCCGAGTGCCACTTCACATCGGCGGCATTTACTTCCGGGACCACGAGCGGGACCTTGTCGTCCTGACGAAAGGCGCTGGAATTATCCACCACCACGCAGCCGGCGGCGGCGGCAATGGGAGCGAAGGCGCGGGAAATGTCGCCCCCCGCGCTGAACAGCGCGATGTCAATGCCGGCGAAGGAATCCTTGGTGAGTTCCTGGATGGGAATGTCGACTCCGCGAAACTTCAAGATTTTGCCCACGGAACGGGCGGAGGCGAGCAGGGTGAGCCGGCCCACCGGGAAATTGCGCTTTTCCAGGGTCTTGATCATTTCGATGCCCACGGCGCCCGTCGCGCCGACCACCGCCACGTGAGGATGTTGGTTCATAAAAGGGGTGGAAGCGTAGCAGAAATCCGGGCTCCGTCAATCATCTGGATGGCGGGAACACCGCTTTTTCTTTGCGTTTCTGATTGACCGGCATGGCGGGGTATGAGGAAATGTTAGCCTAACGTACTGATGCCGAAAATTCCTGTGAGAAATGGAAACGGCCCGCGAACGGGCACGACGAAATACGACGCGCACCACAAGGTGCTGTCGCAAACCTACGGGGCTTTTGCGGACTTGCGCCGCGAGCTTTCGGATTCCAAGGCGACGGTCAGCGAGCGGGAGGAGCTGTTAAAAAGCTTTGCCAACTGCCCGGACTCCCAGCGTTCCTGGCTGCTGCTGGAGGATTATTTTGAAAAAATCCTGCTGTCCCGGAAGGACTTTCCCGACACGAACTGGTGGCCGCGCCTGCTGAATGCGACGGGCCGGACGCGGCTGGAGGAACTGGCCTTTCTGTTTTTACGGGCGAAACGCTCGGTGCCGCCGGAATTGCAGGCGCATGCGTGTCTGGAACGGTTTGCGCAGGCGGAGGAGGCCGAGCAGGAGGAAAATCTGGTCAAGGAGCTGGAGCACTGGCTGGCCCCCCCCACCCTGCCCCTGCTGGAAACGCCCCGGGCGAATTTGCGCGTGCTCTGCCTGCCGCAGCCGGATGGCGAGGAACCGTCGCGGCACCGCCTGGCCGTGCAGTTTCGGTTGTCACGCCCGCGCACCGGGGAGAAGACCCGGACGCTGCGGGAGTTGATAGACCTGGTGGTGAGGGCCACGCACGAGCAGGAATTGTTTCCGCCCGCCGACTGGGAGTTCATTCAATGGCTGGCGGACACCCATCGGCACCGGGAGGACGGAGCGGAGTCGCTGATTTTGTCGGATGCTGAATTGCTGCTGTGGTTGTCCCGGTGGGGGCACACCCGGCGGCTGGAGTGCGGAACGGCGGGCCAGGCGCTGCAATTTAACGGGCAGGTGGTCAGCCTGACGCCGCATTTGGAAAAGGTGGGCGAGGAACTGAACTTCACCCACCAAATTGTCCTGCCCGGCGGCGAGTTGCAACTGGTGGCGGACGTGAAATTTTTCAACGAACAACCGCCGCTGGCGCTGGTGGGCGGCAGTTTTTATTTGCTGCGCAACGCGCCGCCGGCCCGGGTGCTGAAGTACCTGGCGGGCAAACCCTCGGTGCCGGTGCGGCGGCTGAGCCACCGGCTGCTGTTGCACTTGCGGAAGACGCAGTCGAATCACGGGATGAACTGGGAATCCCTATGCGTGGCGCACACGGCCGCCCCGCAATTTGTGTTTGAGCTGCTGGAGGACACAGTCCGGCTGCGGCTGCTGGCGAGGAGCGGGCGCGATGAGAGCGTCTGGTTTTGGAACGGGTTTGAATGGGTGCCCAACGACGGCAAAAAGCGGCCGGGGGAAAAGCCGGAAATCCTGGATGATCCGCGCCTGGAACCGGCGACGCAGTGGCTGCGCCGGCTGGACTGGTTCACGCCGGAACCCGGGCTGTGGATTGGGGATGCGAACGAAAATTTTCTCGGGGCCCTGGCCACGGCGTGGGACCAGCGTCCGCCGGAAGCGGAATTTTTGGGCAACCCGGCCTTTCACCGGCTGTTCCTGCAGCCCCGGCAGATTCGGCCGCGCCTGGTGGTGAAGGGCAGCGGGATTGACTGGCTCTCGGTTTCCGCGGAGTGGGAGGCGGAGGGACTCAAACTATCGAAGGCGGACCTCGAACGGCTCGCGGCCGCCACGAGCCGCTTTGTCAAACTGCCAAACTCCGGCTGGGTGGAATTGGACACTGAAGCCGTGCAAGGCGCGCATGAAGCCATGGCGGACATGGGCGTGGACGGGCTGATTGCCGTGCCCCAAAAGGTGGGGCTGGAACATGTGGCGCACCTGGACGAGGATGAATTTGGCCGGTTTGTGGATTCGCCCGAGGCCGAGGAGCTGCGCGCGCGGGTGGCGGAATTCAAGGGCGTGCCGGCCACGGACCTGCCGGCATCACTCCAGGCCGAGCTGCGGCCTTATCAAAAAGATGGTTTCGATTTCCTCGCCCACCTGGTGCAAATCCGTCTGGGGGGCATTCTGGCCGACGACATGGGCTTGGGGAAAACCCTGCAGACCCTGACATGGCTGGCGTGGCTGAAGGACCGCCACGAAAAAAATCACAAGCCATCGCTGGTGATCTGCCCGGCCTCGGTGCTGCACAACTGGCGGCGCGAGGCGGAGAAGTTCACGCCCGGCTTGAAGGTATTGGTGCTGGAAAGCGGCGCGGCGCGGCACAACTTGCGCAAACAAATTCCCCAGCACGATTTGATCGTGACCAACTACGCGCTGCTGCGGCGGGATCTGGAGGAATTGCAGAAGTTTGCCTTCCGCGCGGTGATTTTGGACGAGGCGCAGTTCATCAAAAATCCCGGCGCGCAGGTGACGCAGTCGGTGAAACAGCTCAAATGCGAGCACAAACTGGCGCTGACCGGCACGCCGCTGGAAAACCGGCTGCTGGATTTGTGGAGCATCGTGGATTTCATCCAGCCGACCTACCTGGGCAACCAGGAGCAGTTTCTGGAAACGTACGAACCGCGCGGGGAAAATGCTGAGGCGGCACAGCGGATTGCCCGCCGCCGGCTCTCGGCCCGGCTGCGTCCCCTGCTCCTCCGCCGCTTGAAAAAGCACGTGGCGAAAGACCTGCCGGACCGCATCGAGGAACGCCGGGACTGTCCGCTGGGCGACGAGCAACGGAAGTTGTACCTCGCCGAGTTGCGCCGGAGTCGCGACCAGATCATGACGGCGGTGGCCGAGCAGGGCTTGAATAAGAGCAAGATGCACGTGCTGGCGGCGCTCACGCGCCTGCGCCAAGTGTGCTGCCATCCCTCACTCGTGGGCAGCGACACCGCCTCGGGCAAGACGGAAACGCTGTTTGAGTTGCTCGACCCGCTGGTGGCCGATGGCCAGAAGGTGCTGGTGTTCAGCCAGTTTGTGCAGATGCTCCAAATCCTGGAGCGGGAATGCAAACTCCGGAACATCAACACCCACATGCTCACCGGCCAGACTAAGGACCGGCAGCAGGTGGTGAATGCCTTCCAGCAGGACACGGGCGCGGGCGTGTTTCTCTTGAGCCTGCGCGCGGCGGGCACGGGGCTGAACCTGACGAACGCCAGTTATGTGGTGCTTTACGATCCGTGGTGGAATCCGGCGGTGGAGGCGCAGGCGATTGACCGGTCGCACCGGATTGGCCAGACGCAGACGGTGAATGCCTACCGGCTCATCGCGCCGGGCACGGTGGAGGAAAAGATTTGGGAACTGCAACAGAGCAAGGCGCAGACCATCGCGGATGTGCTGGGCGAGGAGGGATTTGCGCGGAGTTTGACGGCGACGGATTTGGAGTATTTGTTTGCGGAGGATTGAGCGGGATCAATTGCTAGAAGGGCTCGGGGAGACACGATAGCAGAGCGCGCGTTCCCAAACGAAGCAAGGCAGTATAAGTGTTGAATGGTCACATTCAGCCAAGAAGGCCGGCATTTTCACGTTGCGGCCAACGAAGCGAAGCTGAAAGTGATCGCGGCCCCACAGGCCGCAAAACCGGGGGACAAGCCGACCCAGCCCGCCGGGCTGGGCTGAGGAATGACGGCCCTTCGGGCCTAAGGCGGGAATATCGGCATTCGTTGCCAGACGGCAACGCGAAGGGAGGCCACGGCGGTTAGTTGGCCGAAAAGAGCAACTCTGAGTTGGGTGGGTTCTGCGCCCGGGGACGGGCGCGCTCCGTTTAGGTCTAGTATCCCCATGCTTCTCCAGTAAAAGCACTTTCGGGCGCGTAACCGGGGCGTCACCGTGGGCGTCTACTCCAGAACATTGGAAATCTCTGGAATGAATCATTGTCTACGTCGCGTTGTTCACCTGCTGTTGCCGGTGGTTTTTTTATCTTTTGCCACTCCCGCGCTGCGCGCGGAGGAAACCCTGGACCCCGCCCGCGAGGCGGAAATCACGAGCTGGCTCCCGGCCGAGCCGGCGGGCTTTGCGTGGCCGATCACCAACCGCGCCGCCTGGGAGCAACTGGGGGCCAACGCGGCGTTTGCGGACATCATTCCGCAGGCGGACAAGGTGCTGGCCAAAGCCCTGCCATTGCAGCCGGACGCTTTGTACCTGGAATTTTCCCAAACCGGCAACCGCACGCACTGGCAAAAAGTCGCGGGTGACCGGCGGGGACGGGTGGAGAAGTTCACCCTGGCCGAAGCCTGCCAAAATCAAGGGCGTTACCTGCCCGCGCTGGAGGCGACCATCGCGGCGCTGTGCCGGGAAAAAACCTGGGTGATGCCGGCGCATGACGGGGGGTTGCAAAATTTTCACGGCAAGGCCATCACGCCCGACCTGGGGGCGACCGGACTGGCGGCGGAACTGGCGGAGGCGGATTATGTGCTGGGCGACCGGTTGTCCCCGGCCACGCGCCAGCTCATCCGGGACAACGTGCGCCACCGGGTGCTGGATCCGTTTCGCGCGATGATTGAGGGGCGCCAGAAGGAAACGTTCTGGGTGCGGACGCCGATGAACTGGAACGCGGTGTGCGTGGGAAACACAGTGTTTGCGGCGCTGACGCTGGTGAATTCGCGGGAAGAACGCGGGTTCTACGCGGCGGCAGGCGAGCATTGCATTCATTATTATCTCTCAGGGTACACGCCGGACGGCTATTGCGCGGAGGGCGTGGGCTATTGGAACTTTGGCTACGGCCATTTCGTTTTGCTGACGGAGGCGTTGCGGCAGGCCACAGGCGGGCGGCTGGATTTGCTGAACGATGACAAGGCGATCGCGGCAGGGTTGTTCTGCCGGCGCAGCGAAATTCTGCCGGGGATTTTCCCGACGATTTCCGACGTGAACCCGGGCACGAAGCCGAGTCCGCAACTCACCGCTTACGTGTGCCGCCGGCTGGGTTTGCCGGCCAAGGAATCGCTGGTCGGAATGAGTGAAGGCCTGGCAATGAGTTTGATGCTGTCCAGTCTGCCGGAGAACCTGCCCCTAGCGAGGCAGTTGGACGGTTATAATGACAGTCCGTTGCGGAGCTTTTTCCCGGGCGGCGGGGTGCTGCTGGCGCGCAATTCGCCTGACCAGTCCCCGGCATTTGCCGTGGCGCTCAAGGGCGGCAACAACAATGAACCGCACAATCACAATGACGTGGGCAGCTTCAGTCTGGTGCTCGGCCGCGAGATGGTCGTGTGCGACCCGGGCGGCGAGGTGTACACAGCGCGGACGTTTAGCGCGCACCGTTACGACAGCAAGGTGCTGAGCAGCTATGGGCACGCCGTGCCGGTGGTGGCGGGGCAGTTGCAGAAGGCGGGGGCGGACGCGCGCGGGATCATTCTCGCCAGTAATTTTACCGCGACGGCGGACACCTACGCATTAGACATTGCCTCGGCTTATCCAGTGGCGGATTTGAGGAGCCTGGTGCGGACATTTGTGTTTGAACGCGGGGCGACGCCGGCGCTGGAGGTGCGGGATGCGGTGGCTTTCGGCAAGCCGGAAGCTTTTGCGAGCACGCTGGTGACGTGGGGCACGGTCCAGGCTGACGGGCCGAATGCGCTCACCATCACGGATGGCCCAAGCACCGTGCGGGTGACGATCGACGCCGGCGGACGGGCTTTCAAATGGCATCAGGACGTCATCGACGAGGACGTGGACACGAAGCGCAAGCCGGTGCATGTGCTGATTGAGTTGACGGACAAAATTGCCTCGGGCGGGATTAAGTTGCGGATTGAGCCGGTGGGGAATTGAGGGGATCGGTCCATTTGCAACCGGCGACTTGCTGACTTATCAGCAAGTCTAAAAGCGCGGTCATGCCCGCGCACTCCAAATATTTGTCGGCGGTCCTCAATCATCATCCACCACCTTAACGGCCCATTCGGGATAGGGGACGCCCGAGCCTTTCACGGAACGCCAGAGGATGCGGTTGAGGAGGTCTTCGGGGCATTGGTCTTCCTGTTGGAAGTTCAGGCGGGCGGAGACTTGGGCGTCTTTTCGCAATACCGGGTCGGTGATGGCCTCGGCGCGGGAGTTGAGTTTGTCGAGCGGCACCTGGTTGGGGACGGCGGTGTAGGCGGTGAAATCGGGGGTGTTGGTGAAGCAGTCAAACATCGGGGTGGCGGTGGCATCCAGCTGGTTCATGGGAGGCAGGCCGAGGATGAGTTCCATGGTGCGCAGCAAGCTGGTCTGGTTGTACTGGGTGCGGATGACAGTATGGCGCTTCGTATAAGGGCTTACCACATAGGCGGTGGTGCGGTAGCCGCTGACATGGTCCCAGCCGTTTTGCGGGTCGTCCTCGATGCCGAACACGCAGGTGTTGGTCCAAAAGATACTGTGGCTGAGGGCCTCGACCACCTGGCCGAAGGCGAGGTCATTGTCGGCCACGTGCGCGGCGGGGGTGGGGGAGCCGGGTTTGGCGCCGTCGGTGTGGTCATTGGGCAGCCAGATGATGATGAGGTTGGGCATCTGGCCCCCGGCTTCAAATTGTTTCAGGGATTTGATGAATTGCGCCGCGCGCCAGACATCGGGCACGTCGAGGTCCCAGCCGATGGTGTTGGTCATGATGTAGGGTCGCAGGGCTTCAATATCCGGTTCGCAGGCGTAGGCGATGGCATTGCTGCCGGTGAGAAAATCGCGGTAGCAATCGAGGAATTTCGGCTCCTTTTTGCGAGCGGGGTCCTGCCAGTGTTTCGAGGCGGTGGTGTATTCGCCAAAGTCGGCAATGGTCCGGCCGTGGGCGGCGGCATCGTTCCAAATAAAACCAGCGGGGGACCAGGCCAGGGCGTCCTTGCCATCCAGGCCGGCGCCGCCAGCAGGGTAACTGCGCGGCCAGCCCGCGAAGGAGCGTTCCACATACTCGGTGGCGATGCCGCTGTCGGCCCAGTTATGACCGTCGGCGCTGAGCACGCCGGAGCAGTAGGTGTTGTCCAGCAGGACGAACTGGTCCACGAAGGCGTGCTGGTTGGGGGTGACCTTGGCGCCGAAGGTGCAGAGGGCGGCGCTGCCGTTGCCGGCGGGAATGTCGCCGAGCACCTGGTCGTAGGTGCGGTTTTCCTTGATGACGTAAATCACATGTTGAAAGACGCTGGGCTCGCCGACGCGGACGGGCACCGGCACGGCGGACTGGCCGGGGCGGGCAGGAAGCTTCGCCTGGGTGAGGAGCGGATAGCGGAGATCGGCCAGCGCGGTGGCGGTGTCGGCGGCGAGTTGGACGCGTGAAGGGAGGGGAATGAGGGACAGGGAGCCGGCGTGCTGTTTGGTGTTGAATTCGGTTTGGCCGGAATCACCCAAACGGCCCCGGCTCAGTCCCTTGAGATTAGCGACGTATAATTGGTGGCGGGCGGGGTCATGAACGATCGCGGCCGGAAACCAGCCGGTGGGGATGAGGCCGAGCAGGTGCGAATCCTCATGTTTGAGTTTAAACCAGCAAAAGGGCCGGAAATCAATCACGGCCACGGCATTCTGGGTGCCGTTGCACACGAAGAGTTGGCGGCCAGACTGGTCAAAGGCGAGGGCGTTGGGCTGCGCGCCGAACAAATCGCCGGGGTTCTGACGGGTGCTGATGGTTTCGACGATCTGATCGGAATGAGTATCAAGCACGGTGAGGGTATCGCTGCCGGCATTGGCGGCGACCAGGTAACGGCCGTTGGGGGAAACGGCGAGGGCGCAGGTGTGCAGGCCGGTGAGGATTTCCGTCTGGTTGGTCCCCGTCAGATCAATGATGGAAACCGAGCCTTCGCTGGCGATGGAGCGGTCATCCACGCGCACGAGGGTGCCGTGACCGGCCGGGCCGGTGAGGCTGTCCGCCGCCGGGCGACGTCCGCCCCAGTTGCTCACATAAACTTTGCCGTGCGCGAGGGCGACGCCAAAGGGGTCCACACCGACGTCCCACGTGCGCAGGATTTTGCCGGTGTCGGTGTCGAGTTCGGCGAGGCGGTTGGAGAGGTTCAGGGCCACATAGAGTTTACGGCCATCGGGGGAAACGGCGAGGCCGGCGGGGATTGCGGCATCGCGCTCCACCGCATGCACGGCCGGAAGGGCAAAGGTGTTGCCAGCGGTGACGGTGCCGTCGGCCGCGACGTTGAACACCTTGATGTCGCCGTTGACGTTGGACACATAAATCCGGGAACCATCGGGGGAAAAAACCAGGCCGGTGTAACTGATTTGGGATTTGTCATCGGGGTTGAGGATGGGGGCCAGGGCCAGGATGGATTTTTGGTTGGACGACGGGAAGGGCACGCGCTGGGTGACCAGCCCGGTGGCGGGATTGATGATGACCAGTTCGTGGGTGAGGCCGGCAGTCACGAGGAGTTTGCCATTGGGACTCAGGGCCACCGCCTCGGGCCGCATACCGGGGAGTTCCAGGAGGGTGCCGGCCGGGGTGAGCCGTTGATTGACGGGGGTGACCACGCCATTCGTGCCGTGGCCGACGGTTTCGGTAGTGGTGGCAAAATCCTGGGCGGGCAGGCGCGCGGCGGGATTGACCAATGGTCCGGCAACAAGCGCCAGCAGGGCCCAGCGAGAAACGGCATTCCTTATCATTGCACCAACATGCACGGGAAGCCGCCTGGACGGCAAGTCACGTTATGGTGAAATGAAGAGGACTGGGCTGGGGACGTGCAAGCGACCAAGCCCGAGCCGGAGCCATGCAATAAAAAGGCGCGTTGAAAGGGCGGGAGGTGGCGACAGGCTGTTGCCACCCCGCTGGCAGGGTGGCTTTACGCCACCGATGGATCCAGGCGGCGGTCGGGGACCAGATAATTGCGCACGTAGTCGGCCACGGCATTTTCCAGGGTGGTCACGGGGGCGGTGTAGCCGGTGCCGCGCAAGCGGGCGAGGTTGGCCTCGGTGAAATACTGGTACTTGTCGCGGATGGTTTCGGGCATCTCGATGAAGCGGATGTCGGGTTTCTTTTCCAGCGCGGCAAAGACGGCGTTGGCGAGGTCAATCCAGGTGCGGGCGCCACCGCTGCCGATGTTGTAGAGGCCGCCGGCGGCGGGGGTGGCGGCGAGGTGCAGCGTCATGGCCACGGCGTCCTTGACGTAGAGGAAATCGCGCTTCTGCTCGCCATCGCGGTAATCAGGGCGGTAGCTCTTGAACAGGCGGATGAGGCCCTCGGCCTGCACTTGCGCGGTGGATTTGTGCACGAGCGAGCGCATGTCGGCCTTGTGATCCTCGTTGGGTCCGAAGACGTTGAAATATTTGAGGCCGACGATTTGGTGCAGAAAACCGGCGTGTTTGGCATGCACGTCGAAGAGGTGCTTCGAGTAGCCGTACATGTTCAACGGCCGGAGGGTGGCCAGCTTGGTATCGTCGTCATCCATGCCGGCCGAGCCGTCGCCGTAGGTGGCGGCGGAGGAGGCGTAGACAAATCGCGCGCCGTTCACGAGGCTCCAGGCGGCGAGTTCCTTGGTGAATTCGTAGTTGTTGCGGATGAGGTAACTGGCGTCCTTCTCGGTGGTGGCGGAGCAGGCGCCGAGATGCAAGACGAGGTCAAACCGGCCGAGCCAGCCGGCCTGAAGCCGACCCATGAGCGCCTCGGCCTCCACATAATCGGCGAAGCGCACCGGGGTGAGATTGCGCCATTTTTCGGTGGTGCCGAGAATGTCGCAGACCACGATGTTGTCGCAGCCACGGCGGTTGAGCGCCCAAACGAGCGCGCTGCCGATGAAACCGGCCCCGCCGGTGACGAGGACGCGGGCCTGGGAGAAATCGTTCGGGGTCATCATAGGATTACCAGCCCAGGACGTGGGCGAAAATGAGCGGGGCCACGATGGTGGCATCGGATTCGATAATGTACTTGGGCGTTTTCACGCCGAGCTTGCCCCAGGTGATTTTTTCATTCGGCACCGCGCCGGAATAGCTCCCGTAGCTGGTGGTGGAATCGCTGATCTGGCAGAAGTAACCCCAGAGCGGGACATTCGTGCGCAACAGATCCTGGTGGAGCATGGGGACCACGCAAATCGGGAAATCGCCGGAGATGCCGCCGCCGATCTGGAACATGCCGATGGTGCTCTTCTTGGTGGCGGTGCGGGTGTAGAAGTCGGCCAGCCAGGTCATGTATTCAATGCCGGTACGGACGGTGTGCACATTCTTGACATCGCCGCGGATCACGGCGGCGGCGTACATGTTGCCAAGGGTGGCGTCTTCCCAACCGGGGACGACGATGGGCAGATTCTTTTTCGCGGCGGCGAGCATCCAAGAATCCTTGGGATCGATCTGGTAATATTTCTCGTATTCGCCGCTGAGGAGCACTTGGTAGAAAAATTCGTGGGGGAAATAGCGCTCGCCTTTTTTATCGGCGGCGGTCCAGACCTTGAGCATGGCTTTTTCCATGCGGCGCATGGCCTCGCCCTCGGGGATGCAGGTGTCGGTGACGCGATTCATATGGCGGGCCAGCAACTTCTCCTCATCTTGGGCGCTGAGCATGCGGTAGTGCGGCACGCGTTCGTAAAAATCATGGGCGACGAGGTTGAACACGTCCTCCTCGAGGTTGGCGCCGGTGCAGGTGATCAGATGGACCTTGTCCTGGCGGATCATTTCGGCGAGGGAGAGGCCGAGTTCCGCGGTGCTCATGGCGCCGCCGAGCGTGATCATCATGCGGCCGCCTTTGTCCAGGTGGGCCACATAGCCTTTGGCGGCGTCCACCAGCGAGGCGGCGTTGAAATGCCGGTAATGATGCTGGATAAATTGGGAAACGGGCCCGCCGGCAACGGTGGTATGCTTTTGTTTTTTAGCCATAAATTGGTTTGATAAAAATATCCCCTCCACAATACGGATGTTCCGGCCAATGCCAATCCCAAATTGAATCTGAAATTCATCATTTGCCAGCGGCGGACAAACTTTTTAAGCTCCCGCCCAACGTTATGCCGTCACCCAAGCTCACACCCGCCGCCACGCCCGCTGAACTGGGCTATGCCATGCCCGCCGAATGGGCGCCCCACGCCGCCACCTGGCTGGGCTGGCCGCACAATCGCTCGGACTGGCCGGGCAAATTTGAGGTGATCCCGTGGATTTACGGGGAGATGATCCGGCAGATTTCCGCCGGGGAAAAGGTGCGCCTGATCATCCGCCACGCGCGGGACGAGGCGCACGCGCGCCGGGTGCTGAGCCATGTGGGCGTGGATTTGCGCCAGATCCAATTCGTCACGCATCCCACGAACCGGGGCTGGACGCGCGACACGGGGCCAATTTTTGTTAAAAAGAATCCCAGGTCCAAGGTCCTGGGTCCCAAGTCAGACACGGCGATTGTCCATTTCCATTTTAATGGATGGGCGAAGTATGATAACTGGCGCAAGGATACGAAAGTGCCGGAGACGTCGGCGCGGTTGCTGCGCAAGCCTTTATTTCAGGCGGAATATCAAGGCAAGCCGTTTGTCATTGAAGGCGGGGGGATGGAGTTGAACGGCCGGGGCACCCTGCTCTCCACCGAGGAATGCTATCTGGACCCGAAAATTCAGGTGCGGAATCCGGGGCTGGGGCGCGTGGAAATTGAAACAATACTGAAGCAGTATCTCGGGGTCACGAACATTTTCTGGCTGGCCAAAGGTCCGAAGGGAGATGACACGCACGGGCATATTGATGACATTTGCCGGTTCGTTGATAGAAACACGCTGGTGCTGGTAAAGGAAAAAAACGCCAAGGACGAGAATTACCGGCCGCTGGCGGAAAACTGGGAGCGCATCACGGATTTACGGCTGGAGAACGGCGCCAAACCCGAGGTGGTGGCGTTGCCCATGCCGTCGCCGCTGTATTTCGACGGCGTGCGGCTACCCGCCAGTTACGCGAATTTTTACATCTGCAACGCGGCGGTGATTGTACCGACTTTTAACGACCCGAACGACCGGGTGGCGCTGGGGATTTTAGGTGAGCTGTTCAAAGACCGGCCGGTGGTGGGCATCCACGCGCTGGATTTGGTGTGGGGGTTTGGGTCGTTGCATTGTTTGACACAGCAGCAGCCGGTTTGAGCCGAAGCGGCAGATCAAAAAGCACTTCACCGTGACAAACGCGAGGATGGCGCAAGCCTATTGACTGTGCTAATATCGCTGCAGATGAGCGCACAGGAACCAGCGGGCGGTCCGGCACTGACGCGGGAGGCAATTCTCGCGGCACTGGGCAGCCTTTCCGATGAACTCGGCAAACGAGGCGTGATCGGTGAAGTGTGTTTGTTTGGCGGAACCGTGATGGTGCTGGCCTTCACAGCCCGACTGGCGACCAAGGATGTGGACGCGCTCTTTCAACCATCCCAAACCATCCGGGAAATTGCACGCGGCATCGCGGATGAACAGCGTTTGCCTGCCGACTGGCTTAATGATGGCGTCAAGGGATTCGTTTCCGCCCGCCATGAAACGACCGCCGGCAACCTGCCGCAATTTCAACACCTGCGTTTGACAATGCCGGTGCCGGAATATCTGCTAGCCATGAAATGCATGGCCGCCCGCATGGGTGGAACATCAGGGGAACAATCGGATGTGGGAGACATTATTTTTCTAATTCGCCATCTCCACTTGGAATCACCGAAAGTAGTCATGGACCTGGTTGGACAATATTATCCGGCCAGCCGAATTCCGGTGAAAACCCAATATCTGATTGAGGGGTTATTCGAGGAGGGAAAAATATGAGACCAAAAACCCTGGCAGAGGTGGCGCGACTCACCTTGCAGGGGGATTCCTTCGACTTTTGTCTGGCAAATTTTCTGGATGGTTTTTATGCCGGGCCAACGGCGGCTGCCCTGGCCGCCGAGCCAGTTTTGCTAGCTCCGCGCGGCGGGGGCTTGGGCCAGGTTCAAGATGCTTATCTGGCGGCGACGGCCGAGCATTTGGCGAGAATGCAAGGGTTCCCGGTTGCCAACTGGGTGGCCGAAGAGGCGCGCAAATTGCATCGGCCCTGGTTTGCCTCCCCCCTGGCGGCCTTGCGAGCGGTGCTGTTGTTGGAAAGCCCGGCGGCTTTTCGCTCACGAAATCTATTTGTCAGCGACAACGCATTGGCCCGGGCGTGACAGGGTTGGGGTCATGGTAGTAAGGCTAATTGCATTAATGCGGGGATGCGTCAAAAAATTCGCCCATTGAAATAGGGGTTCACCCAAAAACCATCCCGCAGTGAACCGGCCATTTTTTAATTGTGCGACCCCCTTGAGAAACTGCCCAGCCCGGGTTAGGCTGGCGGACGTCAAGGCGAATTCCCGCCGGGACGATTTTTGAATGATTCATTTATGAAACGCACAGCATCCGCGGTATGGCTCGGTGGTTTGAAGGACGGCAACGGGCATATTTCCACCGAGAGTGGGGCGCTCAAGCAAACCCAATATTCCTTTGGCACCCGGTTTGAAAACGGGGTGGGCACGAATCCCGAGGAACTGATTGCCGCGGCCCATGCGGGCTGCTTTTCCATGGCGTTCTCGGCGGAACTGGGCAAGGCGGGGATCACCCCGGCGGCCATCCATACCACCGCCGCCATCACCTTGGAGAAGACCGAGGCCGGATTTACGGTCACGGAATCGCACCTGACCATGACGGCCAAGATTCCGGGCGCGGACGAGGCCAAGGTGCGCGCCATCGCGGGGGCGGCCAAGGCGGGCTGCCCCATCTCGCGCCTGTTGAATGCCAAGGTCACGCTGGATGCGACCTTCGAAGTTTAATCCCCCCGTTACAAGCAAATGCCTCCGATCAACCCCTACAATCCTGGAAATAGGGTCCCGAGCGGCACAGTGGTGCCGAAAAAAGCGCTGACGTTTAACAAAGTGTTCCGCTGGGAACCCGCTGATTTCAAGGCACCGCTGCCGGAGTCGGTGGCGGTGATTGGATCCTTCAGCGACTGGCAGGCCATTCCGCTGGAAAAAGACGCCTCCGGCCGGGTGTGGCAACTGAGCTTGAACAACCTGCCGGGCAATTGCACCCATCGCTATATGCTGCTGGTGGATGGGCAACCGGCCAAGGATGCGAATGCGGATGGCCTGGCCATTCCGGAAACGGAGCAGGAGCAGGCGTGGGCCCTGGCGACGCCCCGCGGGCCGAGGTTGTTTATGCTGTTTAGCCAGACGAAGTGAGGGGAGAAACTTCAAACTTCAAATTTCAAAATTCAGAGAATATTCAAGTTCCAAACTTCAAATGAGCGCTTGAAGCGGAGGTGAGGGGAGCACTTCCCTCCGCAACGGGCGGGGCGTCGGGGGAAACAAAGCGCGGAAAAACCCTGCTTTTGCTTGGTCCCCGGGCGGGTTCATGGTACAAAATCTGCCCGTGGAGCAACCCATACCAGTAATGTCTCCGGCCCCGGGCGAACGGTTGGTGCGGTTCGTGGGGGACACGGTGCGGTTTCAATTGAAGGACGGCAAGGTCGCAACCAGCCGCACGGGCTGGCAGGCGCGCTTGCGCACCAACATTGGTCGCGCGGCCGTGGTGCGCCAGGAAATCATTGCCGCCCACGCGGGGGGCGCGCAGGCCGCCGGGGCTTCCTGGCAGGACCTGCCGATGACGCCCACCGCCGATGGCTGGGAATTGGAGCTGCCGCTGGCGGAAACCGGATTCTTCAAGTCCAAAGCGTATTTACTCGATCCCCAGGGATGGCAATACTGGCCGGCCGGCGAGGATTTGGGCATCAGCGTCCACCCGGATTTTTCCCGCACGGCCAACACGATCTACTGCGCCTTCACCCGGCTGTTTGGCGACAGCAAATCGCTGGCCACCACCGAGGATGCGGTGCTCGAGGCGCAGCTCAAGGCGTTGGAGGCCAAAGGTTATGCCACGCTGCCGCCCTCGGGCAAATTGCGCGACCTGACCCGCCAGTTGCCGCACATCGTCCAACGCCTGGGCTGCCGGATCATTCATCTGCTGCCGATTCATCCCACGCCCACGACATACGCGCGGTTCGGGCGGTTCGGCAGCCCCTACGCGGCGCTGGATCTGACGGCGATTGACCCGGCACTGGTGGAATTTGACAAGCGCACCACGGGCGTGGACCAGTTTGTGGAATTGACGCACGCCGCCCATTCACTGGGGGCGCGCGTGTTTATCGACATCGTGATCAACCACACCGGCTGGGGTTCGGTGTTGCAGGAGACGCATCCGGAATTTTTCCTCAAGCTCGCCAATGGCGAATTTGCGAGTCCCGGCGCGTGGGGCACGGTTTGGGAGGATTTGGTGGAACTTGAGCAGCACAGCGTGGCGCTCTGGGACATCGTTGCCGAGGCGCTGCTGGTCTGCTGCCGCCGCGGCGTGGATGGTTTCCGCTGCGATGCCGGGTACAAAATCCCCGTGCCCGCGTGGCAATACATCATTGCCCGGGTGCAGAATGAATTTCCCGAGGCGATTTTCCTGCTCGAAGGCCTGGGCGGCGCGTGGTCGGCCACGGAAGCCCTGCTCACCGAGGGCGGGATGCAATGGGCTTATTCGGAACTCTTTCAGAATTATTCCGGCACGGAGGTGGCGAATTATCTGGACTACGCCAACCGCCAGAGCGAGCGGATTGGGTCCTACGTGCACTACAGCGAAACGCACGATAACAGCCGCCTGGCGGAGCGCGGGCGGGCTTGGTCGCTGCTGCGCAACCGGTTGTGCGCGCTCACCAGTCCCAGCGGTGGATTTGGTTTCACCTGCGGCGTGGAATGGCTGGCGGCGGAAAAAATCCGGGTGCATGGCAACACCGGCTTGAACTGGGGCGGCGCGGACAACATTGTTGCCGAACTGGCCGGGCTCAACCAATTGCTGACGGAACATCCGGCGTTTTTTGACGGTGCCCGGCTGGCGCGGTTGAGCCCGGCCGGTTCGGCGGTTTACGCGTTGCTGCGGACCTCAGCCGAGGGCCTGGACCAGGTGCTGGTGCTGGTGAATACCGATGTCAACCAGCCGCAGTCACTCGCCTTGTCGCTGGCGGAGGCCCGGTGCGCGCTGGACAGTTTTACCGTGGATTTGCTCGGTGAACCCTTTGCCGGGGCCGCCCCGGCGGACGGGCAGGTCATGTTCAAACTGGCACCGGGAGCGAGTCATTGCCTCGCCGCCAAGTCCGTGCCGGTGGGGATCAGTGGTGAGCGCTACCGCCGGCTGCGCGCGCAGGCGGCGTGGGCGGTGACGGCGTTGCAACAAGTGCTGCCGGTGGAGGCCCTGGAATTCGCCGACTGGCGCACGCTGGCCGGCCACGTGGAACGGAGTCCGGAGGCATTGCTCGCCGCCGCCAGTCACCTGGCACGTTCCAACCAGCCCGGTTCCCTGGCGGAAACCCTGGCGGCCGCGCTGGAAAACCGGATTTTTCCCGCTGTGATTAACTGGACCTTGCTGGACGCCCGGCGGGTCACACCGGTGCCCCCGGGCCATTGGTTGCTGATTGAGGACACCAGCCCTTTCCGGGCCACGCTCGCCACCGGGGGACAGTTGCAACATGTGCAATCCATTGCGGCCGACAACCGGCACATCGCGTGCTTTGCCCCCCGGAATTCGGGGGCCGAAGCCACCGTGACGCTACAGCGGCAGGACCTCGCCGCGCCGCCCATGAGCGGGGCCATCCGGTTTCTGGACGCGGAACCGCCGCGCCGGCCGGTCAACCCCCAGAGCCTGACTGAGGATCTGGTATTGTTAACCAATGGTATCGGTGGCATGGCGCGCATCAATGTGGATCTCGGGCAGGTGCGGTCCAAGTACGATTGCGTGCTGGGGGCGAATCTGAACCCCGCGGTGCCGGTGGACCGGCATGTGTTCGTGAAACGCCTGCGCGTCTGGGTGAATGCCGACGGCTTTATTTCCGCGCTGAATTTGAAGAACCTCGCCGCCTTCACGGCGGGTTCGCCGGCGGTGTGGCAGTTTGTGGCCCAGGCGGGGAACGGACGGACGGTGGAAATTGAACTGGCAGCGGAGATGGTGGCGGGCCAGAACACCATCGTGTTCCACGTCCGGCGGCCGGGCGAACTCAAGGCCACGGGCAAACAACTGCCGGCCACGGCGGATGTGCGGCTGACCGTGCGGTTCGACATTGAAGATCGTAATTTCCATAGCGAAACCAAACGCAATGAGGGCGCGGACTATCATTTTGCCAGCCGCACCCATGCGCTGGACAGCCAGCCCGGCTTTGCCTTCACGCCGGCGCCGGACCGGCAGTTGCACATTGTCGCGAGCAGTGGCAAATACCATCCGCAACCGGAATGGTGCGAGAACATTCCGCATCCCGTGGAGCAGACCCGGGGGCAAACCGGCAGCGGGGACGCCTACAGTCCCGGCTGGTTTGAACTGCCCCTGCCCAAGGGCGCGGAAGTGACGCTGGTGGCGACCGCCGAACTCACGGACCCGGCGGTTTTGGTGGCGGGCGCAAAACCACAACTCAAGCATGGCAGGACCGCCCCGGAGGACTGGGGCGCCCGGTTGCAGCGCGCGGCGGGGGCTTATGTGGTGCGCCGGGACAGCGGCAAAACGGTGATCGCGGGTTATCCGTGGTTTTTGGACTGGGGCCGGGATTCGCTGATTTGCGCCCGGGGCCTGCTGGCGGGCGGCCTGGTGGCGGAGGTCAAACAACTGCTGCTCACCTTTGCCCGCTTCGAGGACCGGGGCACGCTGCCCAATACCATCCACGGCAACGATGTCTCCAATCGCGACACGTCCGATGCCCCGCTCTGGTTCGGAATGGTCTGTGAAATGCTCGCGGAGCATGACCCCCAATTTTATCAAACCCCGGTGGACGAGGCCAAACGCACCGTCGCCGACGTGCTGCGCAGCATTGCCAAATATTATCTGGCCGGCACGCCGAATGGCATTCATGCCGACCCGGATTCCGCCCTGATTTGGAGCCCCAGCCACTTCACCTGGATGGACACCAATTATCCGGCGGGCACGCCGCGCGAGGGGTATCCGGTGGAAATTCAGGCGCTGTGGATTCGCCTGCTCCGGCAAGTCGCGAACATCAGTCCGGCGGCGGAGCAGAAGCCATGGCTGGATCTGGCGGACCGGGCCATGGTCTCACTGGACAAGCTGTTCTGGCTGGAAGGCCCGGGCTGGTTCGCGGATGTGTTGCTCGGTGGCCCCCGCGTGATCGCGCGCGATGCCGTGGTGGGGGATGCCCTGCGCAGCAACTGCCTCTTCCTCGTGAGCCTCGGCCTGGTGACGGGGGAACGCGCCAAACGCTGCGTGGCGGCCGCGCAAAAATATCTGGTGGTGCCCGGCGGTCTGCGCACGCTGGCCCCGCTGCGGGTGGGGACGCCCCTGCCGATTTACGGCAATGACGGGCGGCGGTTGAATGATCCGGACAATCCCTACTGGCCGCGCTATGAAGGCGACGAGGACACGCGCCGCAAACCCGCGTATCATAACGGCACCGCGTGGACTTGGACGTTCCCCGTCTTCTGCGAAGCGCTCGCAGCGGCGTGGGATTTCGCGCCGGAAGCCGTGACCGCCGCCAAGGCCTATCTCAGCAGCTCCGAAGGCATCTTGGACAAAGGTTGTATTGGCCAGATCCCGGAGATTCTGGATGGCGATGCCCCGCACACGCAACGCGGCTGCGACGCCCAGGCTTGGGGCGTCACCGAATCCGTGCGGGTGTGGGAGCTCTTAAAGAGCAAAAAGACCCGTTAACGTTTAGTGCGGAATCCGCCCGCAAAAAAGATTACCAGACAAACCAACAACAGCAGGCCGACCCCGCCGCCACCGATGGCCGGTCCGCCATAGTAGTAACCGCCGCCGCCAAACAATAACAGGAGCACGACCAGGATGAGTAACAGATTCATATCTGGTTGAGGTTAATCCGGTTGACGCTGGGTTGCCATGGGGTGTTTACCCCAATAGTAAAAGTCTGACCATCCGGTTTTGCTCCTTTCATTCCCCAACGGTTTGGCATAAACTCCAGTGATGCAGGATCATGCTGTTTTCTTTGTCGCGCTCCGGTACATTTTCCTGGGGCTGTTTCTGGCCTCGTTACTGGCCGGTGCCGCGGTGTTGCGTTATTACCAGCAACTCTTTGGCATTGATCCGCAACAACCCAGCGAGAACGGCGGCGCCCGACTTTACAGCAAAACCCTGATTTTCGCCATTTGGGCCCACGCCGTTGCGCTCACCGGCGGCATCGCCTGGATGATGTGGTAAGGTTGTCCTGCCGCTGGTTGATCAAACGAACATTTTCCCTGTGACCTCCGGGCGGGCCATGGCGTCTTAAGCCGGGAAACCGATTGAATCCTTAATGAAGCCAAACCACTGGTTTATGACCACGCAATCCGCCCTGGTCCTGGCCTTGGGGTCCGTACTCCTGACCTCCCCCAGCCATGCCCAGACCAATAATGGGGTGGGTGAGGGCGGCAATGCCACCACTGGCTATGACATGGCCCCCGAAACGCGGCTGGCGGTGGTCCAGGCCGCCGTGGATGCCATCAAAACCCCGCTCCCGCCCGGGCCTTTTCAGCCCACGTGGGAATCGTTAAAGGCCCATTACCACGTACCCGAATGGTTCGTCGGGGCCAAGTTTGGGCTGTTCATGCACTGGGGGCTCTATTCCGTGCCGGCGCACCACAATGAATGGTACGAAAAGCACATGTACGCCGCTGACCGCCAGTGGCATGCGGAGCATTTCGGGCCGCAGGACAAATTCGGCTACAAGGATTTCATCCCGCTGTTCACCTGCGAAAAATTCAACGCGGATGAGTGGGCGGCGCTCTTCAAACAATCCGGCGCGCGCTTTGTCATTCCCACCGCCCAGCATCACGACGGCTTTTCCCTCTGGGACAGCCAGGTCAACCCGGTCAACGCCAAAAACATGGGGCCCAAGCGCGATTTGATTGGCGAACTCGGCCAGGCCGTGCGCAAACAGGGCCTGAAATTTGGCGTGTCCAACCATGGCATCGAGAATTTCCAGTTCATCAACCCCGCCCCGGAACTGGCCGCCCAACTCCAGAGCGAGCATGCCGATTTGTACGATCCCCAATGGGCGGATTTTTACCACGTGGCCGATCGCAGCGATGCCGCCTGCGAAAAATTCCTCGTGGACTGGTACAACCGCAATGTGGAGCTGATTGACAAGTACCAGCCGGACATGCTCTGGTTCGACAACGGCGTGGACATCCGGTATCTCGACCCGCTGAAATTGCGCATTGCCGCCTATTACTACAATCGCGCCGCGGAATGGGGCAAACCGGTTTCCCTCAGCACGAAGAAAGCGGCCTACGCGCCCAGCGGCAAAAACACCGAGACCATTGGCTCAATCATTGATTTTGAAAAAATCGGCGGCCGCTCCCCGGCGGGCATCCGAACCGGCGTGTGGCAGGTGGATGAACCCATCGGCAGCACCTGGGGCTACACCACCGGCATGCGCATCAGCGGCCCCGGCCCCATCATCAGCAAGCTCGTGGACACGGTCAGCAAAAACGGGACCCTGCTCCTGAACCTCTCGCCCCAAAAAGACGGCACGTTCGCCCCGCAGATTCACACCACGCTGCTCGCTATCGGTGAATGGCTGCGGGTGAATGGCGAGGCGATTTACGACACCCACAACTGGCTGCAGTTTGGCGAGGGCGGCGAACGCGGGGCCAAGAGCCCAACCATCCGCTTCACCGTCAAGGGCGAGGCGCTCTATGCCATCATCGTGGGCAACTGGCCGGCGGGTGAGGTGAATATCGCTTCGCTGGGGTCCAACGAATCGCTCACAGGCGACGTCAAAGCGGTCCGACTCCTCGGCCGCCCGGACGCCTGTGCCTTTACCCGGGATGCGGCCGGGCTGCATGTGACACTACCCGCCACCCTGCCGGGCAAATATGCGTATGTGCTGAAAATTACCGGCCTGAAAATGAACCCGGCGGTCAACGATCCCTCGGGCAATCCCCTTTAAAAATCTCCGTAGGTGACGAGTCTCTAATTAACCAGCCAGCCAACCTGCCAACCTTATGCGAAACCAACGCCTCCATCTCTTGATCCTGCTCACCCTCCTGCTGGGCACTATTGCCGCCCGGGCCACGGTGGAACTCGCCAGCCCCTTCACCAGTCACATGGTGTTGCAGTGCGACGCGAAAGTCCCGGTATGGGGCTGGGCCGAACCCGGTGAGACCGTCACGGTGGAATTCGCCGGCCAAAAAGCCACGACCCAAGCCGGAGCCGACGGCCATTGGCGCGTGGACCTCGCGCCGCTCACCGCCTCCGCCGAGAGCCGCGTTTTCACCGTCACCGGCTCGCAGACCGCCCAGCCCATCGCGCTCGAAGACGTGGTTGTGGGCGAGGTCTGGCTGGCCTCCGGCCAGTCCAACATGGATTTCAGCGTCTCCAAAAAAGTAAAATATTTCGCGGGGGTGACCAACGAGGAGGCGGAAATCGCCGCCGCCAATTATCCGCTCATCCGCATGTTCACCGGCGCCTTCGCCAAAACCTACGCCCCCACCAACCGCGTGGGCGGCCACTGGCTGGTCTGCTCGCCGGAAACCGTGCCCGGCTTTTCCGCCGTGGGTTACTTCTTCGCGCGCGATTTGCAACGGGAAATCAAAATCCCGGTGGGCATCATCACCGAGGCGTTTGGGGCCAGCACGGCCGAGGCCTGGATTCGCCGGGAAACGCTGGCCGCCGATCCGCGTCTGAAGCCCATGCTGGACAGTTTTGACGCCAAGGTGCAGGCCTTCCGCACCAATCCACCGCCGGTGGTGGCCGCGCCGCGTTCCGAGGATGTCTCCGCCCGGGAAACCAATCTGGTTAGCAACCGCTCGACCACCGCCACGAACCCGCCCGCCGCCCGCCGCCGGCGCGCGACCGGCGTGCGCGATCCCGTGCAGGACCAGCATAACGCCACCGTGCTCTACAATGGCATGATTGCACCGATCATTCCCTATGCCATCCGGGGGGCCATCTGGTACCAGGGTGAATCGATTGTCGGCGGGGCCGCCGGGCGCGCCCTGTATCCGCACGTGCAGGCCACGCTCGTGCGCGACTGGCGCGCGCTCTGGGCCGAGGGGGATTTCCCGTTCTATATCGTCCAGCTTGCCGGGCAGGATGCCGACAGTAACAACCCGCTCGTGCGCGAAGCCCAGGCCAGCATTCTGCAACTGCCGAACACGGGCATGGCCGTGACCACCGACATTGGCGAACGCAAAAACGTGCATCCCAAAAATAAACAGGACGTGGGTGACCGCCTCTCCCGCATCGCCCTGGCCAACGTGTACGGCCAGGCGTTGGAATATTCCGGGCCGCAATATACATCCATGACCGTGGAGGGGGATAAAATCCGCCTGAAATTCTCCCACCTCGGCGGCGGCCTGGTCGCCCGGGACGGCCCGCTCAAATGGTTCACCATCGCCGGCGCGGATGGCACGTTTGTCCCGGCCGAGGCCACCATTGACGGCGACACGGTGCTCGTTCACAGCGATGCCGTGAGCGCGCCGACCGCCGTGCGCTATGCGTGGGTGAATTATCCCGCGGGCTGCAATCTCTTCAACGCCGCCGGCCTTCCCGCGCCGCAATTCCGCACCGACGCGCCGGCGATCACGCCGTAAGCTCCCTTCAGCCAGGGACTCACGCCGATTAAACCCGGATGCGGGAAATGCCCGGCAAAGCGCTTGACACCCGCTGCCGGGCTGGTTGAATGGGCGCACCAATGAACGGGGGACTGCGCCTCAAAGATCAACCTGCCAGCGAACGGCCGCGTGAACGGCTGGCCGCGTTGGGCCCCTCGGCCTTGAGCCAGGCCGAGTTGATTGCCATCCTGCTGCGCACCGGATTGCAGGGGATGAATGCCGTGGAAGTGGGCAAGCAATTGCTCGCCCGGTTCGGTTCCCTGCAAGCGCTGGCCGTGGCGTCCGTGGATGATTTGCGCAAGGTCAAGGGCATTGGCCGGGACAAGGCCGTCACCCTCGTCGCCGCCTTCGCGCTGGCCCAAAAAATGGCGGCGGAATTCCACGCCGAAGCGCCGCTGCTGGACACGCCTGAGTCGGTCGTCCGCCTGTTGCGCGAGGAAAACCGGCTGCTCCAGGTGGAAACCTTGCAGGTCATCCTGCTGAACACCCGCCGGCGGCTGATTCGTTACGAGACGATTTCCCAAGGCTCGCTGGACACCCTGCTGGTGCACGCGCGCGAGGTCTTCAAGCTGGCCATCTCGGCCAATGCCGCCGCGCTGGTGCTGGCCCACAATCATCCCAGCGGCGACCCCACGCCCTCCGACGCGGACATCAAGGTCACCCGCGACCTCATCCGCGCCGGCCAGCTCCTGAAGATCGAGGTGCTCGACCATGTCATCATGGGCCGCGCCACGGCCGAGCGGCCGAAAGAATATGCCTCGTTGCGCGAGCTGGGGTATTTTTATTCCTGAAAGCATAAAAACGGGGTATGCTTGGTGAGTTCCTTCAATCAGATGAAATCCATGCTGCCACTCCGACTCGCCGGTTTTGCGTTGAGCTTGCTGGCGCTTTGCTCCTGCGCCTTGCTGCGCCCGCCCGCACCGATCGAACCGGCCCATGACCTGCCGGTGGACGCCGCCCTCAACCCCGACGCCGGGCGGGGCAATGAATTGTTCATTTATCTCCACCTGGCAGGCGGCGAACCGCTGGCTTTTCTCGTGGACACCGGATCCCCTCTCAGCATTTTTGACAAATCCCTGGAACCGTTTCTCGGCCGCCAGCTCGACACCATGGAGACGTGGAATTTTGGGACCAGTGTGCGCATGGGCGTCTTCGCCGCGCCGCAGCTTTACTTGGGCGGCACGCCGCTGGTTAAGACCGGAACCAATGTGGAGACCACCGATTTCTCGGGGTTGTCCGCGCAAACCGGCGTGCCGGTGATGGGCATCCTGGGCATGGACTACCTGCGCCACTATTGCCTCCAGCTGGATTTTAACGCCGGCCGGCTGCGCTTTCTCGATCCCGACCCCCTGGACACTGCGGCGCTGGGCCGGGCGTATCCGCTGATTTATAATGAGGAAGTCCAAAGCCGCTGGGGCTTTATCCGTCCGCTACTGCCACCGGGCAGCCTCGTTGGCCAGGATGACCAGCCCATGCTCGTGGACACCGGCTTCCGGAATGATGGGGCTCTCGACGCCAGCGCGCTCCGGCGGGCCATCCGGCAGGCCAACAAATCCAGCCAGGGCGAGGCGGTCCATGCCCAGGATCCCGGCCGGGTATGGTTTGTCACCGTTGACTGGCAGGGCGGCACCTACACGAACCTGCTGGTCGGCACCGGCGGCAACTTGGTGGGCTTGCGCTTCCTCGCGCGGCATCTGGTCACCTTTAATTTCCCCAAGCAGGTCATGTACCTGAAGCAAACGAGCGTCGGTCCGCTCACCAGTCCGGAGATGGACTCCGCCTGGAGCTGGCTCATGAGCATCAAGGCGGTGGACCGGTTGCCGGGCTGGTCCCGCGCGGAGTCCGGAAATATTTATATGGAGGGCAATTCCCAGACCGTGGCCTTCGATGGGCAAAAAAGCGGGTCGCCCTTCACCTGGCATTATACGGTTGCCCGCGCATTGCCGGACGGTCACTGGCAATTGCTCAAAGCCTGGCGGACGGATGCCAAAGATCATCCCGTCGAGGAATATCCGGTGCCATGAAAAACCGCAGCCTCCTGATCTCGTGGGAAACGACGTACGGAGTTGCTGAATAAACCACTGCGACCTTCCCAGATCCGGAATCATTACCTAACCCCGTAGCGCGGGTTTCCCAACCGGCAGCCTTTCAACCTCCGCCCCCTTCCCGCTGCTGACCAGCGTACGGTCTCGCGCAGCGTCCTGGAGTGCGCCCAGTCCTCTGGCGCTTTGGCCCAACCACCTTTCGAAATTCCAGCCCACGTTGCCAGCCCAACCACCGGCCGACCATTCTCCCTCTCCCGAAGGGCGAGGGCCGGGGTGAGGGGAAACGCGCCAAACCCATTGAGTCTGATGATATTTTCAGATGCAGTCTCCAGGGTTTGAATGTTGGTTATTGGCGCATCTCTGGAGCTTGGCGGTTGGTGCTTGGAGCTTCCCTGAATTTTGAAGTTTCATCGCCTTGGGCGATTTTCTGTCACCTCCCAGCCTTTTCTCGGTGCTTACCGGCAGCTATGATAACAACCGAAGCCATGACTGTGGTGCCAAACAACGATGCCGAATTGGTGGCCCAGAGCCTCGCGGGAAGCCAGGACGCCTTCCGGCTGATTGTGGAGCGCTACCAAACGTTGATCTGCGCCCTCGCCTATGCCGGCACGGGCAGCCTGACCCAGAGCGAGGATCTGGCCCAGGAAACCTTCGTGACCGCCTGGAAAGAACTGGCCAAACTCCGCGAGCCGGCGAAGTTGCGCCCCTGGTTGTGCGGCATCCTCCGCTTCGCCATCGGCAAGCACCGCCGCCGGTCGGGCCGCGAGCCGGACCACGCCGCCGAGCCGATGGACGCCATGCCTGAATCCACCGCCCCCGAGCCGCCCCCCTCCCAACAGGCCATGAGCCTGGAGGAAACCGCCATCCTCTGGCGCTCGCTCGAGCGCATCCCCGAAATTTATCGTGAACCCCTCGTGCTCTTTTACCGCGAGCACCAGTCCGTCGAGGCCGTGGCCCAACAGCTCGATTTATCCGAGGACGCCGTGAAACAGCGGCTGTCCCGCGGTCGCAAGCTATTGCAGGAACAGGTGCTTGCCTTCGTGGAAGGCGCGCTGGCGCGATCGAATCCCGGCCCGGCCTTCACGCTCGGGGTGCTGGCCATATTGCCCGCCCTGACCCTGTCCGCCAAGGCCGCGACCGTGGGCGGGGCGGTCGCGAAAGGCGGCGCCACGGCCACCGGCGCCGGCTTGCTCGGCTGGCTCGGGGCCATCTTGTGTCCGCTGCTGGCCTTCATCAACCTGTTCGCCGTCTGGCGCGTCAACCACCGGGCGGCGCGTTCGGACCGGGAGCGCCAAGTGTACAAAATATTTTATCTTGGGCTGGCCGTCTCCATCGTCGTTTTCTATGTGGTATTCAGTCTGCTGCCACTCGGCGACTCGCTCGTGAAAACCCATCCTTTCCGGTTTGCCGGTTTGATAACCGGGCTGATTTTGGGTTATGTCTTGCTGATCGCCGCCTTTTCCCTCTGGTTCTATCGCACGGTTAAACAATTCCGACAGGCCCTGCCGTTGCCGGATGCCACGACCACCCTGAAAGTTCCCATTTGGGAATTCCGCAGCCGCTTTCATTTGCTCGGCCTGCCCTTGATTCACCTTCGTTTTGGCGGCTGGCAGAGCGGCGCGCAGAACCAAATTCAGAAACCCATCAAGGCCTGGATTGCCGCCACAGAGGGCTTCGCGTTCGGCCTCCTGTTTGCGTATGGCGGCGTGGCGGTCGCGCCGGTGAGCATCGGGGCTTGCGCCATCGGTCTGTTTTCCTACGGAGCCATGGCGGTGGGGGTGCTCGCGGTCGGCGGCTTTGGCTTTGGGATTTGGGCCTTCGCAGCGTTTGGGTTTGGCTGGGAGGTCTCGGCCGGTTGCGCCATTGCCTGGCACATCGCCTCGGGCGCCCAGTACGCCATCGCCCATCAATATGCCTTGGGCGATATTGCCCATGCCGCCCAGGCAAACACGGATTTCGTCCGTCACCTGGTAAAATCAAATCCGTTTTTTGCGACCTGCTGGCGGATGGTGCCGCATTTCCTCTGGTTAATGTGGCTGTGGTGCATTCCCCTGATGATTTCCTCCGTGATCCAATGGTGCCTCCTGGCAAAGCAGCGGCGCGTGGCCAAAATGGGTTGAATGCCAGCTCATTCTTCCCATCGTCACACCCCGCTGGCTGGGTGTTGGATTTTGAACTTTGAAGTTTCAAACCCTCTCCACCCCATTCTCCACCAGCCGTTCCTGCAACTCCGTAATATGCTCCCGGTCGCGCGTTTCCACCGTGCACAGCACGTGCACCCGGGATAAATCGGGTCCGGCGAAGGTCCGGTTATGGACGATCTCCGTCACGTTGGCCCCGGCGGCGGCCATCACGCCCGCGAGGTGCGCCAGCGCGCCCGGTCGGTCACTGAGCAGGACATTGAACCGGTACAGGCGGCCATCCGCCGCCAGCCCGCGCTCAATCACCCGGCTGTGCGCGAGGGGATCTATGTTCCCGCCGCTCAGCAACAGCACCACCCGGCGGCCGGCGAGTTCCGGCACACACCCGCCGAGCAGCGCCGCCAGCCCGGCCGCGCCCGCGCCCTCAATGATGCATTTTTCCAGCTCTGCCAGCCGCAGGATCGCCAGCGCCAGCGGTTCCTCCCCCACCTGCACCATGCGGTGCACCAGCGAACCGGCAATCGCCAGCGTGTGCCGTCCCGCCTCCGCCACCGCCAGGCCATCGGCCAGCGTAAACCGCGTGGGCACGCGCACCGGCTCCCCCGCCGCCAGGCCGGCGGCAAAACACGCGGCGCCCGCCGGCTCCACGCCGATCACCCGCACCTCCGGTTTCAATTCGCTGAACACCGTCGCCAGCCCCGCCAGCAAGCCACCCCCGCCCACCGGCACCAATACGGCCTCGACATCCGGCGTCTGCTCCAGGATTTCAAAGGCCAGCGTCCCCTGCCCTGCGATCACTTGGGGATCGTCAAAGGGATGGATATAGGCCAGCGGGCCTTCCCCAGCCAGCCGGACCGCCTCGTGACGCGCCTCGTCAAACGTGTCGCCATGCAACAGCACCGTGGCTCCAAACTGCCGGCAGCGCGAGACTTTCACCAGCGGCGCAAAGCGGGGCATCACCACCGTCACGGGAATGCCCAATTGCCGGCCATGCCAGGCCAGCCCGAGCGCGTGATTCCCCGCCGAGGCCGCGATCACCCCGCGCCGGGCCGCCTCCGGGGTCAGTTGGGCCAGGGCGTTGCGCGCCCCGCGCTCCTTGAAACTGCCGGTGCGCTGCAAATGCTCCTGCTTGCACACAATCTCCGCCCCGGTCAATTCGCTCAGGGCGGCCGAGGGCACGCACGGCGTGCGCACAATGGCACCCGCCAGCCGCCGCCGGGCGGCGACGATTTCGGACAAGGACACCAGTTCAGTCGTGGGTTTTTTCATAATGGTTGGGGTAAAAACAAAAAGCCCTGAGTGAAAACTCAGGGCTGGGGAAATTCGGTTCGTTATCTGACGACGCGTCTATCCCTGCCCCGGTTGGGGAATAATCATGATCGCCGGGATCATCGGGATAGACGGAACGTTAACTGACATCGAACAGTAACATGCGCCAAAAACCGCGTCCTGTCAAGCCAGCCCGCAGTGGCGCAGGTCGCTTTTTTCAAACGCGAGTGCTGCAATGGACAACTGATTTCACGGGCAAAAACCGGGCGGATGGCTTAAATTATACCGGTTCACCATTGTCATGAGATTCGCAAAAGTATCGGCATCGAGCATTTCGGCCGCCCGCTTGGCCCTGGCCGGGGCGCTGCTTTTCTTCACCGTCGCCGCCCGGGCCGTGCCCGCGCTGCCACTGATCAACACTAACAATATCATCAGCGTCCTCAGCTACGGCGCGGTGGGCGACGGGGTGATCACCAATACGACGGCCATTCAAAACGCCATTAACGCCGCCGCCAAAGGGGGCACCACCAATGGACTGGCCGGCGGCACGGTGGAAATACCAGCCGGCATTTATATGTGCGGACCCATCACCCTGGCCAGCGCGGTCAATCTCCAGGTGGACGCCGGTGCGATTTTGCGCATGCTGCCGATCACCGCGTACCCCGGCGGCACGGTGAACCCGGCGAATTTCATTTCCGGCTCCAGCCTGCATGACATTGCCATCAGCGGACCGGGGGCCATTGATGGCCAGGGCACGCCTTGGTGGCCTTATGCCTATACCAACGGCGCCGTGCGGCCGATCATGATCAGTCTCTCCGGCTGCACCCGGGAGTTGATTCAAAATATCACACTCTCCAATTCCCCGATGTTTCACATCGCCATTGGCGGCTCGGCGGTAAACTCCACCGTTCAGGGTGTCACCGTCCGCGCCCCATCCTCCTCCGACCCGCTGACGCCCAGCCATAACACCGACGCCTGCGACGTGAGCGGCACCAACACCCTGGTGCAAAACTGCAACATCAGCACGGGCGATGATGATTTCACCTGCGGCGGCGGCACCTCCAGTGTGCTGCTCACCAACAATACCTACGGCAACGGCCACGGACTTTCCATCGGCAGCTACACCGACAAGGGCGGCGTGTCCAACATCATGGTGATCAATTGCACGTTTAATGGCACGGACAACGGCATCCGCATCAAATCCGACACCACCCGGGGCGGGCTGGTTCAGAATATTTCCTATTATAACCTGGGCATGACCAACGTGCATTTTCCGATTCAGGTCTATGCCTATTATTTGCTGGTGGGCACCCCTTCCAGCATCACGCCCGCTTACGCGGCCGCCCAGCCGGTGGCCGCCTTGAACGCCACCCCGCAATTTCGCAACATCACCTTCAGCAACATCAATGCCACTTCCGTGAGTGGTTATCCCGTGGGCATCATCTGGGCGCGGACGGAATTGCCGGCCACGAATATTGTCTTCAACAAAGTGAACATTACCGGGGATCATAACTTCTGCGTCTATAACGTCAGCGGAGCGCAGTTTATTGATTCGAAAATTTCCGTGTCCACCGGCCAGTCCACCTTCGCGATGTTTAACGCGCAGGTAACCGTGACCAACAGCAGTCCGGCCACCGCCCCGGTGACGTTTGATGGGCTGACGACCAACGGTTATGCAAGCACGCTGACGCTCGACAACACCCTGGCCTCCCTGGTGAACACGAACCTGTTCGACCACGGTCCGCTCAGCCTGTCGGGCAGCACCCTCACGGTCAGCAACAACTTAAACGTATCCCCGAACACCACGGTGAATTTCACCCTGGGCACCAATGCCACCCGGCTGGCGGTCGCGGGCAATCTGCAGTTGGGCGGAACGAACACGGTGACCGGCGGCCCCGGATTTACCAACGGCACCTATTCACTGATGAGTTACACGGGCAATCTCAGTGGCACCCTGCCCGTGCTGGGCGGCACCCCGGCGGGTTATGCCTGCGCCATCGTGACGAACACACACGGGTTAGTAAACCTACTGGTGAACCCCGCCACCCCGGCCAGCCCGGCCGGCCTCACGGCGACCGCCACCAACCTGGGGATTAATCTCAGTTGGTTCGCGGCCGCCCGGGCGGCAAGCTACAACGTCAAACGTTCTTTGATCAGCGGCGGTCCTTACACGCTGGCCGCAAATGTTACCGCCACAAATTATGCCGACACCGGCCTCAGTCCTGGCATGACTTATTATTACGTGGTCGCCGCCACTAATGTCACCGCGGAAAGCGCCAATTCCGCACCCGCTGGCGCCGCCCCCCTGCCCTCGCTTCAAGCCACCAACCTGGCGGTCCAGTTGCAAAACAACAGCCTCCAGCTCGCCTGGCCGGCGGACCACCTGGGCTGGCGGCTGCAAATCCAGACCAACACCCTTAGCACCGGGCTGGGCACCAACTGGACCACCGTGCCGGGGTCCACGAACGTTTATCAAACGAGCGTGCCCATCAACGCCACGAATGGGGCGGTGTTTTTGCGGTTGGTATATCCGTGAACGGAGGGAAGGTTTCCAACCGCGGATGGAAATGGTCGGTGGAACCGACACATCAAGGTTTATTCGCCAAAACCGGCCAGTATTTTGGCGAACTTTCCACCATCTTAACTGACAGTTTTACTGACGGTGGAGGGGGGCGCAGGTCGCACCCTTTTAGCACTTGTCCAATAACTTGACTTACACTTGACTTATGGTTAGGATGGTTGGCATGAGTTACGAGCCGCAATTCATCATCACCCCGGCTCTGCTGAGACGGGTCGAGCAGATCGCGGCCCTGCGCGAGCGCATTCTGGCGGCCACGGTTCAAGTGCCGTGGATTCCGGCGTTACAGAAGGACACCCGGACACGCAACACCCATTCTTCGACGGCGATCGAGGGCAATCCCCTGACGCTGGCGCAGGTGCGGGCGGTGGAGGAAGGGCGGGAAATTCCCGCCGTCGCCGGACGGGCGAAGCGCGAAGTTACCAACTATTTTGCCGGGTTGCGTTTCATCGAGAAGAGCGCCAACAAGAAAACGGTCAACCATGAGGATATTTTCACCCTGCATCGCATCCTTGCCGAAGAGGTGATGGATCAGGGAACTGCCGGACGCTATCGCACCATGGCCGTGCGCGTGGGGGGGTACGTTCCACCGCCGCCGGGGGACGTGTCGGGTTTGATGTTTGAACTGCTGACCTGGTGGAACAAGGAATCGGCAAAACTGTCGCCGGTGCTTTCTTCGGCCATACCTCACTATCGCTTTGAAGCCATCCATCCTTTTGCCGACGGCAACGGACGTTCCGGCCGGGCACTGGCCTTGTGGGAGTTATACCGGCGCGGTTTTGACACGCATCATATTTTTTCCGTGGATGAATTTTATTGGGAAGACCGCCAGCGCTATTACCGGGAACTGGATGCCGTGCGGAAGCAGGGCGAAGACCTGACGGGCTGGCTGGAATATGCCGCCGAAGGGCTGCTGGCCACTTTGGAACATGTCTGGACGCGGGTCCAGAGTTTCTCCGCGCAGTCCACCCAAAAAAAACTGGTTCTGCGCCCCAAGCAGGAACAATTGCTGCAAATGCTCCGTGACCATAAAGCCATGACTCCGAGTGAAATTTGGAGTGCGCTCGACATTTCCAAACAGGGCGCACTCGATCTGTTACGACCGCTGATGGCTGCGGGGCTGGTGAGGCGGATTGGCTCCAGGAAAAGCGGTCGCTACATTCTTGAATGACCCAAACACTTTCCATTCCGCTCCTGGCGTAATGGGCGCGTTCGCGTGGAGGCCAGCGCGGCCGGTGAAGGGGCGTCCCGCGGGCAGCGCCTTCTGGCGGCGGGGCCAGGCTGGCCAGGCTTTCAGCCCTCACACGCGCGGCGCGGGGGCGCCGGCGGGAACCTAGCTCCGGCTATTGCTTGAGGAAATCCCGCAGGTGGATTTCATACATCCGGTCACTGGTCAAATAGGTACGCGTGCCGTCCGGGTTCGTCTTGAAATCGGTCACCACAAACACCAAACATGCGGTGGGATTGCTGGCCAGCGCGGCGGGAGCGGTGAAGTCTGCGGTCCACACACGGTCACTGCGCTGTAGTGTGACATTCGCCACCGGATCCGGGCTGCCCACCACCGGGACACTGGCGGTCCCGGTGATCATGGCCAGCATGGCGGCGGAATCGCCCTGAATCGCCCCGGTTTTGGCGGTAATGGTCACGTGGAAACTGGTGCCCCCATTGGTGGGCTGGGCGGTGACCGCGAAAACAAAGTTGCTGTACTCAAGCTGCCCGGGCGTGACCGGCCATTGGACGGTCTGCGCGGCGGCGGAAACGATCACGGTGAGACCGGCGAGCAGCCGAAGGATGAGTCGTTGCATAATGGTTCTGGCGAAGTTGCTGGTAAAATCAAGTCCGGGTTCGGCCATTCACTAATGATGCCCGCCACCACCACCGTGACCGCCCCCGCCACCATGCCAGCCGCCGCCCCCGTGCCCCCCGCCGCCCCCACCACCGCCATGGTACCCTCCGCCCCCGCCGTGATAACCGCCCCCGTAATAGCCGCCGCCCCAAAACCCGCCAAAAGACAGTCCTATCGACGGATAAAATCCGTAGGCATAGGGGGCGTTATCGTAAGCGGTGTCATAATAAACGGGGGATGGCGCGGTTTGGATCACGGTGACCGGCGGTGCCGTGTAAACGACCGGCGCGGTGTACGCGGGCGGATAGGGTAGGGTGACCACGGGCGTCGGCGCGGGTGTGGCCGGCATTTGAACCACCGTCTCGGCGGCGGACTGGTTCAACATCGCGGCGAGGACCGGACTGGACACGCCTTGTTGCCCCAAATAGATGATCGTGTTCGCATCCAAATGGTAATTCAGAGGCGCATTGTGAATAAACGCGATAATGGTATCGTCGCTCACCCGGGCCTGGTGCAATTGCAGCACTTGCCGTTCGGCCGGGGACAACTCCACCACCGGCACGCTCGCCGGAACCGGCTGGATGGGTTCCGGCACGGGCACACTTTGCGCCGTGCCCATGGCCGCCGACCAGAACATGCCGCCCATGGCCAGCCCCGCCAGCAGAAGTTTCCAACCCCGCGTTTTTATGGGCTTCCCCTGTAATCTCATCCCTTGACGCTAGCGCGGATGGCCGCGTCTGTCATGAGGGGTAAACACCTTAGCCACGGTGGTGCGATTGAAACAGATGGTTCCTGTTTGGTCCCGCCTGCCTAATTAATCCTGCTTTGCGTCTCCGCGCGTTTGCTTTAAATACCCAGGTGACTAACGGACCAGGCGCAAGTAAATGCACTTGAGATATCGCGCCTCGGGGAAGGTGGCCGGATGGTCGGGGGGCTGGCCGGTGGTGGCCAGTTCGTGCACTTCGCGCCCGGACCGCCGCGCGGCGGAGCGGACGGCCTCGAAAAATTCGTCCGGGGTCACATGCGCGGAGCAGGAGGCCGCCACCAGCAACCCGCCCGGGCGCAGGGCTTTGATCCCCTGCCCCGCCAGTTTGGCGTAGGCCTGGATGGCTCCGGCGCGCTCGGTCTCGCGCTTGGCGAGAGATGGCGGATCCAAAATGACTAGGTCAAACTGGCGCGTGGTGTTTTGTTCCAGCCACAGGAAGGCGTCGGTCTGGATGGTCTCGTGGCGGCAGGCGTCCACGGCGGGTTCGGACTGGTTGAGCGCGAAGTTGCGTTGGGCGCTTTCGAGGGCGTGCGGACTGATGTCAAGGTCGGTCACGGACACCGCCCCGCCGCGCGCGGCGTACAGCGAGAAACCGCCCGAGAAGCTAAAGGCATTCAGCACCGTTGCGCCCCGGGCGAACGTTTCCACCTGGCGGCGGTTCTCGCGCTGGTCCAGGAAAAAACCGGTTTTCTGGCCGCGCACGACCTCGGCCTCAAAGCGCAGGCCGGTCTCGGAAAAAATCACGGTGGTGGATTCCGCCGGGGCGCCGGCGCCCTCCTCCAGGCCATACTCCTGCCGGGCCAGGGCCTGGAGGTTGCGGCTGAAGCGCAGCACCAGGTGCTCGGGGGCCAGCCGCCCGCGGATGAGGCGGGTGATTTCCGCCAGCCGGGGCAGCCAGCTGGGTGTATACAGTTTCAGCACGAGCGTGCCGGCATAACGGTCCAGCACCAGGCCGGGCCAGCCGTCACTCTCGCCATTGATCCAGCGGTAACCATTGGTGGTGTCGTCGCCCACCCCCGCCCGGCGCTGGAGGGCGCGCTCCAGATGCTCCCGCCACCAGGCTTCGTTGATGGTCGCGGGTTTGCCCGCGTGCAGAATGCGCACGCGGATGGGCGATTCGGGATCGTATAGTCCGACGGCGAGGAAGGCGTCCCGGCGGTCAAAAATCACCGCCAGTTCGCCGGCCGTGCCGGGACGGTTCTGTGCGCGGACGCTGCTGGCAAAGAGCCACGGATGGCCGCCACGCAGCAGGGTTTCCGCCGTGGCGGTGACGCGCAAGCGCAGGCGCGCCGGGGGGGTGGCCGGACCCGGGGTGGGGTTCAATGGTTTCGCCATGCGTTCCAATCAGCCAGGGTGGCGTCGGCCATGCGTTCGGCGGCGGCGCGCAGCCAGCGGGACGGGCGGGTGGCCAAGTCTTGCAGAATGGCGCGGGTACGGGCGGGCGTGCCCAAATGGAGGTTGGCTGTCTCGTGCCCCATGGCCCGCAACACCTTGCCGTGCTCGCGCTTTTTGGGCAGGTCGGCCAGTTCGATGCGGCTGCAATAGGGCGAGAGCCGGCGCACGATCCATTGGTCGTGCAACCCCACAAACGGATCGAGGGCGCGCACGGAGCGGGCGAGGATGTTCGCGTATTGAAGGGGGACGGTTTTGCCCGCTTCCCAATAAACGGCGGAGGTGACCAGGGGTTTGATTTCGCGGGCAATCAGGCCGCCGGCATGCTCCGCCAGCACGGTGAAGCGCTGCCGGCCCAGGCTCCCGAGACCAGCCTCGCGATGCACCACGCGAAATTCCTGGCGCGGTTCGGGCAATGTGCCGGTCACCACCCGGCGCAAGGGACGCGGCAGGCCGGTTTTTATCTCGGGCCAGGCGGCGAGCTTTTTCCAAAAGCGGACCGGGTCACGCAGTTTGCTGGTGGCCAGATCCCGCAGCCAGGGATGGCGCTCGGCCAGCACGTAAGGCCGGCCGGAAAGTTCCAGCCCCTTGACGTATCCCGCCAGCAATTCGCGGCACACCCGGCCGGCGGTCACCGGCAGGTGGTGGACGCGAATGGCAAGCAGCGCACTGGTGGCCAGCCGCACGAGGTCGTGGGTGTAAGGGAGGACCGCCGCCTCGTCGAAATCATTGATGCCCCAGATCAGCCGCCCCTCGGCATCGCGCCAGGTGCCGAAATTTTCCACGTGCAAATCGCCCACAGCCAGGACGGCGGGGGCCCGGGCCAGCTCCGGGCAAACCTGCGGGAAGGTTTGCACCCAGCGGTAGTAAGTGGCGCGCAGAAAGGAAAAAGGATCCTCGGCCATGCGCCGGTGCTTCAGCGCGAGGTCCGCCGGCAGCAGGGGCAATTGCCGCCCCAGCCAGCGCTCGTAGGCTTGCGTTGCTTCGTGAATGTTCATGGCCGGTCACAGGACAATGCCAGAACGGGGCTTTAGTCTAAAGTCTAAAGTCCAAGGTCCAAGGTCCGGGAGTTTTATCAAATGGTCCAGGCGGCGACCATTTTAAAGATCGCGAAGGCGGCCATGATCATGGCGGCAAACCAGAGCGGTTTCTTTTTCGTGACCAGGCAAATGGAGGCGATGGCAATGGCGACGGTGAAGATGGTCACGGCCAGGCCCATGTGTTTGCCGCGCACGGTGGCGACATCCCGCTTTTTCTCAAAGGTCTCGGCCTGCGTCTTAATGTCCGCCTTTTCCTTGTCGAAACGAGCCAGGTCGGCCGTGAGTTGGTGGATGGTTTTTTGCATCTCCGGGGTGGCGGCATTGGGGGCGGCCAGAAGCCCGGGCAGCGCGGCCTCGTCGAGGTGTTGCTTGATGGACTTGGCCTCGTAAAAGCTCCACTGGTCGGAGGCCTTGATCTGATTGATCAGAATCTGGCTGCTGTATTTGCCACTGTACTGGGTCGCCATGGCGGCGATCACGGCGATGATCACCACGGTGAGCGAGACATATTTGGTCCAGGCCTCGGCTTTTTCCCTGGCCTTGGTGGCGGCGCGGTCGGCCTTCAGGTCCACCATGAACTGTTTCAGTTCATTAATTTCCGTTTGCAATTCATTCATAAGCTTGAAGTCAGCGGCCGGGTGGCGCGATTGATGTTGTGCGCCCCCCCGGAAAAATCGGGCTGTTTCTATACGGCAACCATCCGCGCGATTCAACCCCAAAAAATGCCGATTGCCGCCGGGGCTTGAGTGTGGAATGTTGCTCTGAAGGCCATGAGTGAATTCAAGTACGCCTGTCCGGTCTGCGGACAGCATATTAAATGCGACTCGTCCCAATCCGGGACCGTCATGGAGTGCCCCACCTGCTTTCAAAAAATCACCGCGCCCCGAGCCCCGGCGGAGGGCAGCCATAAATTCATTCTCAGTGGCAAAAAGGTGGGTGCGCGTCCGCCCGCGCCCGTGCCTTCCGGGGCCGAAAGCCCTGCGCCCCCAGCGCGCCCGGGATTTCCGGTGGCCGCCCTGGCGTTGCTGGTGCTCCTTGCCACTGCGGCCACGATCGGCTTTCTGTTCCGGGACCGGTTGTTTCACACCAGCAAAGCCCAGCCCGGGCCGACGGCTGCCGTGCTGGCCACGAACCCTGCCCCGGTGGAACCGGTGGTAATGGCGCCACATGCCAGCGACACGAACTGGATGCTCAACCTCGCCAAGGCGGAGATCCCCGAGACCCAGGCAGCCGGGCGGATTCATGGCCGGGATTTCCTGGCGCAACGCGCGGTGTTGCAAAACGGCACCCTCTCCCTGCGGGAAGGCAGCAAGGGGCCGATGGAATTTGGCCTGACCATTAATTTCAGCGGCGTGGCGGCGGAGGTGCTCGCCGGCAAAACGATTAACATCGCCACCAACGCACCGGTGGCGGCCCGGGTGACGCTGCATTGGAAGGCGGATGGCCAGGTGCAAAAGGAAACTTTTGACACCGCTTATGCCCTGCGCATTGAATTCGACATGCTCGCCAATAATCGCATGGCCGGACGCCTCTATTTCTGCGCGCCGGACGACGCGATGAGTTACGTGGCCGGGAATTTTGTGGCGGAGGTCCGCAAGGGCAAACCGGTGAAACCGAAACCGCCGGGTGGGCCGTGAGTGATGCGGACCGTACTTGCCAGCCCGCCTTTCCCGGTGGAGACTGCCCGGGTGAAGATTGAACTCATCAACACGGGCAGTGAACTACTGCTCGGCCGGGTGCTCAACACGCATCAGCAATGGCTTTGCCGACGGTTGTCCGACCTTGGCTATTCCGTGGACCGGCAGGTGGCCGTCCCGGACACCGGCGCGGATATTCAGCAGGGGGTGCGCGAGGCACTGGGTCGGGCGGACCTGGTGATCGTCACGGGTGGCCTGGGGCCAACATCAGATGACATCACGCGCGACTTGATCGCCCAGTTGCTGGGGAAAAAACTGATACTGGATAAGGCGGTATTTGCGGAGATCAAACGCTTTTTCGCCGAGCGCAAACGCCCCATGCCCGCCAACAACGACGTGCAGGCCATGGTCCCCGAGGGGGCGACCGTGCTGCCCAATCCCTTTGGCACGGCTCCTGGGCTGGCCATTCCCGTCTCACCGAATCCGTATCGCCCCGGCGGCCCCAAGGCCTGGCTGGTGATGCTGCCGGGACCGCCGCGCGAGTTGCGCCCGATGTTTGATGCGACGGTCAGGCCCTTGGTGCTCCGGGAGTTTCCGCTGGCGGAGGCGTTTGTCTGCCGCACCCTGCGCACCAGTGGGGTGGGGGAATCGGCGTTGCAGGAGCGCGTCGCCCCGCCCTTGGCGGCGCTGGTGGCCGCCGGGCTTGAGATCGGCTATTGCGCCCGGGTGGGCCAGGTGGATGTGCGGTTGATTGCCCGCGGGCCGAATGCGGCGCAGGTCGTGAGCGACGCGGAGGTGGTGGTCCAGCGGTTGCTGGGAGAATTTGTTTACGGTTTTGATGACGACGACATGGCGGGAGTCATTGTGCGGTTGCTAACCAGCAAGCAGCAGACGCTCGCCCTCGCGGAATCCTGCACCGGCGGCCATATTGCCAATCAGATTACCAATGTCTCCGGGGCCTCGGCCGTGTTTCCGGGCGCTTATGTGACTTACAGCAATGCGGCCAAGCAGAGCAATCTGGGAGTAAAAGCCGAAACGCTGGCCGCCCACGGCGCGGTGAGCGCGGAGGTGGCCCGGGAAATGGCCGAAGGCGCGCGGGTGCGGCTGGGCGCGGATTACGCGCTCGCGGTCACCGGCATTGCTGGTCCCACGGGTGGCACACGGGAGAAACCCGTGGGCACGGTGTTTATCGCGCTGACCAGTGCCACGGGCACGGAGGTGCAGCAAAAACTCAACGCGTACGAACGCGAGGCGTTTAAGCAAGTGACCACCCAGCAGGCGTTGGAAATGCTGCGGCGAAAATTGGTGGGTTGAGGCGGCTCGGAAGCAAAACGAACCGAATTTTTGGAGTGCGCGGACATGTCCGCGCTTTGGAACTCGGCGACATGTCGCCGAGTTCCAAAGCGGCAACTTATTGCCGCACTCCAAAACCTCCCCAGCCGCACCCGCCTTACCCAAAAATCAATTTCGTGGTCGCCTCGCTGGCGTCCCAGCCGCGCGTGGGGGCGTCGGTGACGGAGGCAATATCCTTGATGGAGATTTGCCGGCCCAGAGTCTTGGGGCCCTTCACATCAATCTGCGAGGGATCGCAGGTTTGCTGGCTGATTTTTTGGTGCGGCGCGGGTTTGTAGCGGATGTACAGGAGCTTTGGAGTTTCCGGGGCCAGGTACAGGATGCGTGATTTTTCCGGGATGCACGAATACACCTTGTTCATGATGATGCCGCCGAAGGTGAAGCGTTTCAGGTAGCTGGCCTCGCGGTCGGTGTAGGCGCAGGTGTAGACACGGTCGCGCTCGGGCAGGCCGCACAGGAGCACGTCGGGACCCACAAATAATTTCTCTGGCAACTCGATGACCTTGTAGGTGCCGTCCTTGAAGACGAGCAGGAGCTTGTCGAACTTGGTGCACTCCAATTTGAATTCGTCGGCGTTGACCTTGTAGCCCACGTAGCCGCTCTCGCGGTCGTAGGAAACTTTGAAGGACTTGAACGCGGCGGCCTTCACATCCACTTCCTCGTGGCGGGCGGATTTCGTGGTCAGGCGCGGGTAAAGCGGCCGGTACTTTTCCAGCAAGCCTTCGATATGGCTGATGACGTACTTGGTCAGGTTTTTGAGATGCTTGCGGGTCTCGGCGAGCTCGGCCTTGGTTTTGGCCATCTCCTCGCGGTGTTTGTTGATGTCGAAGAGCGAAATCCGGCGGATGCGCACTTGCAGGAGGCGCTCCACATCGGCATCCACGAGCGGACGAATCAACTCCAGGCCGAACGGTTTGAACCCGTCGTACACGGCCGCCAGCACGGCCTCGTTGGTTTTGCATTTCTCGATGGCCTTGTAAATGCGTTCCTCGATGAAGATGCGTTCGAGGGTGCGGTAGTGCAGTTCGTCGAGCAACTGCTGCTCGCGGAGGTCGAGCTCGCGCTTGAGGAGGGTGGTCAGTTGCGTGGTGTTTTCGCGGAGCACTTCGCTCACGGTGAGTTCCACGGGACGGTTGTCCTTGATCACCACGATGCGGCTGCTGATGGTCACTTCGCAATCGGTGAAGGCGTAGAGGGCGTCCACCATTTTCTCGGCGTCCACCCCGGCCGGGCATTTGATTTCAATGTCCACGTCCTCGGAGGTGAAATCGTTGATGGATTTCACCTTGAGCTTGCCCTTGTTGGCGGCGTCCTCAATGGAAGCCATCAGGGAATCGGTGGTGGTGGTGGGCGGGAGTTCACGGATGCTGACCGTGGACTCGTCCTTGACCTTGATCTTGGCGCGGACGGTGACGCTGCCCTTGCCGTCCTGGTAATCGCGGGCGTCCATGGTGCCGCCGGTGATGAAATCGGGCAGGCACTTGAACGGCTGGTTTTTGAGGATGGCGATTTGGGCCTCGAGCAGTTCGGGAAAATTATGGGGCAGGATGCGGGCGGACAGACCGACGGCGATGCCCTCGGTGCCGAGCATGAGGGTGAGCGGGAGTTTGCACGGCAGGGAAATGGGTTCCTTGTTGCGGCCGTCGTAGCTGGGGACAAAGTCGGTGATTTCGTCGTTGAAGAGTTCGGTGCGGGCCAGCTCGGTGAGGCGGCATTCGATGTAACGGGGGGCGGCGGCGGGGTCGCCGGTGTACACATTGCCGAAGTTCCCCTGCCCTTCGATGAGGTAGCGCTTGGTGGTCAGCACCACCAGGGCATCGCCGATGGAGGCGTCACCGTGGGGGTGGTATTGCATGGTGTGGCCGACCACATTGGCGACCTTGATGAACCGGCCGTCGTCTTTTTCATGCAGGGCCCAGAGGATGCGGCGTTGCACGGGTTTGAGGCCGTCGGCGAGATTGGGGATGGCGCGGTCGCGGATGACGTAGGAGGCGTACTCCATGAAACTCTTGTCCACGCGGCGGTGCAGGCCGGTTTCGGTCTGGCGGGGGTCAAAGGGGCGGTGCACCAGTTCGGCGGGGACTTCCTCGGCCTGCACGTGGGCGGCGTCGGTGCCGTTGGTGCCGGCGGGTTTGGCCGGGAGGCCCGGGATGGGCAAATCCGGCTGTTTCGGTTCGTTGTCTGGCTGGTCGGAACTCATGAGCGGGCGAAATTAAGCAGGAAAACGGGTTGGGTGGCAAGTTTAGTGTCGGGGAGGCAAAACCAAAGTACGCGAATCTTGAAGATTTGGGTCGTGGGGGGAGGGGCGTAAATTGGTTTAAAAATGCCCAAAAAGCGTGAAATACGCGGGGTTGGGAGAGCCGGGGGACGAAGCCGTGGTCGGCGGGTGGGCTGGGCTGGCCGTTGCCGCCGGTGCGGGTGGGCCGCTTCATGGTTATTACCACCATCATCGGGGACCAGTTTAGCGGGGGACCCTGGACAACGGCTGTCCAGGGTCCAAAAAAGTTGAAATTATTTTTGGGGGGCGGTAAACACCGGGGGACACGAGAATTTCTTTCCAAAATCTGCCAGCGAAGGGACGAGCTGCGGGTCACGGACCCGCGCGCCGGGGGCAGGATGCCGGCAGCCTCCCGCCAGTGGGTCGGCGGGCACCGCTTTCACGTTGATGCGGACTGAAGTCCGCGCTCCGATGCCACTCCCGGCGGACGCGACGCTTTACCAAAATCTGCCAGCGGAGGGACGTGCTGCGGGTCACGGACCCGCGCGCCGGGGGCAGGGTG
>CAITTG010000085.1 GCA_903895255.1 uncultured Verrucomicrobia subdivision 3 bacterium
CCATTGCTTTGCCGCCACTTTTGAAGTTAAATCCCGGGGCCACCGTTTGGTGAACCGGGCGTGTGCCCGACGATTGCGTTGTTTTCATCTACCACCAATCAGTTCCTGATCGGTGGCCTTTTGCCAACTGAATTGTTCCGGCTTAAAACCGACTTTAACCGCAGATTCACGCAGATGAACGCGGATCGGGCAAGGCTGACAGTGTGGCAAATTGGCGCACCCGCTGGTTTTCGATCCATCGCCGACCAGGCCATTGCCCCCCGGGCCCAGCGAAAACCTGATCGCCCCAGCCCCCAGACTCCGAACATTTCCATGGTTTGATTTGGTTGGATGTTGTTTGATCGGCACGAGGCGTGAGGCGCGGAGCCGATTTGCCGGTGGCGGGCTTGACTCGTATTTTTTTATTGGCCGGAAAAGGGCGGATAGGGCCGGATATAGGCGGAGACTCGCCGGATTGAGGTTGACCTCAGACATTAGACTCCAGACTGTCAAAGAACCGGGCCAAGGCCAACGGGCGGGGCCTTTAGCCACTCACATGTTGAGTATAGCTCGGCGGGACTGAGGTGTCAAGCGTGAGCGCCCACGAATCTCACGAAAGGGCCGAATAGGCCCATTTTGGCCTTTTCTCATTCGGGTTATTCGTGCGATTCGTGGGCAGGTATCATTTCACGATGCGCTCCCATTCCAGGGTGCCAAGATAGCCGAAGTTCACCAGCAGACCCAGCCGGTACCCGCTAAGCCAGCTTTAGGCTCCGGGCGGGTACTTAACGCAAAGGCGCAGAGGCGCAAGGACACAAAGTTGGGCGCGTTCAACCACGGAGCCGCGGAGCACACGGAATAAAACCGGGACCGGACGGGCCAGTCATCAGGCCGGGCCGGGCGGGGTGGTCGCCGGTGGCGCAGGGGGCGGGGTCAGCTTGCTCTGCACCAGTTTGAGTTCGCGTTCGAGCTGGGTGACGCGGGTGTTGAGGCGTTCCAGGATTTTGCGGGTGTCCGGGGGCAGGATCACGCAGTCCTCGCAATGATGCCGCGTGGCGGGGTTGCCTTTGACTGGGTATTCAAACTTTTTGCCGCAGGCACGACAGGTGCGGGGGCGCTGGCCGGAGGTGGGAGGGGTTGCCATGGGAGGTTTTCAGCGATCCCGTTTCTCAAGATTCCGCACGGCGCTGACATCCCCGCCATCCATCAGCAGGCGGCGGTCTTTGGAGCGGGTCTCGCCCACGGCGCTGACGCGGATGGCGGCCTCGTCCGTGACGGGGCATTCGTGCTCGCAAATGCCGCAGCCGATGCACAGCGCGGGGTCCACATAGGGACGGCGCAGGGTGATGGGGTTGCCGTCGCGCTTGATGATGGTGACTTCGCGCGAGTAGATGGCCTTGGGCGACACCGGGCACACTTCCTCGCACACGACGCAGGGGGTTTCCATGGCCCAGGGCAGGCAGCGGCCGTAATCGTAAAACGCGGTGCCGAGCTTGATCGGTCCCTCTTCCACGAAGGCGCCGGTGCCGGTCTTTTCCTCAATATTGATGCGCTGAATCGCGCCGGTGGGGCAGACCTCGCCGCAGAGGGTGCAGTTCACCTCGCAGAAGCCGATCTTCATGTTGAGGATGGGGGTCCAGATGCCTTCGATGCCGGATTCCATGAGCGCGGGTTGCAGCACGTTGGTGGGGCAGGTGCGGATGCACTGGTCGCATTTGATGCAACGGTCGAGGAAGTCTTTTTCCTCGACCGAACCGGGCGGGCGGATGACTTTTTTGTCGTAATTGCGGTCGCTCGCGCCGGACGTCCGACCAAAGGCGAAGAAGCCAAGGCCCACAAGAGTGCCGAGGAAGGCCCGGCGGGCGGGCACCACGGGCGCGGACACTTCGCGTTTGAGCGAGGGAAGAAACTTGAAGGAGATGGCGTCCTCGGGGCAGTCCTCGATGCAGTTGAAGCACACGAAGCATTCGCTCTTGCGCAGTTGCGTTTGCGGGTCGGCCGCGCCTTCGCAGCTTTTCAGGCACAGATCGCAGTCCACGCATTTATTCGGATCGCGGTCAATGCGCCAGAGCGCCACGGTGGAGAGGGTGCCGAGGAACGCGCCGAGCGGACAGAGCACGCGGCAGAAAAAGCGCGGGATCAGGACATTCATGCCCACCAGGAACAACAGCATGAAGCCAATGATCCAGGCGCCCACATGAAAATATTGCCGGACGTAAATGGACGAGGGGACGAACAAATTGATCATCGGCAGGACCACCGTGCTCATGGAGCGATGGAACAGGCAGATGGGGTCCAGCCAGCCAATTTGCAGCGTGCCGCCGATGGCCGCCGCGATCATGGCTATGAGAATGACGTATTTCAGCGAGTACAGCTTTTTGTAGCGGTTCGCCTCGATGCGTTCGCGTTCCTCCGCGCGGCTTTTGCCGAGGAGCCAGCCGGTGAAGTGATGCAGAATGCCGTAGGGACAAATCCAGTTGCAGAAGATGCGCCCGAAGAGCAGCGTGGGCAGGATCAGCGCCACACTCCAAAGCAACCCCATGTACACGGTGTGGGTGGTGATGGCGGTGGCAAAGGCCACGAGGGGGTCCAGCTCCAGAAAGATCGAGGCCGGGTAGCCTTTCAGATACCGTAGATCGGTGATAAAAACCAAAAAGAGGAACAGGCTGAAGAAGAACACCTGCGCCACCCGGCGGACATTGCGCAGTTTGAGCAGGTCCTGCGGATTGAATTTCACGCCGTTACCTCTTTATGCAGGGTGTCTTCCCAGTTGATGTTGCCGAGGCCGCGATCGTGCGCCTTGTGCAGGTAAGTCAGCTCGGCAATGTCGCGTTCGAGGAGATGCGAGTAGCCGTAGGCATCCACGGCCACCATGTCCGTGCCGGCCACGATGGTGTTCATGGGTTTGACATCGGAGAGCCGGCCGCCGGTGGGGCCGTTGCTCATGAGCACATTCATGCCGTCCAGAATCACCAGCGTGGGTTTCATCATCAGCGCGAAATCGGACACGATGCTGTGGATGTGCTGGTGGAACTGGTTGCGCCGGCCACCGAGCAGGCCGTACCAGTTCTTGGTGGTCATGGAGGCGTGGCACAAATTGTGGTCCTTGCATGGCGCGAGCCCGATGACCTTGGTGGCCTTCTTGAACGGCGCATGGAAAAACGTCCAGTGCTTCAAAATTTCGCCATTCAGTTCCAGCGGGGAAAACGAGCTGGCTTCGGGATACATCAAATCCAGGTTCATGTCCGCGGCCACGGCGGTGAGGCCGCTCTTGAAGAAGCAGCCGGTGGGGGAATTGATTGGATTGTCCGCCACGATAATCTTGCTCGCGCCGGCTTCCAGGCAGAGTTTGGCCACGGCGCGCAGGGCCTCCGGATGGGTGGTGGCGGCGAGCGCGGGCGGACGGTCAAAGGCGACGTTGGGCTTGATCATGACCACGTCGCCTTTTTGCACAAAGCGTTCCATGCCGCCCAGCGCGGCCATGGCGGCGCGGATGGTCTTTTCGTGTTCCGTGCCGTGGGCAATGGCCAGGGAGGGCAGCACCTTGCTGACTTCCGGGGCATAGCTCTGGAGTTGCAGGCCTTTTTCCTTTTGGAAGCCGGGCACGTAATGCTTGGGCTGCCAGAGTCCCCGGGCGGCCAGGCCGGTGCCGGCGATGAGCGCGCTGGTGACGCCGAGGCGGACGAGAAATTCCCGCCGGCTGACCGCATCCCCGGAGTCCGGGGCCAAATCTGGATGGTTCGACGAGCTCATAATACGCTAAAGTTAATCTATTTACTTTATTTCGCCGCGCAAATATTTTTCCACAAACGTCCGGCCGGCATCGGGGTCGGCCACGTCAAAGGTTCCGCCAATTTCCCCTTCCCGCACGTAAATCACCTTCCATTTGCCAAACACTTGGGCGCGGAACAGCTTGCCCCCGCTCACGTCCGGCAAGACTTCAGCCTTGCCGAAACGACGGCAAAAGTCCTGAAAGGATTGCCAAGCCCTCGCCGCGTCCGCCGGCGTGGCGACCATGATAAAGAACGGCACTTCGGCGCCGGCCTTCCCGTATTTGGCCTGGAACACGTCATGCAGGGAGGACTGGCCCTGGGCGTTGTCCGGCACATAGGACACGCTGCCAGGAATCATCCCCTCGGACGGCATCCGCCGGCGTCCGGCCAGCCCCGAGTCATCCACCGGCAGCGCCTTGGCGCGGTTTTGGGCGATCGCCCGGGTCAGCGCCAGCGTTTCCGGCTTCTGATCCGAAGCCATCACCTGCACATAGACGGCGCCCTGCCGGAAAAAGTAACCCATTTCGCCGGAATAGCCATCCGGCACAAAATCGAGCGGACCGCCCTTGGGATCGCGCTCCAAGGCGTACATGCCGAAGGCGTCCACGGGAGTGTCGAAGCGGTACTCGTAAACATCCACGTAGCTGCCGGCGGCGGCAAGGACATTGAAGGAGCGGCAGCGCAGGGCGGTGACGTTGAAGCTTTGGTAGGCGGGCGAACGGCCGTCGATCTTTTCGTACAGGGTGTCGGAATTATAAAATTCGGTGGGCGACATCGGCTTGAGTCCGTCCAAGTCAATCTCCAGCGGCTCACCAATGGGCGCGGGCTTGGGGGTGTCGGAGGAGCCTTCGGCACCCGCATCGCCCTCGGCACTGGCGGGGGCGGGTTTGGCGGGAGCGGTTTGGGGCTCGGTAATGGTGTCGCCCGTCGTCTCGCCACTGGCCGCGGCAGCGGGAGCACTGGGGGCGGCGGCCACGGTGGTGGTCGTGGCCACGGCGGGTGCCCCTTCGGCCTTGAGCGTCTGGGATTTGCCCTCCACGGCGGTGGCGGTGGACTTCAGGGAATCCGGCCGGACGTCGTACAGGTCGGGATTATAATGCCGGCCCTTGATGGCGATGGCCACGCCAATGCCGGCGAGCAACACCAAAATGGCCGCGCTGGAGAGGCGTTCCACGGAGGGAACCTGCGTGCGCACAAAATCGCGGCGGTTGCCCGGACGGTTTGGTTTGGTGGTCGCCATGGATTTGAAGCGTCGCCGGGCTCAGGCGAAGTAACGTTCCGCCCGGCGGATGATTTCGGGATAATCGGTCTTGAACTGGCAGGCGTCGCGCAGGGCGGCGAGGTCCACGGTGGTGGCATCGCGATGGGCGGCGGGCAATTGATGGTACATTTCCCGAGCCTGCAAGTTGCCGTCCTGTTCGTAATACATGACGAAGCGGGAAATGTCGCCGAAGGCAAACGTCAATTCGCGGCCCAGCCGGTCGCAAGCCGTGCAACCAGGGCACATCGTCTGGCTGCTGGCGAAGAGCGTGTCCCGGAGCAGGTCCAGGTGCGCGATCTTGAGCGGGGCTTTGTAACTGCGCACGGCGGCGACGCTGGCCAGGATGTTGTCCACATTCTCCATGCGGTTGCAGACGGCGGAGATGCGCGGGTCGCTCCACACGGCTTGCAACAGGGCTTGGTGGGTGGTCAAACCGAGCTTGTCAAATTCGGGCAGGCGCTTGGGCGCGTCGGCCGCATTGCGCAGGGTCTTCATGGCGATGAGGCCGAGACCCGCCTGATGGCAGGCTTCGAGGCCCTGGTCGAACGGATCGCCTTTCACGAAGAACGGCGTGTACTTGACCATGACGGCATCGAGAAAACCACCCTGGGCGGCGGCGGCGAGGTATTGCGGGCTCTGGGCGTCGTGGCACGAGAAGCCAACGTGGCGGACTTTGCCGGAGCTTTTGAGCTGGCCCACGACTTTTTTGAGGCGGTCGCTCTTCGGCCAGTTCACTGAGTCCTCGCCGTAATCGCGCACGCAGATGCCGTGGATGAAATACATGTCCAGGTAGCTGGTGTTGCAGCGGGCCAGCCGGCGGTCCACCATTTCCAGCAACTGTTCAGGGCCCTGGCGGGGATGGTCCTTGGAGACGAGGAACAATTCTTTGCGGCGTTCCGGATATTTCGTCAGCCACTGGGCGACTTTCAACTCGTCCTGGCCATTGCCGTATTGGGAGGCGGTGTCGAAATAGCGGATGCCCATGGACCAGCCGAGGTCCAGGTATTCCGCACTGTAGGCGGGAATGTCACCGCCGAAAATGAGCATGCTGACGTCGGGACCTTTTTTGCCCAGCTTGCGGGTGGGCACCGGGGGGGCGCCCGTGTGGGCTTGGTCGATGGTGTTAGCCGGGGATTGGGCCATCGCCCCGCCGCCTTGGGCGGCCAAGGCCACCCCCACCGGCGCGGCGAGGGCGCCGCGTAAAAAATCCCGGCGGCTCAGGCTGGAGGAGGAGGTGCTCATATTCAGGCGAAGTAACGTTCGGCGCGGCGGACGATTTCGGGATAGTCGGTCTTGAAATGACACGCGTCGCGCAGGGCGGCGAGATCCACCTGGCTGGCATCGCGGTCGGCGGCGGTCAGCGCCTGATAGTAGCTGCGCGCATCCTGGTTGCCGTCCTGTTCGTAATAGGTCACGAACCGGGCGATGTCGTGGAAGGCAAAGCGGGTTTGTTTCGCGAGGGCTTCGCAGGCGGGACAGCCGGTGCACATGGTGCGGCGGCCGGCGATAATGGTTTCCTTGAGCAGTTCCATGTGCGCCAGTTTCAGCGGTTCCTTGTAGAGGCGCGCGGCGGTGGTGCTGTTGGTCATCTGGTCCACGTTGTCAATCATGTTGCAGACGACACTGATGCGCGGGTCGCTCCAGGCGGCTTGCAGCACGCCTTGATGCGTGGTGAGGCCGAGCTTGTCGAGTTCGGGGAGGCGCTTGGGGACGTCCTTGGTGCTGCGCATGGTTTTCATGGCCACGAGGCCGATGCCGGCGCCGTGCGCGGCGTCCAGCGCCTGGTCCAGCGGACCGCCCTTGGGATAAAAGGGATTGAACGCCAGCATGACGATGTCCAGAAAACCGCCTTCGGCGGCGGCGTTCAAATACTCGGGCAAATGGGCGTCGTGGCAGGAGAAGCCGACCATTTTGACCTTGCCGGAACTTTTCAATTCGGCGGCGACTTTCTTGTAGGCGTCGCTCTTGGGCCAGTTGAGGGAATCCTGGCCATACTCGCGGGTGCCGAGGCCGTGGATGTAAAAAGCGTCAAGATAGGGCGTGCCCAGGGCGGCGAGGCGTTTATCGATCATGGTGAGCAATTGCTCGGGGCCCTGGTGCGGATGGTCTTTGGAGACGAGGAAAATTTCTTTGCGGCGCTCGGGGTATTTGGCGAGCCACTGGCCGACGATTTTCTCGGACTGGCCGTGCAGGTAGCAATCGGCGGTGTCGAAATAGCGGATGCCCATGGACCAGGCGATGTCCAGGTAATCGGGACTGAGGGCGGCCATCATGCCGCCCATGCAGAGCATGGTGACTTTGGGGCCGGACTTGCCGAGCTGGCGGCGCGGCAGGACATCGGCACCCTCAGCGGCGGGGGCATCGGCTGCCGCGGCGGACTGGACGAGCATGGAGGGCGCGGCGGCGAGGGCCACCGGGAGCGTGAGGCTCGATTTGAGAAAGTCGCGACGGGAAGTCCCTGGGTGGTTTTCTTTCATAAGCAGAAGGGGTTTTTGTGGATCATAACGATGGCGGCCGGGAATTGCAACGAAATTGGGCTTGACTGGCCGGATTTTGGCTGGTCAAAAACGTTTCCAAGAAGGCAACCAAGGAAACAAAGGTCAGGAAAAAAGTTCGCGAATCTTCAAGATTTTTGGTTGGGGACGTAAACGTGTCAAGGCCAGGCGACGGGACACTGGCGAAAGCGGCGGTCGATATTCAGCCAAACGATGTCAAAGAGCGGGGCTCCGCCGACGAGGGGCGGGCCTTGCCTGCCTGGGTAGACCCAGGTTGCAGCGACGAGGTTACAGGGGGACCCTGGACAACGGCTGTCCAGGTTGAAAAATTGTTTGAATATTTTTAACGGGTGGGGCAACCACGGATGGACACGGATGGACACGGATTAACAAAGGGTTTTAGCCGCAAAAAATACAGAGAAAAGAGATGCGGCGGGGGGGGTTATCCCAAGCCGGCCGGACAAATTGGGAAGGGCGAGGATTGGGAATGTGTTAATCTTTTCGCACGCGTTCATCCGCTGTCAAGTGGCCCGCGAGGATTGACGCTTGCCCTAAACTGTTGCAAGTCCAACAGTGAGCGCGGGATTTGGTAAATTCTCGTCTGGCCTCATCAATGGTGCCAGTTTTCAGTTATCGGCTACGGCGTGACCGTTTGGATTACTTTAAAGAGCGCAAAATCTGAAGGATTAGAGGTCAGCAACCGGCTGATGCGATGGCTGTGCAGGACGGCGGCAAGGTGGGTATCCAGAATCCGTTTGCGGCCAAGGCTATGGGTGCGAATCCAGGCAGCCGTCAAGGTGAGGCTCGCCGGGCTGGCAATAATCACGTTCACCGATGGCTCGGATGCAAAATCGTCAAGCCATTGCGTGGCCTCAGCCATCTTCAGGGGTGGTTTGAATCGGCGTTCATCCGTTACGATGTGAAGAAATTCGGTGCCGACCATGGGCGGAAACACCAAGGTTTCGCCTCGGTCGATTTCCGCTTGAACCGCGTCCAATGATTGCTGATGGGCCGGGTGATCGGCCATGGCCAGCTGGACGAGAATATTGCAGTCCAGTCCAATCATTGAGGAGCGAACATTTCCTCAGCGAGTTCGGATTGCGAAATTACCGGGGTTAAAGCCTGATGGCCTTTAAATGAACGGATACTCAATTTTTGACGGAGGCCAGAGCGTTTTTCCATGGCGGAGACAAGTTTGGCCACGGGCCGGTTGCCTTGGGTCAGCAATACCTCGTTACCGGCCTGAACCTGCTTGACCAGATCGGCAAGCTGCCCCGCCTCAATTTCGGTGGTCACAATCATAAAGGTTATAATAGCGCGTTTTTGCAGAATAGTCGAGGGCCATTAAGGATCGATGCCCGGCTCGGAGGGTTTGCGGGTTTGGGCTTGGCCATGTGCCTTGGCTGGTTGGTTATTCCCGACTGGCGGAACTGGTTTTTTCACCACGGATGGACACCGATGGAAACGGATTAAAAAAGGGTTTTAGCCGCAAAAGAACGCAGAGAACACAGAGAAAAGAGATGCGGCGAAGAGGTTTATCCCCAGCCGGCCAAAGCCAAAACTTTAGACTTTGGACCTTAGCCGGAACCATGCAATAGAAACGCAGTGTTTGCTTGGTCTTTTTGCGTAAGGACTGCGTCGTCAGGCGCTTCCAGATCCATAAAAGATATGCTACGCGCCTCACTCCTTGCCTTACCCAAAAATCCGCTGCGCAACCACTGCGTTTCTATTGCATGGATCCGGCTTAGACTTCAGACTTCAGACGCGATCCCTAACGGTTGTTGATGGCGCGGACGGCGTCCACGGCGGCCTGGCTGAGTTGCTGGTCGGGGTCGGCCATTTGCTTTTGCAGGGCGGGCAGGCTCTCGCGGGTGCCGATTTGCTGGAGGATGACGCAGGCCTGCCGGCGGGTGTCCACGTTTTTGTCATCCAGCAGGGGCAGCACGGCGGACTCGGCGGCGGCCCCCTCGCTGATGAGGGCGTTGGCGGCATCGGTGCTGATGTTATTGAAGGTGCCGCCCCGGGCGATCACTTCCACCAGCGGCCCGATGGCCCGGGGATCATGCAGGCGCGTGAGGGCTTTGATGGCGTTTTGCCGGATGCCCATGTCGGAGTCATTGAGCACTTTGACCAGGACCGGCACCTGGTCGGCGGTGGCGTGCTGGCTGAGAAAATTCAAAGCGGTCATGCGGTTGAAGGAGTCGGAATCCGCGACCCTGGTGGCGAGCAGATCCATTAACTCGGCGGGCGGCGCCGTGATCGTGGCACCATTGAGGCGGCTCATGGCCAGGCGACGGGTGTTGTCATCATCGGATTTCAGGTCGGCGATGAGTTTCTGAACATCCGCGTCGGAAAGCGGGGCGACCACGGGCGGCGGGGGCGGGGTCAGCGCGGCGGCCAGATCCGCACCGGTGAGGCGGCGGCAGGCAAAGGTGATTTGGGATTTTTGCGAGGTGGTTTCGGTCAGGGAGACCAGACCGCCCGTGCCCTCGAGCGTGTCGAACCGGCCGGCGGCAAGGTTAAACACCAGCCGGGCCTCCGCTTGGGCGCTGAGCCGGGCTTCGCCGCCGGTGTGGAGGAGGCTTTGCAACTGGATGGATTTGTTATAAGCGATGAAGGCCGGGCTGTTGGACAGTTCCTGCCAGTTGACCTGGCGCTCAACCGTCAGTGTGGCGGGGGCATTGCGCGCGTTGAAGCCGCCGAACCATGGTCCGCCACCGTAAGGCGACTGGCCGGCGAAAGAAGCCACGGGGCCGGTCAACTGCGGGGCATCCAGCACGAAGGCCGTATCCTTGGTTTCCAGCGAGCCGGAACTCTTGCTTGGGAGCGGGGGGAAAATAAACGCCACCAACTCACCCAAAGGAACGGACAGCGGATAATCGCCGCCATTCCGCAACACCTGGCCGTGGTCATTCAGGTCGATTTGCGCACCCCGGGGAAAGCCATACGGGCCGCGGATAAAGCCGCCCCCGTAATAACCCATGCCGGGCCGGCCGGGATTGCGGTTTTCCGTGCGCAGGTCGGTGTGCCATTCCAGCGTGGCGGCGTTGGAGCTGACGGCGGTGGTGGCGATGAACACATTGCCCGTGGTGACTTCCTGGCCGTTTTCACCCTGCACGGTGACCGCCAGGGAATAAACATTGGTTTCGCCAACGGTAAATTGGTAATGCGGCAGTGGCGGTTTGGCCGGACTGGCGAAGGGAGTGAGCAAAAACAGGAGGCTGGCGAGCGACGGAACAACCCCAAGCTTGGACCGGGAATTCATGAAACCATTCAATCACTCGAGAGAATTCTTGCAAGCCTAAATTATCTTTGCATTTTTGCGGATTTCCGCTTGTCAGCGGAAAAGGTCCGGCCTAAAGTGCGCTGGTCAATGATGTGCGTCATTTTACATGATTGAATTGATCCAATTTCCATGGAGTCCGTACTGTCTGGTACAGCGACAAATTCTGGAATATTCCGGCGTCCGTTATAAAACCACCAACCTGCCGCGCACCGGCGATCGCAACCTCATCTGGCGCCTCACGCGCGAACAATCTTACGGCGTGCCCCTGATCAAAGACGGCCACCGCGTGGTGTTTGAGTCTGGAGAGGAAACGCAGGACATCGCCAAATACCTGGACCGCAAGTTGAAGCTGGAATTATTTCCGCCGGAGCTGGAAGGCTTGCAGGCGATTCTCTGGCGGCATATCGAGAACGAGGTGGAAAATATGACGTTCCGCCTGAATGACGCGCACTACCGGGAGTTTGTGGTGAAGGTCGATCAAGCCTCCTACGTGCGGCACAAGGAACGCAAGTTTGGGCGGGGCTGTCTCGAACATTGGCGGGCCAATGACCAGGAGTTGCTCCACAAACTGGAGGGGAGTCTCGTGCCCTATGAACAGATGCTGCAGACCGGGCCCTGGCTGCTGGGTGCGCAGCCGCGTTTTGTTGACTTTGAGTTGTACGGAATGCTGGAAAACCTGTTGTTTTCCGGTCATTACCAACTCCCCCAGAAACTGGTTAACCTCAAAAAATGGCATCGCCGGCTGGCGGTGCTTAAATTCGCCCAACTGAACAAGTGAAAAATTACATCCTGGACACAAACGTTCTGCTGCACGACCCCAACTCGCTGTTGAACTTCAAGGAGAATTCGGTGCTGCTGCCGATCGAGGTAATTGAGGAGATTGACCGTTTTAAACGCGAGTCCACCGAACTGGGCCGCAATGCCCGGACCGTTTCCCGCCTGCTCGATGGATTTCGCGGGGACGGCAGCCTGAGCGCGGGCGTGGCGCTGCCCAATGGCGGCAAGTTGAAAATCGCCCTGCCCAAAAACGGGGCCAATGGCAATGGCCACAGCACGAATGGTCACGGCCCGAATGGCTTCAATCAGGATTCCGTGGACAACCGCATTCTGGCCATGGCCGCAAGCATCCAGAAAGCCCAGCCGAAAAGCTCCACGATTCTGGTGAGCAAGGACATCAACCTGCGCATCAAGGCCGACGCGCTGGGGTTGCAGGCGGAGGATTACGAGACCGACCGGGTGTTCATCACCGATCTCTACACCGGCATGCTCGACTGGACCGTGTCGCCCGACAAAATGGCGGCGTTCCGCAACGAGGGCAAATTGAAGGTGCCGTCGGAAAAGCGCTTTTTCCCCAGCGAATATTGCACGCTCATCGACGAGGCCAATCCCAAGCGCACGGCGCTAACCAAGGTGGATGCCACGGCCGAGTATCTGGTGCCAATTCTCGATTGCCGCGAAGGCGTGTGGGGCATCAAACCCCGCAACCGCGAGCAACATTTCGCCCTGGACGCACTCTTGGATGACCGCATCAAACTGGTGACCCTCATGGGCAAGGCCGGCACGGGCAAGACGTTGATCGCCATGGCGGCGGGTTTGAAGCGCGTGGTGAACGACCGCGAATTCCGCCGGTTGGTGGTGGCCCGGCCAACGATCTCCATGGGCAAGGAACTGGGGTTTCTGCCGGGTTCGCTCGATGAGAAGCTGGCCCCGTGGATGCAGCCCATCCATGACGCGCTGGAATTGCTGAGCGATTTGAACATGGGCCATGATCACCGCCGCAGCACGGATCTCATGCGGTCCGGCAGCATCGTGGTGGAGGCGCTGAGCTACATTCGCGGGCGCAGCATTGCCAACCAGTTCATGATTGTGGATGAGGCGCAGAACCTCACGCCGCTGGAAGCCAAGACCATTGTCACTCGTGTAGGCAGCGGCACCAAGATCGTGTTCACGGGCGATCCGTATCAAATCGACAATCCCTATGTGGACTCGGCCTCGAATGGATTTAATTACGTGGTGAGCCGGTTCCGGGACCAGGCCATTGCCGCGCACATCGAATTACAAAAAGGCGAGCGTTCCGAGCTGGCCGAGCTGGCGGCGAATATTTTGTAAAAGTAAAGCTTCTATTTGACAAATCGGAATTTCGAGCGAGCTTACACTAGACTTGGGTATTTTTTGGGGTAACTATATGATCTCGAATGAACGGCCGTCCCCGTATGGGAGAAGTCCTTACAGCCAGCCGAAGCCGCCGGTGAACGAGGACACGCTGCATTCCGGCGAGGTCCGGATTGAGCGCAAAACCTTTGTCTTCACCCTCAAAGAGAATCCCCGCGGGCGCTTCCTGCGCATCACGGAGGATGTGGGCGGGCGGCGGGACACCATCATCGTGCCCACCACCGGGCTGGAGGACTTCAAAAAACTGCTGGATGAAATGGTCCGGGTCTCCAACGAAATCCCGGAAAAGAGCAGTTGAATCTATCAAGGGCGGCTAAAGCTCATTAACCACGGATTAACACCGATAAACACGGATAGTAATAATCCGGCATGGTTCACTGGGTGGGTTAATCACCAACTTGGCAAAACTCTCAGTAAATCCGTGTCCATCCGGGGTTAATGACTTTGTAACGACTAAAACTCCGCCTTGAAATCATAATCCCCCGAGGCCACGGCATATACCGCACGCCCGTTCTCCTGGCGCAGGAAGGTCACCCCTGGACTTTGCTCCGCCGGTTCCCCGCCTTCCTGAACCCGCCCGCCCGTCCGCACGGGCACGAACACCGTGGCACTCGTATTTACCGGAACGGTCACTTGTAACTCGAATTGGCCTGCCTGGTGCTGCCAGTGGGTGGCGATTTTGCCATGGATGGAATCATAGCTGGTCTTCGCCCAGGTGAGGTCGCCCACCGGTTGTGGTTTGATGATGATTTGCGCGAAACCCGGGCCGGCCGGGTCGCTGCTGATGCCGCCAAGGTCGTGATAAAACCATTCATTGATCTGGCCCAGCATGAAGTGGTTTTGCGACGACGTGCGGCCCGCATTCCAAGCCTCCGTCAGACTCGTCGCGCCTTGGTTTAACTGATAGCCGTAACCGGGCTTTTCCGATTGATTGTTCACGGCAAAAATCACGTCCGAGCGCCCGCCATCCGCCAGCGCGCGGAGCAGGTAACGGTATCCCACATCTCCCGCGGTCAGACCGCGATCATGGAGGTCCTGCACGATCGCCGCCACCACGGCGGGACGGTTGGACGCCTCGCAAATGCCGAAGACCAGCGGAATCGCATTGGCCGTCTGGGAACCCGTGGCATAACTGCCCGTGTCCGCGTGATAAAAGTTCTGATTGAAAGCGTCGCGGATGTTTCCGGCCAATGCCGTATAGGCGGCGGCGTCATTCGTTTTGCCCAACAAGGCCGCGACCTGCGCCAGGATGGTGACATCCTCAAAATAATACGCCGTGGCCGTGAGCGCCCGGGGGGTCAATTGGGAATATCCAGGGGCTTTGGGGCCAATATCATACCAATCGCCCAGGCCGTAATTCAAAATGCCCCCCTGCGCGCGCGTGCCCAGATACGCCACGTGCCGGGCCATGGCGTCATAATGTTCGCGGAATAATTCCAGGTCGCCGTCGAATTCATACTGCTGCCAGGGCACGAGCAGGAAGCTGCTGCTCCATTCCGGGGAATCCGCAAAATCCCCGCGCTGCTCGCCGGTCTGGCCCGGACCGCGGAAGGGCGTGTACTCGGGCGCGATGGAGGGCACCAGGCCCGTGCTCAGTTGCGAATCCAACATGTCATTCATGGTCTTGGTGAACAGTTGCGCAAGGTCATATTCATACCGCAGCGCCGGACCATTCAAATGATCCTGCTCCAGCCAGCCCAGCCGCTCGCGATGCGGACAATCAGTGAGCAGGCTCATCAGGTTGCTGCGCTGCGCCCAAAGAATAATTTTGTGAATGCGATTGAACAGCGGGTTGGAGCATTCAAACGTGCCCGCCGGAGCCGATGCCGTGTTCACCACCCGGGCCGTCAACGTTTCCACCGCCGGCAACGGCTGGCCGGAATCCGCCGGATAGAACTGCACCTCGAAATAACGGCAGCCGCAGTAAAAGAACCGGGGCGCCCATTCCTCCGCCCCATCCGTGGCCTTCGTATAACTGCACGTCACCGGATGGTTCCGATTGGCATTCATCGAACCCTGGTAAACCGTGCCGTCCGCGTTCGTCAGTTCGGCCGGCAGCAACCGCACCCGGCTCCCCGCCGGACCGCTCACGCGCAGCGTGGGGATGTGCGATGCGTTTTGCCCGAGGTCAAACACCTCGTCGCCATTAGTGAGATGGGCGATGGCCACCGGCCGGTGGACCTCAAATGCCCGGATGGGCGGGGCGGCCGCGGAGAGTCCCCGTAGTTGCCCGCCCGGTCCCGCCACCTCTGTGGCGGCCGGCCACGCGGATTCGTCAAAGCCCGGTTGATCCCAGCCGGCCTGCACCCGCCGGGCGTCAAAATCCTCGCCGCCGTAAATGGAGGAAAACGTGATCGGCCCCGGCGACACGCGCCAGCTCGCATCGGTGCCGATAATGTCCACCGAGCCGTCCGCATATTCGAGTCGCAGTTGCGCGATGGCCTTTTGCGGACCGAACGAGCCGGCGAATTTGGTGTAACGCTTCGGCACGTCGAGCACATTATACATCCCGTTCCCGAGCAGCAGCCCCACCGCATTCGTGCCAGTCTGCAAACTGCCCGTGATGTCCCGCGTGTCATAGAGGCAGGTGCGGTCGTATTTGGACCAGCCGGGGGACAGCCAGTCCTCGCCAATTTTTTGGCCGTTGACCGTCAGCTCATACTGTCCCAGACCGCAAATGTTGATGAGGGCGCGCTGCAGGCCGGGCTTCACCGTCCACTCCCGGCGCAGCAACGTGGAGGGCAGGTTCGTCTGGTTGCCGGCGGCCGCGATCCATTTCGCCTGCCAGTCGCCCGGGTTCAGGATGCCCAGGGTAAATGTGGCCGTCGCACTCCAGGCCGAGGCTTCGCCCGCGTGGTCCCAAACCCGCACCTTCCAAAACCATTGCTGGTTGGATTTTAGTCTGGTTCCGCCAAACGGAATGCCGGTGGTCTGGCTGGACGCCACCCGGCCACTGTCCCAGCCCGGGAGATGATCCACGAATCCTTGGGCGGCGGCTTCGACCCCGCTGACGGAAGTGTCCGCGACGATTTGGTAAGCCGTCTGTTTCTGGCCGCGCTGGAGACTGGTCACCTGCCAAAACAGGCGCGGCGTGGCCGTGTCCACCCCCAGGGGATTCACCGCATAATCACACCGCAGGGTCACGGGTTCCAGCGTGGCCCGGGCGGCGGGCACGAGCGCCAGCACCGCCATTAAAATGAGCGCAAACGTCTTTGGCATAGTATGAGTGTCATCGTTCCGCCTTTGACCCCACCTTGGCAAGCCAATCCTGCCGCCATTTCCGGTAGGGGTGCTAAATGGGCGACAACAACCTCATAGCACCGCCAGCTTGCGAACTTAATCTTGCGACTTCAGTCCTTGGATATTGGTGGTTGGAGCTTCTCTGGAGGTTGGAGGTTGGTGCTTGAAGTTTTCCTGAAGTTTGAATTTTGCAGTTTGAAGTTTCCCAACCGCTCACTGCGTCCGCCCAAACTTCTTTTCCAGCTCACGGTAATTCATTTCAATCAGCGTCGGCCGTCCGTGCGGACAGGTATACGGCATGGCGCAGCGGCGCAGGTCGTCCACCAGATTTTCCAACTCCGGCCCGCCCAGCGGGTCATTCGCCTTGACCGCGTGGCGGCAGACGGTCTTGGCCACCGTGTGCTCGCCCAGTCGCGCCAGGTTCACTTCGCGTCCGGCGGCGCGTAATTCATCCACCAGATCGAACACAAAGCGCCGGGAATCCGGCACCTTCACGAACGGCGGCAGGGCATCCAGCAGGAACGTCCGCTCGCCAAATTCGCTCAGCCCCACCCCCAGCCGCGTCAGCGCGCCGAGTTGCTCGCGCAGGAACTGCGCATCGCGCGGCGGCAGTTCAATCGTCTCGGGCAGCAGCAATTTTTGCGAAGGGGCGGACGCATTGGTTTCAATGCGCGTCATCATCTGCTCGAATAAAATCCGCTCATGCGCCGCGTGCTGGTCCAGCAGCACCAGGCCCCGGTCCGATTCGAGCACCACGTACAATTTGCCCACCACGCCGACCAGCCGCAGCGGCACATTCAGCAACGGCACCGTGCCCGACAGCGCCGGCGGCCGGAAGGACGGCGCGAACACCGAGTCATTCGAACTGGACGGGATCAGCGGCGGCGGCGTGCCGGGCAGGTCCGGTGGCGGCGGTAGAATCGGGGCCGGCGTGGGCGTCGGCGCAAAGCCCATCCGCAACGCGGGCTGCGCCGCCGGGCGAAGGGGCTCTGTTTCCGGCCGGGGACGCAACGGCTCCGGGAAATGCGGCAGCACCGTTTGTTGAGTCGGTGTCGCGGCGGCGGTTGGATGCGCCGGACTTGCCGCCGGCCTCGGCGCGGGCGCCTCCCCTTCGCTGTGATACGCCAGCAATGTTTCGCGGATGGCCTGTTGCACCAGCCGGCGGATTTCAAACTCCCGGTGGAATTTCACCTCCCGCTTGGCGGGATGTATGTTCACATCCACCGCCGCCGGATCGATTTCGAGAAAGAGACAGCACACCGGGTAGCGGCCCTTCATCAAAGAATTATGGTACCCCTCCAGCAGTGCGTAATTCAGCCCCCGGTTTTCCACCGGACGCCGGTTCACAAAGAGATGCTGGCTTTCCCGCGTGCCGCGCGAAACCCCCGGCGCGCCGATCAACCCCCACACGCGCAGCGTCGATGGCGGGGTGGCCGTCTCGGCCAGCACGGCCGGGGCGTCCGCCGCCGGCGTGGCGGTTTCAAAAATATCCGCCTCCGGCAGCGGCGGAGCGTCGTCGAGCCGGGCGGAGAATTCAACCGCGAGCAGTTTCTCCTCCCCCAGCAGGGCGCGCAACCGTTCGCGCAGCGCCGTGATGCGGGCCGGGATGGCCGGACCCGCTTTTTGGGCGGCCAGTTGCCAGACGAGCCGGCCATCTTTCTGAAAGGTAAATGCCACCTCAGGGTAAGCCAGCGCCGCCAGTGTCAGATAATGCTGGATGTGCGCGCCCTCGGTTTCCTCCGTGCGCAAAAATTTTCGGCGGGCCGGCAGGTTGAAAAAAAGCTGGCGGACTTCCACACATGTTCCCGGCGCGCTGCCGGCCGCCTTCACCTCCGCGATGCGCCCGCCATTCACCAGCACCTGGGTGCCCTCGGGGGAATTGCTCTCCCGCTCGCGCGTGATCAGGGAAAAGCGGCTCACACTCGCAATGCTGGGCAGCGCCTCCCCGCGAAAGCCCATCGTGGCAATGGCGGCCAGATCTTCCGCCAGTTTAATCTTGCTGGTGGCATGGCGTTCCAGACACAATAGTGCGTCGTCCCGGTTCATCCCAAACCCGTCGTCCGTCACCCGCACCAGACTCCGCCCGCCCGCCTGGATTTCCACCGTGATCCGCTCCGCCCGGGCATCGAGGGCATTTTCCACCAACTCCTTCACCACACTGGCGGGTCGTTCCACCACTTCGCCGGCGGCGATTTGGTTGGCAACCTGTTCTGAAAGCAGTCGGATCCGGTTCACGTCGGCCACAAGTTACAATCAGATGACCTTGGACACAACGGGAACTGCGGTCGACCTCCTTCGATTAATAAAAAAATGATCATTCGTTCACCGGGCCGAATGGGGACAAAATGGCCCTAAATCGCCGGAAATGGCTCGTTTCCGCATGCTATCGTCGACTTTTGCCACGCTTTTTTGAAAGAATAAGTTAAAATATTACAACTTTCTATTGACATTCCGTTTCAAAAACGTAACAATATTATTATTCGGGTAGCAGCACGTTTCTTCAGCGGGGTTCCCCACCCCCACCTCCTTGGCGTCTGCTGCCCGAATTTTTTCATTTTATTTTGTCCCTACCCAAGAAATTCCCAACCAAACCTTGACTCGGACGGAAACTTTTTCTAGTTTGGTCGTCCCCCAGAGCGGGGGTGTAGCTCAATTGGTTAGAGCGCTGCCCTGTCACGGCAGAGGTTACGGGTTCGAGCCCCGCCACTCCCGCCATTATTTTTTCCCGAAATAGTGTCGTTCCCTGAGACGGCTTGCGGCATCAATTTCTCGCTGAAAAACCCGCCTAACTTTTCATTTAAATCCACCGACATTCGCCCTACCCTGAGCCGCGATACGAGCCATTAGCCCGGCGGTCGCCGCCGGCTCGGCCCTGAATTATTAACCATCATGAATTTATTAGTCACCGGCGGGGCGGGCTTTATCGGCTCCAATTTGATTCACGAGCTCATCCCCCAGCCCGTCATTCAAAAGCTGGTCAATCTCGACTGCCTCACCTATGCCGGTCATCTGGCCAGCCTCACCGCCGTAGCCACCCATCCCAAATACGTTTTTGAAAAGATCGACCTCCGCGACGCCCCCGCCGTTCTGGCGGTCGTCCGGCGGCATGCCATCACCCACGTCCTGCATCTCGCGGCGGAATCCCATGTGGACCGCTCCATCAGCGGACCCGGAGATTTCGTGCACACCAACGTCGTCGGCACCTTTAACCTGCTCGAGGCCTGCCGGGCCGTTTGGGCCAATAACTTCACCGGCCGGCGCTTCCACCACGTCTCCACGGATGAAGTGTACGGTTCGCTCGGACCCACCGGCTTTTTCACCGAAACCACCCCGTATTCGCCCAACTCACCGTATTCCGCCAGCAAAGCCGCCAGCGACTGGCTGGTCCGCTCCTATCACCACACCTACGGACTGCCCGCCGTCATTACCAATTGCTCCAACAACTACGGACCCTACCAGTTCCCCGAGAAACTGATTCCCGTGGTCATCCAAAGCGTCCTGCACCGCCGGCCCATTCCCGTCTATGGCGATGGCCTCAATGTCCGCGACTGGCTCTACGTGCGCGACCACGCCACCGCCTTGTGGGCCGTGCTCACGCGCGGCGGCAATGGCGAAACCTACAACATCGGCGGCCACAACGAATGGTCCAATCTCCCGATCGTCCAATTAATTTGCGACACCATGGATGAACTCGCCCCCGCGCTCGGCGGCAATTCGCGCCAGCTCATTACGTTTGTGAAAGACCGCCCGGGCCACGACCGCCGCTACGCCATCGACGCCTCCAAAATCGAGCGCGAACTCGGCTGGACCCCCGCCCACCGCTTCGAACAAGGCCTCCGAGCAACCGTCCAGTGGTACCTCGACCACCAGGACTGGGTCCGCACCGTTTGCCCGCCCGCCCCATGAGCAGCCGCGATCCGCAGGCGCTGCCCCGCGAATTGAAGGTTGCACCTTTCCCCGCTGCCATGATAATTAAGCCGGAACTAATTGAATGAACGAATGGAATATCCAGTCCCGGGCGCATGCCTGCGAGGTGTGCGGCGAGGCCTTTGCCGACCAGCAACCGTATCACACAGTGTTGTTTGACGAGCCGCCCTTGCTGCGCCGCTCCGACATCTGCGAGGCCTGCGCCAAAAAGGTGAACGACCAGCGCAGCCGCGCCGGTTTCATCTCCCAATGGCTCGGCACTTACGAGGCCCCGCCCGCCCAGCCGGTCGAGGCCATCCAGAAAGACACCGCCGAAACCCTCCTGCGCAAGCTCGTGGCCCTGAATGAGCCCCGCTACGCCCCCGCCGCCTTCATTCTCGCCGTCATGCTCGAGCGCAAACGCCTGCTCAAGGTGAAGGAACAGTTCACCCGCGACGGCCAGCGCGTTTATATTTACGAGCATCCCAAGTCCGGCGATGTGTTTGCCATCACCGACCCCGACCTGCACCTGGACCAGCTCCAGCAAGTGCAGCACGACGTGGCGCATCTCCTCGAACATGGCCTGGAGCAGCCCGCCGCGCCCGCCCCCACGGAAGTCGCCGCTGAAGTCGTGCCCGGCGTGGCCGAAGTTCCGGTCGAACCCGCCGCCGAAACCCCTGCCGAACCCGCGCCGCCCGCCCTGGCGGCCGAGCCCGTGGCGGCCTCCTGACGTGTCGCACCTGGGTCAATTGCAAACCCGGCTGGGCTGCTCGTTTCAGAACGAGGACCTGTTGCGGCTCGCCCTCACCCACCCCTCGCTCGCGCATGAAAGCGGCGAGCCCACCCCGCACAACCAGCGCCTTGAATTCCTCGGGGACGCCGTCCTGCAACTCGTCCTCACCGAAAAACTCTTCGCCTTGTTCCCCGCCTTCGATGAGGGGCAATTATCCAAGAGCCGCGCCAAGCTGGTGAACGGCGAGACCCTCGCCGGCCTCGGCCGCGCCTTGGGCCTGGGACAATATTTGATTCTCAGCCGGGGCGAGGAGGGCAATGGCGGACGCGACCGTTCCTCCACGCTGGCCGATGCCTTTGAGGCCGTGCTGGGCGCGCTCTTTCTGGATGGCGGCCTGGACGTCGTCCGCGACTTCATCCTGCGCGAATTCGCCCCCGCCCTGGGGGACCTGGACACGCTGCCCGGCATTGAAAATCCCAAGGGCGAGTTACAAGAGCTGTTGCAATCCCGTTCGAACTCCGCGCCCGAATACCTCGTCGTCTCCGCCACCGGCCCCGACCACGATCGCGTGTTCGAATGCACCGTGCAGCACGGCGGCATCGAACTGGCCCGCGGCACGGGTCGCAGCAAAAAAGCCGCCGAGAGCGATGCGGCTCTGGCGGCCTTGAAGAAATTAAGAGAAGCGGCGACGGCTAGTTCGTGAGCTGGCTAATGGGTTTCTGTTGCCGGAGGCAACGGCAAGAAGCTTTCCAGCGTCATGAGCAGTTGCTGGCCATTCTTGCTCTTGGAATCAAAACCATTTTCAACGATATGTTTTATGCCAAACACATAAATCGGTAGCGTATAACCCGAGCAATGCCAGCAGACAGCGGTCTGAAAATATATCTTCCCATTTTGTTTGAATTGCAGCCCATAGGCCGGTTCAAAACACATGGCTTGAAAATTCCGGCCCGGCATTTGACTGCGCCATAATTCAATTACTCTGGTGGCATTGGTGCCAGTCAATGTGGCATGACTGAGGGTGGCATAAGGCTCCGCATAATCGCCATAGAATCCGTTGGTGTTGGCCGCATCCACTTTGCTCGAAAGCGTGAAAACTTCAACGGCATCAATGCTCTTCGGCAGGTGCCACCCATATTTGTCAGCGGCCACTTCGATGCTCCCCCAAATATAAATTTTATACTGCTCCAGCCAAAAACCTTTTGTGGCGTAGCCAGTAACGCCACAACCGATGACGACAGCTAAAGCGCATAAGAGTTTTCGTTGCCACGTCTTCACGGCTGAAAATAGGCAGGAAATCGGCCATGGGTCAAACCCTGGCTCTAATCCAAAAACGTCAGCTTCACGCCGTCCTTCGGTTTCGTGAAACTATCCAGCAAGGTGGTCCCCGCGACTGGCGCCGCAGGCTTGGGCGCGGCCGATTCCGGACTCAGCGCCGAGCGCAGCGCCCCCTCGACAAGTTGGGCGCAGTGAATTTTCATCGGCGGCAACGGCCCCAGTTCGCCCGCCAGTTCCTCGCTCTTGAGGGCCAGCGCCTCCGCCGCCGTTTTGCCCCGGATCAACTCCGTCGCCAGACTCGCCACCGCAATGGCCGTCTCGCAGCCGAAGGACTGAAAACTGGCCCGGTCAATCACCTGCCGCCCGTTTTCCTCCTTGAACTTCACCCACATCCGCAGCATCTCGCCGCAATCCGCATTGCCCACGGTGCCAATGGCATCCGCCCCCGCCATTTCCCCCATGTTCTGGGGATTGGCGAGCGCGGCTTGAATCCGTTTTTGCAGGTCTTCGTTCATATTGCAGTTGTAACTATTGCTGCTGCCTGGCGGTGACGGGCTTTGATTTCCCAAACTTCGCGCGCCGAAAGAATGCCCGCAAAGGGGGTGTTCTGGCGGAGCCGTTGCCCCTCATCAGTTTGGGCGGTCAAGATGGCACGAATTTCGGGAATGCTCAGTTCAAGCAATTGCTGCCATTCAGAATAACACCGCAGCAACGAGGGCGCCCCGGCATTCAGACGCGACCAGCGCTCCAGATTGGCCCGGGCAAAATCCAGCCATTCCGGATGCTCAGGCAACCCGGCCGCGATTCGGCAACCCATTTCCAGGCTGGCCGCGTCTTGAACCTCATGGCCCATACAATTCCCACTCAATACCGCGGCACGTTGCGGTCAATTTCCTCCGACCACGCGCTGATGCCGCCCTTGACGCTCTTCACATATTTGAACCCCTGCTGGCGGAGGAAATTCAACGCCTTCATCGAGCGCACCCCCGCCTTGCAGTGCAGATAATACTGGTGGTTCGGGTCCAGCTCCGTGAACCGCTCCGTCAACTGGCTCAGCGGCAGCAACGGCACGCCCGCCACCTTCGCGATTTCGTATTCGTCCTCTTCCCGCACGTCCACGACCTTTATTCCCAGGGCCGGATTATCCAGCGCCCGCTTCATGTCCTGCACCGTCACCTCGTCGGGGTTCGACGTCGGTTCCGGCTCGGGCACGATGCCGCAGAAGGTTTCGTAATCAATCAATTCCTTGATCGTGGGATGGTCCCCGCAAATCGGGCATTGCGGATCCCGGCGCAATTTCAGCTCGCGGAACTTCATGTCCAGCGCGTTGAAGAGCAGCAGGCGGCCGCTCAGCAAATTACCCTTGCCCAGCGCCAGCTTGAGAATTTCCGTGGTCTGAATGCAGCCGATGATGCCCGGCAGCACGCCCAGCACGCCGCCCTCGGCGCAGCTCGGCACCATCCCCGGCGGCGGCGGCTCGGGATACAGGCAGCGATAGCAGGGCCCGCCCAAATGCGGCGCAAACACGCTGGCCTGGCCTTCAAAGCGGAAGATGGAGCCATACACGTTCGGCTTCTTCAGCAGCACGCAGGCGTCGTTGGTCAGGTAGCGCGTCGGGAAATTATCCGTGCCATCCACCACGATGTCGTAGGGACGGATCAGGTCCAGCGCGTTCTCCGAGCTGATGCGCGTGTTGTGGATCACCACCTCCGTGTTGGGATTGATCCCCGCGAGCGTTTCCTTGGCCGACTCCGCCTTGGACCGCCCCACATCCGCGTCCGTGTGGAGAATCTGCCGCTGGAGATTGGAATAATCCACCGTGTCGAAATCCACAATCCCGATCTTGCCGATGCCCGCCGCCGCGAGATACATCGCGATGGGCGAGCCGAGCCCGCCGGCGCCAATGCAGAGCACACTGGTGGCTTTGATGCGTTTTTGTCCAGCCAAACCGACTTCCGGCAGAATCAAGTGCCGCGAATACCGGCGGATTTCGTCATTGTTCAGTTGCATAAATCGAGACAGGCAATGTAGGGCATAAAGGGAATAAATCAAGGGTCAGGATTGCCTGGGCCTGCGGCGGTCGTATCTTCCACCCATACCCCGGAGCGCGCCCGTCCCGGCCACCGCAACGCCATCATCCCTGCCCATGGCCGGTTGTATCCCTCACCAACCCACCTCTTCTCGCCCGCTTTCCCTTGATTCGTACTTGGCAGCCCGTCGCAAACGGTCAACTATAACCCCCATGGACCTGCCCGATCCAAAATCCGCCGCCGCCCGGCTGCGCCAAACTTGTCCGCTGCGACCCACCCTCGCCCTGGTGCTGGGCAGCGGCTTTCATCATGTGCTCACCGGGCTGGAAGTCGTCCGCAAAATTCCTTACGCCAAAATCCCCGGCTTTCCCCTGCCCACCATTCATGGACATGCCGGCGATCTCTATTTCGGCCGGCTCGGCGGCACGCCCGTGCTCGTGCTCAGTGGCCGGGCCCACTATTACGAAGGCTATTCCATGGCCACGGTCACCTTTGCCATCCGCACCCTCGC
>CAITTG010000086.1 GCA_903895255.1 uncultured Verrucomicrobia subdivision 3 bacterium
CATTTTTTCAAGTTTTCACCCTTTCCAAATCTGCGTTCATCGGCGTTGATCTGGGGTTAAAGTCCTTTTTTAATTGCATCGTTCCGGCTTAGAGCATTTCCATAAATGCTGTAGCGCAGCGTTGGGAACCCTGCGGGAAGCGGTCTTTTGGGTTTTTGGCTTCGCAGCGCTACATCATTTCTGTCAATGCTCTAATTCCGCCGGACATTTTATTGCAACTATGTTTTGGCGGAGGGTTGGGCTTGCAAAAACCGCCCTGCCCCGGCGAAATACCTGCTGTGGCGGACGAACGATGCGTTGATTCAAGGTTTGACGCGCAAACCCTCCAGGGCGGCTGCCTGGCGCTGCCGTTCGTCGAAACTGAAAAACTCCCTGGCCTCCAAAAGCAAGGCCGCCGCGACGTGCAACAAGTCAAGACTGCGCGTGCCGAGCACCGGGGTGTGGTGGTCGCTCAATTGCCGGGCTTTTTTGTGCAATGCCTCCGCCGCCACCGGGGTTGGCACCAGGAAGCCGCTGGCGATGTCCGCCTCAACGTCCCGCCAGAGGGCGTCGCGTTGCGCCAAGGTGATGCGCCGCTGCTGAACGGAGCGGTTGAAGGCATTCCGCAGTTCCAAAAGGATCAGCGGTGTAAGTGGCAAGATGGCGGGCGTGGCCTGGATGGCCGCCCGCGCGGGAGCGGACGTGCTTTCGGGCAAATAGAGGGAAACAATGAAGCCGGTGTCCGCAAAGGCTACCATGGGCTGCTCTCCCGTTCTTCGGCGACGATATTGCCGGGCAAAATCACGTCGCCAAAGATGCGTTGCTGCCGGGCCGCGAAGTCGGGCAGGCGGAGTTTTTGTGATTTGGCCCGCGACGGCGGGGACAACAGGGCAATGACCCTGCCCTTTTTGACGATTTCCACCTGCTCACCTTCCATGATCCAATTCATGACCTCGCCGAAGGCGTGCCGGAGCTGCCTGACATTCGCGGTTTTCATGTATAACAAACATGTTATACTTGAATCCACAAGGCCTGTCAAGGTGGTTCGCCAGCGGGAAAACGAGCCGACCGCGTTCAGAGAAATCAATTTTAAGTTGTCACTATTCACATAAAGCCGGCTGCAAGCCGGGGCTCCGACGGGCGGACGCTGTGCGGGATGGGATGGGGGTGAACGCCCGTTTACCGCCACGCTAGAGGGGGAGGAACGCGCGCTTTTCCGGGCGGTTGCACCGATTTTTATATTTTTTTAACACTTCCCGGCCCCCTTTTGATTACCCGGCCGGGCGGCGGTGGCCCATAGTGCTGGCATGAACGTCAATGACTGGGTTCAAATTGGATTGTATTTTGGTTTGTTAATCGGGCTCACGCCGCTGCTGGGCGGCTATCTGGCCCGGGTGTTTCAGGGGGAGCGCACGCTGCTCTCGCCCGTGCTGGCGCCGGTGGAAGCGCTGGTGTATCGCCTGGGCGGCACGGCACCGGATGAGGAGATGTCCTGGCAGCGCTATTTCCGGGCGGTGCTGGTCTTTAATGTGCTGGGCATCGTCTCGCTGATGGCCCTGCAAATGACGCAGGGGCATCTGCCGCTGAATCCGCAGCAGTTCCCGAACGTGCCGTGGGTGCTGGCGCTGAACACGGCGGTCAGTTTCATCACGAACACGAACTGGCAGGCGTACGCGGGGGAGAGCACGATGAGTTATTTCACGCAGATGACGGGGCTGGCGGTGCATAATTTCCTGAGCGCGGCCTCGGGCATCGGCGTGCTGCTGGCGGTGACGCGCGGGCTGAAGCGGGCCGCGGCCAAAACGCTGGGGAATTTCTGGGTGGATATCACCCGGTGCACGCTGTACGTGATGCTGCCGCTCTCGGTGGTCCTGGCGCTGGCGCTGGCGAGCCAGGGGGTGGTGCAGAATTTCAAGGCGTATCTCCCGGCGGCTCTGGTGGAGCCCCAAACCACGCAGGTGCAAAAAATGGATGACAAGGGCAATCCGGTGAACGGCCCGGACGGCAAGCCGGTGATGGTGGATCAAACGGTGGACACGCAGAGCATTCCGGAGGGCCCGGCGGCCTCGCAGATTGCCATCAAGCACCTGGGCACGAACGGCGGCGGGTTCTTCGGCCAGAACAGCGCGCATCCGTTTGAGAATCCGACGCCGTTGACGAATTTCCTGGAGATGCTCGGCATGGTGCTGATTCCGGCCGGGCTGGTGTATATGTTCGGATGCATGGTGGGGGACAAGCGGCATGCCTGGTGTTTGTTTGCGGTGATGCTGGTGTTGTTGCTGGGCGAGTTTGGCGTGGCCATGTGGGCGGAGTCGCAGCCGAACCCGGTGACGGCGAATGTGGTGCCGCAAATGGAGGGGAAGGAGCAGCGGTTCGGGGTGATGAACAGCGTGCTGTTCGCGTGCGCCACGACGGGCACCTCGTGCGGCGCGGTGAATGCGATGCACGACAGTTTCCAACCGCTGGCGGGCCTGATGCCGCTGTGGAACCTGATGCTGGGCTGCATTGTGTTCGGCGGGGTGGGCGCGGGGTTGTATGGCATTTTGATGCATGTGCTGATCGTGGTGTTCATCGCGGGCCTGATGGTGGGGCGCACACCCGAGTATTTGGGCAAGAAGATTCAGGCGTGGGAGGCGGCCTGGGCGGTGGTGGCCATCCTGGTGCCGAATTCGCTGATCCTGCTGGGCTCGGCCTGGGCGTGCAGCAGCACGGCCGGGCTGGCGGGGCTGGGCAATGCGGGTCCGCATGGCCTGAGCGAAATTTTCTACGGGTACGCCTCGGCAGCCAACAACAACGGCAGCGCCTTCGCGGGCCTGAGTCCGAACAGCAATTTTTACAACCTGACGCTGGGGGCGGCGATGTTCCTCGGGCGTTTTGGGGTAATCTTTGCGGTGCTGGCGATTGCCGGGAGCATGGCGGCCAAGAAAACGGTGCCGGCCTCGGCGGGGACTTTCCCGGTGAACGGGCCAACCTTTGCCGTGGTGCTGCTGGGCATCATCATCATTGTGGGGGCGCTGACGTTTTTCCCGGCGCTGTGCCTGGGCCCAATTGTGGAGCATGGGTTGATGGTGCTGGGCCGGACGTTCTAATCCATTTTACGCAATATCCATTTTTATATGAGCACGAAATTCGCAGTGAGCTATTCGACCCTGGCCCGGCAGGCGGTCGTGGACAGCTTTAAAAAACTGAATCCGCGCGACCAGGTGAAGAACCTGGTGATGCTGGTGGTCTATGCGGGCGCGATCATCACGACGGTGTTTCTGTTTTTGCCGCACCAGTTCACCAGTTTTAATCTGCAAATCTGCCTGTGGCTGTGGTTCACGAGCCTGTTTGCCAACTTCGCGGAGGCGATGGCCGAGGGTCGCGGCAAGGCCCATGCCAACGCCCTGCGCAGCATGCGCACGAATTCCCAGGCGCGCAAACTGGTGAACGGCCAGGAAGTGTCGGTGCCGGGGAGCGAAATCAAAACGGGCGAGTTGTTTGTGTGCGAGACGGGGAACACGATTCCAGCGGATGGCGAGATTGTGGAGGGGATCGCCACGGTGGATGAATCGGCGATCACGGGCGAGTCCGCCCCGGTGGTGCGCGAGAGCGGTGGCGATCGCAGCGCGGTGACGGGGGGCACGCGGGTCTTGAGCGACCGCATTGTGGTGCGCGTGACGGCGGAGGCGGGCAATTCGTTTCTCGACCGCATGATCGGCATGATCGAGGGCGCGCGCCGCCAGAAGACGCCGAATGAAATTGCCTTGAACATCCTGCTGGTGAGCCTGACGGCGTTGTTCATCCTGGTGGTGGTCACGTTGCCGGCGTTTGCGAAATACAATGAGGCGGCGGCCGGCCAGAGCGGCGTGGTGCTCACGTCGGTGCCGGTGCTGCTGGCGCTGATTGTGTGCCTGATTCCGACCACCATCGGCGGGCTGCTGAGCGCGATTGGCATCGCGGGCATCGACCGGTTGATGCGCCGCAATGTGCTGGCGACCTCGGGTCGCGCGGTGGAGGCGGCGGGGGACGTGGATGTGCTCCTGCTGGACAAAACAGGGACGATCACCATTGGCAACCGCATGGCGACGGAATTTGTGCCGGCCAACGGGGTGGCCATCAACGATTTGGCGGATGCGGCGCAACTGGCGTCGCTGGCGGACGAGACGCCGGAGGGCCGGTCGATCGCGGTGCTGGCCAAGGAGAAGTACGGTTTGCGCGGCCGCGAGATGGCGGAGCCGCACGCGAGCTTTGTGCCCTTCACGGCGCAAACGCGGATGAGCGGCATTGATTTTGGCGATGGCGCGGGCGGCGTCACCCGGCGGATTCGCAAGGGCGCGGCGGAATCCATCCGGGTGCATGTGGAGCAGGCGGGCGGGACGTTTCCCCAGAACGTGGCGGACGCGGTGGATACCATCGCGCGCTCCGGCGGCACGCCGCTGGTGGTGACGGACAATCAAAACGTGCTCGGCGTAATCCACCTCAAGGACATCGTGAAGGGCGGCATCAAGGAGCGGTTCGCGCAGCTCCGCAAGATGGGCGTGCGCACGGTGATGATCACCGGGGACAACGCGCTGACGGCGGCGGCGATTGCGGCCGAGGCGGGCGTGGATGATTTCATCGCGCAGGCCAAGCCGGAGGACAAGCTGGCACGCATTCGCGCCGAGCAGTCCGGCGGGCGATTGATCGCGATGATCGGCGACGGCACGAACGACGCCCCGGCGCTGGCGCAGGCCGACGTGGGCGTGGCGATGAACACCGGCACCCAGGCCGCGCGCGAGGCCGGCAACATGGTGGACCTGGACAGCAACCCCACCAAACTCATCGAGGTCGTGGAAATCGGGAAACAACTCCTGATGACGCGTGGGGCACTGACAACCTTCAGTATCGCCAACGACGTGTCCAAGTATTTTGCCATTCTCCCGGCGATGTTTGGGATGCTCTACGCGGTGACGGCCGCCGGGCACGGTCCGCTGGACAAGCTGAACATCATGCGCCTGCACTCGCCCGAGAGTGCGATTTTGAGCGCGGTGGTGTTTAATGCGCTGATCATTGTGGCGCTGATTCCGCTGGCGTTGAAGGGCGTAAAATACCAACCGCTCGGCGCGGCGGTCATTCTGCGGCGCAACATGTTCGTGTACGGGCTGGGCGGCATTATTATCCCGTTCATCTGCATAAAACTGATTGACCTGCTGCTGGTGGCGGTTCACCTGGCTCCGTAAACCACGGTTACCATTTATTGAAAGGCAACGATTATGAAACTTATCCTCCAATCCCTGCGGCACCTGGTGCTGTGGACGGTGATCACCGGCCTGGCGTATCCGGTGGTCATCACGGTGATCTCACAACTGGCCTTTGCCAAACCGGCGAACGGCAGTCTGGTGGAGCGCAACGGCAAACTTGTGGGCTCGGCCTTGCTGGCCCAGCAGTTTCAGGGCACGAATTATTTCTGGCCCCGCCCCTCCACCGCCACCTACGCAACGGTGCCCAGTGGCGCGAGCAATTTGGGCCCAACGAGCGGGGCGCAATTGACGAATGTGGTGAACAACCTCCTGGCCTTCCGCACGGGCAACCATCTGGCCAACAATGCCGCGGTGCCGGCGGACATGGTGTATGCGTCGGGCAGCGGTCTGGACCCGGACATCAGCCCGGCGGCGGCGGACTTGCAGGTCGCGCGCGTGGCGGCGGCGCGGGGTTTGAGCGTGGACCGGGTTCGCGCGCTGGTGGCGCAATCCACCGAGCCACCCCAACTGGGTTTTCTGGGCGAGCCGAGAGTGAATGTTTTGCTGCTGAATTTGGCGCTGGACGCGGCCAGGTAACCAAACGAGTCCCCGGCTGGTTGACACCACGGGCCGCGTGATACATATTAGTCTCACGATGAAAACAGCGACCGTGCGCGACTTGCGCAACCACTTCCCCCGGGTGGCCGGGTGGATCGCGGCCGGGGAACCGGTGGAAATCACGAAGTCCGGCAAGCCCTTTGCCCGGCTGGTGCCCGCCGTGCCGGCCGGCCCGCGCGGTTTCAAAATGCCGGACATCCGGGCGCGGTTGGAGCAGACCTTTGGCGGGGAAACCTATGACGCGGCGGACCTGGCCAAAGGACTGGCGGCCAGCCGGGGGGAACCTTCGTGAAGGCGTATCCGGACACCAGCTTTTTGTGCGCGTTTTATTTGAAACAATCCAATTCACCGGCGGCGGCCACCCATGCTGCCACCATGCGGGAACCGCTGCATGTCACGGCGCTGCTGGCCTATGAATTCCGCCAGTCGCTGCGCTTTCAGGTCTGGCGGCGGACCGCCCACCCGCGCGAGGGCGTGGCCCCGGCGGACGCCCAGGCCGCGGCCAGCCAGTTTGACGCGGATTTGAGCGCCGGCGTTGCGTTACTGATTCCGTGTCACTTTTCCGAAGTGTTGCAGCGGGCCGATGAGCTCTCCCGCCGCCACACCATGACCGGCGGGCACCGCAGTTTCGACGTGCTGCATGTCGCCACCGCGCTCCACTTGGGCGCCGCGGAATTTTTGACGTTTGACGCCAACCAGCGCCGGCTGGCCGCCGCCGAAAAATTAAAAGTAAAGCCGTGACCGAACCCACACGCCCCAATCCGGACACGCTGCTGGCCGCCATCCAAAAACAGGAGGCGGCCCGGCAGCGGGGACGGCTCAAGGTGTTTCTGGGCATGTCCCCCGGCGTGGGCAAGACCTATGCCATGCTGGAGGCGGCGCGCCGGGAACTGGCCGCCGGCCGCGACGTGGTGATCGGTTACGTGGAAACGCACGGGCGCAAAGAGACCGACGCGCTCACCCAAGGGCTGCCCGCGGTCCCCCGCCGGACGGTTGAATACCGAGGGGTCACGTTCTCGGAAATGGACCTGGACGCCATCCTCGCCCGGTGGCCGCAACTGGTCCTGGTGGATGAGTTTGCGCACACGAATGCGCCGGGGTCGCGGCATCCCAAGCGGTATCAGGATGTCACCGAACTCGTGGCGGCGGGCCTGGACGTGTTCACCACGCTAAACATCCAGCATGTGGAAAGCCGCGCCGAGGCCGTGCGGCAGATCACGGCGGCGTCCATTCGCGAAACCGTGCCGGACACGGCGCTGGACGGGGCGGAGTTTGAGCTGGTGGATTTGACGCCGGAGGAATTGCGCGCGCGGCTGGCGGCCGGCAAGGTGTATCTGGGGCCGGCGGCGCAGGCGGCGCAGGAGAATTTTTTCCGGCCGGGCAACCTTTCCGCGCTGCGGGAGCTGGCGTTGCGCTTCGCGGCCGAGCACGTGGGCCAGGATGTGCTGGCGTACCGGCAGGCGGCGGGCATTGGGGATCCCTGGAAATCCGGCCAGCGGCTGGTGGTGGCGGTGGGGCCCAGTCCGAGCTCGGCGGCGCTGGTGCGCTGGACGAAGCGGCTGGCAGGGGAATTGCAGGCGCCGTGGTGCGCGGTGTATGTGGAACTGCCGACCACCCTCCACCCGGAGCAAGCGGCGCGGCTGGCCAAAAATCTCACCCTAGCCCGCGAACTCGGCGCGCAAATCATTCACACGACCGACGCGGAGGTGGCGCGCGGCATTCTGCGCGTGGCCCGGGAGCAGAACGCCACGCAACTGGTGGTGGGCAAACCGGCGGGGGTGGGCTGGCTGGACTGGTGCCGGGGCGGCTCGCTTTTAAACCAGTTGATCCGGCAGAGTGGCAACATTGATGTGCATGCCGTGCGGGCGGATGGCGAGGCCACCGCCTTGACCCTGCCGCAACTGCCGCGGTTTGACTCCTTCTCCGTGCAGGGCTATGGCGTGGCTCTGGCGGTGGTGGCGGGGGTAACGGGACTGAACGCGCTGTTGCAGCAACAACTGGGTTATCAATCGCTGGCGCTGGTGTATTTATTCAGCGTGGTGGCCCTGGCGATGTTTGTGGGCCGCTGGCCGACGTTACTGGCGGCCACCCTTACAGCGCTGCTGTGGGATTATCTTTTCGTGCCGCCAGTCTTCACCTTCCGCATCAGTGAAACCACAGATCTGATGCTGTTTCTCACCTACTTCGCGGTGGCCCTGGCGATGGGGCATCTGGCGGCGCGGTTGCGGGCGGAGCAGAAGGCGGAGCGCCGGCGCGAGGAACGCGCCACGGCGCTGTACCTGCTCACGCGCGAGCTGGCGAATGCAACGGATTTTACCGACCTGCTCGCCATCATCGTCCGCGAGGTGGGCAAGACGTTCAAAGCCGAGGTGGCGATCAACCTGCCGGATGAGGCGGGGGCGGGCGGGCTCACGCGGTATTTCGCCAGCACATGGGCCCTGGGCGAGAAGGAGGAGGGCGTGGCGGACTGGGCGTTTCGCCGGCAGCAACCGGCGGGTCGGGGCACGGACACCCTGCCCTCAGCCGAGGGCCTGCACCTGCCCTTGCTGGTGACGGACCGGATCGCCGGGGTGTTGAGTCTGCGGTTTCGCGAAACCACGGAGCTGGATTCGGCGCAGCGGGATTTGCTGGAGGCGTTTGTGCGGCAGATTGCGCTGGTGCTGGACCGGCAGCGGCTGCGGGCGACAGTGCAGGAGGCCAAATTGCTGGCGGAATCGGAGCGGCTGAGCAAGGCGTTGCTGAATTCCATCTCGCATGAGTTGCGCACGCCGATTGCCGCCATCACCAGTGCTTCGAGCGGGCTGGGTGACTTGGGTGACCGGGAAAATCCAGAATTGCGCCGGGCGTTGACCGGGGAAATCCGCATGGCCGCGATCCGCCTGAACCGGCTGGTGGGAAACCTGCTGGACATGACGCGCCTGGAATCCGGCCACATGAAATTACGGCGGGAATGGTGCGACCTCGCCGATCTCGCCAGCGTGGCGCTGCGGCAGTTGGAGCGGGAACTGGCGCGGCATCCGGTGACGAACACGCTCCCGCGCGGGCTGCCGCTGGTGCAGATTGATTTTGTGTTGATGGAACAGGTGCTGGTGAATCTGTTGCTAAACGCCACGCTGCACACGCCGCCGGGCACGCGGATTATTCTCAGTGCAGAAGTGGGTGCAAAGGATGTCGCCTTGAGCGTGGCGGACACCGGCCCGGGCATTGCGCCGGAGGCGCTGCCGCATTTGTTCGACAAATTTTACCGGGCGCCCGGCGCGGCGGCAGGCGGCAGCGGCTTGGGGTTGTCCATCGTAAAGGGTTTTGTGGACGCCCATGGCGGACAGGTGAGTGTGCAGAACCGTGCGGGCGGAGGGGCGGAATTCACCGTGCGGCTGCCACGGCAGGAAGCGCCGCCGTCGTTGGAGGCTAGCGTATGATTCAAACCAATCCCCGCCTTCGATTTCGAGAAGCGCGCGAGCGTTTGGGATTAAACGAGAGCGAGTTGGCCATCCAGAGCGGCCTTTACGACGCAGCGATTTGGGATATCGAAGCTTGCGAAGGCGATTTAACGTGCTGTTATTCACCGAGCGATCTGAGAAAAATTTGCAAGATTCTATGCATTCATCCCGTCGAGTTGTTCGGAGAGAAGATTTCCGAGCCAGAGGTGTCGGCGGAGGAATTGGTGCGGCTAATTCACGAAGAATGTTGTTTGCGAGGAATCACGCTGGAGCAATTTGAAGATATGGTGGGCTGGCGTCTGAGCGCCTGTATTAAACCTCCGCAAAGACTCCTTGAAGATCTCAGTATTGATGGCTTGCAATGGCTTTGCCGCGAACTTCGGATCGATTGGCGGCGAGCTTTGTGACGATGCCGAGGGATGTATGGAATGAACCAGTGAGCGCTTTAAACTTGAAAATCAGCAACGGTGCTGCCAAATTTCCAGTATGGTTGACCGGAAACAGTATCTAGCCCGGGTTAAAACGGCGTTGGGCCGAAATCCGGTGGTGGCCATTCTGGGACCGCGCCAGTGCGGTAAAACCACGCTGGCCCGGCAGTTGATCCCCCCCAATCACCCTCAGTATTTTGACTTGGAAGAGCCAGTGATTGCCCGGCTGATGGAAAATCCCATGACGGCGCTCCAAGATTTGCGGGGCCTGGTGGTGATTGACGAGGCGCAACGCCAGCCCGGCCTGTTCCCCGTATTGCGGGTACTGGCGGATCGCGAGGGGCAACCCGCCACCTTCGTGGTGCTGGGCAGTGCCTCGCCGGAACTGTCCCGGCAGGCGGCCGAGTCATTGGCAGGCCGGGTGGAAATCATTGAAATGCGCGGCTTTGATCTGGGCGAACTGCCGCCCGGCGCGATGGCGGCGCTTTGGGAGCGGGGCGGCTTTCCCCGGTCTTATCTCGCCGCGAATGAGGCGGACAGCGTGGCCTGGCGGAAAAATTACATCCGCACCTTTTTGGAACGGGATCTTGCCGTCCTGGGGTTCGGACTTTCCCCGGCACTCATGGGCCGGTTCTGGACCATGCTGGCCCATTACCATGCCCAACTTTGGAACGGGAGCGAAATCGCAGCCTCCCTGGGCATCGCCCCCAACACGGCCCGGGCCTATCTGGATGCCCTGGAGCAAACCTACATGATCCGCCGGCTCCTGCCCTGGCAGGCCAATTTGGGTAAACGGCTGGTCAAAGCACCTAAAATTTATTTTCGCGACTCCGGGCTCTTCCACACCTTGTGTGGCATTCATACCGCAGCCGATTTGCAAACCAACCCCAAACTGGGGGCCTCTTGGGAAGGCTTTGCGCTGGAAGAAATCCTCACCGCCCACCAGCCGGACCAAGCCTGGTTTTATGCCGTGCATAGCGGCTCCGAACTGGATCTACTCATGGAAATTCGGGGCCGCCGGATTGGCGTGGAATTCAAACGGGCCGACGCCCCCCAAGCCACCCGCTCCATGCACCTGGCGATCACGGACACAGCCTTGCACGAGCTTTGGGTGGTTTACCCGGGCCAGCGCGTTTACGCGCTGACGGACCGGATCACCGTGCGCCCGCTGGCCGATTGCCTGGCACCGCTGGAAACCAAGCCAAATTGACATGATCTTCCCCGGTATGACACCATTCAAGCCAGTCGGCCATGACCGCGCCTATGTCCGAAGCCACTGAAAAGCCAACCGTTGCCCTCATCATTGATGACGAGGTGCAAATCCGCCGGCTGCTCCGGCTCACGCTGGAGGCGCATGGTTACAAGGTGTATGAGGCGGCGGATGGCCAGATGGGCCTGCTGGAAGCCGGCCAGCGGCGGCCCGATGTGGTGTTACTCGACCTGGGTCTGCCGGATCTGGACGGCCTGACCGTGCTGAAACGCCTGCGCGAATGGAGCCGGGTGCCGGTGGTGGTGCTGAGTGTGCGGGATCGGGAGGAGGACAAGATCGCCGCGCTGGATCATGGCGCGGATGATTATGTGACCAAACCCTTCAGCACCGGCGAACTGCTCGCGCGCTTGCGCGTGGCCCAGCGCCACACCCAGCCGGCGCCCGAGACGGCGGTGTTTCGCAGCGGCGAGGTGGAGGTGGATTTCGTCCGCCGGGTGGTGTCGCGCGGTGGCCAGGAGATCAAACTCACGGCCACGGAATATTCCCTGCTCGCCCTGCTGGCGCGCCACGCGGGCCGGGTGATGACGCACCGGCAACTGCTGAAGGAAGTCTGGGGTCCGAACGCCGTGGAACACACGCATTATCTGAGGGTATACGTCGCTCACCTCCGGGAAAAACTTGAGGCGGATGCGAATCTGCCGCAATTGCTCATCACCGAGGCGGGGGTGGGGTACCGGTTGATGGAGTTATAGACTTTGCTCACTGGGTGAGCGCCAGCAATTGCGGCCGGATTTTCGCGCCGAGAATCGCATAACCATCCGCATTCACATGCACGCCGTCGCGGTAGAGGGCGGGGTTGACCGCGCCATCCGGCAGGCGGAAGGCCGCGCCGAAATCGCAGTAGGTGATCCAGGACACGTGGCCGAGGTGCTGCTGGAGCAACTGGTTCACCGGTTCGGTGGCGCTGTGCCCGGGCGGTTCATCGCGCCGGGGCAGCAGGCCCAGCAGCAGGATTTTGGCATCCGGTACTTTTTCATGCGCCGTGACGCAAACCGCCGCGATGCCCGCCGCGATGTCCGCCGGCGAATTTTTCACGGCGGTGTTGTTGGTGCCGATTTTGATGATAATGACCCGGGGATGAATGCCATCGAGTTCACCATGGTCGAGCCGCCAGAGGACGTTTTCGGTGCGGTCCCAGCCAAAGCCCAGGTTGGTGACCTTGAACCCGGCGAAGCAATTGGTCCAGGCGGCGCCCGCCCAGACGCGCGGGGCATTTGGTTCGCCACCCCAATAATGAATGATGGAGTCGCCAATGATCACAATGTCCGGCTGGACGACATGGTTGCGCGCCAGAACCTCGGCGTGGCGCTGCTGCCAGTTGTAGGTGGCGTGGTCGCGGTCCTGGGTGACGGGGGTGGTGGTGACGAGGCCAGGGACGCGTTGAGGCTGGGTGGCGCAGCCCTCGACCAACAGGAGACTGGCGAGTCCCAAAAGCAGCAAAATGCGGTTCATGCCGGGCAGTGTGCCAAAACCTGCGTCGCTGCCAACCCTGGAATGGCGGGGAATCCGCGAATGTCACTCATCGTCCATCCGACCATCCCCCAAATGGGTAGCCGAAAAAGCTTGCCTAAATCCCGCAAGTGGCTTTAAATTAACACCATGCTTCGGAAACGAGCATTCACCTTGATCGAACTTTTGGTAGTCATTGCCATTGTGAGCATTATGACTTGCATGCTGCTGCCCGCCGTTTCCAAGGCCAAGATGTCAGCGCAACGCACGGTCTGTCTCTCCAATCTGCAACAGTTGAATTTGGGCTGCAAAATGTATTCCGATGACAACGGTGGCCAATTGGTGGCAAGCTGGCCGCTGGGTCCGTTGCCGAACACGGCCAATCCTTACTGCTGGTGCCCGGGCTGGGCCTCCACCGCCCCGCAAATGGAGGCCTATGGGCCGGCGCCGACTTATAGCTGCACCAATGAAGCCGCCTTGAAACTGGGAAAGATCTGGCCGTATGTCAATTCGGCGGAAGTCTATCGCTGCCCGGCCGACAACCGGGAGGTTGATGGGTTGCCGGTGGTACGCAGTTTCTCCATGAACTCCTGGGTCAACGGTCGTTCCCAGGGCGACCCAACCGGCTATTCCACTTCCGCCACCCCGAACAATGACCAAACGCTGACCTACACCTTGTTTCGCCGGGAGGGCCAGGTGCTGCATCCCGAGCAAATCTGGCGTTTGATTGAGGAAGACGGGAGTACTATTAACGATGGAATGTTTGTCGTGGACATGGGCCAGATCAACCAGGTAAATGACCTGCCCTCCACGCGGCATGGCACGGCGTACGGGCTGACCTTCATGGACGGGCATAGTGAGAACATTGCCTTCCGCGCATCCGCCTCAGATTGGAACCGGATTGGGCCGAATGGCGTGGACCCCGACTGGATCAACCTCAAGGCACTCACGACTTTCTCCAACAAAAACAACACTGTGGACGGTCTGAGACACCAGATCGACTGATCCGGCTTCGCACCCTTTTTCCGATTGCACCGAGCGCGTTTTGCCGATTCGGAACGCGGCCCGGTTGCAGCAGAAGCTGATTCCCCGCTGGCAAATTCAGTGACGGTCTGATATATCATCAGCCATGCATCATTATCGCATTGCCCGCGCCGGCGTGGCCCTACTAAGTGTTTTTCTATCATATACGTACACGGCCAGAGCAGAAGATGCCGCCGCCGCCATGGTGATCGTCAACACGAACACGGAGCCGATGCAAACGGGCAAATTTGCGCCCACGTGGGATTCCCTCAGGCAATACCAGGTGCCCCAATGGTTTCGCGATGCCAAGTTTGGCATCTGGGCGCACTGGGGTCCCCAGTGCGAGCCCGAACATGGCGACTGGTACGCCCGATTCATGTACCAGGCGGGCAGCAAGGACAACCAGTTTCACATTCAGCATTACGGGCCACCGGATCAATTTGGCTTCAAGGACGTGATTCATGAATGGAAGGCGGAAAACTGGGATCCGGACAAGTTGATGGCCCTCTACAAACGCGCCGGCGCGCAGTACTTTTTTGCCCTGGCCAATCACCACGACAACTTTGACAACTGGGACAGCCGGTATCAACCGTGGAATTCTGTTGCCATCGGTCCGCAAAAAGATTTGGTGGGCGGCTGGGCCCGGGCCGCGCGCGCCAATGGAATGCGCTTCGGGGTCAGCGTCCACGCCGCGCATGCCTGGACCTGGTACGAGCCCGCGCAAGATTATGACGGCAAACTCACCCGCGCGGACGGCAAGGGCAAGTGGTGGGACGGCCTGGATCCGCAGGATTTGTACGCCCAAAACCATGCGCGCAGTGTCGACAGCAACAAGCCCAACAAAATCCATTCGCAGTGGAACTGGGGCAACGGAGCCAGCCTGCCCGACCAGGCCTACTGTGACAAGTTTTACAACCGCACCATCGACCTCATCAACAAGTACCATCCCGACCTGCTGTATTTTGACGACACCGCCCTGCCCCTCTGGCCGGTGAGCGACGCGGGCTTGAAAATCGCCGCCGATTTTTACAACAGCAGCATGGCCTGGCATGGCGGGCGCAACGAAGCCGTGCTTTTCGGCAAGATTCTCGACCCCCAGCAACGCCAGTGCATGGTTTGGGATATCGAGCGCGGCGCGAGCAACCAGATCGAGCCCGAGCCCTGGCAGACCGACACGTGCATTGGGAACTGGCATTATGACCGCGCCCTGTATAACCGACACCGTTACAAATCCGCCAAAACCGTCATCCAGACCCTGTGCGATGTCGTCAGCAAAAATGGCAACCTGCTCCTGAACATCCCCGTGCGCGGCGACGGCACCATTGACGATGATGAACTGACGGTGGTACAGGGCATCGGCGACTGGATGGCTGTGAACCGCGAATGCATCTTTGACACCCGCCCCTGGAAGCGCTGCGGCGAAGGGCCCGCGCTGGACGCCGCCGCCCCGCTGACCGCACAGGGCTTTAACGAGGGAAAGGGCAAGGCCAACGGTGCCGATGACATTCGGTTTACCGTCAAAGGCCAGACCCTCTATGCCATCGAACTCGGCTGGCCGACCAACGGCGTGAGCATCCATTCGCTGGGCACGAACGCCAAATTATTGGACCATGCCATCGGCAGCGTCCAACTACTGGGCAGCCCGGAAAAACTGCAATGGCAGCAAACTCCGAATGCGCTGGAAATCACCGAGCCAACCAACCAGCCGAATGCTTTTGCAGTGGTTTACAAGATTACGTTGAAGCGAAGCTGGTTTTGACGGGGGGTTCGGTCATATTTACAGCGTCCATCAGCGCAACCATTTCAAACTGTCGGATTACGATGCAGCGAAGCGTTTGGAACCGCGCATGGCCCAAGTTGCCGCCGTTAAAAGCAGCCGTCGCAACTTAGAGCATTTCCATAAATGCTGTAGCGCAGCGTTGGGAACCCTGCGGGAAGCGGTCTTTTGGGTTTTTGGCTTCGCAGCGCTACATCATTTCTGTCAATGCTCTAGCCGGAACAATTCATTTCAACCGCAGATAGACGCAGATGAACGCAGATAAAAACGGAGGTTTGGCAAGGTTTCGGTCGGCGCTTGATCGCAAACCAGTTGGTGCGCCATTTTTTCAAGTTTTCACCCTTTCCAGATCTGCGTTCATCGGCGTTGATCTGGGGTTAAAGTCCTTTTTTAATTGCATCGTTCCGGCTTAGAGCCTGTCTGAAAATTCAGTTGAAAAAGACTTTAACCGCAGATTAACGCGGATTAACGCAGATGGGGAAAGGCGGAAAACGAGAAAAAATGACGCACCAAATAGTTCGCGAGCAATAGCGGGCCAAACCCTTGCCTACCTCATGGTTTTATCTGCGTTCATCCGCGTTCACCTGCGGTTGAAATGAATAGTTCCGGCTTAGACCTTGGACTTTGGACATAGGACTTATGGGGTCCACCTTCGTCAAACTCCTCCAATATCGCGATTAAACATTGTCAATGGGCCACTTGCATCACCAACAACCCGAAACCCGTCAAGCTTCATCAACCCCCTGCCCCGAGCGGTTGCCAACTGGCCAGCAAGGCTCCCCCTGATTTCATGAACCAAAACTGGGCCGTTGCCGCATTCAGGCTTTCCACCGGGGGTGCCTTGGTTTAACCATTAGCGGCAGTTAAGGGAATCAAACGTTGCATGGCCTTGCTCGAGATTAAGCATTTGAAACTGGACTTTGGGTCCGGCGCGAACGCCGCGCGCGCGGTGGATGATGTGTCATTCGCCATCGCGGCGGGCGAAACGGTCTGTCTCGTGGGCGAAAGCGGCTGCGGGAAAAGCGTGACGGCGCAGTCCATTGCCCGGCTGGTGCCGACGCCACCGGCGGTTTATGCGGGCGGGGAAATTTTGCTAAACGGTCGGGATGTGCTCCGGATGTCCGGCAAGGAACTGCGCCAGATTCGCGGCCGGGTGGTCAGCTATATTTTTCAGGAACCGGGAGCCTCGCTGAACCCGGTCTTCCGCGTGGGCAATCAAATCAAAGAATCGCTCAAGCTGCACCAACCCGACCGTGCGACGGATGCGGAGGTGGTGCGGCTCTTGAAGCTGGTGGGCATTCCCGCGCCGGAAGCGCGGCAGCGCAATTATCCTTTTGAAATGTCGGGCGGGATGCAGCAGCGCGTCATGATTGCGATGGCGCTGGCGAGCGCGCCGCAATTGCTGGTGGCGGACGAGCCGACGACCGCGCTGGATGTGACGATTCAGGCGCAGATTCTGGATTTGTTGCGCGATCTCAAGCAGCGGCTGGGCATGGCCATTTTGCTCATCACGCACAACCTGGGCATCGTGGGCGACCTGGCGGACCGGGTGGCGGTGATGTATGCCGGGCAGATCGTGGAGCTGGCCCCGGCGCGCGACCTGCTGCGCCGGCCGTTGCATCCCTACACGCGGGCGTTGATGAATTCCGTTCCGAAACTGCGGGGCAACCTGGAACGGCTCTCGGCCATCCCGGGCAATGTGCCGCGCACGGGGAACTTCCCGCCCGGATGCCGTTTCGCACCGCGCTGTCCGGTGGCGCGGCCGGAGTGCTCAGCCAGCGAGCCAGGCTTGGTGGAGGTGGAGGCGGGGAGGTGGGTGCGGTGTCCGTATTGGAATGAAAGCCTTAAGTAAAAGCCAACCTTGCGAACTTACGGATCCATTGAAACTGAGTTTCGCCGCCACTTTGGTGAGGCCAGCCACTTCTCGTGGTGTGATTTTCGCCCGACTTTTGAGGGCAACCTCATTAATGCCTCGCTGGCCATTGTGCCATTGGCCTCGGCCGAGGCAACTCGAGACGTGGCTTGGACGGCCTTTAACAACATTTGGAAATGGTTGCGGGATTGGCCTGATTATTTTGACGAAGGCGACTGGATTCAAGTGGTGGTGGCATTCCCCTTGGATGGCAAACCTTCCGGACAAATTTTCAAAGACTCAATTAAAATTTCAGATTTTCTAAAACTAGACGGAGACTTTGACCTGGAAAAATTTGTTCAATGCGGCGGTAGCTTTCGGGAACTTTTTAATTGGAGTGCGTACAATCAAATTTCCCGAGTCTGATTCCAGCACCACCTCGCGATTAGCCGGGTGCACCGGCCGGGTGTGGCTCCGACCAGTGCTCCACGGCCTTGGCGACCACCTCAGCCTGCGCAGGCCAATCATGGAGGGTCGCGGGATCAAAATCCGCGCCATTGGGCCATACCAGAGTGTGAACCTCAGAGTCCAAGGCAACCTGCTCAAACAAACGCACGTCGCGCAACGGTCCATAAAGCTCGCCCTGCAGGATGGGGCGGAAATCAATTTCGCGCGACAACCCGTCGTCGAAGCCCACCTTCAAGGTGTAAGGCCGGACAATGGCGAACGATTTCACTTTGCAAACCGGATGGCTCATAGAGTTTTTATTGCAGCGGCGCAATTGGTGCCGGCCGGCAGCCTTTTTGCAGTAAATGCCAGTCGGCCAGCAATTCTTCCCGGTGCATTTCGGCCCATGCCTCCACCAGTCGTTGCGGGCGGAGGGGCAGCGATCCCGAAATCAATTCCACCGGGTGCAGACCATAAACCGCCACCGCCGCTTGATAATAGGCGTGGAAATGGGGCCGATGATGCGGCGCAAACGGCTCCGCATATATGCGAATGATAATCCCAAAGAAGCGTGAAAGCTCCGGCATTCATGATTGAACCTAAAACGAACAGGTACCGGTGGCAAGCGCTGACTTTGGAACGCTGGCTGCTTTGCCACATTGACGCCACCAGCCATTGCCTCTAATTTCACCGCGTGTGCAAGATTGACGACTGACAACCGTAGGGGAGCTGACTGAATGACCCTTTTGGACGTCCAAAACCTGAAAGTCCATTTCCCGCTGAAAACCGGCGGGTTCGGCAAACCGCGCGAGTCGGTGAAAGCAGTGGACGGCGTGAGCTTTACCATGGCGCCCGGGGAAACCCTGGGGCTGGTGGGCGAAAGCGGCTGCGGCAAGAGCACTTTGGGCCGCGCCATTGTGCGGTTGGTGGAGCCCACGGCGGGCAGTATTTTATTTGAAGGAACGGACCTGGCCAAAATCAGTAACAAGGAATTGCGGGCACACCGCCGCCAATTGCAGATTATATTCCAGGATCCTTTCAGCTCGCTGAATCCGCGCATGACGGTGGAAAATATCATCGGCGAGGCGCTGGACATTCACCGGCTGGTGGATGGCAAAACCGCGCGCCGCCGGCGCGTGGTGGAATTGCTCAAAGATGTGGGTCTGGATGCCAGCTACATCGAGCGTTATCCGCATGAATTCAGCGGCGGGCAGCGCCAGCGCATCGGCATTGCCCGGGCCCTGGCGGTGAAACCCCGGCTGATCATTTGTGACGAACCGGTGAGCGCGCTGGACGTCTCGGTGCAGGCCCAGATCATTAATCTATTGCAGGATTTGCAGCGGGAGCACGGGATGGCCTACCTCTTCATCGCCCACGATCTGGCGGTGGTGGAGCATATCAGCCGCCGGGTGATGGTGATGTATCTGGGCCGGGTGGTGGAACTGGCGGAAGCCAAAACCATTATCCGCTTGCCCCAGCATCCTTATACGCAAGCACTCATCTCGGCGGTGCCCGAGGTGGACCCGGACAGCAAGCGCCAGCGGATTATTCTGCCGGGGGATGTGCCCTCGCCGATTCATCCACCGGCGGGCTGCCCGTTTCATCCGCGCTGTCCGGTGGCGGAGGCGCGCTGCCGCACGGAGGTGCCCGTCTTGCGGGAGGTGGCGCCCAACCATTTGGCCGCCTGTCATTTGGCGGGAAAATTTACGGAAAAAGCCAGCTAAGCCGGACCGGCTCACGGGGGTGGCTGGGCGGTGAAATTGTGTTCACCCCGGGCTTTGCCCGCCACCAGTTCCAAGTGATAGGTCACGTCCGGTTCCAAGGGCTGGGGACGGCTGCCGGGCACGGCCGGCCGCATGCCGCGCAGGAATTGACCGTAGACAAACGATTTGAGCGGGATGGAATTGGAGTCGGAAATCAAATGCCAGATGGGGAGGACATTGTGATTCGTTTGCCAGGCATCCAACGGGAAGACTTTAAGTTCGGTGAGTTGGTAGCGGGCACCCAGGCCAAAGGTCACGGGCATCGTCGCCGGGGCGGGGGTGCCGGGGCGTTGCGGGCGCAGGCGGTTGGGGCGGCTGACATGGTAAATCGCGATGACCTTGGGGCGGAACCAATCCGTGAAGTACACGGCATAGACCGTGCCCAGCCCCAGCAGGACAACGAGGAGCAACCAGTTGTTTTTCGACATAAAATTTTGAATGACGAGGCCGCGCGGCCCGTCGAAACAAGTTAAGGCGTTAGACGTAAATATTCATGGAATGGTTATGACTAAATCCAATTTAAAATATTCACCAGCACCGGGCCGGGCGTTTACGCTCATTGAACTGCTCGTGGTGATTGCGATCATCGCCATTCTGGCCGCGATGCTGCTGCCCGCCCTGGCCCGGGCCAAAGCGGCGGGCAAAAGCATCGCCTGCGTGAACAATCTGCGGCAACTGGATCTCGCCGCGCGCCTGTACGTGGACGACAATGCGGCGACCTATCCGCCCCGGAGCGACTCGGACCGCTGGCCGGACAAGTTGTATGCGGACTATGGCAACAACACGAACCTCCTCATCTGCCCCAGCGACCCCAATCCCACCAATTATCCGGCCGCCAACCACGCAGACAGCGCGCCGCGCACGTATTTTATCAATGGTTTGAATGATTATTTCGCGCAAACGAGCATCATGACGCAATCGCAATTTGACAATGTGTACATGGCCGGGGCCTGGCCGAATGGCATGAAAGATTCATGCGTGAGCCAGGTCTCGGACACGATCCTGTTTGGCGAGAAGCTCTCCGATTATGCGGATTTTTACATGGATTTTTATGAGCAATCCACCACCGGCGAGGGCAATGACACGGAACGGGTGAATCAAAATGAGCACGTGTCCGGTTCCAATTATGCGATGTTTGATGGCAGCGCAAGGTTTGTGAAGGCACCGCTGGACCTCACACCGGTTAACCTGTGGGCCATCACCGCGGCCGGACGAACCAATCTGGCGGTGAGCTATTGAGAACCTAGCGCTTTAAGACGAGCAGGATCACCAGGTCGAAGGCGAAGAAGATCACGATGATGATTTCCAGCCAGAGCATGCGCTGCTCGTTGACCTCGGCGTGGACGACGCTGTAGAGCTTGTCGAGTTGCGCGAGGCGCTGCTCGACACTGGCCCGCCATTGGTCGAGGTAAAAGCGGTCGCGGGCGCCGAGGTACACGCGCGCCAGATGCCAGTCGCCGAAGAACTTGGTGATATGAGTCACCTCGTCGGTGAGCTTGGCCACGTCCACGCGGAACCGGCGCAAGTGGCGGAGGGTTTTGGAGGCGGCACCGAACATGGGCATGGCGCGCCGTTCCAGGTCCGCGTAGGCGCGGTCCAGATAGGCATCGAGCCGGCGGTCCATGACGCGAAACTCCTCCAACTGGAGATTAGCCAGTTCGAGGGCGTAGAGGACATCATCGGTGTATCCGCTGAGGTCCACCACGAGGGCGGCGTCCCAGTCGATCACGGCGAGGTCGGTGTTTTCAAACGAGCGCTGGATGCGCAGCACCTCGGTGACCTGTGATTCGCTTAAATGACTCGCAGGGGTTTCGGTGAGCAGGCCGGCCACGGCACGGCGCTGTTCGGCCAGCCAGAGATTGGCGTCCTGCAGGCCATCGAGGTCGGTGAGGCAAAACACCGTGTAGGCCTCGGGCGGCGGCGGTTCCTCGGACTGGCCGATCATCAGGTCCCGCAGGCCATCGCAGACCTGCGCGCAGAGTTTGGTGGCGACGGCGTCGAGGGTCTCGCCGTCATCGAGGCGGGGATTGTGATAAGGCATTAGGTCCGCGATCAAGGCGGGGGCCACATCCAGGCGCATCATGACGGTGACCACGCCGACGTCGTACACGCGAATCAGAAAGCTGACGGCCCGGCCGCCGAGCCTGGCGGGCAGCAGGTGCGGCTCGATGGCGAGGGGTTTGTAGAGCGGCATGTCCTTGGGCAGGGTGCGGTCCATGCGGATCTCGAAGGGGAACGGTTTTTCGGAGAGGATCTCCTGGACCCGGGACATGGCGATTTCATTCGCGACGTCGAACGCATATAAGTAAACCACTTCGCCCTTCATGATGCGTACAACGTAACCCGCGCGGGGGATTTGTCGAGGAAAGGTCGGGGGCGGCGGCGGGGAAAAACTTCTGGAAACTTGAAGATTTGGTCCGGGGACTGGTTCGCTTTTCCGTTAAATGGTCAAGCGGTTATTTGGTTATAATATTGACTGGCAGCGGGTTGCCGGTGGCTGGCTGGCCACCCCAAGGCTGGGGCCGATGTCAAAGAGCGGGTTCCGCCGTGGCCAAAGCTTTGGTGAACGGGCCTCCGGATGGCCGCAGCCATCATTGATCCGGACCCACAGGTCGGGACTACTCGGTTAATGTAGCATCATTTGTTTAGTTGTCAAAGGGAAATTTTGAAAAAGCGAGCAGACGGAAACCCGGGCGTCTTAACGACGGAGGAACGGCCAGCCCCATCCCGGCGCGTGAGGTGGCCGTCCGGCGGGGAATTGAGTGGTTTGAGTCCGCCCATGGCAAAGCAACCTTATGTAAATAGTGAGGACTTGCATGACCCCGGCAGGTGGACAAGCCGACCCAGCCCGCTGGGCTGGGCTGAGGAATGACGGCCCGTTGGGCCTCAGGCGGAAATGTCGGCATTGGTCGTTAGACGGCACCGTGACGGGAGGTCAAAATGGTTCGTTGGCGCAAATAACCAACAATAAGGTGGGTGGGGGCTTGGGGGGGGCTGTGCGTTGGCGGTGGTCGGACGTCGGGTTGCGGCCGAGACG
>CAITTG010000087.1 GCA_903895255.1 uncultured Verrucomicrobia subdivision 3 bacterium
CTCCCATCACCGCCCGGCCGGCGTCAGCGTCCCGGTTTTCACTTCCCAGCGGAACAAATCCCGGCCGAGTTCGCGGGGCCAGTTTTCCTCGGTGCAGGTCATGAAAACCTGCCCGCTGGTTTTGCGGGCGGCATCCAGCAGCGGCAGCAACCCGCTGCGGCGTTTGACGTCCAGTTCGCCCATGACATCGTCAATCAGCAGCACGGGGGCGCTGCCATGAATGCCGGTGAGGTATTCGGCCTGGGCCATTTTCAGGGCGACAGCCAGGGTGCGTTTCTGCCCCTCGCTGCCGAACTGGGCGGCGGATTTTTCGTTGAGCAGCAACTGCACCTCGTCCCGGTGCGGGCCGACGAGCGTGGACCGGTAGCTTTGTTCCCGCGCGCGCACCTGGGCGAGTTCCACGGCAAAATCGTTTTTCACACTGGGCTGGTATTCAATGCGCAATTCCTCGGCATCGTGGGAAATCCGCCGGTAGGCCAGCCGGGCCAGCGGCGAGAACCGGGGAATGAGTTCGGCCCGGGCGCGGATGAGCTGGGTGCCGGTGGCGACCAGTTCCCGGGAAAAGCTCTCGAGCGAGGCCTCGTCCAGCGTGCGCTGCTTGAGCAGGGCGTTGCGGGCGCGGACGGCCTGCATGTAGCGTTGGAGCAGCGGCAGGTAGCCGGGATTGGTCTGGGCGAGCAGCAGGTCCAGGAAGCGCCGGCGCGAGCGCGAGGTGCCCTTGACCAGTTCCAGGTCCTCAGTGCAAAAGATCACGGTGCGCAGGGTGCCCAGGTAATTGCCCAGTTTTTTCACCGGCTGGGCATCGAGGGTCAAATTTCGCTCCCGGGCGGCCCAGTACATTTTGATGTCATGCTCGCCCTGGCCGATGACCTGGGCCCCGACAAAGTAGCCCTTCGCGCCGTGGCGGATCATCTGGGCCCCACCCACGCCCCGGAAGGAGCGCAGGGTGGCCAGCAGGTAGACGGCCTCGAGGATGTTGGTCTTGCCCTGGGCGTTGTCGCCGAGGAGCAACTGGAAGCCCGGGGAAAAGTCCACGTCCAACCGCGGGTAATTGCGGAAGTCACGGAGACGCAGATGGGCCAGATGCACGGGGGGAAAATGGCGGTTGAGGGGCGGGTGCGCGAGTTTTTTTCGAGCAGGGGCAGGCGGAGGACCGGGTTGATTTGCATTTTGCCAAGGTGCCAGGGATTGCCTAACTTGAAACCGTGACGCGATGGACAGCCATGATAAATTCAGACGAGGCGAAGTTTGAAGGCCGCCATTCCGGACGAACATTCATTACTTATGCCACCACCCCAACCCCGGCGGGCGTCTCTGGGGCTTTTAACCGTGCTGTACCTCACACTGCCGCTGGTGATATTTTTCACCGGCTGGCTCAAGCCCGGGTATGCCATTTTATCGGTGGGCTCGGTGTTGTACGCCGCCTGGCGGTTCATCCAGGCCTGGCCGGCGGAGGGGGAGCCATTTAAACGGGGCGAGGTTGGCTGGTTGGCCGCCTTTGGTTTCGGGCTGGCGGCCTTCATGGGTGCCGGGGCGTTTGCGCCGCAGGAATCGGACTGGATCAAGCACAATGCGGTGCTGTTTGATTGCGTCAACCTGCCGTGGCCGGTGGTGCTGGCGGATGGTTCGGCGCACTGGTCGCTGGTCTATTATCTGGCCTATTACCTGCCGGCGGCGCTGGTGGGAAAGGCGGCCGGCTATGCGGCGGCGCAGGTGGCTTTGTGGGTCTGGACATCGCTGGGAATCACGCTCGTCTGCGCCTGGTTTGCCCGGCTGACCCGGCTGCCGGCCGCGCTGGCCGCCGTCGCCTTTTTTGCCTTCTCCGGTCTCACCTTTGCGGCGAATCTGCTGGTGCAAGTTCTGGGTTTGTCCAGCACCCACGGCCCGCTGTTGTTTTACCCGAACGAAACCTGGGCGCGGATCTGGCAGTTTCAATCCCACTGGTGGCTCCTGGAAATGGCCCCGGGTCAATCGCTGGCGGCCTGGTTGTCAGCAAGTTTGTTCCTGGCAAGTCCCCCGCCGCTGCGCCCGGCGGGGTTTGCCTTCCTGTTTGTCTGCGTGCTCTTGTGGTCACCTTTTGCGGCCGTGGGGCTGCTGTTGGCGGCATTCTTCCTGTTCTACCAGAAGGGTCTGGCCTGGCCGCTCAAATGCTGGCAACTCTTCCCGGCCCTGCTCTTGCCCTTGGGGTTGTTACTGGCTTTTTATGCCGCCAAAACGTCACCGGACGTGAACGCCCGGTTTCCGAAAATCGCCATCTGCTGGTTCACCCAGTTCCGGGATGCGCCGGGTCTGATCCCGTCGGTGTGTCTGCTGGTGCTGTGTGCGGTCTTTGAATTTGGGATTTTTCTGTGGTTTGTCCGGGCTCGTTTTCCCAAAGGCACCGAGGAGCGCAGACTGGCGGACGCCACGGGCTGGGCGCTGGCCGCCCTGCTGCCGGTGGTGGCGGGGTATTACAGCGACCTGAGCATGCGGGCGGCGGCCGTGCCCATGTTTTGCCTGGCCGTATTGATGGCGCGCGCCCTGGCCACGCCCGGCCTGGCACCGCGATTGCGCCGGTGGTTTTGGCTCGCGATTTTGATTGGCGCGCTCACGCCGTTGACGGAATTCGCCCACCAGGCTTATCATTTGCTCCTCCGCAAATATGATCCGCGCCTGGTCCCGCGGCAGGTTTCCGCAGTGGTGCACATGCGCGACGGGGGGTTCGATATTTTTGGCGCACAGTATGTGGGGTCGACCAATTCCTTCTTCATGCGCCACCTGGCGCGGTGAAAGGAGCTTTCATTCCTGCCACCAAACATGGTTTCATAGCACATGGTTCCGTGCGTGATTTTTGAGGACGAGCATTTACTGGTGGTGAACAAACCCGCCGGCTGGAACACGCATGCCCCCAGTCCTTATGCGGGCGAGGGCATTTATGAATGGCTGCGGCACCGGGAGCCGCGCTGGTCCACGCTGGCCATCATCCACCGGCTGGACAAGGAAACCAGCGGGGTGCTGGTCTTTGGCAAAACGCCCGCCGCCAACCGCTCGCTCACGGAACAATTCACCGGGCATCGCGTGC
>CAITTG010000088.1 GCA_903895255.1 uncultured Verrucomicrobia subdivision 3 bacterium
ACCGTTTCAATGGCCGCGATACAACGGATCAGCGCCACGCCGCCGCCCGGCACAATGCCTTCTTCCACGGCCGCGCGCGTCGCGTGCAGCGCGTCTTCCACGCGGGCTTTCTTTTCCTTCATCTCGGATTCCGTCGCGGCGCCGACATGAATGACGGCCACGCCACCGGCCAGCTTGGCCAGGCGTTCCTGCAATTTTTCACGGTCGTAATCGCTCGTGGTCTCTTCGATCTGGCGGCGGATCTGGTTGACCCGGCCCTGGATCTCGGAGGGCTTGCCATTGCCTTCGACAATGGTGGTGTTTTCCTTGTCCACGACAATGCTCTTGGCGCGGCCGAGGTCGGTGAGGTCGATGCTCTCGAGCTTGATGCCGAGGTCCTCAGTGATGCATTTGCCACCGGTGAGGATGGCGATGTCTTCCATGAGGGCTTTGCGGCGGTCGCCGAAGCCGGGGGCCTTGACGGCGCAGATGTTGAGAGTGCCGCGCAGCTTGTTGACCACGAGGGTCGCGAGCGCTTCACCTTCGACGTCCTCGGCAATGATCAAGAGCGGCTTGCCGGTCTTGGCCACTTTTTCGAGGATGGGCAGGAGGTCCTTGAGGTTGCTGATCTTCTTCTCGTAATTGAGAATGTAGGCTTCCTCGAGTTTGACTTCCATCGTGTCCGCGGCGGTCACGAAGTAGGGGGAGAGATAGCCCTTGTCGAATTGCATGCCTTCGACCACGTCGAGCGTGGTTTCGATGGACTTGGCTTCTTCGACGGTGATGGTGCCGTCCTTGCCGACCTTGTCCATGGCGTCAGCAATGATTTCGCCGATGGTGGTGTCCCAGTTGGCGGAGACGGTGGCAACCTGCTTGATCTCTTCCTTGTCCTTGACCTTCTTGGAGATCTTGGCGAGTTGTTCCACGGCGGCCGCGACGGCCTTGTTGATGCCGCGCTGGATGCCGATGGGGCTGGCGCCGCTGGTGACGTACTTCAAACCTTCGCGATAAATCGCCTCGGCGAGCACGGTGGCGGTGGTGGTGCCGTCGCCGGCGGCGTCGCTGGTCTTGCTGGCGACTTCGCGCACCATCTGGGCGCCCATGTTTTCATAGGGGTCTTCGAGTTCGATTTCCTTGGCCACGGTGACACCGTCCTTGGTGACCGTGGGGGAGCCGAATTTTTTGTCGATCACCACGTTGCGGCCTTTGGGCCCGAGGGTGGCGACCACGGCGCGCGCGAGTTTCTGCACGCCTTTGAGCAGGGCCTGGCGCGCCTGTTCGTCGAATATCAATTGTTTAGCTGCCATAGTGTTGTTTGAGTTAGTAAGTTAAATGGTTAAATGGTTAAGGAGTTAATTATTCCAGAACAGCGAGAATGTCGTCCGAGGACAGGATTTTGTATTCCTTGCCGTCGATCTTAATTTCGGTGCCGCCGTATTTGGAGACGAGGACGCGGTCGCCCTTCTTCACTTCGAAGGCGACTTTCTTGCCGCTGTCATCGGTCTTGCCGGTGCCGAGGGCAACGACAATGGCTTCGGACGGTTTTTCCTTGGCGGAGTCAGGAATGATAATGCCGCCCTTTTTGGTTTCCTTCTCTTCGGCCTGCTCCACGAGGATGCGGTCACCGAGAGGTTTGACGTTTAATGCCATATTGATTTGTTTTGGTTTGGTTGTTGTTTGCTTACGAATTAACTCCCGGTCCGCACGCGCGGCGGGAAAATTGTTATGGAAATGGTTCCCGCCGCGTGAGCGGCGGGAACCAACACTTTCATCCGGTATTATTTCTTCTCGTCCACGACCTCGGCATCAATGACGCCGTCGTCTTTCTTGCCTTCGGACTTGGGTTCACCGGCTCCGGGGGGCGGCGTGCCGGCAGCGCCACCCGCGGCGGCCTGGGCTTTCGCAGCGCCAGCTTTGTACAGTTCGGTGCTGACGGCCTGCCACACTTCGTTGAGCTTCTCGCTCGCGGATTTGATGGTGGCGGTGTCGGAACCTTTCAAGGCTTCCTTCACCGCGGCCGCGGCGGATTCCAGCTTGGACTTGTCGTCCGGGGAGATCGTGCTCGCGTTGTCCTTGACCGTTTTCTCGGTGCGATACACCGCGTTGTCCGCTTCATTGCGGGTTTCGATCTCTTCCTTCTTGGCCTTGTCCTCGTCGGCATGGGCCTCGGCATCCTTGCGCATCTTCTCGATTTCTTCCTTCGAGAGGCCGCTGCTGGCGGTGATGGTGATCTTCTGCTCCTTGCCGGTGCCCAGGTCCTTGGCGGCGACATGGAGGATGCCGTTGGCATCGATATCAAAGGTCACTTCGACCTGCGGCACGCCCCGGGGCGCGGGCGGGATGTCGTCCAGCTTGAATTTGCCGATGGTCTTGTTATCGCGGGCAAACTGGCGCTCGCCCTGCAGCACATGGATTTCCACGCCGGGCTGGTTGTCGGCCGCGGTGGAGAAAATTTCGGATTTGCGTGACGGGATCGTCGTGTTGCGCTCGATCAACTTGGTGAACACGCCGCCGAGGGTTTCAATGCCCAGGGAAAGCGGGGTGACGTCGAGCAGGAGGACGTCCTTGACCTCGCCCTTGAGCACGCCGCCCTGGATGCCGGCGCCAATGGCGACGACTTCATCGGGATTCACGCCCTGATGGGGCTGCTTGTTCACCAGCGAACGGGCGACTTCCACCACACGGGGCATGCGGGTCATGCCGCCGACGAGCACGAGTTCATCGATCTTGGAGGCTTCGATGCCGGCATCCTTCAAACACGCCTTCACGGGAGCGATGGTGCGTTCGAAGAGCGTGTCGGTGAGCTGCTCCATCTTGGCGCGGGTGAGCGTCTTCTGGATGTGCTTCGGACCGGAGGCATCCGCCGTGATGAACGGCAGGTTGATGTCGTAAGTGGTGGAGCTGGAGAGGGCGATCTTGGCTTTTTCGGCCTCTTCCTTGATGCGCTGGAGGGCGTCGGGCTGCTTGCGCAGGTCCATGCCGCTTTCCTTTTTGAATTCGTCGAGAATCCAGTCCATCAGGGTGTTGTCCCAATCGTCGCCGCCCAGGTGGGTGTCGCCGTTGGTGGCTTTGACTTCGAACACGCCGTCGCCGATTTCCAGCACGGAGATATCGAAGGTGCCGCCGCCGAGGTCGTACACGGCGATTTTCTCGTCCTTCTTCTTGTCCAGACCGTACGCGAGGGAGGCGGCGGTGGGCTCATTAATAATGCGCAGGACTTCCAGACCGGCGATGCGGCCGGCATCCTTGGTGGCCTGGCGCTGGGAATCGTTGAAATAAGCGGGAACGGTGATGACGGCCTGGGTAACCTTCTCGCCGAGGCGCGTTTCGGCATCGGCCTTGAGCTTGGCCAGAATCATGGCGGAGATTTCGGGGGGGCTGAAGCGCTGGGGCTTGCCATCCACTTCAACTTCCACGGCGACATCGCCATTGGCGGCTTTGACGACCTTGTAGGGAACACGTTTGATTTCCTCCTGGACTTCATCGAACTTGCGGCCCATGAAGCGCTTCACGGAATAGATGGTATTCCGGGAATTGGTGACGGCCTGGCGCTTGGCGGCATCGCCGACGATGCGGTCGCCGGTTTTGGTGAAGGCGACGACGGACGGCGTGGTGCGCTTGCCCTCGGAATTCTCCAGGACGAGCGGTTCACCACCGTCCATGACGGCCATGCAGGAGTTGGTTGTGCCCAAATCGATCCCTAATACTTTTGCCATATAAAAATTGTTGGTTGTAACTAAAGTTCTGCACTACCACCTGCAAGAATGGTGCCGGAAACGGGAAAAGGCGGGGGAACCCCTTGGATAAAGGGGGGAACGGGGTTTTCGGGGTTGGCGGGAGGGGCGGAGGGGTGTGCCAAACGCGCCGATTTGGCACAGTTGGGAGCGCCGTGGCACAGTGGGAGTGGCACAGTTGGTCGAAGGGGATTAATCCGCTCATTTCGCGAATTAGCGCGAATTAGGAGGGATGGGGTAATTAGTCTAATACTAGCTTTCTTTGAAAATCGGTAGCTTTCAAGCTAGGAGCGAGGCGGGGCGCTAGTGGGTGCGTTTCCCCCTTACCCCAACCCTCTTCCTCAGGCAGAGGGGGAATTATCGTCTGACTCACCAGATAACCGCAGGCGGCCACGGTTTGCCGCGGGGGTAAGGGGGAGTATCGCGGCCCATTGGGCCTGCGATGAGATACGGGCGGGGCTGGGCGTTGTAGGAACGGCGGGTGGCGGCCGAGACGGCCGCACTCCGGGGGGTGCGGTGCACCCGCACAGTAAGCCGGACCGTGGCAGTGGTCGAACGCGGTAAGCCGGCGGCAAGCCGGCACTCCGAGGGAGGGGCGATGGGAGGCAGTTTGTTTTCCAATGATTTGATAAGCGATCAATCCGACGGACCAGCGGCTTGGTGCGAATGTGGTGAGTTGGCGGCGGATTTAATGAAGACGGTTTGTCCGGGGCACAAAACGCCAAAATCCTGGGCGGATAGGCCGCTTTCCACCAGGGCTTGATGCAGGAGGGCGGGTGGTTCATGCAGCGGCTCGTCGGTCAGGCGAAACGTGCCCCAATGACCGCCAATCGAGCAGCGCGAGCGAACATCTTGATGAATTTTCACCGCCTCGAAGGGATCGGTATGCACCGATTTCATAATCCAGCGCGGATTGTAGGCGCCGATCGGAATGAGTGACAAATCCATGCCGCCAAACCGCCGGCCGAGTTCGCGAAAGTCGGAGTTGTAGCCGGTGTCGCCGGCGTAATAGATATTCTTCCCGGCGCTGCGCAGCACCCAGCCGCACCAATGGGTGTGATTGCGATCAAAAGGTCCGCGCGCGGCGAAGTGCTGGGCTGGCACAGCGTGAAGCTCGGCCTGCTCGCCAAAGTTCGCGGATTCCCCCCAGGCCAGTTCCTGCACCTGGGTGATACCGCGCTGGTGAAACCATTGACTCAGCCCGGAGGGCAGCCAGAAGCGGGTGGCGGCGGATCGTTTCGCCAGGCTTTTGACGGTGGGCGCATCCAGATGGTCGTAGTGATTGTGGCTGATCAAAACGTCGTCAATGCGCGGCAACTGCGCGAAGGTGAGGCCCGGCGGGGAGAGCCGCTTCAAGCTGAAGCCGGGAATGGGGGTGAGGCAATTGCCAAAGATGGGGTCGGTGAGGATATTCCGGCCGCGAAATTGCAGCAGAAAGGTCGAGTGCCCAATCCAGGTGAGCTGGATCGCTGCTGGATCGGGCTGATGAATGGCGGCCAAATCCGGTGCGGGGTGGATGGGTGGTGACGCGGCCGCGCTGACCGGGGGCTGCCGGGTTTGTTCGCGCGGACCGAAACCCAGTTTCCAGCGGAGGATTTTGGCCGGTCCAATTTCCGGCTGGGGAAAATTATTTTTATAAATCATGAGCGTGCCTTGAAAAGCCATCATTCAATAATAGCTATTCAAGCATGGGCAGAAATGAGCTAATTGGGAAAACATTTTCCAAAGGCGAGCAGCCATTTGGGGTTGCCCCGCAACTGGATTCGGCGCGTGAGCAGGGCCCAGAGGAGGTTTTTTTCCCTGGCCAGAAAACCGAGCCAGGTTTCGGAATCGGCGGTGACGCGGAGATTCGGCTCGCCATTGTGACCGGATTCCACCTGAATTTTGCCGCCGCTGATGGCCACGGTGGCCTCGGCGGGTTCGCGGCCGGTGAAGGTGAAATGGTAGCGGGCAGAGAGGTTGCCTGCCACGCCCGGCTGGAAGGAAAGGGGCATGCCCCGGAGGAGATTGGCGATGCTGCGGGCGCGTAACGAGTTTTTGACCGGCCGGATGGTTTTGTGCGGGTAACGCTTTTTTACGAAGGCCTCGGCATCGGAACCCGGAATGACATAAATGGGCTCGCGCTTTTCTTGCAGCGGTTTGACGAATTCCACCAAGTGCTGCTTTTTGTTCGCCTGATAGATGCCGATCAGGTCCTCGCCGGCCGGACAGACGGCCATGCAATAGGCGGCTTTGTAGTTGGGGCCGTAGGCGAGGCTCTGCCATTTGGAAATGGTTTCCGATTCTTTCACGCGGCGGCGGTAGTCCATGCCGTTCCGACTGTCGGCGATGGTTTCGACCCAATTGGAGAAGCCGCCCATGAATTCCTGGTAATTGTGGGTGTAGCAGGCGGAGAAATTGAAGGCGCCGTCGGACCCAATCGCGCCCACGGGACAGGCGGCGACGCAGAGTTTGCATTCCACGCAGGGATTGTAATCGAGGGGCTGGCCGTAGGCGTTGATTTCGGCGTCCAACAGCAACGTGCCCAGCAGGATGAAATTGCCAAAGCGGGGGTGGATGACATTGCGATGAATGCCCATGTGGCCGAGCCCGGCGGCCACGGCGACGGGTTTGTGGGAGACGATCCACATGCGGTCGGTGGTCCACTTGTCGGCCTCCATGGGAAAAGCCATGGGCGGGTTCAAGACGCGGATGCCCTCGCGTTGCAGGCGGGCGGCCAGGCGGCGGGTCACGTGGTCCACGTCCTCACCCGTGTGGTGGAACTCGGCATTGGCCACGGAGCGGGCGGGGCTGCGAACGTTTTCGTGGTTCATGCGCACCACGATGCTGATCAGGCTGCGGGTGCGGGGAAAGGCGCTGGCGAGGTGGGGCCGCTCGCCGGCGAGCGCGGGGCGATCCACTTCCACGAAGCCCGCGTCATCGGCGCCGACGGCGAGGCAGAGGTCGCGGAGCCACGTTGCGTCCAGGGTGCGGACGGGGGTTTCGGCGGTGCGGATGGGTTCGGCGAGGGCATTCATATTAAAACGTGCGTTTTATTTCCGATAAAAAAATTATTGGGTGAGCCCGGCCAGCGCCTGGTCGATGACCGCCGGGATTTGCGCCTTGTGGCGGGCGGTGCGGCCATAAAAGGTCAGGCCTTCCACGAGGCAGCCCAGATAAGCGGCGAGCGCCCGGGGGTCGCGGCCGGCGGGCAGATCGCCCTGGGCCTGCGCGGCGGTGATGCAATTTTCCAGCAGTTGGTGAATCTGGCGGACCAGTTCATCCACCTTGCGCAGAACGGGCTCGGGCACCTGGTTGCGACCGGCGAGATTATTCAAGTAGATGCAGCCGCAATAGTCTTTGGCGCAGGCATATTCGGCCATTTTGCCGAGGTAGAGTTTGAGGGCCACCAGGCCCGGCTGCCGGCGCATGGGTTCGAGCATGGGGGCGTAGATGATTTGATAGGCGGTATCCAAGACGGCGCAGTAAAAGTCTTCCTTGCGGCCGAATTCCTGGTACATGCTGGCGGTGTTGAGCCCGGTGGCCTTGACGATTTGCGCCATGGAGGTGCCCGCCAGGCCATGAGCCCAGAAGACCCGCACGGCTTTTTGCAAAACCGTCTCCCGATCATATTCTTTAGTGCGCGACATAATACCAACTTCGGGGAATATAATAAAACGATTGTTTTAATATGTCAAGCGCCGAGTTCCGGGGGGCCGGAAGTATCGCCTAATGGCGTTCCGGAATTCCCCGGTCTCGCTCGTGTGCCAGCGAAAAGCCGCGGAGGACCGCCGCACGCCAGGACGCTATCGCGCGGACCGAGGGCTGGCATGACATTCTAAACAACCCCAGCCAATACATTATTGTCAGCAACTCCCGACCTGTGGCATGGTGCCGAGAACCCGTTTAGGGTTGGCCAAATCAATGAACTCAACGCACGAATGGTTGCAGGAACGCTATACGGGGTTATGGAACGGCGCGATCGACGAGGTTCGTGAGGGCAGGGTGACGATCGATCCGTTGCTGGCGAGCCGCGAGCCCGACCGGCGGCGCTGCATCACATTGCTGGCCCGGCCGGCGGCCGACCTCCAGCGATCGGTGACGGAATTTTTGAATGAACTTCGGGCGCTTGATCCGGAGCAATATTACTACGACCCGTCTGAACTCCATGTGACGGTGTTGTCGCTGTTCACGGCGACGCTGGACCATGAGCGATACTTGGCGCGATATGCGGAATATCTGGCGGCAGTGAAGGCGGCGCTCGTCGGCAGGAGCGCTTGGACACTCGCATTTACCGGGGTCACCCTCACCCGGGAAGCCATCATGATTCAAGGGTTTCCGAATAGCACGGCCCTGAATGAGTTGCGGGAGGTCTTGCGCAAGGAATTGCGGACAAGGGGCTTAACGGAGGGATTGGACAGCCGGTATATTTTGCAAACGGCTCATATGACGGTGGTCAGGTTTCGCACGCCGCTGCGGGACAGCGCGGCCTACGCGGGGGTTGTGGAGCAGTACCGGGACCGTTCGTTTGGCCGGATGGAGGTGCGGGAGTTGAACCTGGTCGAGAACGATTGGTACCTGTCCCGGGCTTCGGTGAAGCTGCTGGAGCGGTTTCAGTTATCTTCCAACTCCGCGCCGCAAGGTTCGCAGCCCGCCTGATCCGCCTTCGATGGCGCGATTCCGTTGGCGACGGTTTCCGCCTGACCGTAGCGTTTGAGCCAGATCATGAGGATGCTGATGTCGGAGGGCGTGACACCCGAGATGCGGGCGGCCTGGCCGATGGTGGCCGGACGGATCTTGGTCAGTTTCTGCCGCGCCTCGGGTTTCATGCTGGGCACGGTCGCGAAATCAAAGCCGGGTGGAATGGTTTTATCTTCCAACACCTTGAATTTTTCCACCTCAACTTCCTGACGTTCGATGTAGCCGGCATATTTAATTGTGATCTCGATTTGCTGAATGACCTCCGCGGACAAATTGTCCAGCCGTTTGGGGAGGTCCTTGTACAGCATTTCGGGACGGGACAAGATTTTTGCCAGGGAATCGGAAACGTGAAAGGTTTTATGCAGGCGGTTGATCTCGTCCTCGATGGCCTGACGTTTGGCGACAAAGGTGCGGAAATGGTGCTCGGGCAGGAGGCCGATGTCGTGGCCGATGTCGGACAGGCGGAGATCGGCATTGTCCTGACGAAGCAGGAGGCGATACTCGGCCCGGGAGGTGAACATGCGGTAAGGCTCCGAGGTGCCCTTGGTGATGAGGTCGTCGATGAGCACACCGATGTAAGCTTGGTCGCGCCGGAGGGTGACCGGCGGGCGGTTTTGGACCTTGCGCGCGGCGTTGATGCCGGCGATCAAGCCTTGCGCGCCGGCTTCCTCATAGCCCGAGGTGCCGTTAATCTGCCCGGCGAGGAATAGATTTTCGCACACTTTGGTCTCCAACGAGGGCTGGAGCTGGGTCGGGAAGGCAAAATCATACTCCACGGCATAGGCCGGACGCATGATTTCGGCATTTTCGCAGCCGATAATGGTTTTAATCAAATCCACCTGGACCTCGTAAGGGAGGCAGGTGGAGAAACCGTTGACGTAAAACTCATCGGTCTCGATGCCTTCGGGTTCAAGGAAGATTTGATGGCGCTCCTTTTCGGGAAACTTGACGATTTTATCCTCGATGGAGGGGCAATACCGGGGACCGATGCCTTCGATCACACCGGAGTACATCGGGGATTTGTGGATGTTCTCGCGGATCACCCGGGCGGTTTCGGCAGTGGTAAAGGTAATATGGCAGGGTAATTGGCCATTAATGCGGCTGAGGATGGAGCCGGGCGGGTATTTGCCGGCGGATTGTTCCACGTGGAACATGGGGGAGCCATTGCCGGAATTTTGTTCCACGTGGAACAAATCATCTTTCCAGAAGGTGAAATAGGGAACCGGCTCGTCACCGTACTGGGGCTCGGTCTTGGAGAAATCAATCGAACGGCGCAGGAGTCGGGGCGGGGTGCCGGTCTTGAGGCGGCCCAATTCGAGCCCGGCTTCCTTCAAGGAAGAGGACAGATTCATAGCGGCCACGTCCCCCGCCCGTCCGCCAGACTGCTGGTTGGTGCCGATATGCATCAGGCCACGGAGAAAGGTGCCAGTGGTGATGACCACGGTTTTACCCAGATATTGAACTTGGAGCGCGGTTTCCACACCGGTGACCGCCCCGGCCTTGAGAACCAAGCCGGTGGTTTGGCCTTGCTTGACGTCCAAATTGGGTTCGGATTCGCAGACGCGCTTGAGGCGGAATTGGTAGGCTTTCTTATCGCACTGGGCACGCGGGGCCCAGACGGCGGGGCCTTTCTTGGTGTTCAGCATGCGGAACTGCAGGCCGGTCATGTCGGTGGCGCGGCCCATTTCGCCGCCGAGGGCATCGATCTCCCGGGCGAGGTGGCCCTTGGCCAGCCCGCCAATGGCCGGATTGCAGGACATTTGTCCGATGCTATCCGCATTCATGGTGAGCAGCAGGGTGGAGCAACCCATGCGGGCGGCCGCCAGGGCGGCTTCCACCCCGGCATGGCCGGCTCCCACCACAATCACATCATAATGCTTCGGATAAACGAACATGGGGGGAAGGTAACGCAAAATAGCGAAGAGGAGGAGAAAAAATCACCGTTCAATTGAGAACACGAGACATAATATCGGGTACTTGGACGATTCCCTCTCACCCCGGCCTTATCCCAAAGGTAGAGGGAGAAGCGTAACTCAGTCCCACCACAACACTGGAGCGAAAACTCCTGGTGGTGCTCGGATTAATGCAAATTTTCATTGGTATTTGGTTTTAGTTTAGCAGATGGAAACCGTGACCGCATCGCTGCACTCATCACCCGTTCCAAGGTAATGTCCCGCCCTTACAGGGCGGCGAGGCAGATGGGTGGTAGGTAACCCGGGCCTCCAGCCCGGGCTATAACATGTCAGGCTTTCAGCCCGAAGAAAACGGTGATGGCCTAAATGAACTTGGCACCGTTAAAAAAGCAATGCTCACTCAAAGATCCCAAACTTATTGTCCGCGAGTGCGGGTCCGGGAATAAATTCCACCTCGCACCCGTTGGCCGAGAGATGGCGGGCGACTTTGTAAACCGATTCAATTTCCTCCGGCTGGCCAATCGCGGTGGCCAATTCAGCGGCGGTAAAACCCTTGAGCTGGTTCGCTTCCAGATATTTTAACAGCGCCCGCTGGATTTCGATAATGTTGCCCGCCGCCTTCTTGCCGGCTTCCACGCCGGGCTGGTGGTAGGCATTGATGTTCACCAGGGTGGCGTAAAAGCCCACGGCGCGTTCGAACAAGGCGATCAGCAAACCCACAGAGGCGGGTGACACCTTATCGATGGTGAGCGTGATGGATTCCCGGCCGCTCTCCGCCAGGGCTTGACGGGTGCCCATGAAGAATCCATGCAGAAAGTCACCCGACGTCGTGCTGGGTTCCACCTCCAAGGCGGCACCATCCTGATCGTGCAATACCTCGATGAAAGTGGCGAAGAAATCGTTCAATCCATCCCTAAGTTGTTGGATATAAGAATGTTGGTCGGTAGCGCCCTTGTTGCCCAGCACGGTGATGCCCTGGTGGACCACGTTTTTGTCCAAGTCCAGTGCCTTGCCAAGGGATTCCATGACCAATTGTTGCAGGTACTTGGAAAACAGTTCCAAACGGTCCTTATAAGGCAAAACAACCATGTTTTTGATGCCTTTACCGTTACCGGACGCATACCAAGCCAGTACCAACAGGGCGGCGGGGTTGGTTTTATAGTCAGTGCCACGGGTAATCTCATCAATCGCCTTGGCCCCGGCTAACATACCGTCAATGTCCAAACCTTGAAGCGCGGCCGGAAGCAGCCCCACGGCGGAGAGTTCGCTCGTGCGACCACCCACCCAGTCCCACATGGGAAAGCGTTCCAACCATTCGTTTTGGACGGCCACTTTGTCGAGGTCGCTGCGGACGGTGGTAACCGCCACGCAATGATGACCGAAATGGAGCCCCGCCTTCTCATAGGCGTCCTGGGCCACCAGCATGCCGTTGCGGGTTTCCTTGGTGCCGCCGGACTTGGAGATGACGATGGTCAGGGTGCGGTTCAGGTCCGGACCAATCGCCGCGAGCACGCGGTTCATGCCGTCCGGATCGGTATTATCGAAGAAAAACGGTTTGAGTTTGTCGGTGCGCGGGTCACCGAGGGCGTTGGCCACGAATTGCGGACCGAGGGCGGAACCGCCAATGCCCACCAGCAGGAAATTCTTGAACGAACCACCGGCGCCTTTCAACGTGCCTTGATGGATTTTGGCCGCAAACGCATGAATCTGAGCAATGGCGCGCTTGATCTCGCCGGTGATGTCCAGTGTGGGTGCCAGCGCGGGGTTGCGCAGCCAGTAATGGCCCACCATGCGGTTTTCATCGGGGTTGGCAATCGCCCCTTTTTCGAGCGCGGCCATGAACGCAAAGGCTTTCTGGATAGCCGGTTCCATGCTGGCAAAAAACGCGTCGTCCACGTTCATGCGGCTCAAATCCACGGCGAGGCCGACCGACGGAAACGCCGTGTGATATTTTTGAAAACGGTCCCACCATTGGAGTTTGGTATAGTTCATAAAATTTCTTTGCCGGCGGACACAGGGAGATAAACCGGATGCGCGGTTCGTGCAAGCAAAGAATGGATGACGGCAAGTTTGTGAAAATTTTATTCCCCGTTGGTCGCCGGCTTTGGCTAAATTAGGCGGGATGCCGAAATGGTTGAAATTTCTACTCGCGTTGCTGCTGTTGCCGGTGGCGGTGGCCGAGGCCATGGCCATGGTGAGCGTGCTGGCGGCCAGCGGCGGCGCGGATACCACGTGGATTCCCCTGCTCGCCGGCTTCGCGAGCTGGCTGGTGATTTTTTTGCTCCTGCCCAAACCGATGTGGATATATGTATTCGGCCACGAACTAACCCACGCACTCTGGACGTGGCTGTTTGGCGGCTCGGTCAAAGGCATGAAAGTCAGTTCCGAGGGTGGCCACGTGGTGGTCAGCAAACATAATTTTCTCATCGTTCTGGCGCCCTATTTTTTTCCGCTGTACGCCGTCCTCGTGGTGCTGGGATATTTGCTCGGGAACTGGATCTGGGACTGGCAGCCGTACCGCCTGTGGTTTCATCTCGCGCTGGGGGCGGCATATGCTTTTCACGTTTCGCTCACCTGGCATGTGCTGCAGACCCAGCAATCGGACATCACCTCGCAAGGCTGGCTGTTTTCCGGCGTGATCATTTTTCTGGGCAACCTCACCTGGCTGTTGCTAGGGGTGCCGCTGATCACGGGAAAACCCGGTTTGACGCAAGCCCTGCGCTGGTGGGGTCACGATTTGACCCTCCTTTTTCACTGGGGTGTGGCGGGCGGCAATTGGGTGTGGCTGAAAATGTTAACAATTCATTCTTGAATTGTGCCGCCAATCAGGTGAAATGCAGGAGTAACATTTTATGGACCTGGCTGACATTTTAACAAAGGCGCAAATCATCCCTGGATTGCGCGCGGCCAATCGCTGGGAAGCGATTGATGAACTGATTGATAATTTGGTGGCCACGGGCAAGATCCAGCCAGGGGATCGCGACGCGGTGACCGCCGCCGTGAAAAAGCGCGAGACCTCCATGAGCACCGGCATTGGTTTCGGCATTGGCATTCCGCACGCCTCCACGGATTTGATTTACGAAGTCGTCGGCGCGCTGGGCCGCTCCAAGACCGGGGTCAATTTCGAAGCCTTGGACAACCAGCCCGTCAAGCTCGTCATGCTTTTCCTCGTTCCCCAAGGCCAGTTTCAGAAACATCTGCACACCCTCGCCAATATTGCCAAGCTGCTCCACAAGCCGGATTTCCGCCAGGCGCTGGAAAACGCCCCGGATGCGGAATCCATGCTCAACATCATTCGCGAGTACGGGAAAAAGTAGGCCGGCGGATCATCCATCCGCGTTATCGCCAACCACCCGTCGGCGCGAGGACGGTTTGCGTTTTGCCGGAGGTGATTTATCGTGCCGGGTCTGATCATGACCACTGAAACCAAAAAAATCCGCTGGGGCGTTTTGGGGTGGGCCCGCATCGCCCGGGAAAATGTCATCCCCGCCATCCAACGCTCCTCCAATTCCGAATTTCACGCGCTCTCCTCGCGCGAACCGGCCAAGCTGAAGGAGGCGCGGGACAAATTTAACGTGCCGGTCACGCATGATCGTTACGAAGACCTGCTGGCTGATTCCTCAGTGGATGCCGTTTATATTCCCCTGCCCAATGGCTTGCACTGTGAGTGGACCATCAAGGCGGCGGAACGCGGCAAGCATATCCTGTGCGAAAAACCCATCGCGCTGAACGCCGCCGAGTGCCGGCGGATGATCGCGGCCAGCGCCGCCAACGGTGTGCGGTTGATGGAAGGCTTCATGTACCGCTACACCGACCGCACCCGCCAGGTGCTGGAAGTGCTGCGCAGCGGGGTACTCGGGGAAATCAAATGTGTCAGCTCCACGCACCGGTTTTTGCTCACGAATCCCGCCTCGATCAAACTCAAGCCGGATCTCGGCGGCGGCGCGCTCTATGATGTGGGCTGTTACGCCGTGAACTTCGCCGGCCTCGTGGCGGATGAAGTGGCCCGCCAGCAGAACCTGCCGACGGAAACGTCCGTGCCGGAATCCGTTGCGGTCGAGCAAGTGCGCGCCGGCGGGGTGGATGTGAGCTTCTCCGCGCTGTTAAATTATTCCACGGGCCTGATCGCCTCGGTAAATTGCGGCATCAACTCGCAACGGCGGGTGTATTCGGAAATGATCGGCACGCGCGGTGTGCTGGAAGTGCCGGACACCTTCCTGGACAACGCCGGCAGCCTCAGCCTAACAGTGGGGGACGAGCGCCACGAAATTCCCGTGGCACTGAGCGACCGGTACCGGCTGGAGGTGGAGGATTTTGCTGATGCCATTCTGGCGGGGCGGGCGCCGCAGTTCGGACTGGGCGAGACGCTGCGCAATGCGGAGGTGATGGATAAATTATTGGCGGTCGGGCGGTAATTTACTTTTTAAACGACCCCGCAAAATCATCCGCTCCCGTCGCCCGGACTTCCTTGACCACCTTTGATTCCGCGATCAACTGATTTAATCTCGCCTCCCAACCCGCCCCGTCCATCGGCAGCCGAATCGTTTCGCCACGCAATGAGGACCACACCAGGGCGTTGGCCAGTTCCAACGAATGCAGGCCCTCCTCGCCCGGGGCGATGAGGGGCTCGCCATCGAGAATGGCGTTCACGAAATTCTGCGTCAGGATGGCATGCGGGAGTTTGGCGTTCTCAAAAGGGATCTCCTGTGCGGTGGCCGCCGGCTTGACAAAACCCTGAGTGGCCGTCCGGCTGAATTCAAGCATGTCCGTCTCGTTGCGCGTGAAGACCAGCCGGTCGTTTTCCAACACCAGTTTCCCGCGCGTGCCGGCAATCTCCAGCCGGTTGGTGCCGGGGGCCTCGCCCGTGGAGCTGATGAACGAGCCCGTCGCGCCGTTGGCCCATTCCAAATACGCGGTCACGTTATCCTCCACCTCGATCTCGTGGAAGCGGCCGAGCTGGCAAAAGCCGCGCACACTCCGCGGCTGACCACAGAGCCACTGCAACGTGTCGAGATTATGCAGCGCCTGGTTGAGCAGCACACCGCCGCCCTCCCCGCGCCACGTGGCGCGCCAGGCGCTGCTGGTGTAATACGCTTCCGTGCGAAACCAGTCCGTGTTGATCCAGTTCACCCGCACGATCTCGCCCAGTTCCGTCTGGAGCAATCGCCGGATGGCCTGATAACGGGGCTCGGCACGGAGCTGGAACATCCCGCCAAACACCAGGTGCGGGGATTTTTTCCGCGCCGAGATCAGCCGCTCGGCATCCGCCTTGTGCGCGGCAATGGGCTTCTCCACCAGCACATGCCGGCCGGCCGCGAACGCGGCGATGCCCAGCGCCGGATGTTGATAATGCGGGGTGGCGATGATCACCGCATCCACCGCGCCGGACTGGATGAGCGCCGCGCCATCGCGGAAAACGTGGAGTGACTGGTATTTCTCCGGCAGCGTCGCGGTGTTGCCGGTGACCGCCACCAGCTCGGCGCGGGAGACTTTATGGCCGAGCAAATAATCGGCGTGATGTTTGCCGATGTTCCCCATGCCGATGATGCCAAGCCGGACGGTGTGCATGCGGGAAGTTTAGCGAGGCCGAATTGCGGGCGTCCATCGTAATTACAAAAATGGTCGCACAGAGAGACTAACCGCTCCCCCATTTTTTCTCCGTGCCCCGCGCCGCCCGTTTATGGTTTAATAACCGCGTGCTGCCTTATTTATCCATTCAATTGCGCCTGCAAGCCGCCGCGCGCGCGGTGCTGCCCGAGGCCGACGTCACCGCCGTGCTCGTCCGCCCCTGCCCTGATCCCAAATTCGGCGATTACCAGAGCAACGCCCTCATGGCCTTGGCCAAGGCCCGCAAACTGAACCCCCGCCAGCTCGCCACCGATGTGGTCGCCCGGCTCGATGTCGCCGAATGGTGCGAGCCCGTGGAGATCGCCGGCGCGGGCTTCCTGAATTTCCGCCTCAAACCCGCCGCGCTGGATGCCGCGCTGCAATCCGCCGCCCGCGGCGAGCACCAGTTTTTCGCCCAGGCCGCCCAGCCCCGCACCATCATCGTCGATTTCAGCTCGCCCAACGTCGCCAAGCCCATGCACGTGGGCCACATCCGCTCCACCGGCATTGGCGATGCCCTCCAGCGTTCGCTGCGATTGCTCGGCCACCAGGTCATCACCGACAATCACATCGGCGACTGGGGCACCGCCTTCGGCAAACTGCTCCTGGGCTGGAAACAAATTCTCGAACGCCCCGCCCTCGAACGCGACGCCATCGGCGAGTTGGAACGGCTCTACAAGATCATCAACACCGAGTGCGACGTCAACCCCGCCCACCTCGAGGAAGCCAAGCAAGAACTCGTGAAACTCCAGGCCGGCGACCCCGAAAACCTCGGCATCTGGCGCGAGATGACCGAGCTCTCGCAAAAACAATTCGACACCATCTACGCGCGTCTCGGCGTGAAATTTGACCACACCCTGGGCGAAAGTTTTTACAATCCGTGGCTCAATGACGTTGTGGAAGATCTGCTAAAACGCGGCATCGCGCGGGCGAGTGATGGCGCCGTGGCCGTGTTCAGCGATGGCTCCCTGCCGCCCAAGGAGGATCCGTTCCTCGTCAATCGCGATGGCGAGTGGATCGCCGATCCCGCCCTCGTGCGCAAGAGCGACGGCGGTTTCAATTACACCACCACCGACCTGGCCACGCTCGATTACCGCCTGAAAACCTGGTCGCCGCGCGAAATTCTGTATGTCGTGGATGACCGCCAGGGGCCGCATTTCAAAAAACTGTTCCTCGCTTTCGCCCGCTGGCAGCCGGAGGCCGCCAAAACGGTGAAGCTCGTGCACGTCGGCTTCGGCAAAATCATGGGCGACGACGGCAAGCCCTTCAAGACCCGCTCCGGCGACACCGTGAAGCTCGGCGATTTGCTGGACGAGGCCGAGGAACGCAGCCTGAAACTTGTCACCGAAAAAAATCCCGACCTGTCACCCGAGCGCTGCCGCGAAATCGCGCGCGTCGTGGGCCTGGCCGCCGTGAAGTACGCCGACCTCCTGCCCAACCGCCAGAGCGATTACGTGTTCAACTGGGATAAAATGCTCGCCTTCACCGGCAACACCGCGCCCTATCTGTTATACGCCTACTCCCGCATCCGGAGCATCTTCCGCAAACTGGAGCAGCCGGATTTCCAAATCGCCCACCCCGAAGTCATCCACCTCGTGGCACCGGAAGAAATCGTGCTGGCCAAGCACCTGTTGAACTTCGGCCTCGCCCTGGAAGGCGTGGCGGAGGAATACCGTCCCAATTTCCTGTGCAACTACCTCTACGAGCTCGCCGGGAAATTCACCTCCTTCTACGAGAACTGCCCGGTGCTCAAAGCCGACGACACCGCCACGCGCGATTCGCGCCTGGCCCTGTGCCACCTCACGGCCACTGTGTTGAAGCAGGGGCTGGCGGCACTGGGGATTGAGACGATTGAGCAGATGTAATTTAAATATGACCATCACCAACAATGGGGAGCTTAACGAGCCGGTCGGGCCGGGCAGCGCAAATCAGGTGGCCAGCCAGTTTCAGGCAGAAGGGCAGGTCCAGATAGTGGGTCCGAACCAGACGGAACTCCTGGCCCAAACCCAGATCCAATCAGAGACCGAATTGGAATCGCCCAACGCGATTCAGACCCAAACTGAAATCGAGTCCCAAGCGGAGATCGAATCGCCAGCCGGGAACCCGGATCCAGTTGAAATCGCTGTGCAGTCCGAGTCGCAAATCCAGGTGGAGGTCACCATCACCCGCTAATTTGCCAATCCCGGAGTTGTGTCCGGGCCTTCTCTTTTCCCCCCAAGCCGCAAAATTAAAGCAGCGCTTTTACCACCAGCGGATTCTCCGCCGCAATTCCCATCGCCGCAAAGTCTTTAAGATTTTGCGTCGCCACCGTGGCGCCAGTGCGCAAGGCAATCGCGCCCAGCAAGGCATCCGCCAGACTGGGTTTGCCCCGGCCGATGCGCCGGGCTTCCCCGGCCATCCGTGCCGCCGTCTCGTAGTCGGCGGCTTCATTCGGGAAGGCGGGGATGGGGGCAATGCGGTCGCGGTAGAACTGATCGCCACGCTGCCGTTTGGCCGGATCGGGCACAGCATGAACGCCCAGCAGAAATTCCGCGCGAATAATATCCGCCGTCGCATATTCGCCGGGTGTCTTCAGCCATTGGGCAAACGCCGGATTTCCCCGCTCGCCCTCGATGAGGACATCGGAATCAATGAGCCAGCGCTTCATCCGCTTCCTGGTCCAGAGTTAGAATAGTGGCCGCCACCGCGTCGGCCGTGGCCTGATCCAGCGCATCGGCCTGATACCCTGCAAACACCCGCACCATGTCTTGGCTGCTCATGAAATCACAGTCCGGAACCAACCGCGCCCGGGCGCGGCCATGTTTCAGAATGCGCACGGTCTCACCCTGCGCCACCCGCTCCAAAAGCTGGTGGAAGGAATTAACCCCTTCCGTTGCGGACACCGTAATCATGAGGTCAAAGTACCTAAAATACCTATTTTGTCAAATTTCAGCACATGTAACCAGTACTGGTGACTGGTAGAGGACGCGGATTTTGGTAAATTAGAGATGTGTTAAGCGCACTCAGTTCTCAAGTGCGTTGTGTGTGATAAGCCCGGAGTTGTGTCCGGGCTTTCTCTTTTCCAAGCGGAGGCGTTAGCGCTGGTGGCGCAAGTAGTTCTGCACTTCGTCGTGATTCCCCGCAAAATCAAAGGTAAGCACGCCCTTTTGCGCATAAAATATCAAGCGCCAAGCTCGGCCAGTGCGGCACTCAAAGAGGTTCTTGCCCAATTTACGAATGGCCAGGCCCGTGTGGGCATGGGGATTTCCAAAGCCCAACTGCACGAGTTTGAGCGTGGCCGAAACCTCGGCTTCCCGGCCGGCTTGACGGACGAGGTCCTTGAATCGCCGGGTTAGCTCAATCGAAATCATTGGTACCACCCGTGAACTGGGTGACAGCGCCGCGCGCCCGCGCCGATTTGATATCCGCGGCAATCCGCTTCTCGGCCGTGGCCATTTCCCGGTCCGTCAAACCATATTCCTGCAAGGCATAATCGGCCGAGTGAACCTCCACCGGGCGCAGGGCCACCACTTTGCCTTCAAACACGAAGCCGATGTCCTCGCCCTGCACGGCTTTTTTGAGCCAGTAACCCAGGCGACCCCGGCCCTCAGTAATGGTGAGCGTCTTCATACGCTCATTTTAGCGTACATGCCCGGGCAATGCCAAGGAAAGTTGTGGTCTGAAATTTCTCTGGTCGGGAGCCGTTATCCTCATGTCCCCAGTACTGGTGACTGGCAGGGGACACGGTTTCTGGTAATTTGATGACGTGTTAAACGCACTCAGTTCTCAAGTGCGTTGTGTGTGATAAGCCCGGAGTTGTGCCCGGGCTTTCTCTTTTCTACCAAGCTTTAATTACTGACAAAAAAATACCACGGTGGTTAAACCGTGGTATTTACAAAAATGCTGTCCGGCTAAATGGCTATCTCAGCTCAACCGCATCGGCATGACGACATACAGGAAAGGCCCGTTGATTTTCAACACCCCGGGGCTCAACTCGTCGATCAATTCAAAATAAACCTCGTCCTCACTCAGCGCGTTCAGGGCTTCGATGAGGTAGCGCGGATTAAAGGCAATCGCCATTTCCTTGCCCTTGTAATTCACCGCCAGCGTTTCACGGGCTTCGCCCACTTCCGGTGAATTCGCCGTGATGGCGAGCGTGTTTTTGCCAAATGTCAGCCGGACCGAATTGGCCTTTTCACTCGTCATGATCTCCGCGCGGCGCAGGGCATGCACAAATTCTTCGCGCACCAGCGGCACACGTTCCTTCGCCTCACCCGGAATCACCTGGCGGTAATTGGGATAATTTCCCTCGATCAACTTGGTGATCAACAGGACCGAAAAACCTTTTTCATCTTTCAAGGCAAACGAGGCCTGATTTTCCCCGAGTTTGATCTCCACGTTGCCCGAATCCGTCAGCAACCGGTTCAATTCGCCCACCGCCTTGGCCGGAATGATAAATTCGCCCTGGCTCTTCTCGCTGATGTCCACTTCCTCATCCACCAATGCCAGCCGGCGGCCATCCGTGGCCACCATCGTCATTTTGTTGTCCTTCAGGCTTAAGAACAGACCATTGAGCACATAGCGGGATTCGTCCGTGGAAACCGCAAAGGACGTCTTGCGCATCATGCCCTTGATCGTGGCCTGGGGCAGCGTGACCTTTTTGTCATCCTTGAACTGGGTGAGCGGCGGAAATTCATCGGCGCTCAGACCGTTGATTTTGTAAAACGAGGCCCCGGAGCGGATGCTGCACAGGTTTTTGTCGTCCACTTCGATTTCGATGTCGCCGACCGGGAGTTCGCGGATGATCCCGAACAATTTTTTCACGGGCACCGTGGTGGCCCCTGGCTTGCCCACCTTGGCTTCCACTTTGCAGGCGATGGTGACGTCCAGGTCGGTGGCGGTAAATTCAATGGCGGCCCCCTCAGCGCGCAGCAGCACGTTGGAGAGGATCGGCAGGGTCGTCCGGGAGCCGACGACACTTTGAACAGCTTGCAGGCCCAAAAGTATTTGGTCCTTGGCGATGGTCAGGTTCATGCTGGCTTAATAGTATTCTTTTTTAAATTAAAAATCTATCAGTATTAAGGGTTGTGAATAAAGCAAACAACTCAGCGAGTCAAGCAACCACCGCCCCAAATGCGGAAATGCCCCGGCGGTTTCCTTTGGGACTGCGGCCAAAAAGTCGAACAACCCGGGGTTTGTTCACAAAGTCACCAAGCTATTAACAACCCATCCACCACCAAATCCAAGTTGTCAACCGAGTTGTGCGCGGCGAACGACTTCCGGTAGAATCTCCCCCACCGCCGCCACTTCGGCCGCCGTGGAATCCCGTCCCAACGAGAAACGCACCAGCGAATTGGCCGTTTCCGGCCGGCCCAAAGCCAAAATCACATGCGAGGGCTCCAGCGACCCCGCCGAACAGGCCGAACCGCTCGAGGCACAAACCCCTTCCACATCCAGCCCGGCCATTAATGAGATGCTGTCCGCCCCTGCCACCACAAACGAAACCGTGTTATTCAGGCACCCCGTTGCCGGACTCACCAGGGTGCAACCGGCCACCGCGGTCACGTGCTCCCGCAATTGGGCCACCAAACCCTCCAGTTTGCCCGGCGCAAACACCGGAACTGTCACAAACCGTTCCAAGGCTGCCACTAACCCGGCTATCCCCGCCAAATTTTCCGTCCCGGCGCGCTGTTCGTTCTCATGACCGCCTCCAAACGCCACCGGATCGAGGTGGAGCGGCGATCGGATGTACAACAACCCGGCGCCCTTGGGCCCATGAAACTTATGGGCGCAAACCGAGACCAGATCCGCATTAAACTGCGCCAGGCTCGTAAACGGTTCCTTGCCAAACCATTGCACCGCGTCCGTGTGAAATACCACGCCGTGCTCCCGGCATAAAGCGCCGATCTCCGCCACCGGTTGAATCGTGCCAATCTCATTATTGGCCGCCATCACCGAAACCAGCACAGTGTCCGGTCGCAACGCCGCTTTCACCGCTGCCACCGAAACCCGTCCCTCCCCATCCACCGGCAGCCGGGTAACTTGAAACCCCTCCTTTTTCTCCAAATAATCAAACCCGTGCAGCACCGCATGATGTTCAATGGCCGAGGTGATCAAGTGCTTTCCCCTGCCCTGCCGCGCACGGGCCGCGCCGAACACCGCCAGATTATTGCTTTCCGTGCCACCGCTGGTAAAAATCAGTTCACTGGGCTTGGTCCCCAGGAAAATCGCCGCCCGGTCCCGCGCATCATCCAGCAATGCCCGGGCACGGCGACCAACGTGATGCACGCTCGAGGGATTTCCCCAGACCCCGTCCAAAAACGGCAGCATGGCCTCGCGCACCGCCGGGTCCAGCGGCGTGGTGGCGTTGTAATCAAAATAAATCGTGCGCGGCACGTGGGAAGCATGCCAAAGCACCGGCCGGGAAACGAGGGGATTGTTATGCTGGCAGATGTATTTTCAGGATTTGAAATCTCAAATCTCAAATTTGAAATTCAGGCCCCGGATTTTTCCGGATTCTTAAACCGCACCGGCTGGTAATCAGCCTTGAGCTTTTGAATGAAGGCCTCCGCCCGTTTTTGCTGTTCCGCCCGTTTTCTGGAGGCCTCCGTTAACCTTCGTTGCCCCGCGATGGGCGATTCTTGCAAATCCGCCGCCCACGCGCGCAATTGTCGCGAGCAGGATTCGGCCAGCGATTTTAAATCTGCAATTTGCGATTTCAAATGAGCGAAGCGTTTGAGTCGTTCCATCAGGCAAAGCATGGAGCGCACTTCCCCCGCCGAGCCGCGCGCGATATAGAGGAATGAAAGCAGTTCCGGGGTGGTGCCGCGCCCAAAACCTTCGGCCACATTGTTGGATACCGATACTGCCGCCCGCTCCACCTGATCTCGCAGGCTCAGTTGCTTCTGATAGGCCGCATCTTCCGTCAGCAAATAAACCTTTTCCGCCAGCCGGATGGCTTCCTGCCACACCGGCAAGTCTTCAAACCGTTGATAAGTCATGGCGATATCAATTGTCTCGTTTCAAATCTGAAATTTCAAATTTGAAATCTGAAATATCCCTTCCCCCAACGACTGGCCAGACCAACGGATTTGGCGTATGCTTATTCACCAACATGGAAGCCGCCGCATGAAGTCAAAGCACCTCTTCGTTCTCGGACTGATTTGCGTTGTATTACTTTTCGGATTGTGGGCTCGCCATCGAGACCCACAGCGGAGTAGCCAATTTCAAACCCTCGTGCGGTTTTCCAAAATCGGAAATGCCATTGAACACTATACATGGGACCATCAAGGCAACTTGCCGTCAAAATTATCAGATTTGGTACCGCAATACATTGGTGTTAGCCAACTATCGGTGTTTTATCCCACCGGAATCCCGGTTCCGGTCGCGACAAATTCCCCCACTGATTTGCATGAGAATATCCGACTGATTGACACCTCCTCGGATTGTATTTACCTCGGGGCGGCAGGTATTGCTCGTGAAGTAATCGCTTTCGAGCGCGTTGACAAAAAGAACCATGGGTCCAACGCATGGTATCATATTATTCCGCCTGGCGGTGGTGTGGATGCAATTACGGCAATGGAGTTGGATGATTTGCTTAAAACCAACGAAAGCCCGGTGCTTGATCGACTTCGCCGGGAAGATGTTATGTATTACGAAGGCAATTTGCACGCCTCACTAAATGGTTACCGCCTTGATTTTGGGTCATATCCCCTTGGTGACAACGCCTCTATAATCCGCGTTTTAAAGGGCGACAATCCCGCCAAAAGGGCCTACCACTCCAGATATGTACCGGAGAGCAATGTCCAAGGCGAGGATCTCGACCCATGGGGAACGCCCTACTTGATGGCAAGCGATGGACACAAGGTACGAATAAAATCTGCTGGCAGAAATCGGCAATTTGATCAGCTGGGTTCGACGAATTATGATGACCTGTGCTTCTCTTTCACTAATGGTTCGCCGATTGGGGATGGTCGCCCATTCTGAGAGCCCGGCCAAATCCCTGTCCCAAACAACTGGCCAAACCCCGGATTTGGCGTAAAGTAATCATTCAATGTCTCTTAGGTCGCTAGAATAAATGAGCACCAAAGTTAAAATCTGCGGCATCACCAACCTGGCCGACGCCCAAATGGCCGTCGCCGCCGGCGCGGACCTGCTCGGCTTCGTCTTCTACGACCAAAGCCCGCGCTTCATCACCCTCTCCGCCGCTGCCGAGATCACCCGCCACCTGCCGCCTTACGTGCTGCGCGTGGGCCTCTTCGTCAACGCCGAGGAACCCTTCATCTTCTCCGCCATCCAGGCCTGCGGCCTGAACCTGCTCCAATTCCATGGTGAGGAACCGCCCGAATTCTGCACCCAGTTCGGCCTGATGACCATCAAGGCCTTCCGCATCAGCGACGCCTCATCCCTCGCGGCCATCCCCCAGTACGCTACCGACGCCTACTTGCTGGATGCCTACACGCCCGGCATTCGCGGTGGCACTGGCCACCGTTTCAATTGGGACCTCGCCGTGCAAGCCCGCGAATTCGGCAAGCCCATCTTCCTGGCCGGCGGCCTTACCCCGGACAACGTCGGCGCGGCCATCCGCCAAGTCCGTCCCTTTGCCGTGGACGTGTCCAGCGGCGTAGAATCATCGCCCGGTAAAAAAGATCCCGCCAAAGTGCAGGCCTTCATTGCCAACGTCCGCGCGGCCAGCGCCCCATGAAGCGGATTTGTGTCTACTGCGGTTCCCGCCCGGGCATCCGTCCGGTTTACGCCGCCGCCGCCACCGATCTGGGCAAATTACTGGCCGAGCGACGCATTGAATTGGTCTACGGCGGCGGTGGCCAGGGCTTGATGGGTCTCGTGGCCAATGCCGTCCTCGCCCATGGCGGCCACGTGATCGGCGTCATTCCCCACGCCTTGAAAACCCCGGAAGCCGTCCATCCCGGCCTGCCGGACCTCCGGGTGGTCGCCGGCATGCACGAACGCAAAGCCCTCATGGCCGAACTCGCCGATGGCTTTATCGCCCTGCCCGGCGGCTTCGGCACGTACGAGGAACTGTGCGAAGTCCTCACCTGGAGCCAGTTGGGCTTCCATGGCAAACCCATCGGCTTGCTGAATACCGCGGGCTTTTACGATAGCCTCCTGCACTTCTTCGACCACGCCACCACCGAGGGCTTTGTCCGCCCCGCCAACCGGCAACTGGTGTTGGTGGAGGAAACTGCGGCGACGCTATTGGACCGCATCATTGCCCTGGCATAACACGACGAAACCAGAACCACGCTAAACCCCAACAGGGGAATGGCGCTTACTTAAGCCGTAGAACCTAGAAATCGAGATAGTTGCGCCTCGCTCTTAAAGCGCCGTTAGGCGCGACATCTATGTAGTATCAATAGCCAAAACGAATCAAGCTCCGTAGGAGCGACATAGGGCGCAGCGCTTAAATAACATTGGATCGCCACGCCAGAAGATATTCGTTCCCTCCCCAGACCCGGGATCCCACACGCCAGACCCCACCCTGCCCCAAACAAATTCGTTGCGTCCCCGCCCCAATGCGCGAGAATTAACGCATGAGTGCTGTGGCTGATTTAAACATGCCGGATGTGTCGGGTCATTTCGGTCCCTTCGGAGGCCGGTACGTGCCCGAGACCTTGATGCATCCCTTGCAAGAGCTGGAGGCGGAATATTTCCGCTCCCAGCACGACCCCGAATTCCAGCAGGAACTGAGCTATTATCTCCGGGAATTTTGCGGCCGCCCCACCCCGCTCTATTTCGCCGAGCGCCTCACGCGCGAACTCGGCGGCGCCAAAATTTATCTCAAGCGCGAGGACCTCCTCCACACCGGCGCGCACAAAATCAACAACGCCATCGGCCAGATCCTCCTGGCCCGGCGCATGGGCAAAACCCGCATCATCGCCGAAACCGGCGCCGGCCAGCACGGCGTGGCCACCGCCACGGTCAGTGCCATGTTCGGCCTGAAATGCGTCATTTACATGGGCGCGGTCGATTGCGAGCGCCAGGCGCTCAACGTGTACCGCATGAAAATGCTCGGGGCCGAGGTCGTCTCCGTGAAAGCCGGCCAGCAAACGCTCAAGGAAGCCGTCAACGAAGCCATGCGCGACTGGGTCACCAACGTCCGCAGCACCCATTATATTCTCGGCACCGCTTACGGCGCGCATCCGTATCCCCTGATGGTTCGCAACTTCCAGCGCATCATCGGCGACGAAGCCCGCCGGCAAATTTTGGAGAAGGAAGAGCGCCTGCCCGATCTGCTCATTGCCTGCGTCGGCGGCGGCTCCAATGCCATCGGCCTGTTTTATCCTTTCCTGAATGACGCCAGCGTGAAAATGGTCGGCGTGGAAGCCGGTGGCCTGGGCATCATGCCCGAGCAACACGCCGCCCGTTTCCATGGCGGTTCCCTTGGCGTGCTGCAAGGCACGCGCAGTTATATTTTGCAGGATGCCGTCGGCCAGATCCAGCTCACCCACAGCGTCAGCGCGGGACTCGACTACGCCGCCGTGGGCCCGGAACACGCCTGGTTGCACGATCAGAAACGCGTGGAATACACCTACGCCACCGACGATCGCGCGCTGGCCGCCTTCATGCGGCTGGCGCAACTCGAGGGCATCATCCCCGCGTTGGAAAGCGCCCACGCCGTGGCCGAAGTCATCGAACGCGCCCCCACCATGTCCAAGGACGACCTGGTGATCGTGAACCTCTCCGGCCGGGGTGACAAAGATGTGGCGCAAGTCGCGCCCAAGGTCGGTTTGCAACTACCCAAGTGAAAGGCGTCTGGCTTATTCGGCAATTGTGAGGAGTGTTTATTTGACTGGAAGTTGTTTGAAACATTTGACGCCAGCATAGGTGGCCATTTGTTTGAGTCCATTATCTCCTGTCAATATGTTCGCGCCTAAGTAAATCGCGGTTGATACGATATACATATCGCCGAAAACATTGTCATAATCTGGCTTGTCAAAATCGTTGCGTGTTTTCCTGTCCTCCAAAAGGAGTCTTGCATAGCACCTCTCGACAGCATTTTTAGTTTGTTTAAGGTTGTGCTTGCACTTTGGCAGTCGCCGCTGAATGTCAGCTTGGAATCTGGATATTATTTCGTGTATTGAATCGCGGTTTGGTAAATCAGACGCTTTCCCTGATTGAATGAAATTTGTTTTGATCGGTGTTGTGCCGAGTGCGGATAGGAAAAATAATTCTAAACCGATATGGTTGCGGATGGCAGTTTTGTCATGGTCGTTATTTACTTTTTCTTGTTTTTTCAGTTTGGCAAACGCCTCTCCAGATTTATCCGAAGCCTTTTCCAGTTTTTCCATGTCAAAAACATGGCCGAAGCTCGAATCAATTCTGTCAATATGCACTCTGGCGACGTTCTCATAGCAACCAAAAGCAAAGAGATTACCCAACTCGCAACGCGTTGCGTCAAGGATCAGTGCTTTTGTGCTTGGATGTTCGCGTGACAATGCTGCCGATATGATGAATGCCTTGTCCAAATGAGCTTGGCACTCACTTTGCCACGGCGAATTGTTGTCAACCACATACATCTCACGCCTGCTAATCACTTCCAAAAGATTTTCCTTTTCGTAAGGGTGCGGCTTGTGGTTGCCGTCAAAGTCATAAAGACTGAATGAATGCTCCAAAGATTTCAAAGCCTGCTGCCGCTGGACGGAATCCGCAGGAAGAATTTTCTCAATTTCTTCCTTAGTTCTCATAAAAAATGGCTTTGTTTCCATGAAATAATCGCACCATTATATTCCTTGATTTCACGCCATTATGTCAAACCAGCGATTAGACCCCCCTGCCCGGCCTCCTACCAAAACTTCCCGCAAGCGGCCCTTTGGGTGGTTCCACACTCCGGGCACGCGACCTTGGTTAAACATGCCGACGACTTCAATCGAACTGCGGACGACTTTTTTTCAAAATCATCACCGCATTTAAAATGAAAAAACCGCGAGGAGTGTGGACACTCCGGCAAAATCGGCATTCCGGCCGGCGGCGATTTTGGCGCGCGGCGACGCTATTGGGATCGTTGTCATTTTATGAGACTGCCGACCATTCCCCCCTTTCCATGAACCTGGAACGGTGCGGCCACCGGAATCGTTGTTTTGTAGTGAGTCGGCGGAATATTCCCCCTCTCCCCGAGGGACAAGTACATCTTGATATGACCATTGGTATCACCTACAATGAACCTACCAATAATCCAATCCATGGCAAGAGCATACAGCTACATTCGTTTTAGCACCCCCGAACAGGCAGCGGGCGACTCATTCCGGCGACAAACTGAAAAATCGGAGGCGTATGCCAAAGCCAATGGCCTTCGACTGGACGACTCGCTTGACATGCATGACAAAGGACTGAGTGCCTTTACCGGAGCCAATAAAAAGAAGGGTGGGCTCGCGGTTTTCCTAAAAGCCGTCGAAACCGGAATTGTCCGGCAAGGCTCTTATCTGCTGGTTGAATCCCTGGACCGTTTAAGCCGGGACACGTTAACCGAACAAATGACCTTGTTCATGCAACTGGTTAACGCTGACATAACGGTGGTCACCCTGACCGACAAGCAGGTTTACAACAAAGACACCATCAATACCGACATAAGCCGACTAATGCTGTCATTAGTAATGATGATGCGTGCGCATGAGGAATCATCCACCAAATCCGAGCGCCTGGTGCAGGCATGGATTGGAAAACGCCAAAAAATCGGCCAAATCAAGATGACCTCCCAATGCCCGCAATGGCTGGTCCTCAGCGAAGATCGCAAAAGTTTTGGGGTGATTTTGGAACGCGCCCAAATCGTCCGCCGCATTTTTGACATGAACATTGCGGGCAAAGGACAGGCAACCATTGCCAAGCAACTTAATCGGGAGGGCGTACCCGCTTGGGGTAAAAGCAATGGTTGGCACTTTTCATACATTCAACGGATTCTGCGGAGCCGAACCGTATTGGGGGAATACCAGCCCCGCCGCCGTGAACGGCAGGGGAAAAGGCGACTCATTGACATTGGGGAACCGATAAAAGAGTACTATCCGGCTGTCATTGACCAATTGACCTGGCAAAAGGCACAAGTCAGAAAGCAAACCAACACCCCCGGCCAGTTCGGCCAAAGCACGGGGAACCTTTTCTCGGGCCTCGCATTCGATGGAAACTCCGGGACGCCCATGCGCCACATGGGGCGCGGGTATGACAAGAAAAAGCGCGAAAAAAAGGACGGCACACCCTACCGGTATTATTATTTGGTTTCTGACTACACACGCAAGCAACCCGATGCCCGCGCAGTGACATGGCGGTATGACTGGTTTGAAAAATGGTTTCTGGATTACATCATTCAGGTGGATTGGGCGGCGATCAGCCGGGAAAAAATTCCGATCTCGGAAATTGGGTTGGAAAAAAAACTCGCCGATGCTCGGGCAAAAATAGACCAAATCCAGACAAAACTTGACCGTCTGACCAACCTCGCAGCGAGCACGAACACCCCACCGGTTACCCTCATCCGCAACATGACGGAACTGGAAACGCAGTTGGTTCCGCAAAAAAACAAAGAACTGGAACTGGCAAAAGAATACGAGGCACTCGTAATTCGCCGCACGTCGTTACAGGAGGCCGGAACGGAAATCAAAGATCTTGTCGCCCAGGGCGACAGATCCGCACGTTTGCGACTGCGGGAGGAGTTGCGCAAACGCATCAGCCGCATTGATCTTTTCCCGGAAGGGGCAGACGCCAAACATCTTGAAGATGAGCCGGTCAAACCGGAAATAATGACACCAACCTTCAAAGTGACCTACGTCAACGGCGTGTATCAGTGGTTTTTTTGCAATTCTCGAAAACCGGAACCGGACGGCGCAGTAATTCTGAATTCCGCCCCACCACCCGGAATGCAGGTGGAATTGCAGGAAAGGCCGGAAGTCAACTACTCCGCAGGCATTGAAGCCGACCAACGCGGGAAGGTATTAACGCAACGGTATGTTCCCATTGAACCTAAACGGAGGAAAAAAGGCCGCCGATAAATTCGTCGCGATAGGGGCGACACTGCCTCTACGGTCTCAGGGAGCGTTGCCTTGCCAATGCTTTCTTGATCCGCATGGTCCGCTTGGCATCAAGTGGTGGAATCCCCGCCAGCAATAAAATGTCGGGGCCAACGTCCAACGCCTGACTTAACCGCAAAAAAGTGATGACAGAGGCGGGAAACTTACCGTTTTCAATATGGGAAACGGTCTGCCAGTGAACACCCGCAATTTCCGCCAGGCATTCTTGCGTTAAATCCGCCCGCAAGCGGGCGGCCTTAACATTCGCGCCAATCCGGCGCAGCATTTGACGCTCAGTCACCCCATACAAAAAGCAGGTTTTCGCGGTTGCTAACATCGCACATGTTCGCAATTAGTGGTTTGCTTTCAATGAACCAAGAACACTGGGCGGCTGGGAGATGGGGCTGGAAAATCAAATTCCGGACAAAATCACATCCATTGACCTCCTGCCTGAACCGGCCCGGCCTCCGGCCATTCCTCCCCTTTCGGAAAAAAACCATCTCGTGCAGTTAAACAAATCTTAACCACATCAAAAATATGAACATCAACGAAATCAAGAAAACCAAATCAACCGTCATCAGCACCGAACCGACCAACAATGGAATCGAAGTATGGGTGCGATACGAGGATGGGCGTGAACACGCCTACACCGTGCCCAGTCAGAATTTTCAGGCGCGTGAAGGTCACGAACTTACGGAAATGCAATACCAAGGACGTCCGGTCGCCATCCTGAACAACGCCACCAATAGGAAATTCCAAATCCTTACCGGATATTCGTTCCTTGGAGTCGGCCCGCAGGTGGTGCCGAAACCAAGAGGCTTTTGGTTCGGCTATTTTCTCTTAGCTTTGCCAATCATATTGGTCGGAAACAGCATGGTTGCAGACAGCTATTCATACTGGGAGCATCACTGGTTCGAGCATTGGCTTGCCAATATTTACTGCTTTATTACGAGCGTGGGCGGGTTGGTCATTCTGCCGCTCCGGTTCATTTTTTGGCAGGATATTAAAAAATTCCGCCATGGCCGCAAGGTCAAGGCGGTTAATGCAGTAATACTTCAAGCGTATGACAAATTGTGATTTATGAAAATGAGCCAAAATGACGATGCAAAACCAGTTCCCCCAGCCTACACCTCATGCGCGGGAAAAATTCGCGCCTGTGTCTGGGAATCACAGGAGGCGAACGGGATTCGAGATAAAATTCTCATCAGCCGGTTCTTCAAGAAAGACGATTCGTGGCAGAGGGGCCGGACGTTTTATGCTGATGAACTGGCCATGGTGGTCGAGGCCGTGTCCAAAGCTCAGCAGTGGATTCAAGGGCGGCACCGACAACTCGAATTTGCCGACCATCGCGGACAGGCGGGAACATAATTTTGCGCCCAGCGCAAAAGGTTTCGGGCAACGCAGGAGTGCGCCCCGAGCCAAGGCCCGACAAGGGCTGGGCCGGGCGGCGATGGCCGTCCGGCCCTCATTTTTGAACGAACGCGGCCCTGTGGCCGCGTAGGTTAAGGGACAAATGCCCCAAGGGCCTCACCACATTATAAACTGTCATTCGCTGGGCTTGCCCAGTCCGAATAGCCCCCTCGGGACCCGGTCCGAGGGAATGTGACCTTCGCAATCAATCCATTTGAATTATCGGCCCGCCTCCCCCATCATGCCGTCGACGCATGTCGAACCAGCAAATCAACTCTGGCATCTGGGATAATCATAAACGGGGCTGACCATGTCCTCCGATCGCACATTCATTACCAACGAAACCGGCCAGAGCCTGCATGAGCGGTTTCATGCTTTGCTAGGAACAGACACGCGCCACTTCGATTGCCTTGTCGGTTATTTTTTCATCAGCGGCTTTTACAAACTTTATCCCGCGCTCACGCAGACGGAAAAAATCCGCATTTTGATTGGCATCAAAACGGACGGTAAAACTTACGAACTCATTCAGGATGCCAAGCAACAGGAACTGGTTTTGGAGTCACACGCCCAGGCGCGGGCGGCGGCATCGGGTGCGTTGCGTGGCGAACTGGAAAAATCGGAGGATTCCGCCAACGTCGAGGAAGGCGTCCGGAAATTCGTCGAGTGGATTGTATCAGGCAAACTGGAAATCGAGGCCTACCCATCCGAACGGATTCACGCCAAGCTCTACATCATGACTTTTCATGACGGCGACCGTGACAAGGGCCGCGTTATCACCGGTTCGAGCAATTTCACCGAAGCCGGGCTCTTGGACAATTTGGAATTCAATGTCGAATTGAAAAACCGTTCGGACTACGACTTCGCGCTGACGAAGTTCAATGAGCTTTGGGTGAAGGGAGTGGAAGTATCGAAAGATTTTGTCCAGATCATCGAAAAACAGTCGCCCTATGCGCAATTCACGCCGTACGAATTGTATCTGAAATTCCTTTACGAATATTTCCGCAACGAACTCAATTTACCGGACGAACTGGACAGTGCGTATCTGCCGAACGATTTCAAGAAACTGAAATACCAAGAAGACGCGGTATTGAACGCCGCCCGCGTGCTCGATGAATTCGGCGGGGTTTTTCTGGCGGATGTCGTCGGGCTTGGAAAAACTTTCATGTCCGCGCTGTTAGCACGGCACCTGGACGGACGGTCAATCGTCATCGCCCCGCCACATCTTTTGGACGAACACAATCCCGGCTCCTGGCCCAACGTCTTCCGCGAATTCGGCGTGCGCGGTTCAAAATGCGAATCCATCGGCAAACTCGCCACTCTGCTTGGAGACGACCTTGAAAAATATCAATACGTCTTCATTGACGAATCGCACCGCTTCCGCACCGAGGACACACAGAGCTACGAACTGCTCGCCCAGATTTGTAGCGGCAAAAAAATTATCCTCGTTTCGGCCACGCCGTTGAATAATTCGCCGCAGGACATTTTGAGCCAGATCAAATTGTTTCAACCGGCCAAAAACAGTTCCATCCCCGGCGTCCGTAATCTTGAAGCATTCTTCGCCGGCTTGCGCCGTAATTTAAGCGGTTTGGATCGTCAGGACGACCGCGAACAATATTTTCAGACGGTGCAGGACAACGCCCGCGACACGCGTGAGAAAATTCTCAAACATCTCATGATTAGGCGCACCCGGACCGAAATCATGAATTTCTACGGCGAGGATTTGCATCAGCAGGGTTTGAAGTTCCCAGAAGTCGCCGACCCCGAACCGCTTTTCTACGAACTCGACGAAACCGAAAACCAGATTTTCGACGAAACCGTCCGGTTGCTCACGAACGAATTCAAATACGCCCGTTACAAGCCGCTAGAATATTTCCAAGGCGAACACACCAAGCAGGAAGTCCAAAGCCAGGTCAACCTTGCCAAGTTCATGAAAATCTTGACCGTCAAACGTCTGGAAAGCAGTTTTACCGCTTTCCGGCAGACGTTGGGACGGTTCATTGCCACCTACGCGCGCGTCATCGAAGAATTCGACAAAGGCCACGTCTTCATTAGCAAAAAGCACATCGCCAAAGTTTTTGAATTGCTGGAATCTGACGATTCAGAAGCCGTGCAACGGTTGATTGACGAAGACAAAGCCGAAAAGCTCAACGCCACGGAATTCAAGGCCACGTTCATCACTGACTTGAAAAGCGACCTGAAAATTCTCCACGACATCCGCGACCACTGGAAAAAAATCACGCGCGATCCGAAATGGGATGCTTTTGCCGACGTTCTTAAAACCAAGGCGCATCTCAAAAAAGGTAAAGTCATCATTTTTACCGAGTCCAAAGAAACCGCCGAATATCTGGGCTCGCAGATTGCGAAGGAAGTTGAACCCAAGGTCCTCGTCTTCACCGGTGTCTCGCATGAGAGCGTCCGCGCCGAAGTCATCGCCAACTTTGACGCCAAGGTTCGTCATCCCAAAGACGACTATCGCATTCTCATCGCAACCGAAGTTTTGTCGGAAGGCGTGAACCTGCACCGTTCCCACGTCGTCATTAATTACGATATTCCATGGAATCCCACGCGGCTCATTCAGCGCGTCGGACGCGTCAACCGCGTGGATACCAAGTTTGACAAGATTTACACATTCAATTTTTTCCCTACCAAAAAAAGCAACGACCTCATCAAACTCCGCGAAGCCGCCGAGGCGAAAATTCACGCCTTCATCGAAATGCTGGGCGCTGACGCCAAGTTGCTGACGGACGGCGAGGACATCAAATCACAAAGCCTGTTCTCGCGTTTGAATTCCAAGGAAACCATCACCGGTGAAAATGCTAACGAAGACAGCGAATTGAAATATCTCGCCGAAATTCGCGAAGTTCGCGACAAGAATGGTGATTTGTTCGAGCGCATCAAGCGCCTCCCCAAGAAAGCCCGATCCACCCGGCTTTTGCCAAGCGCCGCCCCCGCCAAGCAACTGCCCGCATTGTTCACTTATTTTCGCCGGGAAAAGCTCGACAAGTTTTTCCTGTCACCGCCGGCCGGCGCGGATTCCGCCGAGATTGATTTTTTCACCGCCGCCAAAATCCTAAAACCTGCTGACGCCAACGAGCCGCGCCAGAACATCCCGCGTGAGTTCTACGATTTGTTGGAGCAGAACAAAGAGAATTTCCTCAACGCCACGACCACCGATGCCGGACAGGCCGAACCCACCCACCGGGGCGACCGCCACGCCGCGACCGTTTTGAAACGTCTGCGGGCGAAAGAAATTCGTCGTTGCCAACAATTCACCGAGGACGACGAGGAATTTGTCGGAACCATCATTCGGTTGTTGGAAGATGGCGCATTGCCGAAGCGCACCACGCAAAAAGTCAGCGAGGCGCTGAAAAAGGAAATTCAACCGCTCGCCATCCTGCGGATTTTGCGTCGCGACATTCCGCGTGAATTCTTGCGGGCAAACGCATCGCAAGCCAGCAGTTCCGCCAGCGCGCCGCGCGAAGTCATCCTTTCATCATTCCTTGTCCAAACCGCATGAATCCAGAACTCGCGCGTAAAACCATCGTCGAAACTTTTCGGCAAAAGTTCGATGACGCCCGCTTTCTCTATTTCATCCGCAATCTCGTCAACCACCTCGACGAAACCAAAAAGCAAACTTGGACTCACCAATACATTAAATCCGCGTTCGAGGATCATGTGAACCATTTCACACGCCTCGGCACCTACACCGACACGGACAAGGAAGCCGTGGATGTGCTGGTGATCCACCTGCGCAAGGAAACCACCCTTGCGCGTGGCCGCGTGACACTGCGCAATTTCGTCGCCGATTATCTCGCCACTGGCCACGGTCAGGGCAAAGCGGCCGTCATCGCCGCATTTGTCTCGCCGGATGAAGACGACTGGCGTTTTTCCTTCGTCAAACTCGACTACACCTTTGAAAAAACCGATCTCGGCTTTGTCGCCGAGCGCCGACAACTCACTCCGGCACGGCGATACAGCTACCTCGTCGGCAAAAACGAAAATTGCCATACGGCGCAAAAGCAGTTTCTAGCCCTACTTGAAGCGCAGGAAACAAATCCCACCGTCGCCCAGCTTGAAGCCGCGTTCAGCGTCGAAAAAGTCACCAAGGAATTTTACGACCACTACAAGGATTTGTTCGAGCAGACCCGCGACGCCTTGTCCGCATTTCTCGAATCCGCACCCGCCATCAAAAAACATTTCGCCGAGCGCGGCATCGAGTGTGACGACTTCGCCAAGAAACTGCTTGGTCAGATCGTATTTCTCTACTTCTTGCAAAAAAAGGGCTGGTTCGGCGTCGAGCGAGGCAAAGGCTGGGGCACCGGGCGCAAAGATTTCATCCGCCACCTGTTCAACGACCGCACCGACTACGCCCACATTCCCGGCTCGCGTAAACGACCAGCCAATTTCTTTAACGACATTCTTGAACCGCTCTTTTACGAGGCCATCGCCGCACCACGGACAGATGAAGACCATTATTATTCGCGTTTCGATTGCAAAATCCCGTTCTTGAACGGCGGGTTATTCGAGCCGCTCTACGGCTACAATTGGGTGGAGACGGAAATTTTGTTGCCCGACACGCTTTTCGCCAACGACAAGCCAAGCCAGGAAAAAGGCGAAACCGGCACCGGCATCCTTGACGTGTTTGACCGCTACAATTTCACCGTCAACGAAGCCGAACCGCTGGAAAAGGAAGTCGCCGTTGATCCTGAAATGCTCGGTTTAGTTTTTGAAAACCTGCTCCCTGAAAACGTCCGTCATTCCAGCGGCACATTTTACACCCCGCGCGTCATCGTCCATTACATGTGCCAGCAGGCACTACTGCATTACCTGACCACCCGCGCCGCCGACATTCCCCAGGCCGATCTCGCCCTATTTCTGCGGCTGGCGGAACGGTTCACCGACTTTCAGGCCAAGGAAACCAAAAAACACGCCGACAAACGCCTGCCGGAAAGCATCAGGAACAATGCGGCACGTCTCGACGAACTACTCGCCACCATCACCGTTTGCGACCCCGCCATCGGTTCCGGGGCATTCCCCGTCGGCATGATGCTCGAAATTTGCCGCGCCCGCATGGCGCTGGCCGCCGTGGAAGGAATGCCGGAGCAAACTTTCTACCATTTAAAACGGCACGCCATCCAGCATTCCCTTTACGGCGTTGACCTTGACCCCGGCGCGGTGGAAATCGCCAAGCTCCGGCTCTGGCTGTCAATGGTCGTGGACGAGGACAATATCAGCGACATCCAGCCGCTACCCAACCTCGATTACAAAATCATGCAGGGAAATTCTCTGCTTGAAGAATTTGACGGTGTGCGTTTGCTCGATGACATGCTATTGCAACCGCCCGCCGCTTCGCGTGAATCTGAAATTACCGACCTCAAAACACGCATCAGCGTCGCGTCACAAGAATTTGTCCGTCTGCACGGTGAAGGCAAAAAAAGCGCCGCCGCCAAACTTACCACCGAACAGGAAATCAAGCGGCTCAAAAAACGACTCGCCACCCTTGTTCATCCCGACGAGGCAGTGACAGACGGACAGGGTGAACTCAATCAGCAGACCAGTTGGGCGAGCTTGAAACGGATTCAAGAATTACATTCGACTTTTTTCGACGAAAATTCGCGTGCTGAAAAAAACAAGTTGCGCCAGGAATTGGACGGGCTGGAATGGAAATTCATGGAAGCCACCTTGCGCGAGCAAGGCCGAGAGACGGCACTGGCCGAATTGAAACGTGCCAGCGCCACACATCGCAAACCATTTTTTCTCTGGCGTCTTCATTTCGGGGAGGTCTTCCAGCAACGTGGCGGTTTCGATGTCGTCATTGCCAACCCTCCTTACGTCCGGCACGAAGAAATCAAGGAGTTTAAACCAGCCTTCAAACGAACTTTTGAATGTTTCGCCGGCACAGCCGACCTGTTCGTTTTTTTCTACGAACGTTCCGTTAAATTATTGCGGGACGGAGGCGCAATAGCACTTATCACGTCCAATAAATACTACCGCACTGGCTATGGCGAAAAATTGCGTGGATTTTTAGTGCGGGAACTCACACTTCATCATCTTATTGATTTTGGTGACGCGCCCGTATTCGAGGCCATCGCTTACGCATCTATTCTCACAGGCGTGCGAACCGTGCCCTCCACAAACTCAAGTGTGCTTGGTTACACTTGGGAAAAGGATATGCCGTTTGACCGTATCGCTCAAATAGTTCCCGAACGAGGCCAACAAATCTGCCAAACTGAATTGAAGATTGCCGGTTGGAGACTCGAATCTCCGACCACACTGCGCTTATTGGAAAAACTACAGCGAGCCGGAACACCTTTGGGCGATTATGTAAAGGGACGGTTTTACAATGGCGTGAAGTCAGGACATACCGAAGCGTTCGTCGTTGACCAGGGCACGCGTGATCGGCTGATTAAAGAAGACAAATCTTCATCCCGTTTTTTTAAACCTTACTTGGCAGGACGTGACTTGAAGCGTTGGCGTGTCCAGTCCCGACAACTTTGGTTAATTTACATCCCCTGGCATTTCCCATTTCACGAGGACACAACGATTACAACCGCATCTTTGAAGGCCGAACAAGAATTTAAAAAACTTCATCCAGCGATTTATTCTCACCTCGAACAATTCAAAAATGAACTTGAACGGAGAGACAAAGCCGAAACTGGCATCAGATATGAATGGTATGCAATGGCACGGCCAAGATACGAGATTCACACAGCCTTTGAGCGCCCCAAAATAATACTTGGGCGGTTTATGAATAAACCAACGTATGCTTTTGACAAGGAAGGCTTTTTTCACAATGACGCCCAGTATTCAATTGGAGGGGCAAATCCATATTTGGTAGCCATCTTAAATTCAAATGTTTGCTGGTGGTTTTTGACTCAACTTTGCACAGACCTTCAAAATGGTTATCTACAGGCTCTAATTGAATATCAAATTCAGATTCCCATTCCCACCACGACCCCGGAAAAGCAAAAACCGATAGAAGACTTGGTTGAACACATTTTAGCGGCCAAGGCGCAGGAGAAAGGCGCTGACTTGAATGTGATGGAACGCGAATTAGGCAAGCTGGTTTATGCACTTTATGACCTGACACCGGAGGAAATCCAAATCGTAAATGGTGGAAGCGAGTGATTATTATGCAACCTGACAAAGTAACCAAGCGGATCAAAGACAAAGCCCTTGAATTGCTGGAGCGGTTTCCAAAGGGTTTGAGATATTCAGAACTGCACTCGAAGATTAGCGAATTCGACGCCAGTTTTAACTCCAATACGATCAACGGTAGCATCTGGCAACTCGATGCCATTTTTCCTGACAAGGTTTACAAACCGTCAAAAGGCTTGTTTCGCCTGCTAAAATATAAGCCGGCAGAAGAGGAAGCCGAAGGGCCGGCACCCGTCCCACCGCCGGTTACGAAAATTAAGGAGGAGGATTTTTACAAGCCATTCGCGGATTGGCTCACAAACGAAATTGAAGATGTAACGGTGGCAATCCCGCTCGGCCGAAATAAATTCAAAGACAAATGGGGAACACCTGATGTCGTTGGCAAACGCGAATCCCGCCGGAGCGACATAATTAAAGGCATAACCGAGATCGTCTCGGCCGAAATAAAAACCGATACCTTGCAACTCATCACCGCCTTCGGTCAGGCGTGCGCCTACAAAATTTTTAGCAACAAAGTTTACCTCGTCGTGCCCAGCAAATCATCCGAGGAGGATTTGGATCGTCTGGACTCCCTGTGCCAGATATTCGGAATCGGCCTGGTGACATTTGACGCCAGCACGCCAACATTCCCGGATTTTCGGATCATGATGCGTGCCGCGCGCCACGAACCAGACCTGTTCTATACCAACAAATACATGGCGCTCATCGAAAAGGAGCTGTTCAGTTAAACACCGATTTATGAAAGACATCCTTTCGAGAATAATTTGGACTTCGCTAATCAATTTATTTCAAGCTCAACCGAACCTTTCAGATTTCATTCCAGAAGTAACAAGCGAGCGGGAGCCAAATTTGTCCTTTCACTTCGCCAATGAATTATGGAAATACTTGTTCTGGCTGGATTGTGATTTTGACATCACTAAGCTTTCCCACGAAAACAAACGACCGGACATCATTTTTCATAAACGAGGTTCAAACGCCTTAAACTTCCTCGTTGTTGAGGTAAAGCGGAAAGGCAACGCAAGTGGATTTGCCGATGATTTAGAAAAAATTAAAAACCACTGGTTCGGCAATGATTTGGATTACCAATTCGGAGCAAGCGTAGTCATTGACGAGAACACCGGCGACTTTGAAATTCGTCTGCTTGATCGTAAAACCCCTCAATCAGGAATCCTGTTGATCAAAGGTGATTTTATAAATCGTTTAAGTCCGCCAGAATTTCACAGCGGGGCACGCAAGCTAATCCAAACTAAAACTGTGAGCTTATTGGTCGCTGAGAAGGCGGGCACAGACACCGCTGGTCCTAATGAAGATTTAAACACCTGGATTTGCAGGATGTATGCAAGAGAATGGAGCATTGACGACATTGTTATTGGAACAAGCGCGAGACAATGGCTAGAAAAGAATAATCTACTGCCTAGTTCGTGGGTGCTTTCAAAAGAAGAAACGGAGAAGATCAAACAGGCTGGCATACGCTTGACGATAATGTATTCGCCAGGCTCTATACTAACCCTTCAACCAAATCCGCTCAAAGATTGTGACACAGCTAAGGTAATCATTTTTGACGCGGACTCCTTTGGATTAGGTAGCGAAAGCAAATTAAATGTTGAAGAAACCATCGCAACATTTTTGCATGAAATCGGTCATGTTTTCTATGAACCAGCCCCACAAATATCCGCGGCCGATGCTCTAAGCACGGCCCGTTATGTGCAGACCACGAATGGAAAAGAAGATGAGGAGAATGCGGCCGACGACTACGCTTTCCAGTTTGGCTACGGGAAGCACATCGCATCAGGATTGGAGAAGTTGGCAAAGATTCATCCTGACACGTTCGGAACCGATGAAGTGAAAGTGCGCATCGAACGGATGAAGGGGCGCGCGGAATAAGGACAATGATTCATGCCCAAAGACCTTTATCCAAAACTTTGCCAGCCCGAAACTTTGAGGGTTGCCGCCAATTACGTTTTGGATGATCAAAAAGATGATTTTATCCCGGATGTATTTCGCCATCAGGATTACCTCTACAACCTTGACGCAAATCTGGAAAGACTCGCCCGTAATTTAAGCCACGGAATATATCGGCCACGCCCTCTTCGGGAAATTGACGTGCCGAAGGCTGGGCTTTCGGTCCGCCCAGGCAGTTCGCTCGAAATCGAAGATCATATTGTTTTTTTTGCCATCGCCTATTTGCTTGCACCCGTTCTTGACCGTGTCCTTCCATCCAGTGTTTTTCATTTTCGCGTTCGGAAAAAGGGCAACCGTCCGCATCCTCGCCAGCTTTTTGTCAACGAACACCGAACATTGCTGGCAAAACATTTACGCAAACAACTACGAATCTTTGGTGACTGGTATGAAGTCTGGCCGGAATTCATGGCCATAGCCCAAACACTCCATACCGAGAAGGGATTCAAATTTTTAGTCGAATCCGACATCACAGCGTACTTTGAAAATATCAGCCACCCGCTTTTGGCAGATGTTTTACGCCAGCACGCCCCCAATCAACTGCGTTTGATCAACGTATTGATGGAAATGATTTCCACATGGGCGACACCGTCATTTTGGGGAGTCCGACCACAACGCGGAATTCCGCAAGGCAACGAAGTTTCAAGCTGGCTCGGAACGCTGTTTCTTGTGCAGATGGACGCCGAACTTCTCAAACTGCAAAAGAAAGGGCGCATTGAGTTTGTCCGATACGTTGATGACCTTAAAGTTTTTGCCAAAGACCGAAAGACCGCGCGGAAAGTTGTCTTACTGATCAATCAGTTATTACGCCGGATGCACTTAAATATGCAGACGAGCAAGACCGATATATATGAAGGAGACCAGATCGCGCACCGGCTCACAGATGAACGCGTTGAAGCCGTGTCTAAAATCCTTGAAGCCCTACCGCAATCAAATGAAATAATTACGGAGGAACAAAAACAAACGGCTATTGCGGACGTTAAGCCGATTTTTGACGAGCATTTTGCAACTGCCAGTAAACTTGAAAAGAACGACATCCGGCTTTTCAAACGGGTGTTAACTATTCTCAAATTGACGCAGTCACCAATGGCCGTTGAGTTTTGTTTAAAGTGCCTTTGGGGCCAACCTGCATTAACTGATAAAATCGCGAAGTATCTGGCAATCTGGATGGATCGGGCTGACGTGCAACTGGCCATAAATCAGGCGTTGTTTGGAAATGGAGAGTTGTTTGACACTCAATACCTGTCGCTACTTCCCTTGTTTCGACAAAGCAAAGCCCTGACTATGCAGCATCGTGCCAAACTCATTAAAATTGGCCGGAGCGATTTGCATTGGGCGGCACGCGCGGAAGCGCTATTAACGCTCATGCTACTTCCGCTTGAAGAGCAACACTTCCGCCAATTGCGAAAGTTGTATTTACGAGAGTCATCGCCTTACGTTAAAAAGGTTGTTCTCGCCGTGTTTCTAAAAGCCCCTCACAAAATTAAACAGTCGGTCTTTGAAGAAACCATCACAGAGCCGGAGGAAGAAACCAACCGATTCCGCAAGTTCCTCTGGTCATTGGGGCATAGCGCCGAAAGTTGTAAGCCAACCCTCAAAACCATCGGTAGGATTGAGTCCGACGCGGCGAGGTTGCTGGTATCGCTTCACGGTGCTCTTCAATCCCACGATTTGAATGTGCTCCGGCAGGTGGAACAAATTTCAAAAAAGTATTCTGAAGAAGCAACAAACCAATTTGCTCGGCAGTCGTTCGGTGAAATTGTATTGTCTGCACAACAACAATTTTTGGCATGGCAAAAACGACTACAAAGGGGAAAGGGCGACTAGAACCGCTCCAAAAATAGCAAGGACACCTGATGCAAGACCCGACGACAACATCATCATCTACGTTACTTGATCAAATTGTTCAAGTCAGGCCACGCGAGGTAGGTGGAAGTCTTTCGTCCAATCGTTCAGATTATCAAAAAAGCTGGGCATTCTGCCTGCTTTTGAAATTGCATCGGACAGGACAGGATTATCTGGTTCTCTTCGATTACCACGATGATGTTGTTGTTCTTGATTCAGCCGCAACTCCGACAGCGATTGACTTTTACCAAGTTAAAACTAAGAAGGGAGGAAACTGGACGGTCACCCTTTTGTTGAAGCGTGAGAAAGGAGCAAGTGACGAATCACTGAATTCCATCGCCGGAAAAATGTATGCAAATAAAATTGCATTTCCAACCGCCGCGAAGACGCTCAATTTCGTCACCAATGCTCAATTCCGAATCAAGCACAAAGACCTCCCAACATCCGAAAAGGTCGTGGACGGATTTGAATTGGCAGAATTGTGTAAGGAAACGTTGCGGGAATTCAGCCAAACGATCCAGCAGGAACACAATCTTGATTATAGCCCACTTTGCGACATCCTGACCAAATTCACGACTGATCCTTTGAGCCTGGACGGACACGTTATACACACAGCCGGAGAATTCGCCACTTTTTTGAATGAAATTAAACCAGACGGAAAATTTGCCAGCATCCCCGGCCAACGCGCAATTGCCACAACAATAGCGCGGAAAACCAATTGCGAGCGAACACCTGCCACAAAAGAAGAGCTGATTGCGGCCAAAGGAATTTCACGCGACGACTTCGCGAAAATGCTTTTGACCATTGTTTCGCAAGAGGAAGAAAGGGAGCGATGGGACGATATCAGCCGGGCTTTAACCAAAGAAAATTATTCCTTCGGTGAAATAAAGCGTTGGCGCATCGCATGGAAGAAATACGCAGTGGAGCGACTGGACGTTTCAAATTCCGTATTAATGGCGATTCAGCGTGTCATGAAGTCCGCAATCGCGGCATCAAACCAGGAAGATGCTTGCCGGACCCTTCGAGAACTTATCGCAGACTGCTTGCTCCGTTTTGAAACAATGACGAGCCATGCGACCGTTCCGTATACACCAGATTATTTAACCGCCGTCATCCTTTTTGAAGCCAGTGAAGAATAGCCATTTCCGAAAACTACTACGGAATTTACGAAAGAAATCGCATGTTGCCCTTTTCAATAAAAAGGCTCGTCTTGATGTCGTCAGACACGGAACGGGCACGGATAATAAACTTTCACCACCGAGCGACGGTCATCACGGGTGAAAACCACACGGGCAAATCGTCGCTGATTAAAACGATTTATTATGCGTTCGGCGCAGAGCCACGGATGTTGAAGCCGTGGAAAGCGACCATTTCAAAAATTCTGGTTCACTTTTCCATCGGTGAGCTCGAATTCAGTCTGCTAAGGAATGGGAGCAGTTTCACATTATTCGATAAATCCGCCCAGCCGCTTGAAGCATTTACATCAGTCACAAACGGCTTGGGAATTTATCTCGCCAAACTTTTGCATTTTGGCATCAAACTCACCTCAAATAGCGGGAGCATAATCACTCCGCCGCCTGCGTATTTATTCCTACCCTTCTACTTTGACCAAGACAAAGGCTGGGTTGGAAACTGGGAAAGTTTTGAACATCTCAAACAGATCAAAAACTGGCGAAAAGATTTGATTGAGTATCACGTCGGGTTGAAACCCAACGAATATTATGAAATTAAAGGACAGCACCTTCAAGTTAAGGAACGAATGGTTGTTGCCCAAGCCGAGTCAAGAGTATTGAAATCGGTTCGCGACCAAATCAGCGAGAAATATCAAGAGGTGGAATTCAACATTGACCTGGAAGCGTTTCAGGAAGAAATCAAGGAATTGCTTGTTTTGTGTGGTGAACTTCAGAAGGCCGCTGAAAAAATTAAAGAAAAACTCGTTGAGCTGTATAACATAAAAATTGAAATTGAAAGCCAGATTGAAATCGTCAGCAATGCGCTCGGCGAAATGAGTTCAGACTACAAATTTCTAGAAAAGCTGGATGACCATGTTGATTGTCCGACATGTGGTGCGGCCTACGACGTCTCGTTTGCGGAAATCTTCGGCGTTGCCCTCGACGAAGGGAAATGCGAAGTCCTTCTTCAAAAATTGCAGTCTGAATTGCAAGATGTGAGTGTCCGCATCGCTAAAATGAGCGGCGAACATCGGTTGCATGACTTGGAGACGGCTAAAGTTAGAGCGCTTCTTGAGAAAAAACGTGAACAAGTGCAGTTAAAAGATTTGATAGATAGCGAAAGTAAAAAGAAGCTTAAATCGGTTTTGCAGAACAGCCTAACCGAAGCGAACCTGAAAACTTTTCAAATTCAGGAAGAGATCGATGGTTTAAAAAATCAATTAGATGGCTTCACGAATAAGGACAAGAAGGCCGAAATCAATCAAGACTTCAAAACCCTGATTAAGCGCTACCTTTCCGACCTTTCGCTTTTAGGCCTGAACGAAGATTCATACCCGGATTTCACAGCCAAAGTTTTTGACCAAGGTAGTGCCCAACCGCGAGCCGTCCTCGCCTATGGTTTCAGCATCCTTCAATTGATGCACAAACGCGCCTCATCAGCTTTTTGCCCTATCATCATTGATTCGCCAATCCAACAAGAGCAGGATACAACCAATCACCATAAAATTCTTAATTTCATAAAAAATAATCAACCCGAAGGTTCTCAGTTAATTCTCGGCGTGTTCGATCCCAAAAATGTTGATTTCGGAGGCGAGGTAATCACTTTAACTGAAAAGCGCCATGTTTTAAGAGAAGATGAATTCAATAGGGCCTCAGAGGAAATGATGCCGTTCATTCGTTCAGCGCTTGATTTTCGGCCACCAGAACATCGCTTAATTTGATTTTTAGAATCGCCCCAACATTGATGCTCAAAAAATTGCGGTGCGTTTTCTGGTGGGTTCGACTTTGACCGTTCCAAATCGTCTTGACGCGCCAGCCAAAATTTGCAAACAAATCGGAATGGAAACCTGTCCCAAATGCGGCGCGACCACGGTCCCACGAAACGGCCCGAAGGCCGTCGAGGAGCTTTGGGATTGTCCAAACTTCCCATGCTCTTGGAACATGCGCCCCATGACCGCCTGACATTCGGCTGTTTGATTGACGACCCTCCTTCTTCCGTCCAACATCTCCGGAAAACGACACCCGATACCCATTTTGACTCAACTCGCGATGTGTTCAATAATCGCGGTTAAGCGTTAATATTGCCAAGAGCTGTCAGGCGAACCCACCGCTAACCATTGCGGGTTAATTTTTGCTCACAAAGATTTAAAGTCCAAGGGCGGTTGCAAAACGATCAGCATTCCCATTTAAAGACGACTTGTGGACTCGTTTATTGTTTGCCTTCCGCTTACTTTGAGAGTAACCGTAAAAAACTTCAACGATTTCCCTCGGCTTGGCGAGTGTTTAGGATCACCAGCATACCGGCCAGCTTGGAACCAAAAAAATCAGTGGGTTGCCATTTCAGCCGTCTGACTTGTCATTTTTACCGGGGGCAAACATTTTCAATTGAGCCGCTATCTCACACCGGCCTGTGAAATTGCGGGAAGGCCATCGCGCATCGGATTGAGCCGGTTAATGACTCGCCTCCCCAGCAAAATCCCAGCAAAAGCGACTAAATTGGGAACGTCAAGACCAAGCCAAACAGATCATTATAACAGGCTTTGGCTTTTTTTTAAGAAATTATACCTGCCCATATTTTCAAAAAAAGGATTTGTCCTACTTCATAATGGGGGATAGCAGAGGCGCTTTTTGAAACCCTGGCCATGGGGGCCAGACCGGGAGGCGCAACGGCTGGAGAAACAACATATGAAAACATCGAAGTATAAGGAAGCCATTATCAAAGCTGGCTACCATCCCTCGCCCGCATTAATCGCGGCGGTGGAAGCCGCCCACGAACTGCTCCTAAACCCCAAGCTGATTGCGACTGCCTTCAAGAAGGTAGGCAAACAGCATCCCGCTGAATAAGCGGCGGGGAAAACCGATGCCAGCCGAGATCAAAGTAGGGGTGGGGCGTAAAAGTCCCACCCCCACCCTTGAAACCCGTTCATCGTTGCCATCCTGATTTATTTTATGCCTATACAACCCCCCACCCATGTGAGAGAGGCGCAAGAAGCTCAGGCCGCCAGAGAGGCGGCGTTGGTGACGCAAGCCAGTCCTGCTCATTCCGTGGATAAGGTGAGCCCTACGACCTCTCCCAAACCCGATGGCACCGTCTCGGATGCCAGCCGCCTGAACGGCGGGGAAAAGGCACCTCCGGCTATAACGCCCCCTGACACCGTGAAAATCACGGTCAAAACCCAGCAAGGTGTAACTACTGATGCAAAAAGTGCATCAGTAGTTGACCTTGCCGCCGGCTCACTGCGTTCTCCGGCGGGAAATAGCGCCCCCACCGGGGCGAAAGACCGTGCCGCCAAGAAGGCGGCCAAACGGCCCAACGCCATCACCCTCCGCCTCACGGACGAGGAGTATGCGCGGATTGCCACCGCCGCAGGGGTGGCATGGACGCCGGGCATGAAGGGCCGGAAGGGCCAAAAAATTGGCGCTAAATCCATGGCCGCCGTCATCATGGACGGCTACGGCCAAGGGCCAGTGCCGGAGGTCAATCGGCTGGTCTGGGCGGAATTATCCGGCCTGATTGGGTCGCTGGCCAGCCTCACCGAACAGGTCAATGACGGTAAAATGCCAGAGGATTTGCGCCCCCTTTTGCGCGAAACCATGCGGCTGGTGGCGGATTTACGCAAAGATTTGCTGACGGCGCGACCGCCGGATGCCACCACGGCGGCGCTCAAACTCATCGCCAAAGACGTGGCCATTTTGAAAAAGCAGATGTCACTTTTTGACGGCGTGGTGGATTAAACACGGTCTGAAATCCGGCCTTTCGCCTTGCCTCCCGCGTACCGGTCAGAGTTTTTGAAGAATTTTCTGCGCCTCCCCCCTGATTTTCATCAATACGGCCAGCCCACTTCCGGCCAACGTCACGGCCAGCTTTCAAAAGTCAGTTGTCATTTTTTTGAGGTGGCGCGTACTATAGCCCCACCATGAAAGGCAAAGTCATTCGGGGGACCCGGTTTCTTGGGTTGTTGAAGTATGTTTTCGGCAAGGATAAGAAACAGAAAAACAAGGACGCGCGTATCATCGGCGGCAATATGACCGGCCTAAATCCCGCCGAACTCAACCAAGAATTCCATGAATCCAATGCCGTGGGCGCCAAAAAATACGTGCGCCCCGTTCTGCATATACCGCTCCGGATGCCCGCCGGTGAGGATGTATCCGACGGAAAATGGGTGAAGATTATCAAGCGCGTGATGGAAGAAATGGGCTTGTCGCGCAATCGCCCCTGGGTTTTGGTAAAGCATCCGCATGAACATGTGCATCTGGTGACCACCCGGATTGATCGCGATGGTACGCCGTGGAAGGGGCATTGGGAGGGACTGCTTTTGATCGCCGCGACCCATGCGCTGGAAAAAGAATTTGGGCTGACCGAGACCCCTACTTTGGACCGGTCCGAATGGAATAAAATTAATCCGACCGACAAAGTTCCGCTGACGAGCGGCCAAATTCACAAGAAGAAACTTCAGGCCGCCCAAGGGATGGTTCCTGAATTGACCCCAAACGAAAAGCTCGCCGTCCTGATTGCCGAGGCCATTTCGGCCTCAAATGGCACCTTTGAATGTTTTTCTGAACAGCTTAAAGGCAAAGGCGTCTCGGTTAGGAGGAATGAATCAATCACCACCGGCCATGTTTCAGGAATTAGTTATCTTCTAGCGGGGGCGGCCAAGGGCATCAAAGGTTCAAAAATAAATCGCGACTGTGCATGGCAAAGCATTTTGGAACGGCTGGTAAAGCAGAAAGCCATCAATTCCTTCATCCTTGATCCCGAGCCGGTATTCGATTTTTCGGCGGAAACACCTCCGGTTCCGCCCCCGCCGCGATCCAAGAAAACCAGCACTCCGCCCGAGCCTGAGTCAAAAATTGACGACCCTATTAAGATCCGAACCAGCCCGGAAGTGGTAATTGAACGGGTTTACACGCCGGAGGCTGTGTGGGTTGCAAAGCCGGAAAAACAGCGGAGCCTCGATGATATTCCTGCTCATATTGCATGGAAACCAAATGATAATGCGTGGGATCATTTGCTGGATTCGCTCATCCGCGAATACCGGTTGCGCCGAAAATTATTGGAAGAATTAAAAGAAAAAAAGGACTTGTGGGCGATTAATTCTCACACGCTGGCCACTGCCAGCCGTAACCCCGACACCAATGAAATTGTTGGAATTACCCGGATGCAAATCGGTTCAGGGCCGCTAACACCTGAGATTCTTCTGCCCAATCAACGGGGCCTTTTCTCAATCGGTGCGCCTTTTGCCGAGGCAGAAAAATTCGTGGTTACGGCCAATCCCATTGAGGCCATTTCGTATTTGCGATTGAAACAACTTAAAACCGGGGAATATTCCAAGGGCATTCATGTCGTTAGCACCGATGGATTGCCCCCGCCGGACTGGTGGCTGGAACGGGTTTATGAGGCAGTCGCAGGCAAAATCCAAAGCAAACCCGACGATTCTTGGGGGCCGGTCATTGCCACCCACGAATCGCGCGACGCCATCATGACGCCGCCAGCACTCCGGCCATTTTTTCCCGGAGCGAATGATTTTCACCAGTTCCTAGGCGTGGAGGTCGTTGATGTTGCGATGATTCAGAACGCCAGTCCGGCGGAAAAATCTACCATTTGGCAGACCGAGTTGAAAACCTATCTTAGCGAAGTGCAGACCAGAGAGGGAGCAAGTCGAAGAGAAATAAGAGGTTGGTGAGTTTTTTTCCAAGGCCAGATGAGAGGGCTTTGGGTAGTTCTGGCTGGTCCTTGTCCATCACGCTAGCAGGAGCAAAGGACGAGAGGGAATTTGTGCATTCCATGCCAGTCCCTTGCCGAACGAAGCGAGTTGGGCATGATGAAAATATACGCTGATGACGAGTTGCGCCGCTCCGCCGCTTGCGGTGACGCCAAGGCCGTTCGCAAATTATTGCTCGCAGGAGCGGACGCCAGCGACAGAGATAACGCCGCAATGCGCCGCGCCCTTCGGCATGGGCATGCCAAAATTGTCAATTTACTGCTAAAAGCTGGTGCGGATTTCAGTGAAAATACGGAGGAATTTCTTCAATTGGCGGCGAAACATCGAAACGCACGGAGTCTCAAAATGCTCCTGCGGGTGGTCAAGACCACCATCTCACCGGGGACTTTAAATCAGGTTTTATATACCACAATCAAAGAGCGCAACACCCAGGCCGTTGATGTTTTGATTGCCGCCGGGGCCAACCCCGAGGCCGACGAGAATCGTTCCGCCCGGCTCGCGGCGACGGTCGGCAGTGTCCCCATTCTTCAAATCCTTCACCGCAAAGGTGCGGATTTTGACGCACGGGAAGGCGAGATCCTCAGCAATGCCGTCAACGGGGGCCATCTGGACGCCACCAGATATATTCTGGCTTGCGGGGTGCAGGTTAATGCCCGCGCCCACATGGCAATCACCGCCGCGCTGGTTCTAGGGGATTCGGAAATGCTGGAAACATTGCTGGACGCGGGAGGCACGTTGCAACATCCCTACTTAATTACCGACGTTGCCGCCCGTGACTCCGTGGAAAGTTTGTTGCTTTTAATCCGGCGGGGTTGTGAATTTCACAGCTACGCCGCCGACATCGCCATGAATTCGGTGCGCCATAATGCACTGCGCGTGCTCCAATATGTCCACCACAATGCAACCATTCCACAACGCGCCCGCGACCTGGAATTGCAGATTGCAGCGGACAAGACCAGTGAAAAAATCGTGGATTTCCTTTTGGAACGCGGTGCCGATCCTTCCGCGGATAAAAGTGACGCCCTGCAAAGGGCTGTAAAAACCCAGAGAATCACCATCGCCGGGAAATTAATTAAGGCCGGTGGGCGGGTACCACACCTTGACGCCAGCGCCTTAACCATTACGGCGAAGGCCGCAAACTGGGCCTTCCTAATTCATCTGTTACACCATTCGCTCACGGTCGCACCTGTGATTTTATCCACCTTCGAGGCAGTGGCGTTTTTTCATCAGGTTCCGCCGCAAGCTTTCCTAGAGGACGCCTGCGGAAAGTTACACCCTCGCTATATTCGCAAGGAGAGGCATTCATTTGCCAAAGCAAATGGCCGGGTGGCATCCAAGAAATCCGCTGATGAAGCTATATTCGTCAGCTTGTGGCTTGCGGACTTTCTAATAATTCAGCGAGGACACGATTAAAAGACGTGCCCGCCCAACGCCATCGCCGGTAAAAAACGGCGCTGTGATCATGGGCCGGGCGGCAAACAAATTGACCGCTGGAAATAAAAAGACGGTCGGGGAAAAACTCTGAGGGTGGCGCGATTCCATCGCGTAAACCCCACCAAAAGAAAACTTTTTGAGTATGATTAAAAACTTTTTCAATTCAAAAACTATCGCTACTGCCTCCGCCGAAACCGTGGTAATCGGAATAAAATTAATTGACGCCGAGGGCCATTGGTTGCGCACGGGTGGCCTCTTGCTTGCGCTTGCCAGTGCCGTAATTCTGACGGTTGGCTGGGTAAATCACGGTAATAATGAGAGCCCCGCCCGCATCGCCCCGGCCCCGGCCCGGAAGCACAATCGCCGCAATCGGTCGCGCGTTTCACGCGCCAACTGACCGGAAAATCAAGCGTTCAGACGTATGAATTATAATCTTTGCCACCAAAATTTAATTGCCAAAATCGCGGGCGAAAACCAAGCTCACACCTTGATGGAACACTTTGGCACGCTAACCGCAATTGCCCGCGCCGATGAAGCCGAGCTTATGGAATTGCCGGGCTTTGGTTCGGCGACCGCCGCCGCCGTCAAATCGGCGCTCAATCTAGCCGCACAATTAGCCAATGAAGTGGTTCCTGATGCCCCCCTGCTCGACACCCCGGAACGCATTGCCGATCTATTGCGGGACGAACTGCGGGTGCAACCCGTAGAATCCTTTTATGTTGTGCTACTAAACGCACGGCATCGGTTAATCAAGACCGTTAAAATCAGCCAGGGCACGCTCGACTGCCTGCACATCCACGCCCGCCAGGTCTATCGGACCGCCATCGTGCATAACGCAGCGGCGATATGCTTAGTACATAACCATCCGTCAGGAATTTCCAGCCCTTCGGATTCCGACTGCAAGGTGACCCGCGATTTGATCAGGGCGGGCGAACTGCTCAAAATTCCGGTTTTGGACCACATCATTATTGGGCTGAAAACGGTCGAAAACCCCAAGGACTACACCTCCTTGCGCGAATTAGGCCACTTTTACTCATAAATATGGCGCGCACCCCATGCCCTCATCAACCATTTGCACCCCAACCACCCAAACAAACCACGATATGCAACAGTATACTATGGTCATATGCAGATTTACTTGGAGAGGGCCGGGGTGAGGGGGAACCGGCCACACTCATTGAGTGCCAACGTTCGCTGCCAGATTCAAGCCGGTCCGCGCGATAGCGTCCTGGAGTGCGTGCAGTCCTCTGCCGCTTTTGCGGTTAACCAACCGATCACTGGGACCGCCGTGCAGTAGTGAGTCGGCGGAATCTTCTCCTTCTCCTGGGGAGCGGTTTGAGGAATTTGCCTCGGAGGTAAAGGCCCATCAGGCCGAGCGAGTGGGAACGAGCGAGTTAATGCCGGGATGAGGGCGGGTATAGCGTCTTCCCACCGGGCCATTTATTCCCCCTCATATCACCAACAACTTCGGGATGAGCTGCATGGCCCAAGTCGCCCCCAAAGTCGGCTTGCCACGGCCCAAATGGCGGGATAGCTTCAACCCATGTTGCCGCAAAAACAACATCGCTTCAGTGTCACCGATTACTACCGCATGGCGGAGTCCGGCGTATTGTCTCCCGATGCGCGGGTCGAACTGCTCCATGGCCAAATCATTGATATGTCACCCATCGGCCCGTTTCATGGCAGCGTCACCAAACAATTAAATCAGCTCTTTGCCGCCGCCGCCCGTGGCCGGTGGCTCCTGGCCGTGCAAGACCCATTGCGCTTGGATGATCATTCCGAGCCGGAACCCGACTTGATGCTCCTCCAACCGGTTCCGGATTTTTACCGCCAGCATCACCCCCGGCCCGAGGATGTGTTCCTGTTGATCGAAATATCCGACACCACCCTGGCCGCCGATCAAGAGGTCAAACTCCCGGCCTATGGCCAGGCCGGCGTGGTGGAAGTTTGGATCGTCAATCTCATTGAGGAACGATTGGAAGTGTATCGGGAGCCCCATTTCACAGGGTATGGCAGCAAAAGGGTGCTCGGCGTGGGCGACCAGGCCAGCCCGCTCGCCTTTCCGGATGTCCTCGTTAACGTGGCCGAGTTGTTCCACCGTTAAAGCCCCCAAAAGCGAATTGCAACTGCCGAAATGAAATGACTCCCACCGGCAGCGACGTTGTCCGCCGCATCACCCAGTCGGCACGGACCAGCGTGGAGAAGGGCCTGTTCAAGCTCGAGTTTCAGGCCATGAACACCGTCTGCCGGATTCTCTGCCACGGGGTGGCCGCCCCGGCGGCCCGCGAATTCCAACACGCCGCCGTGGCCTGGGTGGCGCACTTTGAAGCCCGTTACTCGCGCTTCCTGCCCGATAGCTTGATCGGCCGCATCAATGCCGCCGCCGGGGAAAAATGGGTGGAAACCGATTCCGAGACCGACCGGCTGTTTAATCTCTGCCAGGAATTATTTTTCTTCACGCGCGGTTCGTTTGATCCCACCGCCCTCCCCTTGATTCAGCTTTGGAATTGGAAGCAGCGGCCACCGGTGGTGCCCGACGATGCCACCATTCAAGCCCGTCGCGAGCTCGTGGGCTGGAACAAAATCCAGCGCCGGCCCGGCGCCATTTTCCTGCCCCGGGCCGGCATGGGCCTGGATTTGGGCGGCATTGGCAAGGAATACGCCGTCGATTGCGTGATGAATCTGGCCATCGAACGCGGCTTTCCCAACGTGCTCGTGGATTTTGGCCAGGACGTGCGCGTGCGGGGCCAGGCCGTCGGGCGGCCCTTCTGGTGGGTCGGATTGGAAGACCCCCGGCAGCCGGGCAAATGCTGGACCAGCGTGGCCGTGACCGATCATGCCGTGGCCACCTCCGGTGATTATCTTCGTTATTTTGAAGTGGATGGCCGCCGCTTTGGTCACATCCTCGATCCGCGCACGGGGTATCCCGCTTTAAATGATTGTCAGGCCGCCAGCGTTATCGCCCCGAGTTGCACCATCGCCGGCCTGCTGTCTACGAGCATTTGCCTTTTGGGAGCGAAAGAGGGCTTGCACCTGGTCGAATTGAATCCCGGGGCGGCCGCGGCGGTCACGGTCAATAGCCGGCCAGCCTATTCCCGCAAGTTCCCTGAATTTTTGCCGGCTTGAAAATGCCAATGATTTATCGTTCAAGTAGTTAGCCCCGTCGGGGCCCATCGGTTTCGTGTCGCGCTTTTCCATATCAGTTGCCAAGCTCGATTTTAATGCTAATTTTCTGGGACTAAAGTCAATTAGGAGACTCTAATAAATATGCTAAGTGCGGGAGATCAGCCACCTTCCCGCTCCGTTCACTCGACGGGGCGCGCGTTGGCCTTGAACCGGCAAACCCTGGTAGCCCTCGCGGTGGCGGCCCTGCTGTCCCGCACTGGTGTTCAGCGTGCGCGCGCCCAAGACGACATCATTTACCGTTACGAAAATTACCAGGAGGACAACGGTCGCATCGGCATTACCACCCATTCCGGGCAGTTTGACGTGGGCCTCAAACCCTGGTTATCCCTCAAAGGTGAAGTGGTGAATGACGCCGTTTCCGGTGCCACGCCCACCGGCTATCCCCTGAGCCCCGGGGTCTTGCCGCCCAACTCCGAGGCGGCCAAGACCTATAATCCCGCCAATGGTTATGCCCAAATGCATGACAACCGCACGGGGGGATACCTGGAACCCACGTTTAGCTGGGGACCCAATCACCTCAGCCCGCAAGTATCTTACAGCGCGGAAAGTGATTATATCTCCAAAGGCCTCGCCCTGAATTATTCGCGGGATCTCAACCAAAAAAACACCACGCTGAATTTTGGCTACGCCCATGATTTCGACACCGTCGAACCGGGCAACTCACCTTATCTGGCCAACAATCAACGCAAGGAGACGGACAGCCTTCTGGTCGGCGTCAATCAGTTGCTGGGGCCCAAGACCGTTTTCACCGCCAATGCGACCTACGTCTATGAATCCGGTTTGCTGGCCGATCCCTACAAAGGCTTCCTCTTTTACGACCAGCCCTATCTGGTTTGGGAAAAACGGCCCGATTACCGCAACCAGGAAATTGTTTACGTGAGCCTCACCCAGTTTGTCACGCCCCTCAACGGTAGTGCGGAGGTTTCTTACCGGTTCTATCACGATTCCTACGACGTGCTCGCGAACACGCTGCAACTGTCCTGGTACCAGAAAATCGGCCAGCGCCTGGTGGCCTCGCCCTCGTTTCGTTATTATATCCAAAGCGCGGCCAGTTTTTACCACGTCACCCTGCCCGGCGAGTACAACCCGGCCAATCCCGCGAGTGACCCCGCGCCCGGCACCCCCACGGACTTTGACGGCAATCCCCAGCCAGCCGGCCCGCCCGCTTACTATTCGGCCGACTATCGCCTGTCGGAAATGGAAACCTTCACCCTGGGCTTCGCGCTGCATTACAAGGTGGTCGATCATGTCTATCTGGAAGCATCCTACGAACGCTATCTCATGCAAGGCATGGACGGCATAACTCCCCAGCAAACTTATCCCAACGCCAACGTTTTCACCGTGGGGGCCCGCCTGATGTTTTAAACCCCCAGCCTCTACCCTTTATGTTTACCAAGTCCCTTCCTAAATTCCTTCTGCTTCTGGCCTGTGGTTTGGGCTGCCTCGGCTGCCTTCTCCCGGCCGGGGCCGCCATTAGCGTCGGGGACAAATTCCCCGATCTGGCCACCGCCCAACTGGCCGGCAAACTGCCGGCCGACCTTGCGGGAAAAGTGGTGCTGGTGGATTTTTGGGCGTCCTGGTGCGCCCCCTGTGCCCGCTCCTTTCCGGTGATGGACGAGCTGCAAAAAAAATACGGACCCCAAGGCTTGGTGATCGTGGCGGTTAGCGTGGATGAAAATCAATCCGACCTGGACCAGTTTGTGAAAAAGCATCCGGTCTCTTTCACCGTGGTCCATGATGTCACGCAAAAGCTCGTGGCCCAGACGGATATTGCCACCATGCCTGGCTCTTACCTGCTGGGCCGGGATGGACGCGTGGCCTTTGTGCACAGTGGTTTCAAAGGGGACGAAACCAAAAAGCAATACGTTACCGAGATTGAATCCCTGCTCAAATAAATTGTGACTATGAAAATGCGACCATGGTTGCTGCTGCTCGCCGCCACCGGCCTGTTTGGTGCGGGCTGTGTGAATGTCAAACCCTGGCAGCGCGGCACCCTCGCGGATTACACCATGAATCAGGATCGCGATCCTGCGGGCACAGCCTTGAACCAGCACATCTGGTTCTCGCGCGAAACGGCGTCCGGCGGCCAGGGCGTGGGCGGTGGCGGCTGCGGATGCAATTAACAAGTGGTCGAGGAGGCCTGCCCATTGCTGTTTTAAGGATGAAACATTTGATTCACCGCTTTCTCCCGCTCGTACTGGCCGTGGTCTTGCCGATCATGCCGCTGCTGCGCTCCCTGGTGCCGGCGGCCAGTCAGGGCCTGGCCCCCTCGGCCTGGTCCATCATCCTTAAAATCGGGGTGGGCTCGGCCGCCCTGCTCGGCACCTGCGATGCCGTTTCCGGCGCCTCCGTCAGCATCCTGCCTCCCGTCAACGGCGGTTACACGCTTACCCTCACCAATGGCGTGTTCTACAAAATCAAAATGGCTGAATCCCCTTACGCGGCGGGTTCCTGGACCCCGAACCCCGTGCAAAACACCAGCACGGCGGTCTTCACGATTTATTCCGGATTTTTTCTGACCAATGCCACGGGTTTTCTGGCGGCCACACCCTCCATCTCCGGTGGTCGTCAGACCAATCGTTATACCATTTATGTTTGGGGGGCAGGGAGCCATGCTGCCTCGAGTGTTTTCGCCAACTTCACCAACATCACCCTGCCCGCGATCCCCGGCACGCTCGTCGTGACCGCCAGCCCGCCCGCGCTGGTCACGCTGGCGAAAAATCTCACCTGGAATCTGGACGGCGTCTGGCAGACCAACGGCTTCACCAATTTATTTCTCGACCCCGGTTCCCATACGGTCGCTTTCACCAATATCCCTGGCTGGCTGACCCCGCCCACCCAGTCTCTCACCATCACCAGTGCGGTCCAAACCCGCATTTCCGTGGTTTACACGCAATTGCTTGGCGGCTTGCAAGTAAACCTCCAGCCTTTGGGCCCCCCCGCCAGCACCGCCACGTGGACGATTGATGGCAGTCCGGCTTATGGTTCCGGCACGATCACCAACCTCTCGGTATCAGGTACTCATGCCTTGGTTTTCAACGCGGTCACCGGCTACACCACGCCCGCCAGCCAAACTATTACAGTGACCAATGGCTTTACCAACGTCATCAATGCCTTCTACCTGTCGCCCACGGCGGGAACCATGCAGGTTAATCTTGGTCCGGTGGGCGCGGTTACTGCCGGAGCTCGCTGGCAGCTGGATAACGGCCCTTGGCTGCCTTCGGGCGCTGCCACCAATGGCACCCCCGGCAACCACACGCTCAACTTCACCAACGTGGCTGGTTGGGCCGCCCCCGCCAGCCAGCCGGTCACCCTCTCGGCTGCTGCCCTGACCACGGCCACGGCGACCTATGTCCCCGCCAGCGCCGCCTTGCTGGTGAGTTTGACTCCCCCCGCAGCCGTGACGGCTGGGGCCGCCTTCCAGTTGGATGGTGGGGCCTGGCAACCGGCCGGCACTTTGCTGACCTCCCTTAACCCCGGAACTCACGTGGTCGGCTTTAACCCGGTTTCCGGGTGGCTCGCCCCGGCCAGTCAATCCCTTGCCCTGACCAACGGGCAGACCAATATTCTGGGGGCCAGTTACGTGCTGATTACCGCCCCGGTGATCACCCAGTCGCACTTTGATGGCGCCAATATCATGCTCACCGGCACCGGCACCGCCAATGCTGGCTTTTCCCTCCGGTCCACCAATGACCTCGCGATCCCCCTGGCCAGCTGGCCGGTCATTGGTACCGGCACCATCAACGGCGCGGGCGTCTTGAATTATACCCAGTCGGTTAATTCCGCCGTCAGCAAAGCTTTTTTCCTCTTCAGCTCCCCATGAATTTATACCTTCACTGGTTGGCTGCCGAGGGCATGACGCCAAAACAAAAAGCGCCTTTTCCGTACCCTAATCCCCTTCAGCCATGAATCATTTTACCCGCAAAATTCTTTCCCTCGCCTTGGCGTTAATATTGCCGGTCCTCCCCTTGGTGCGCGCGCTGTTGCCCGCCACCAACCCGGCTTTGGCACCCTCAACCTGGTCCATCATTCTGAAAATAGGCGTTGCCACGGGCACCCTGCTGGGCAGTTACGATGCGGTTTCCGGCGCCACCGTCAACGGGGGCGTTTCGACTTACATCATCCCGCCCGTCAATGGCGGCTTCACGATTCCCCTCACCAATGGATTTCCCTACAAGGTCAAGCTGGCCACCACGCCCAACGCCGCCGGTTCCTGGACCACCACCCGGGCGGTAAACACCACCACCCCTTCTTTTAACCTTTTCCCCGGTTTCTCCCTGACGAATACCGCGGGATTCCTGGGCGGCACTCCGGCCGTCATCGGTGGCCAGCAGACTTATGTCACCACCATCTACGCCTGGGGCACCGGCACCACTGCTGCCGACAGTACCTTCACCAATTTCACTTTTATTGTCTATCCCACCTCGCCTCAAATCCTCTGGAGCGGGGCCGATGTGGCGGCCTCCTCATATTGGTCCGACCCGCTCAACTGGCAGCAACCTGGCACCCCCGCGGCTCCCGTCAGCTCGCAAGCCGTCCTTTTTTATGATTTGGGTGGCGGGTCAACGGCCGGCTCGGTAAATGATATTGTCGATGCTAACCTGACGATTCAATCGCTCCAATACGGCAACACGAACAACTACCACACCACCCAGATTAATCCGGGGATCACCCTTGCCGTCACCAATCCGGCGGCCGCGAATTTAGTCTTCGTCGGGACCGGCACCGATAATGGGGCCAATCAAAGCGTGAATGCCACCATCACCGGCCCGGGTGGCCGGTGGGTCGTGGGTAGTTCCAGTATTGTCTCGCAAATGATTGTCCAGCAGGGCTCGGCCGCGGCGGGCACGCATAATGCCACCCTGAATCTGGCCAGTCTCGGTGCCTTCAACCTGACCGTCGGTCGTTTGCTGGTCGGTGGTGCACCCAGCGCGTCCGCCAGTGCGAGCAATTACTGCAGCGGGACGCTGGTGCTGGCCAAAACGAATATGATCCACCTCACCAGCACCATTACGCCTGCCTTGGATCTGGGAGACTCCCTCAATAACGGCGCCACCAATCTCCTGCAACTCGGCCAGACCAACGCCCTGTACGTTGACACCCTGACCGTCGGCAATGCTAAAGCGCTGTCCACCCTGCAATTCAATCCCGCCCTCGCCGCCCTGCATCCCGCGCTGTTGCTGGCCGGAAACTCGTCCGCCCGGGTCACCGCCCTAGCGATCGCCGACTTTTCCAGCCAGGCGACCAGTCCCGCCAACACCTTTGGTGTGGTGGACCTCAGCCTGGGGACAGTGAACGCGCAGGTAAATATCTGCTCCATCGCCAAAGGTCAGAATGGCTCCGGTTCCGGGACCGCCACGGGCACCCTGACCATCGGCGCGGGCACCTTTAACGTCAACACTCTCAGTTTGGCCACCCTGGCCGCCACCACCGCCGCCGCGACCGTGAGCGGCACGGTGAATGTCATCGCCGGCGGCACCCTCGTGGTAAACACCAGTTTGATCCTCGGTGTCAACCCCGGCGCCCCCGTGGCCGCCACGGCCACCTTGAATATCACCAACGGCACTGTGCTTGCCAATAGCATCACGCTCCAGAATTCCGGCCGGGTGAATGCCACGATCAATCTGAGTGGGGGCACCCTGGTAATCTCCAACACCGCCGGCACGCTTGCCGCCCCCTTGAGCACGGTGAATTTGGGCGGAGGTTGGCTGCATTTAAACCTCAACGCTGGCACCGGGGTGACCAACCTCATCGCCACCAACGTGACCGCCACTGCCTCCACCACCTTGGTCCTGGACTCCATCACGGGCGCCACCGCCTCCAAGGCCTATCCCCTCATCAGCTATGCTGGCTCCGACCCGGCTGCCCGGCTCGTGCTGGGGGCCTTGCCAGCGGGTTACAGCGGCACTCTGGTGGATGACACCGTCAACAAACTTGTCAGTGTTAAATTCAACCCGCTCCCCCCGGTGCTCAATAGTGTGGTGGCGGCGGCTGGCTCACTGGTCTTCAGCGGCACGGGCAGCGCCAACACCGGTTTTTCCCTCCGGTCCACCAATGACCTCGCCATCCCCCTGGCCAGCTGGCCGGTCATTGGTACCGGCACCATCAACGGCGCGGGCATCTTGAATTATACGCAGTCGGTTAATTCCGCCGTCAGCAAAGCTTTTTTCCTGTTCAGCTCGCCTTGAAGTTGCCGACTGAGGCGCTTGCGTTAAAAATCGTGACTCTGTCTGCGGCTCAGGTAAGTTTGCCCGGGTGAAAACCCGTTTCTCCTTCTGCCTGACGGACCGCTGGCTGCACGTTATAATTGCCTTTTGGGCAGCTATTCAAACTATTCAGGCCCAGAGTCCCAGCTTCCACCCTGCCCTCCCCACTATTCCCGCCCGGATTGTGGATATCACTCTTTTCGGGGCCATCGGTGATGGCCTCAGCACCAACACCACCGCCCTCCAGTCCGCCATTGATGACACCCGGTCCGCCGGTGGCGGCACCGTGGAAATTCCGGCCGGCGTCTATTTGTGCGGACCCGTCACGCTCGCCAACAATTTGCGCCTGCAACTGGATGCCGGTGCCATCCTGCGCCTGCTTCCGCTGGACAAATACCCTGGCGGCACCGAGACCCCCCCCAATTTCCTCAGCGGTGCGGGCTTGCATGACCTGGCCATCAGCGGCCCGGGCATGATCGATGGCCAGGGCATTCCCTGGTGGCCGTACGCCAAAAATAAAAGTGCCCATCGCCCCCGCCTCATCGCCCTGTCCGCCTGCCACCGGGTGTTGATTGAAAATGTGACGCTCACGAACTCACCCATGTTTCACATCGCCATCAGTGGCAAATCCAGCGATGTCACCGTCCGCGGCGTCACCATCCGCGCCAACCCTTCCACCGATCCCGTTGCCCCCGGGCATAACACGGACGCCTGCGACGTCAGCGGCACCCGCATCCTCATTCAGGATTGCAACGTCAGCGTCGGCGATGACAACTTCACTTGCGGTGGTGGCACCTCCGATGTGTTGATCACCAACTGCACCTATGGTTATGGCCACGGCGTGTCCATCGGCAGCTACACCCACAGCGGCGGAGTTTCGAATATCACCGTCATCAACTGCACCTTCAATCGCACCGAGGCCGGCATCCGCATCAAGTCTGACCGCGACCGCGGCGGCCTGGTGCAAAACCTGGCCTACCTGAATCTCAGCATGACCAATGTCGGCTGTCCCATCCTGATTTATGGAGCGTATATGAATCCCAACCCGGTTTACCGGGCGCTCGCCAAACTCACGGCCGCCCAGGCCGCCGCCTACCCGGCCGCGCCGGTGGCCCTGCGCACACCCATCTACCGCAACCTCGTGTTTAGCAACCTCACGGCCACCGTGCAACCCGGCTATCGCGCCGGCCTGATCTGGGGCCTGCCGGAAATGAATGTGACCAACGTCCTGTTGCAGCAAGTCCACATCACCGCCGACCGCCCCTTTGGCCTTTACGATGTCCAAAATGTGCGCGTGGTGGATTCGCAAATCATCACCCCCGCCGGCGTGCCGCCCTGGTCCGTCACCAATGCCACCGTGGCGGTGGAGCCGCGCTAAAACTCCGCCGCGCCCGGGATGAAGTGTCCGTTGAGTTTGACGCGTTCCTTAAGCTTCTCCATCTCTTGCGCCAGCGGCAGGATTTTTTGCAGATGTCGCTGCAAAAATGCCTGCCGCTCGCGTTCTGACCGCAGGGTGAGCAAATGATATTCCTCCCGCAGCGAAAGGCCCGCATGATGCGCCACATCGTAACTCCATAGCAGGGCGTCCTTTTTGGCAAATTTCTTCTGAATCTGAAGCGTCGCGTGCAATTCTTTGATGCCTTGAATGATCTCGCGCATAACCTGGCGGTTCCCGGCGGGATGATCTGCGAGATACTCCACTGGCGCGCCGCTGTAGAGTTTCGCGGGTGGCAGTCGGAGCGGGCCCGCCAACTGGAAAACCTTTATCCCGTCGGTGACAATGTCCATTTCCCCGTTGTCGTGAATTTCCCTTATTTCCCGGAGCCGCACCAGGGTCCCCAGTTCGGTGACTTGCTTGTCCAAGACCGTGGGGATGCCGAACGGTGCGCCGGTGTCCGCGCAATCCTGAATCAGTTGCCTGTAGCGTGGTTCGAAAATATGGAGATGCAATTCCTCGCCGGGATAAACCACCAGCCCCAGCGGGAAGACCGGAATAAAGGCGCTCATGACTTGATCCAATGGCTCATATCACGCCGTTCATGATACCAAACCCGCTGTGGGAGCGAAGCGGAAAACTCGTTAGAACATCGGCGAAAAAGGTTGGTTTTCGACCGGGAAACACGGGAACATGCCTTTTTAGACGGATTTTTTAGCCTAACCATCCCAACGGGCTGTACGTCTGAAATCTTCCCTTTTGGTTCAGCGACCCTGACCCCAGTTGTTGACGCAACGCCCTTTATTTTAAGGCGCGGGCAAATTGGCCGAGGGTCGTGGCGAAGGTGGCGGCATTGAAATCGGGGATGGATTGGGCTTCCTGGAACAAATCATTCAGGGTTTGGCTGGCGACGGGCGAAACGGGGGTGGTTTGGGCCAGCAGCAGACGGTCGAGGGCGAGGACCAAGCGCTCGGCCCGATGGGCGGCGACTTCGCCGGGGGCCGTGGTGAAATCACCCGAGGTGGCGGCCAGCCGGGCAAGCATCGTGGGTGCGAGGTCAGCGGACCAGGTGAGTCCGGCCGCGGCCCGGGCGGCGGCATCGGCGCCTGATTGAGCGGCTTGGAAGTCGCCGGGACTGGGGCTGATGGCGAGATTGCCCACCCCAGGCAGGGCCGGATCGACGCCATCGAGTTTTTCCAGCAACCAGACCAATGCCTGCCAGCGGGCGAGCAGATGTTGGTCGGGGATGGTTTCCCGGTTCAACTGCCAGCTCAATTCCCGCAGGGCCACAGCCTGGCCGACATACCACGTCTGGGCGCGGTTCCAAGCGGGTTTTTCCACCCAATGCCTGGGCTCGGCCGCGCATTGACCATCGAGTTCGAAGAGGAGTTCAGGATGGCCGGCTTGCAGCAAGGGCACGGCAAGGGTTTGATGGCAGGCCACACAGGCGTTGGCGCGGACGTAAAGATTCTGCAAATCGCGCATGCCGGCGAACACGCGGTCGGCGGGTGTCCAATCTTTGCGGGTGTGGGCGCGCAGCCAGTTTTCCGCGGGGCCATGGCAGCATTCGCAAGAAACCCCCTCGGTCACAGATATGTCCGGTCCGCGGCGATCGGCGGGAACCGCGGACAAGGGAGCGTGACAGGTGGTGCAGGTTGCGTCGGTGCTGGGGTCCGTGATGGCCAGCGCGGCGGCGATTTGACGGGAGCGCGCGGTGGCCAGGGTGGCGACGGGTCGTTGGGAATGGAAATCCCGCCGGGACCAGACAAGATACTGGTTTTGATGCGCTCCGCCGCCGCCATGGCAGGAGGAACTGGCACAGGATGGCGCGCCCAGATAGTGGGGCGGGGCCAGCGTTACCGGTGTTTCAGCACGGGCGGGTGTGCGGCCGAATAGCGGGAGCGCGGCCGCCAGCCAAAGCCACCAGACCCCTGGGTTGCCCGGAGCGATATTAAGTAGTTTACTCACGTTTATAAATTCGTTAATGGAGTGTTTAACCGAATGCAATCCTTTCTTGAGAATTTGCGAACTGAGGCCGGCGGGAGTTTGAGTCTGGCAGCGGGGTTGGTGTTGACGTTCACACTGGGACTCTGGGCGTTTTTTGAAATGGCCCGGGCATTATGGCGACTTTACGGGGACCGGCAGGAACAATTGGCCGCGATCGAAAAACTCCACAACGAGGTGCGGGAGGTCAAACTGCGGTGCCGGGAACTGGAGCAGTCGCAGGCCGGCTGGAATGGCTGCCGGAAATTTACCGTGGCGAAAAAGGTGCGGGAGTGCGAGGACGTGCATGCCTTTTACTTAAAACCGCATGATGGCCGGCCGCTGCCGGCCTTCAAGCCCGGGCAATATTTGACTTTCCAACTGGATTTGCCCGGCCGCGACAAGCCGCTGGTGCGATGCTATTCCCTGTCCGACAGCGCGCACCAAAAAGATTACTACCGCGTCACCATCAAAAAGGAGCAAGCCCCGCCGGACAGGCCGGAATTGCCACCGGGGGCGGGCTCGACCTATTTTACGGAGGTGGTCAAAGAGGGGGACATTCTCAATGTGAAGGCACCGACGGGGCATTTCTTCCTGGACATGACGCGGATGAACCCGGTTGTGCTGATAGCGGGCGGGGTGGGGATCACGCCCATGCTCTGCATGGCCAACGCCATCGCGGCGAGCGGATCCAAACGGGTGGCCTATTTCTTTTTTGGGGTGCGCAACCAGCGCGAGCATATCCACAAGGCCGAACTCGAGAAACTGGCGGCGGAGCATGAAAACATTCATCTGCACGTGTGCTACAGCCGCCCGGGGCCGGACGAGGTAAAGGGCCGGGATTACCACCATGAAGGCCGGGTATGCATTGAACTCCTGAAAGCGGTGCTGCCCGCCAATAATTTTGAATATTATTTGTGTGGCAACGGAGCCTTCATGAAAAGCCTCACGGACGGCCTGGAGGCGTGGGGCGTGCCGGAGAAAGATGTGCATTTCGAGGCGTTCGGCCCGGCGACGGTGAAGAAAAAGACCGTCCCACCCACGCCGACGGAAACGGTGCATCTTGCCCGGCTGGAAGTGACCTTCAGCCGGTCCGGCAAAACGCTGCGCTGGGAGCCGGCGGCGGGCAACCTGCTGGAGTTCGCCCGCGCGGAAAATGTGAAAATTGATTCGGGTTGCTGTGCCGGGAGCTGCGGTTCGTGTGTGGTGGCGATCAAGTCAGGCGAGGTGGATTACATTTCCCAGCCGTCCAGTCTGCCCGACGCGGGCACCTGTCTGGCGTGTGTCTGCCGGCCAAAAACCCATCTGGTCATCGACGCCTGAACCAGCCATGCCGCAAGCCGCACCCATATTTGAGAGGCCGCAACGCTGGGATGCCCCGTTCAGCCCGGACATGACCGAGGCGGCGGTGGATCGGTTGCTGACCATCGCGCCATTCTGCCACATGGCCGCGGACAGATTTCCCCGGCGGACGCCCTTGCGGGACATTCTGAAGAATGACACGCGCACGCTGCGTTGTCAGGACGGAGAAATCATCATGCGGCAGGGGGATTACGGCACTTCGGCCTTTTTGATCCTGTCCGGCGGGGCGCGGGTGGTGTTGAATCCGGGGCTGCCTTCGGAGTTGCTGGGGCGGAAGGAGCCGGTGAAAAAGGGCGTGTGGCAGACATTGGCGCAACTGTGGTCCGGGGGTCGTCCACCGGAGAGTTATCCCCGGTCCTGGTGGCGCGGGGTGAAAGGCGTGAGCGCGCGGCAGACGGAAAACCAGGATGTGCGGGTATTTTTGCAGGACGTGCCCCGGGTGTTGGACGAGCACCGCACGGACGCCATGCGGGACGGGGAGTTTTTCGGGGAAATTGCGGCGTTGAGCCGGATGCCGCGCACCTCGACGATATTCGCGGAGGGCCAGGGCGGCAGTGAACTGCTGGAAATACGGTGGCAGGGGCTGCGGGATTTGATGAAATACGATGACGCGCTGCGCACCCATATCAACAAAATTTACCGGGAGCGCGCGCTGGCCTCGTACCTGAACGCCCATCCATTGTTCCAGCATTTAGCCGGGGAGCAGCGGGCACGGGTGGCCAGCCAGATTGAATTCGCCACGTACGGGGATTATGACTGGTCCGGGGAATACAAGCGGCTGGCGCAGGCGGGGACCATGAAGCCGGAGCAGGAGCCGGTGATTGTCCAGCAAGGGGATTATCCGAACGGGGTGGTGCTGGTGCGGGCGGGGTTTGGGCGGGTGGGCCAGAAATATGGGGCCGGCGAACGCACGCTTAATTATATTGGTGCGGGCCAGGCTTTTGGCCTGCGGGAGGTCGCCCACAACTGGCGCACCCCGAGCGCGCCAGTGAGCATGCAGTTCATGCTGCGAGCGATCGGCTACACGCACTTGCTCATCGTGCCAACGCGGGTGATGGAGGAAATCGTGCTGCCCTCGCTGCCGGCGCACGAGTTGCCGCCGCCGGTCGAAGCAGTGGCGGAGCCCGGTGGCTTGGTGGCGGGGCCGGACAAGCGGCCAAAAGTGAGCTCGGAGACGCTGGAATTTCTCACCGCGAACCGTTTTTTCAACGGCACGGCGACCATGGTCATCGACTTGGACCGTTGCACGCGCTGTGATGATTGTGTGCGGGCCTGTGCCTCGACCCACGATAACAATCCTCGTTTTTTAAGGCATGGTCCGGCCAGTGGTCGCCTGATGATCGCCAATGCGTGCATGCACTGCGCCGATCCGGTCTGCATGCTTGGGTGTCCCACGGGGGCGATCCACCGCGAGTCCTTTGCCGGCCAGGTCGTCATCAATCCGCTTACGTGCATCGGTTGCAAAGCGTGTTACAACAACTGTCCGTATGAGGCCATCCGGATGGTCGACATCCGGGATGCCAGTGGCGGGTTTGTGCTGGACCAGGAATTAAAGCCGATCAGCAAGGCGACGAAGTGCGATCTCTGCGTGGAAAACCGTGGCGGCCCCGCCTGCGAACGGGCCTGTCCGCACGGCGCGCTGGCGCGGATTAATTTGAACAATCTGGACGTCCTGGCGCGCTGGTTAAAGTAATGAAACGTTTCCGAAAACAATTTTGGCTGGGCACGCTCACCCTGCTGGTGGCGAGTCTGGGCGCGCTGCGAGTGCAGCGGGACTGGCAACCGCGACTGCCGGGTTATGCTTATGTGTCCGGCTGGGTGTTGCTGGGCTTCATGCTGCTGCTGGCGCTGTTCAATGCGCGTAAAAAGCTGCCGTTCCTGCCGTTGGGCCGCGCCGAGACCTGGCTGCAAATTCATATCTACGGCGGATTTTTCACGGTTGTTTTATTTTTGATCCACTTGAATTTCCGTCCCCCCCGGGGCGGGTTTGAAATCACGCTGGCATTACTGTTTGGGGTGGTGAGCCTCAGCGGCATCGTGGGGCTGGTCCTGAGCCGGGTGCTGCCCCGGCGGCTGCAAACCCGGGGGGGCGAGGTGCTGTATGAAAAAATTCCGGGGATCCGCCACGGCCTGCGACTTCAGGCGGAAAAACTGGCCCTGGCCGGGCCGGCGGGATCGCCGATCATTGCGGAATTTTACGCGCGGCGCCTGGCCGATTTTTTATCCGGCCCCCAAAACTTCTGGCTGCACTTGCAGGAATCGCGCCGCCCCATCACCCAGTTGCTGGCCGATCTGAGCGATCTGCGGAGCCATGTGACGGAAACCGACGCGAAGGTGCTGGATGAACTGGCGGAACTGGCGCGCCAAAAAGACGGGCTGGATTACCATTACGCCCTGCAATCCTCGCTGAAACTCTGGCTGTTTGTCCATTTACCATTCACCTACGGGTTGCTGCTGTTTACATTTTGGCACATCGTGCTGGTCTATGCCTACTCGGGGGGGGCGCAATGAGTGAACAATTACCGGCCCCCGAATTTGACACGCGGAATTACGCCCGGCCCAACCAAACCTGGACCTGCGGTCAGGCGGCGGCGGGCCGGAGCTGTCCGCTGGGGCCGGACCGGCTGGGGAGGTGCCAGGCCACGTTCGAGTGCAAACCGGTGTTGGACCTCAAGCCGGGCGAGACGAAGGGACGCTGGCGTTGCACGCGTTCCGGTGGTTTTTGCGAACCCGGTCCCCAGCCAGACGGCACCTGTTGCCGGCCGATTTCCCCCTGTTCCCCCCGGCCGAGCCTGCGCTGGCAGCGCGGCCGGCTTACCCTGGCGGTGGCGGTGGCGGTGGTGGCGGTGCTGCTCATCTTATTAGGCAGTCCGCCCTGGCGCGACGAGTTTTTTAATCCGGGAACCCTTTCGCAGCCGCATTCGGGAGCCGCCTTTGCCGCCTTGGCGGGCACGAATCATTTGAGCATGGGCTGCGGGGCGTGTCATGTGGCGGGCACGGCCGGTCCCCATGGCATTGTCCACACGGCTTTTTCGGCCGATCCTTCGCCTTTCGAGTTCGTCAAACTGCTTGCCACCGAGCCGGGAGAGGTAACCCCGCTGGATGGCCGCTGTGAAACCTGCCACCTCGGGCATTCTTTTCACCAACCGATGATCGTGACCATTGCCTGCACCTATTGTCATCAAGAGCATCAAGGGGTCAATATGGTGGCGGTGGGCGATGCCGGGTGTGTCTTGTGTCATGGCCAAGCCTCAACCATGGCGGCAGCGGCAGCCGCCGGCACGAAGCTGCCGCCGACGGCGTTTCAACTCGGGATGTTACGGCGCTCGCTGGACTATCTGGCACCGCATCCAGCTGCGGGTTTCTCGGAGGTTATTCATGGCTTTGCCACGGATCATCCGGAGTTTCGGTTCATCACCGACCACTGGCGCGATCCGGACACGCTCAAATTCAATCATGCGCTGCATTTGACCGGAACCACCATTCCCGCCCTGCCCAACGGGCACAAGCTGGACTGCGCCTTTTGTCATCAGCCCGACGCTGGCGGCGCCTTCATGATGCCCGTGACCTTTGAGCAAAACTGCCGCGTGTGCCATTCCCTGCAATTTGACCCGGGCACCCCCGGCCTGACGCTGCCGCACGGCCGGCCGGAACAGGTCACGGCGTTTTTGCACAGCCTGCCCCAACAGTACACGGACTATGCCCGGAGCCAGGGAATTGCGGCCAGCCGGCAAGGCGCCTGGGTGGGCGCTAAACTGGCCCAATTACGGCAGACTTACACCACCGGCGAGGCTTTGAGCCAGCAGGTGTTTTTAAGCACCGCCAAGAATGGTCCGCCCATGGCAGCCGGCACGGTAAACGGGGCGGCCCGGCCGGTGTTTCCCGGCTGCGCGTATTGTCATGAGGTGAAGACGGGCGGGGATGGCGAATTTCAAGTGACGCCGCCGGTTATTTACCAGCGATGGCTGGCCCATGCCCGGTTTAATCATGCCAAACACACCGGTCTGGCCTGCGGGCAGTGCCATGACGCGGTGCACAGTCGCGCCACGGCGGACGTGCTGTTACCGGCGCGGGAGACGTGCGCGGAATGCCACAGTCCGCGGGGCGGGGTGGCCAGCACCTGCGCCACCTGCCACGCCTACCACAAGCCGCTCGTGGCGCATGATTGACCGCGGCCCGGCCTGGTTCAAAACACCACGGTCAGGTTGATCCCGCCCCCGGCCGAAAGCGCCTCATACGATTGCACCGCGCTGCCGTCGGTCTGGAAGTTGTCGTAGGCGGCATACAACCGCGCCGTTAGCTGGCGGGTCAGCGGGATGTTGAGTTGCAGGCCAAAGGAATTCCACAGGTCATCGCGGTTGATGCCGGTATAGTGTGAATATTCCAAACGATAGTAAGGCTGGAGGATGGCATGCGCGCAGATCTGCCAGCTGCCGGCAAGCATGAGGCTCTGGTCGGTGCGGTTGCCGCTGGAGGAATCCAGGCCGGGGCTGGTCTCAGTGGTGTCCGTCACCCGATAGTTGCCATCGTAACTCAAGGAGAGCGCGGTGGTCGGGCTCAGGGCAAACCGGCGCTGCACTCCCCAGCGCGGCACCAGTTCACTGTAAAACTGGTCATAGCCGGGGAAATCCAGCAGGCGGCGGTAATCCACTCCGGCGGCCAGGACCCAGTCATTCCAGCGCCAGGCGCCGTCCAGGAAGACGGTTTGGGCGCTGAAATCCAAATCCCCCAAATTTTGGGTGACGGGGCGGTAAAAACCAAACGGACCCAGTTGCTCATACTTATAGGTGGTAAAGCTGGCGCTGGCAGCCAGGCCGTAATTATACCACTGCTGCTGAAAGCCCAGGCGCGGGGTGAAAAAGCCGCTGCCGAGCGGCGTGGGTGTCGCGGTGAGGACCGCTTGAACGGTGCTGACGAGCACATCCGATCCCTGCAAGTTGTGAGTGGTGTACAGGGCATTATCGGTGTAAAAATACTGGATATCCGCAGAGCCTTCCAGGAGGGGCCGCCAGGGCTGGGCGCGCAGGACGGATTGGATCCCCACATCGTCGGACTCGCCCGGGTATAATTCCGGCACGGTGTTGGTGCTAAAGGCCTGGCTCACCGTGGTGGCCTGTTGCCGCTGCTGGACGGTGTCCACGGTTTGGGTGGCCTGGGGGTTCTGGGCCAGCACCGCGGCGGGCACCAGTGCCAGGCCGAGACTGGCCAGCAGCTTGCCGGCGGTATTCGGGGGACGGCTGGGACAAAGGTGGTCCATGATCTTTTAAAGTATGGGTTCAGGGCGGGAGGTTGGGTGGACGGGGTAGTGTGGTCGGCTCACCCGTCGGCGAATTTCCCGGGGGCAGGGGATATTGGGTGGTGACACTCGTATGCGCCAGCGTGGGATCGGTGAAGGAACCGGGACCACCGGGTAGCAGGCCGAAATTGTAAATTGGCTGGCCCGTATCCGACAGGTTGCCATAGGCCAGGGCCGCTTCCTGTCGGGCGATGGCCTTTTCAATTAACGGCAGGGAGGAAATCACGTCGGGAAATCCATTAACCAGGAGGGAGGTCGAGGTCAGTTTCGCGAGGTTAAAATAATAAACGGGGCTGAATCCAGCCTTGCCGGGCTGCACGAATATCAGTTGGCCGGCCTGCAATTTGACCGACCGGCCGTCGGGCAGTGTCACCCGCCCATGGCCTTCCAGAAACAGCACTTTGAATCCACCCGTGGGCGTGGCCACCACAATGATGGTCGTGCCCAGCACTGCGGCGGCCGCGCCACCGGATTTGATAATGCCGCCGCCCATGCCCTTCGGAGCGTGAAATAGCAGGCTGCCCTGCTCCAGATTGAGCGTCCGGTTTTTGCCGTCAAAGGAGAAGATCGTGTTTGCCCCCACGCGGGTGATGGTCTGATCCGGCGCCGTGAGCTCGGCCCGGGACTGGGGGCCGGTGCGCACGCGGTCGGGCGCTTTCAAGATGTCATTTACATGGGCGGGCTGGGTGTTTTCGCCGGCGGCGGGCAGGATATTGACCTCCCTGATGACCTCGGTGAAGGTGCTGCTGTCCAGCGGCACAGCGCCCACCGGCCCAGCCAGCGATGCCAAAATCATCCCTGTGACCACGCGGATAAGAAGGGTTGTTTTCATGCGTTAACAAAGCTATCTTCGCCCGGTCCCGGGCCAGCGTCAAGGCCCAGTCCAATGTTGTCGTTTAAACCATTCCGGACCATGCCCAGCCAACCCACCGGTTATTCCAGCCAGCGGCGCTCAATCACCCTGATCGGGTTGTGCCTGTTAGTCTCGGCGGGGCTTATTTTGCTGGAACTCACACCCCTCAACCGCTGGAACGCCCCCCTGAAAGACTCGGAAAATTATCTCCAGGATTACTTTGCCATCCACGGCCGGTTGACCCCCTTTAACACCAACCTTGTGCTTGTGGCCATTGACCAGCCCAGTTATGAGGGCGTGATTTTTCCCGAGGATGTGGTGAATGATCCCGTGCTGGCTGCCTTGCGCGGTCGTTATCCGTGGTCCCGGCGGGTTTGGGCGGCTTTGGTGAACCGGCTGGCCGCGGCGGGAGCCAAAACCATTGTGCTCGACCTGGTGTTTGCCAACGAGGATTCATCGGGGGGGGACGCCGAATTACAAAAGGCCTTGGAACAGCACGCGGATCGCGTCGTCATTGGCAGCTTATTCAGTCCGGTGGCCGATGGCCAGGTCACCGTAACCACCCCATTCCGCACCTTGATTCCCGACACTCCGGCGCAGCCGGCGGCGCTGGATCAGCGGGTGGGCTTTGTGAACATCTGGCCGGACCCGGACAGCGTGCTGCGCCGGGCACAATTTCGCGTGACCAACCACCAACTGGAAGATGCGGTCAACGCACCAGGAACCACTGGATTACTATCGCTGGACGCCCAGGCGGTCGCCAAATTTGGTCGTGGGCCGGCGATTCCCGCTGGCACCACGCCGTGTCGTTTTCGTTACACCGCGCCCCCGGGGAGTTATCCGCTCGTCTCGGTGGCGGATGTGTTAACCTCGAATTTGTGGGTGCATAATTTTCAGAACGGGGCCTTTTTCAAAGACAAGCTGGTTTTCATCGGCCCCACGGCGGGCATCTTCCAGGATTTTCATCGCACCCCCTTCAAACCGGGGCCGTCGGAGCAGTCAGACATGGCCGGGCCAGAAATCCACTTAAATATCATCAATGCGGCCCTCCACGGGGAATTTATCAGCGAACTGCCGCTGCTGGCCAGCGGCCTGCTTGTCGTACTGGCTGGTTTGGTCGCCGCCGCGCTCTGCCAGTTGGTCCATCAGCCCGTGAAAAGGCTGTTCATCATCCTGACCCTGACCGCTGTGAGTTTGTTTGCGGCCAAATTGTTGTACGACCAGGCGAATTTGATTGTCGCCGTCGTCAGCCCGCTGCTGGCGTTGAATCTTATTGGCATTGCCTCGTTGGGGTACGATTTCGTGGTGGAACGGCTGGAGCGCATTAAACTGCGCCACACCATGGGTCTTTATTTTTCACCACGGGTGTTGGAGGCCGTGCTGGCTGATCCAGGCTCGATGCAGCCGCGTCAGGCGGAGGTCACCTTGCTGCTGACGGACCTGCGGAATTCCACCCCGCTGGCCGAGCTGCTCGGACCGGCCGGAATGTTTGCCCTGCTCAACCAGGTTTTTGAGGCGCAGACCCTGGCGGTCATGAGCGAGGATGGCAATCTTGAGCATTTTCTCGGAGATCAGTTCCTCAGCTATTGGGGGGCGCCCAGTGCGCAACCGGATGGCGCGGACCGCGCGGAAAAAAGCGCAGTGAAGCTCATTGCGGCGATGGAAAAACTCCGGGGCAGGCTGGCGCCGGAGGTGCGGAAACTATTTGGTTATGGGGTGGCATTGCATAGTGGCCGCGTGCTGGTGGGCAACAAGGGTTCCGCGTTGCGACTGGATTACGGCCTCGTGGGGGACACCGTGAACGAGGCGGCCCGGGTGGAAGCGCTCACCAAATATTATGGCGTGCAGCTCTTGGTCACGCGCGACACCCTGGCCCAATTGAGCCACCCGGGTCTGCATCGGCTGGTGGACCGGGTGATCGTCAAAGGCAAGAGCGAGCCAGTGGAGTTGTTCGAATACGCCAACCCCTGCACGCCCGCCAATTATCAACCTATTTGCCAGCGTTACCAAGCCGCCTACGACCAGTATTACTTGGGCCGCTTCGCCGAGGCACAAACCCTGTTCCAAGCACTGGTCAGGGAAACCGCCGACGGTCCCAGCCGCGTGCTCGCCACGCGGTGCGCCGAATTGGCCGTGCACCCACCGGCGGGGTGGAACGGGTTGTGGCGGATGGAGGCAAAGTAGGCTAAGGGGCAGCCCTTCTCCGGTCATTGGAGCATGGCCATAAATTCCCCATACCTGGCGATGTCCATATTTTACTGCCAATGGAGGAATCGCCGCCAGCTCGCCGGACCTGCCTGCTTAGTTGGAACCTTGCAATAGAAACGCAGTGTTTGCTTGGTCTTTTTGCGTAAGGACTGCGTCATGAGGCGCTTTCAGATCCATAAGGGATAGGCTACACGCCTCAATCCTTGCCTTACGCAAAAATCCGCGGCGCAACCGCTTGCATTTCTATTGCAGGTTCCTCGCTGTTTCCCGGGGAATTGTCGCTTGGGCATGAGGCGGTCCCGCGGGTTTGGTCGTTGCCATCGTTGATCCGCCCGCCCGGCGACCGCGGGTTGGCGAGTCGCCAGCGAACGGCTGACACCAGGCGAACGTCGCTTGGGAATGAATCACCCAGAGTTGATTAAAAGTATCCGCGCTCAAAACGCAAATACCCGCATTGGAAACTGGCAATGCGGGTATTTGGAATTTAAAGGCAAGCACTTGAGCTGGCAAGGGAAATTTCTGCCGCGCGACAGGGAAATTTCTGAACGCTGGGGTTGCTGTGGTGGCGCATCGCCGATACGCTGGCAACTCCGCGCCAAGCAGCCCTAACGTGCCCGCACCGGGCAGGTTGGCGAGGCCGTCAACTTGAAGGACAGTCCTGCCACCGAAAACAGCGGAGAACCCTATTGCATGGGGCCGGCTTAGTCACATGGCCGGGTTACGGGGGAATTTGGCGAAAGGCAGGCGGGCATCGCGGTATTGGGTCTGGTCGGCACGGATTGGCACCGGGGCTGGAAACAATGACGCACCGCTGGCCGAAATAAGGTCATCCTGGTCAACCCCGTCGCCGCTCACCCCAATGGCACCCACCAGCACGCCGTTGCGGTATAGCGGAAAGCCGCCGGGAAAGATCGTGATGCCGTTGGGCAGGTTGGCGTCCACATTGGTGGCGGTCATGATGACCGCCTGGTTCAACGGGTTGGTGAAGGTGATGGAGGTCGGCGTGATGAGGGAAAATTTTTCCTGCAACCCGAGAAAGATTCCCGGCTGGGTGCCATCAATGCCGGGCGGGTAAAATTCCTGCGCCAGAAAACCCACGGTGCGGGCGGAGTAGGCGCGGGTGCTGTCCGAAAAAAAGACGGCGGTGCGGGCCTTTTGCACCGCCACATCCCAGCTAAATCGCGTGGCATTGGATGAGGTGCAGAAGGTGCCCAGCACGACGGGAGGAGCACCGGCATGGTTGGGGTTGTTCACCACGGTGATGAAGACCTGCGCGGTCTGGCCCAGCGGCAGCCGGATGCCGGCGCGGGTGGTATGGGCGCGCGTGGCGGCGGCCACGAGAATGTTCGTCACCTCGGCTGCGCTCAACCGCGCCGTCCCGCCGGGCAGCGGAAGCGGGGCGGGATCGCTGACGATGGGCTGGCGGAGCTGACCGGTTTCCCCGCCAAACGTTACTACTGGATAAGGATAGGGGGCTGGTGAAGGGATGAGATTGAAAGGCGCCAGCACACCACCCGGCAACCCGGCAAACGGAAGCACGGTCCCGAGGCTGGTGCTGCTGGCCACATAGGCCAGCCGAATGCCCCCCACAAAGACATCCGAGCCCAAAATATTGCCGGGTGGTGCGTAGCCTTTCTGCCCGGCCAGGGCCACGTCCTCATCGCTGGAAGGGCTGGCGGTGACTGTGGGGGTGACGTCCGTGGCCACGGTGCCATCGCCCGAGACACCAACGCCACCGACCAAATGACCATTCTGGTAAAGCGGCAGACCACCGGGGGTGCCGGCGAGGCCGCCGGTTGCGGCCAGGGGCGGGGCCACCAGATTGGTGCCCGGCGAACTGCCAAAGGTGATGACACTGCCGGGGGCTTTGAATTTATTGATGTCGGAGAAGGCCAGTTGGGAGAAATTCACGCCCACCAAGGGGCCGGGGGCCGTGTTTAAAATCCCCGGCGGGTAATGCTGTTGCACGATGAAACCGGCGGTACGGGAGGAGAAGGCATTGTTGTCGCTGCTTAAAAAGGCGGCCCCGCCCGCCTTGGAAATGGCGTTCCCCACGTTGGGATCGCTGAGCGGCAGGTGCGGGTTGAGGGCCCAGACCCCGAGAATCCAGCCTTCGCGGTCGGCGATGGCAATCACGGCGTTCGTGGCCAGAGGGCTGCCGGTGAGGGCGGTGGCGCGGGTAACCGCCTGGGCGACGATGGTCTGAACGTCCGAAAGCGCCAGTTGCGCCGGGCTGTTTGCCATCCCCAGCAGAAACAAAACCAGGGCCACGGGGAATCGTTTCATAACGTTGGCCATTATAAGCACTTGATTTATGGAAATAAACAAATTCTCATACAGTCATGCGGCTGGCAAACCAAGGTTCCCCTCTTTGCCTGACGAACTGGGTGCTTACAAGTCTGACTTTGAGCGCCTCATTCGCGCTAGGTGACGAGCCCACCGCCGGTGCCACGCCCGCCCAACCCGGGCCGCCGCACCAGGCGGAGAGTGCCGGCGTGCCGCCGCTCGCACCCAACTTATTCAATCCGGATCCAAACCCCTTGCAGCTTCCCGGGTTGCCCGTGCTGGACACCAACTGGACGCACGCGGTGCGTTTCAGCACCAACGCCCCGCCGCTGGTTTCGCCACCCTTTAACCCCGATCCCGGGGCGGGCTTGCGGCCGGCCACGAATCTCCCCGCCGCGCTCTTTGTGGAGCCCTCGGCGCCGCCGCAGTTTCAAGAGCCGCTCATTCCCCCCGAGCTCGCCCTGCCCCGGCAGCCTGTGCGCCTGAATGTAATCGCCCCACCCGCACCCCCGGTGCCGACCCATTACGGACTGGAGCCGCTGACGAATGGGCTGGCGCTGCCCCGGGAGGACACCTGGCGAAACTTGAAGATTCCCGCAGATTTCGGCGTGCCGCAGTACCCCCTCCAGCCCGGGAATTATCCCACCAATACCGTGCCGGTGCCCGATCGCTGGCGGCTGGGGTTCGTGCCCTGGAAGCGCTACAACGCCGGGGTGGTGGACCAGCCGTATGAGACACCCACGCCTTACTTGTGGGATCCTTACCAGCAAAGCGTGCTCAAGGGTGATCTGCCGGTGATCGGCCAGGATGTTTTTCTGGATCTGACCGCTTCGGCGGAGACGGTGACCGACTTTACCAAGGTGCCCACGGGGAGCGGTGTGAGCACGGCGGTGCCGGGCGAATACAATTTTTATGGCCACAGCGAGCAGATCGACATGCAGAATAATTTCGCCTTTTCACTGAATTTGTTCGAGGGGGAAACGGTTTTCCGGCCGGTGACCTGGGCGGTCAAGCTGGAGCCGATCTTTAATGTGAATTACCTGAGCGCCAGTGAGAACGGGGTGATCTCGCCCTCGCCGACCGGTTCGCTGAGCGGCAATAAAACGCCGCCGCCGGGCAATGGGTTCGTGACCAATCCGGGCGACATCAACACCCTGTTGAACGGGCAAACGGGGCCGGCGGGCAGCTACCGGGGCTCGGGTAGCACGGAACGCGTGAACACCCTGCTGACGTTGCAGCAAGCGTTTGGCGAGGTGCATCTCAAGGACCTCTCGGACAACTACGATTTCATGTCCGTGCGGGCGGGAATCCAGCCCTTCAACGGGGATTTTCGCGGGTTTATTTACAATGACGTGAACAACGGGGTGCGGTTGTTTGGCAACTGGGACAACAATTTATACCAATATAACCTTGCGTGGTTTCACCAACTGGAAAAGGACACTGACTCGGGGTTGAACACGCTGAATGACCGCAACCAGGATGTTTTTGTGGCCAATTTGTACCGGCAGGATTGCCTTTGGCCAGGCTACACCACCGAGCTAAGTTTTTTTGCCAATTACGATCACGGCGGCACGCATTACGACGACAATGGCTTTCTCGTGCGGCCGGCGCCGATTGGCGACGTGCAGCAGCACGCCTTGCAGGCGTATTATTTTGGCTGGGCTGGCGATGGGCATATTGGCACGATCAACGTCAGCCATGCGTTCTACGAAGTGGTGGGGCATGATGATTTTAATGACCTCGCGGGCCAGCCGGTGGACATCAACGCACAGATGGCCGCGCTGGAGTTTTCGGTGGACGACGATTGGGCGCGGTACAAAGCGTCCTTTTTCTACGCCTCCGGCGACAACAATGCAAATAGCAAGACGGCCACTGGGTTTGACTCCATCGTGGACAACCCAAATTTCACCGGGGGCCCGTTCAGTTACTGGACCAGTCAGGCCATCAATCTCGGGGGAACCTCGGTGAATTTGAAGAACGCGAACAGTTTGCTGCCGGATTTGCGCACGAGCAAGACCGAGGGCCAGGCGAATTTTGTTAATCCAGGCGTGTTCATTTTCGGAGTGGGCGCGGAGTTCGACGTCACGCCCAAAGTCCGGACCTTTTTGAACGCGAATTACATCCTGTTTGCCCAGACCGGCGCGCTGGACCAGGTGTTGCAACAGGCGCGCATCAGCCAGGAGGTGGGCTATGATTTGAGCCTGGGCTTGCAGTACCGGCCGTTCCTGACGGACAATATCATCGTGTCGGCGGGCTTTGGGGTGTTGCTGCCCGGCAATGGTTACAAGGATATTTATGGCAACAACCCCAACCCCATCCCGGGCTTCAACTCGGACCAGGCGGGCACGGTGGATAACTTTCTTTACAGCGGCTTGATTGCGGTCACTTTTACTTACTAGCCATGAAAACACCCTGGCCACCCCGGCAAATATTGCCGATTCTCTGGCTCATCGTCCTGGTGACAGCCGCCGGTCGCGGTTTCGCCCAAGGCGACCCCACGCCCGGCTCCGGCCCGGCCATCTCGGTGCCGATTGACCTGCCGCGCGATACCCATCACGTGCTGCCGCCGGTGAATGTCATTGACCAAACGCCCGCGCTGGCCAACGCGAAAAGCCAGGGTTGTCTGCAATGCCATGCCGGCAGCGAGCCCATGCACGCCTCGCCTAATGTCATTCTCGGCTGCACCGACTGCCACGGCGGCAATGCCATGCCGGGACTGACGCAACGGCAGGCGCACGTGGCCCCGCGCAATCCGGTGTTCTGGGAAACCTCCGCCAAGCCGAACGATTCCTCCGTGCTGCTCAATCATGAATCGGCCGAGTTCATTCAGTTTGTGAATCCCGGCGATTTGCGCGTGGCGGACAAGACCTGCGGTCCGTGCCATGCGGAGATTGTGCAGCATGTCGGCCACAGCATGATGCGGCACGGCGCGATGCTTTGGGGCGCGGCGCTCTATAACAACGGCGCGTATCCGGCGAAGAACTACCGGTTCGGCCAGGCCTACGGACTGGATGGCGTGCCCTTGCGGCTGGAAAGTCCAATTCCAGTCACGCCCGAAATGACGGAGCAGCATGGGATTTTGCCGTTCATTGACCCCCTGCCGCGCTTTGAAATCAGCCAACCAAGCAACATTCTGCGGATTTTCGAGAAAGGCGGCTCGCCGCAGTTGCAACTGGGCAACCCGGACCCCTTCGAGGAGCCCGGCAAACCCGAGCGCCGGTTGAGCGAGCGCGGCATGGGCACGTTGAACCGCATTGACCCGGTGTTCCTGAACCTGCAAAAGACGCGCCTGCACGATCCGCTCTTGGATTTCATGGGGTCAAACAATCATCCGGGGGATTACCGTTCCAGCGGCTGCACGGCCTGCCACGTGGTCTATGCGAATGACCGCTCCCCAACGCATTCCGGCTGGTACGCGAAATATGGCAACCAGGGCCTGAGCTTCAGCGCCGACCCGACCATTCGCAAGGACGAGCGTGGCCATCCCATCAAGCATCAATTCACCCGGAACATCCCCACCAGCCAGTGCATGAACTGCCACATGCACCAGGGCAATCTCTTTGTGAACCCCTACCTCGGCTACACGTGGTGGGACCAGGAAACCGATGGTGAATTCATGTATCCGGCGAAGCAGAAAAATCCCACCGCCGCGGAGCTGTTACAATCCGAGCAGAGCAATCCGGAGGCGGCCGCCGCTCGCGGTTTGTGGGGCAACCTGGAGTTTCTGGAGAAAGTCGCCGAACTGAATCCTAAACTCAAGGACACGCAATTCGCCGACTATCACGGCCACGGCTGGATTTTCCGCGCGGTCTTCAAGCATGACCGCGAGGGCAACCTGCGCGACCGCGACGAGAACCTCATTCCCGCTGATGATCCGCAAAAGTTTGCCCGGGCGGTGCATTTGCAGGATGAGCATCTGGCCCATGGGATGCAATGCGCCGACTGCCATTTCGAACAGGATGTGCACGGCAACGGCCTGCTCTACGGCGAACCGCGCGCGGCCACCACGGTGGAGTGCATCGACTGCCACGGCACCATCCAGCAGCGTCCGACGCTGATGACCAGCGGCAACGGCGGCCAGGTGGATTTGCGCGCGAGCAACACCCCGTACGGTCCGCGCTTCTTCTGGCAGGGCACGCAACTCTACCAACGGTCAACCATGACACCCGACCTGATCTGGGAGGTGCCGCAGACGATTGACACCATTGATCCGAACTCAAAACATTACAACGTCAAGTCCGCCTATGCGAAAACCCTCGGCCGCGATGGCAAGGTGTGGGGCATCGTGCCCGCGCGCGACTGCCAGCGGAATCTGGCCCACGACAATTCCAACATCTCCTGCCAGATTTGCCACAGTTCCTGGGCGACCGCATGCTTTGGCTGTCACCTGCCCATGCGTGCCAACCAGCGCGTGGCGGCCAACAAGTTTGAGGGCACCACCACGCGCAATTATACCTCGTACAATCCGCAGGTGGTGCGGGACGACGTGTTTCAACTGGGTATCGATGCCACGGTGAAGAACCACCGCCTGGCGGTGTTGCGTTCTTCCAGCGCGGTGATTGTCAGCTCGCAAAACGCCAACCGCGAATGGGTTTATTCCCAGCAGCAAACCATCAGCGCCGACGGTTACAGCGGGCAGGCGTATAATCCGCATCTGCCCCACACCACCAGTGGTGTGGGCACCACGAAGAATTGCGAGGATTGCCACCTCGCCAAAGCCAACGACAACAACGCCTGGCTGGCGTCGTTGCTGGGTTATGGCACGGGCACGGTCAACTTCTTCGGTCGCTACGCATATGTCGGCGAGGGCAAGGGCGGGTTGGACGCCGTGGTCTGGACCCAGCAGGACGAGCCGCAGGCGGCCATCGGCAGCCATTTGCAGCACCTTGCCTATCCGGATAATTATCAGCAACACGTGGAGCAAAACCATGGCCGGCTCAAGGACGCCTTTCACAAGGAGGCGACGGAGATACTGGACCTGCAATTGCGCGGCGAATACCTCTACACGGCGAATGGACCGGACGGCTTCGAGGTGTTTGACGTCGCCAATATTGACCAGAAGGGTTTTTCCGAACGCATCAGCACCGCGCCGGTGTCGCCCTTGGGCCAGCGCACGTATGTCCGCACGAAATACGCCACAAGCGTCACCCTGCCCAGCACGCTGGGCGTGGACCCGCTGCGGCTGCACCAGCCGGAAAACGAGGAGCAGCCAGTCAGCCCGATTTATGCCTGGGTGTTTGTCACCGACCGTGAGGAAGGCCTGGTCATGGTCACAGTGGGTACGCTGCTGGACGGCAACCCCATGAACAATTTCTTCGACCGTGAGAAAATCATCCGCTTTAACCCGGATGGCAAGCTGACCGGCGCGCTGCATTCTTTCATGGCGGGCACCAATCTCTACGTCGTCGCACCGAAGGGCTTGTTCGTGGTGGGCCTGAACAACTCCGCGCTCACCGCGCCGGTGCTGGCCGGGGAATTGAGCGGGGGCGAGTTCAAAAACCCGCGCGCCGTGGGCGTGCAATTCCGCTACGGGTTTGTCACCGATGACGAGGGTTTTAAGGTGGTGGACCTTACCGAGCCAACCAAACCCAAGCTCATTCCCGGTGCTTTCGTCCCCTTGAGAAACGCCCGGCGGTTTTACCTGGCCCGCACTTATGCCTACGTGGCGGACGGGGCTGACGGCCTGGCCTTCATTGACATCAAGAACCCGGAGAAGCCGCGGCTGGAGCGGCTGTATAATGCTGATGGCGCACTGAACGACACCCGCGCCGTCCAGATCGGCTCGGTGAACGCCTCCATGTTCGCGCTGGTCGCGGACGGTAAAAATGGTTTCCGGGTCATCCAGATGATCTCCCCGGAGAACGTCCCGCAGGCGATGGGTTTTAGCCCCGTCCCGAATCCGAAGCTGATCGCCACCTATCCCACGGCCAGCCCGGCGCTGGCGGTGTCGCGCGGGCTGGATCGCGACCGCGTGGTGGACGAGTCGGGCAACGAGACCGTGGTCTTCGGCCGGCGTGGATCGCGGCCCTTCGGCCTGGCGGAAATGCAACGATTTTACCTGCGCGACGGCCAGCCGTACACGGTGGAAAATGTGTTTGATAAAGACGGTCGGTTGGAAACCAGTTCCGGCGCGGAATTGCCGCCGCCTGCCGGGTACCAACCCGTTGCGGCCGCCGTTCCGCCGGAGCCGCCCGTCGAGGAACGCCTAACCCGCCACGGCCCATGAGCATTCGTCACTGCCAACTTGGGGGATGGTTATTCATTCTGGCGTTCGCCTTCGCGGTGCGCGCACAGGATTCGGTGACCACTCTGGCCGGCCAGCCGCAGGTGCCCGGCGCCACCAACGGCACCGGCACCAACGCTTGCTTTAACGAGCCCGCCGGCATCGCGGTTGCCGCTAACGGCACCATTTATGTGGCGGACTGTGCGAACCACGCCATCCGTGCCGTTGCCACCAATGGCCTCGTCACCACCTTCGCTGGAAAAGTGGGCGTACCCGGCGCCGCGGATGGCACGGGCACTAACGCGCAGTTTAACGCCCCCACTGGCCTGGCCTTTGACCTCAGCGGCAACCTGCTCGTCACCGACACGGGCAACGCCACCATTCGTAAAATCACCCCGGCGGGCGTCGTCAGCACCCTTGCCGGACTGGCCGGAAAGTCGGGCTTCCTGGACGGCGCGGCCGGGACAGCAGAATTCGGTGCTCCGCTGGGGGTGGCCGTGGCCACCAACGGGACTATTTACATCGTGGATGGCGGTAACCACGTCATCCGGCTGCTGACCAACGGGTTCGTTTCCACCCTCGCGGGCAATCCCTTGATCTGGGGCAGCGCGGACGGGCCCGGTACCAACGCCCTCTTCAACGCCCCATGCGGCGTGGCCCTGGATCCCCATGGCAATCTCTGGGTGAGCGACACCGACAATGACACCATCCGCAAAGTGACCCCCGCCGGCCTCGTGAGCACCTATGCCGGCCGGGCAGGTGAGGATGGCACCAACGACGGCCCGGTACTGACGGCACGCTTTTGCCGGCCGGCGGAACTTGCCTTCGACCCGCAAGGCAACCTGATCGTGGCGGACTCCTTCAACCACACCCTGCGCCAAATCAACACCAACGGCCTGGTCAGCACCATCTCTGGCAAACCCGGCACCTCCGGCGACACCGACGGTCTTAATGGTCAGGGCCGCTACTTCAACCCTTACGGACTGGCCTTCAATACCAATGGCCTGCTGCTGGTGGCCGACACTTATAATCAATTGATCCGTGCCGTCTTGGTGCCGTTTCAAGCGACCTTGCAACTCACCGGCCATCCCGCCACCGTCACCCTCGCTTGGACCACTGTGGTCGGCCAAAAATATCAAGTCCAATCCACGGCCAACCTGGGAGGGACCTGGACCAACCTCAGCCCTGTCCTTACCGCCACCAACCAGACGCTCATGCAAACCGAAGTCCTCAACCTCGCCCTGCCGCAAAGGCATTACCGGGTGGTGCGGTGGCCTTGAGGCGGCCAATTGGGGTTTTCAAAATGCCATGCCGGGTGATGGGGCTTGCTGACTGCGAGTGGCTGGGGCTCAAGCCTTGCCAGAAACAATGGGGCATCGTCTTCCGGTCAGATTAAACTGAAATCGGTTGGCCGATTGAACATATATGGTGTTTATAACAAACAACATAGGGCTGAATGGGTGGGATTCATGCCCAAAATCACCAATCTACCACGCAACTTTGTTCAATTTTTCCCGGTATTCAAGCGTATTTCTCAAAACTCTTTTTAACTGGTCACTAATCTTTGCTCACAATTTTACTGACCGGTCAATGACAGTGTGACCGGGTTTGAAAAACAGCTATCGGGTGGGCAACGAGAAAAACCCAAAATATTCTTGATTCATATGTAAGTATATGCTTACTTTGTGTCGTGCAGTTCAAACCAGTCAAATCTAGACTTGGCAACGAAGATCGCCGGAAGATGATACTTCGGGCGGCACTCAATGTTTTTGCCGAGGCTGGGTTCCACGGCACCACCACCAAAGCGCTGGCCAAAGCCGCCGGCGTTTCGGAGGCATTGATTTTCCGGCATTTTCCCAGCAAGGACAAACTTTATGCTGCCTTGCAGGAAGCGTGCTGTGAGATGAAGTCCAGCGACGAATCCGAGCGCGTCATGAGTTTGGAACCATCCACTTCCACGCTGGTGATCATGGTGCATTTCGTTATCGCCAAAATGTTGCGCTCATCAAAAGAGACGGATGTCGTGGAACACGAGTTATATCGAATGATGTTGAATAGTTTTATGGAGGACGGACAGTTCGCCCGTCAGTTTATGCAACACGTGGCCGATGACTTGATTGCCAAACTGGAAGCCTGCGTAAAAGCAGCCGAAAAAGCCGGGGACCTGGTCGATAGTCCGGTGCGCCCCAATTTGCGCGCATGGTTCGTTGAACATCTTGGCGCGATGCTGATGCTCAACCAAATTTCCGGCAAACCGATTGTGGATTTCAAACAGCCCAAAGCGGAACTGATTGAGCAAGCGACCTGGTTTGCTCTCCTCGGCATGGGGCTCAAGGCGGAGGCCATCCGGCGATACTATAACCCCAAGGCACTGGCCTTGCTCGCCGGCTGATATTTTTTTATTCATATATATGAGTGAGTACTTACTCAAATACAAATCAGCAGGACGGTCAACGAACTTTGGCTCGGGTCTCCATGGCCTTGCCGACGAACTTGACCCAAACCATGTTAACCAAACTGGTCGGATCAAAATCCACGCGATTCAAACCGGACGGGTCCGCATCAAACAATCGCAGTTGAAGCGCAAGGCGGGCGGCCCTTTGCGGTTGCTGTTTGATCCGGACTGGAGCGAATGGCTGCCGATTTTCGCGTGGATGATCGAACATCCCGAAGGCATCTTCGTGGTGGATACCGGCGAGACGTCCCGGACGGCAACTCCAGGCTATCATCCACGCTGGCATCCTTTTTATCGCCGCTCGACTGGATTTGACGTCAAACCAGAAGAGGAAATCGGGCCGCAATTGCGCGCGATGGGGATTGGACCCAAAGATGTGCGGACGGTCATCCTCACGCATCTGCACACCGACCATGCCGGCGGACTGCATTATTTTATCCACAGCCGGATTTTGGTTCCGGGACGTGAGTATCAGTCGGCGCGGGGTTGGATGGGCAAGTTAAACGGTTATCTCCCTCATCGCTGGCCAGCCCGGTTTGCGCCGGTTGCAATTCCGTTCGCGCCGGCGGCACACGGGCCGTTCGCGCAAAGTTATCAGGTAACAAAGGCCGGTGACGTGTTAGTGGTTCCGACGCCGGGACACACGCCCGACCATATCTCGGTGATCGTGCAAACGGCCGGACGAAATTATTTTCTGGCCGGGGACGCGGGCTATTCCGAAGCGCAGCTTTTGGAACGGCACGCAGACGGAGTGAGTCTCGATCCCGAAACTTCCGTGGAAACGCTGCAAAGGATTCAGGCATACCTCGCTTCGACCCCAACCGTTTTTCTGCCGTCGCATGATCCCGCTAGTGCGGTTCGTTTGCGCGCCGGTCAAATCACCAAACCGAAGCTTAAAATCTAAAAATGACAAAAAACATCCTCTACCTGGGCATTGGCCTCCTTGCTTTTATCCACGGCAGCGCGGTCGCGATGAAAACGTTTGCCGCACCTGAAATGGTGGCGCACCTCAACGAATTCCACTTCAACAGCACCTGGCGGCTCTTCATTGGAATCATAGAGTTGCTTGGCGTTGCGGGACTGCTATTGCCACGGACCCGGGATTTGGCGCTAGTGTGTCTTTGGCCTTACACTCCTGGCGGACTCGCCTTGCATATATCCTATGCGGATTCTGTAGCCCGCATCATTCCCGCCGTCGTGGCGGCGGTTCTGGTGCCAATTACCTTTTACTTCGGTGGATTTTTTAATCTCAAACCCAAAACAAATGAATAATCCTCAATCCGACTCTTTGAAAAAGACCATTCTCATTACTGGTGCTAGCACCGGGATCGGTTTCGGCGCCGCTGGAGCTTTTGCAAAAGCCGGTTATTTTGTCATCGCCACGGTCCGTTCCGAAACCGATGCCAACCGGTTGGTGGAACAACTGGGTCCGAGGGTGCAGCCAATTTTATGCGACGTGACGAACGCGGAACAGGTCGCAGCCCTGCCTGCGCGCATCCGGGAGTTGACCGGAAACGAGCATCTTGACGGCTTGATTAACAATGCCGGGATTGTTGCCGGACCGGGTCCGGTCGAGTTTCAGAAAATGGAAGACATCCGGGCGCAATTTGAAGTGAACGTATTTGGGCTGATTTCGGTAACGATGGCTTTGCTGCCACTACTCGGCACCAAACCGAATTCCAAAAACCAAGCCGGACGCATCATCAACATCAGTTCCGTCGGCGGATTGATTGCCAGCCCGTACATCGCCGCGTATGCCGCAACCAAGCATGCGGTGGAAGGTTTGTCCCACAGTCTGCGGCGGGAGCTGCGGATCTTTGGCATCAAGGTTGTCATCGTCGGACCTGGCTCAATCAAATCTGAGATCTGGAATAAAAGCCGGAGCGCCGCCACCAATCCGTTCAAAGGCACGGCCTATGAGCATTCATTTGCACGGTTCGTGCAGGTCTGTGAAAATATTGAGAAGTCGGGCGCCTCGCCGGCTGAAATTGGCGCGTTCCTGGTTAAAGTGTTTGAAGCGCCAAACCCCAAGGCGCGATACGCGTTTGTGCCGGGCCGATTCTTGAATTGGACGCTGCCGGCGTCGCTGCCGCATCTGTGGCTGGACAAACTCCTGGCAAAAATGATGGCGCTTGAAAAGCAACCCGTGGAAAAGATTTATGCTCAGGCCTAAATGGTTATTACGCGTCGAAAGCAGCGCGGCCCTGCTGCTCGCTGCAATTCTCTACCACCAATCGCAGGGGAGCTGGCTACTGTTTGCGCTGCTTTTTCTGGTGCCGGACCTCTTCATGCTCGGCTACTTGTTTAGCAAAAGAGCTGGAGCCCTGCTTTACAACCTGGCTCACACTTACACCGTCCCCTTGTTATGGCTGGCTGCGGTCTGGATGAATGGACCGACCTCGCATCGCTGGCTGGGGCTCATTTGGATCGCACACATCGGTTGGGACCGCCTAATCGGCTACGGCCTAAAATACGAAACTTCCTTCAAAGATACGCACTTGCAAAGGGTCTAGGTGAATGCACTTCCAATATCCCCCGCGTGAAGCATCAATCCGATGCGAAAATAAAAGACCTAGACAGTAAAAATGGAAGGGTTTGATTGCCTTCTACGTATATTGCTTAAAATAAGCAACATATGGCGGAAGGGGTGGGATTCGAACCCACGGATGGATTACTCCATCTCCTGATTTCGAGTCAGGTGCCTTTAACCACTCAGCCACCCTTCCATTTGACCAAAAATCCACTGGCTTCATCGCCTCCACCACGATCTTAAAGACAATTGCGGGCATTTGCGGCGACCCGTGGGCACATGTCGAAATCCATATGCAATTCTAACTTTATAGATACATCGGGGCTTTTCAAGCCCGAAAACGGTTCATTTTTGGGCCGATGGCGGCAGTCCGAGCTAAACCATAAAAGCGCCCCACGGTTGCCGGTCCGCAGCAGCTCCTCCCACGGGGTTGCTCCCCTGCCCAATCGAAAGCGTCAATCCCCAATCACCCGGATCCTTTGCCCCGGCATTCATTGTGCTTGCGCCCTCGACCACGACGGTTTGAACGCGAGGCTCCCTTACAAATTTGTAATGTTCCGGAAAGTTTCCGGTCATTTGCGTTTGGTTTAATACCTCAGTGAATGGAAATGGAACAACTGAACAACGATAAAAACATTATGAAACCAATATCTGCCTCCTCCCACCGCCGCCTCACCGCCTTGGTCGCCGTCGGCGGCCTGGCTCTGGCCGGCCTCGCCCTCGCCGGCGACTTGTCCAAAGACAACCCCAAAACCTCCGCCCTCAATATCCCCTTGGATGAAACCGCCGTCCCGCGCGACGGCCTCCCGCGCGGCAGCTTCGCTCCAATCGTGAAAGCGGTCGGCCCCGCGGTTGTCCAGATTGAGATGACCACCACCATCAACCGCCAGGCCATCGGGCTCGTTCCCGGCGGACCGTTCGGCCAGTTGTTCCCGCAGGAACGGACCATCCCGCAAACCGAGCACGGCCTCGGCTCCGGCGTCATCGTCACGAAAGACGGCTACATCCTCACCAACAACCACGTGGTGGACGGCGCCAAAGAACTGAAAGTCACCCTTACCGATGGCCGGGTGTTCACCGCCAAGGTCATCGGCCGCGATCCCAAGACCGACATCGCCGTCATCAAAATCCCGGCGGAAAACCTCCCCATTGTCGCCATGGCGGACAGCGAAAAAGTTCAGGTCGGCGACGTCGTGCTCGCCGTTGGCAATCCTTTCGGCGTCGGCCAGACCGTCACCTCCGGCATCGTCAGCGCCACCGATCGCGGCAACATGGGCATTGAGGACTATGAAAACTTCATCCAGACCGACGCCGCCATCAATCCCGGCAATTCCGGCGGCGCGCTCGTGGACATCAACGGCCGCCTGATCGGTATCAACACCGCCATCATGAGCCGCTCCGGCGGCAGCCAGGGCGTGGGCTTTGCCATTCCTTCCAACCTCGTGCGCACCGAGATGGAGAGTCTCGTCAAGGAAGGCCAGGTCACCCGCGGCTACCTCGGCGTCATGATACAAAACCTTACCCCCGAACTGGCCGGTGAGTTCAAACTAAAAGACACCAAGGGCGCGCTCATCGGTGACGTCGTGCCGGACGGTCCCGCCGCCAAGGCCGGCTTCACTGCCGGGGATGTCGTTCTCTCCTACAATGGCAAATCTGTGACCGACAGCCGGCACCTGCGCCTGGAAGTGGCCGAGACCCGGCCCGGCACCTCCGTGCCCGTGGAAATTCTGCGTAACGGCGAACACCAGAAACTCCAGGTCACCGTCAAGCCCATCCCCGGCAGTGACGAAGTGGCCGCCAACGACTCCTCCAACAACGCGGACACTGGCACCCTGAATGGCGTGGGCGTGGGCGATCTCGACCCCGCCGCCCGCGAGCAATTCCACGTCCCGGACAACATTAAAGGCGCGGTTGTCACCGATGTGGACCGCAATTCCCCCGCTGCCGAGGCCGGCCTGAAACCCGGCGTCGTCATCCAGGAAATCAACCGCCATCCGGTGAAAAACGCTGATGAGGCCGTGCAACTGACCGCCAAGGCCACCAGCAAGCAAACCCTCGTGCGCATTTGGGAAAACGGCGGCAGCCGTTATGTAGTGGTGGATGAAAGTACCAAGGCGGGCTAATCCCCCTGCCTTTCTGCAAAACCCTCCCGCTCGCCAGGCGGGAGGGTTTTTTTATCCCGGCATAGCCATCAGTGATCGATTTGAACTTAAATGCCTTTGGTGACGTCTTGGGCGGCGTGTTCTGCCCCCACCAGCCGCACCACAAACTCCGCCCCCTCCCCCGGCCGGCTCTCCACCGACACTTCCCCGCGATGCGCCTCCACAATCGCCTTTACCAGACTCAAGCCCAACCCCAGTCCGCGCTGTGAACGGCTCTTGTCCCCGCGATAAAGCCGCTCCCAGATGCGCGGCTGTTCGTCGGCGGGAATGCCCATGCCGTTGTCGCGCACCCTCACCGTCACCCGGCCGGACTCCACCGCGCACGCGAGCCACACCCGGCCACCCGCCGGCGTGTACTTCAGTGCGTTGTCGAGCAAGTTCGCCAGCGCCTGCCGCATGCGCGTCGCGTCCACCAGTGCTTCGCATGGCTCTTGAAAAGCCGTCGTCACCGCAATCTGCTTTTCCTCCGCCACGATTTCATAAAGTTCCACGACATTTTTCAATAGCGCGGCGATGGCCGTCGGTTCCAATTTCAAACGCATCACCCCCGCCTCCGCCTCGGTAATATCCATCAACGCCGTCAGCATCGTCAGCACCCGCTCCGATTCCTCCACGCAATCCGCCAGCGCCTCGCGCGCCACCGGATCGGGCGTCGTTTGCACCACCACCTCCGCCGTGCCGCGCAGCCGGGTCAGGGGCGTGCGCAGATCATGCGCCACATTGTCCAGCGCCTCGCGCATGCGCGTGATCAGCGCCTGGTTTTTATCCAGCACCCGGTTGAACTGCCGCGCCAGATCCTCCAGCTCCGTCCGGCGCACGCTCACCGGCACGCGCGCGGCGAAATTGCCCGTGTCCAGAATCGCCCGCGCCGTCGCCACCATTTCCCGCACCGGCGTCGTCGCGCGATGCGCAAAGAACGCGCCGCCCAGCACCCCCAGCAACAGCGTGGGCGTCATCACGATCAGAAAATCCCGGCGGAATGGCTGCAACAGGGTCTGGCGGTTGTTCGTGCTGCAGCCCACCTGCAGAACCGACCCGTCCCCCAGGCGCATGGCCGCCACCGTGAAATCCCGCTGCTCATCCCGCGGAATCCGCAGCCACACCAGCCGCGACAAATCCCCGCCCGGATTCAGCGCCGCCGGATCGAAATGCACCCAGTCCGCCGGCGCGGTGAACAAGAGCACACTGCCCTGTGTCCCGGTCAGCCGGATGAAAAAGGAATTGTTCTGGTCCGTCTCCCGGCTGCGTTTCACGAGCAGTTGCAGCGCCGGCAGGCCGCCGCTTTCATACACCGCCGCCCCCTCCCGCAGCCGGGCTTCGATGATTTCCCGGTCCTTGCTTTGCAGGGTCGCGGCCAGCAGGAGATAAAGCAGTCCAAAGAGCACCAGGGTGCTCAGCGTGAAAATCGCCGCGTAGGCCAGGCTCAGCCGAAGCGTGAAGCTCCGCGCCAGCGGTTCAAGCGGGTTTGAGAACATAGCCAACGCCGCGAATGGTCTGGATGAGCTTCACCGGAAAATCCTTGTCCACCTTCGTCCGCAAGCGGTGGACCAGCACATCCACCACATTGGTTTGCGGATCGAAACTATAATCCCAGAGGTGCTCCAGGATCATGGTCTTGGTGACCACCCGGCCCGGATGCCGCAGCAATAACTCCAGCAGCGCAAACTCCCGCGCCTGCAATTCTATTGCCTGGCCCTGCCGCGACACTTCCCGCGTCAGCAAATCCAGCGCGAGATCCGCCGCCGCCAGCCTGGTCGGCTCCGCAATGTGCGTGGCCCGGCGGATGAGTGCCTGCACCCGGGCCAGCAATTCAGAAAACGCAAACGGTTTGGGCAGGTAATCGTCCCCGCCGGCCTGCAAGCCCTTCACCCGGTCATCCACGCCCGCCTTCGCGCTGAGGATCAGCACCGGTGTCAAAATTTTCTCCGCCCGCAACTCGCGCAGCACCGCCAGGCCGTCCAGCTTTGGCAGCATGAGGTCCAGTACCAGGGTGTCATAGCTCACCGTGCCCGCCAGCGCCAGGCCGCGTTCGCCGTCGGCGGCGTGATCCACGGCAAAGCCATGCTGCTTCAGCCCGTTGACCACAAACGAGGCGATCTTGCTATCATCTTCAATTACCAGCACACGCATAATGCAAGCGCCTGCAGCTTAACCCGGGAGCCTGCGCAATGAAATGTTTATATGCCCCCCCAAGGCTGGCTCCGGCTGGAGCCAGTGCTCCCCCTCCCCCGGCGGAAACTCCGGGGCTAGGGGGAGACGTTCGCTGGCCGGATTAAGCCGGCCTATTGGTTGATCACAATCGTGACCACGCTCATGGGACAGGTCAGCACGGCCGGCGAAGTATAATGCTGCAGCCGGAAGTTGTAGTAAGTGCTGCCGCTGGGCCAGTAACCGCTCACGTAAGAGTCGAGCGTGTTTTCCGTGATGCCGGTCAGTTGCAGGTTGGCCGTGTCCCAGTTGGCGGTCGTGTTGATCACCACGATCACCACCCGGTTCGGACTCACCGAGGTGTCCAGGTACGCCGAGCTGTAGATGCCCGGCGTGTCCGAACTGGCCGCGATCCGGATGTCGCCCGGATTGATGAACTTGCTGTAATGGGCCAGCGAATAATACTTGTTGTGCGGGCTGCCCGTGCTGCTCAGGCAGCCGGGACCGGCGCCGCAATCCACCAGTTGCCATACCAGATACGCATTCGCGTTCGCACACGTGAGCACGTTGTTCATCGTGAGGGCGTTCGTGACAATTTGGTTCGCCGCGGCCGCGCCCGTGTCATTCGTTGTGAAATACCCATCCCCGTCATATTCCGTTTCCAACTTCAGCCACCCGGGAAAATCCGTCTGCAGCTTCGTCAGGTAGGTTGTGTTCACGGACACATTGTCACCATACAGGTGAAAACCGATCGCCGACACATGCGCTTGATCGAGATTGTCTATGTAATGTTCCACTTCGCCACCCGACACACTGTTGCTGATGTGCCCCGTTTCCGGCGCCATGAGTTTTTGATTGGGAAACCCATGTGCCTGGAATTTGTTCCAGACCGCATTGAGCCCCGCGTCGTAGTAAGCTAACGGCCCGGAGTTGGTCGGAGCAAACTGGCAGCCATCCCAGGACGCCTCATAATCCGGCTCGTTTTGCATGGATACATAATCAGGGGTCAGGCCCTGGCCTTTGTAATAATTCAGGCAATCCAGCCACCAGGAACCAAAGCCGGAGTAATCGTTGCTGAGCAATGTCCCGTTATTCGATCCCGAGGTGCTGTGATTGCTTTTGAGATCATAACCATTGGTGCAGGGCGGCGACCAGGAGGTCATCAGCACCGAGCCTTTGGGCTGATACGTCCGGAACGACTTTTCAATCGGAATCGTCCCCGTGTTGTCGCCGTCCCAATAAATGGCGTACCAGTTGCGCACGCGCAGGAAGCTCACGTTCAGGTTGGTGGCGGCAAACAGGTCGTTCTCGATCGTGGCATTGTTGACCGTGCCTTCGGCCCAGACCACGGCGCCGCCGAAGCCCGTGATGGTCTGCGCCCGGGTGCCCGCATTCACGCTAATGTTGCTGGCGGTCGCCCCCTGCAGCCCGGCCAAAAGGCATGCGCCCGCGAGGAGTCGTCCGCTCGTTAACCATTTTATTAATTTATGCATAAGGGATTTGGATTTTTGATGAGTTGTTTTTGCCGTTGGTTTCACCTCCGGCTGCCGCACACCTCGCAACCCGTTTGCCCGCCCGGGTCACTCCGGGAAAATTCCCGAAATAAATCGCGCGGCCGGATTGCCGTGGTGTGGAAAGCCTTGAGGCTGTTTGGGATCGTTAACATCGTAACAGTTCCTCCCATGATTGCCATAAGACAACCGTCCTACGACAAACGTCGTATGCCGCTCCCGCCCGTGCCAGGGCCGCCCGCGTGACCTTCAGCCCGTCAATGCGGGTTCCCGGGCATTTTTCCAACCCCGTTTTACAAAACTCGGAATTTTGAGGTTGTCGCCTCCCGGCGGCATTATTGCCCTTTGAGCCGCAACACCGTCACTGAGTACGGCGGAAATGTATGCGTGAAGGTCGTCGCGGCGTCCGCGACGGTTGATTCCACCGGGGCCACCGCTGTCGGATGGTCCAGGGAATTCACCGCGTCCAGCCGGTTCCCGGCCAGCACCATGGCCCGCCCCCCGGACTGCACCTGCGTCCAGCCATCGAGCTTGAGCGTCACGGTTTTGGCCGCTGCCCCGGGATTCACCGTCTTGAGAATGAGCTCGCCGGTCTGGTCGTCATGCGTGGCGCTGGCATACAAGTCCTGCCGGCCTTCCGGCGTGGTCGCCACCCCGTCCAACGTCACCGGCAGCACCGTGTCGCCCCGGTTGCGGCTGAACAACTGCTGCACATAATAATTCGGCGTGGCATAAATGCGCAGGCTGTCCACCCAGATGAGATTCGGCTTCCATTGCCACGCGTCCACGTTGCCAAACAATGGCGCGTAGGAGGCCATGCGCACCACCGCGGCGTTGCGCTCCAGGCCCGTCAGGTAGGCGGCCTCGGCGAGCGCGCATTCCAGGTTGTTCTGGTTCTTCGTGCTCACGATCGCCACGCTTTGCGCCGCGTACTCGCCCATGAAGACTTTCGGCCCGGCCGGGTCATACTCGTCGTAGCGGTGCGTGTTGTTGAAGAACCACGAGGGATTCGCATAACAATGCTCGTCAATAATATCCGCGTGCAGCTCCCGGAAGCGCGCCCAGGCGTACTTGAAGCGGTCGTCCCCCGGGTCCGGGCCGGCGGCCGAGACGAGCTGCACTTCGGGATACCGGGCTTTCAAGGCGCCGGCAAAGGCTTTGTAATGGGCGATGTAATCCGGGCCCCACTGCTCATTGCCCACGCCCAGCATGTTCAGATGGAACGGCGCCGGATGCCCCAGCGCGGCGCGTTTCGCGCCCCAGACACTGTCCACCGGGCCATTGGCAAATTCCACCAGATCCAGCGCGTCCTGCACGTAGTTGGTCAGCTCGTCCGGCGCGCACAACTCCCCGGAATTAAACTGGCAGGCCATCCCGCAGTTCAAAATTGGCAGCGGCGCGGCCCCGATGTCCTCGCACAACTGGAAAAATTCGTAGAAACCCAGCCCGAAGGACTGGTAATAGTCCGGCGTCGGCCGGTGCAGGAATTCATAATTCCAGCGGTTGATCAGCAGTTGCCGCTCCTCAATCGGTCCGAGGGTTTTCTTCCATTGATAACGCCGGGCGAGCACGCTGCCCTCCACCACGCAACCCCCGGGGAACCGCAGGAACCCGGGCTTTAAATCCGCCAGCTTTTGCACCATGTCCGCCCGCAAGCCGCCCGGCCGGTTTTTCCAGGTATGCTCCGGAAACAGCGAAACCATGTCCACATCCAGCGTTCCCTTGCCTTCAACCAAGACCACGAGCCGCGCCTTCGGGTCCGTGTCATGGGGATGCAGTGTGGCGGTGTGCTTCGCCCAGTTTGTGGAAATCCCCTGAATCACCACCGAGTCCAGCAGCGTGCCGTCCCCGCCGTAAAGTTGCACCCGCAAGCCGGGCGTGTCCGTCACGTCACGCACCTGGGCGGAAAAGTTGTACGCTTCGCCCTGGCGCAAACCGATCCCGCGAAAACCCTCGTTGGACAGGCCCATGGGGGCCGTGCCGTGCGATTCAATGCGCACATAATGCGGGTTGGCCGCGTTGAAAGGGTCGTCCTCCCGCACCGTCACCTCTCCCTGCGAATGGCTGGGGTTGATTTTAAACCAGCCCATCAATGGCTCTGGAAACTCAAACCCCCGGTTCTTGACCAGCTCCGCATAGAGGCCGCCATCGGCTCCGAAATTGATGTCCTCAAAAAAGATGCCCCACATCGCCGGATTAATCTTTGCGCCCGGTTGGGTGGCTTGCACCTCAATCGTCAGCGCCGGCGCGGCCGTGGCCTTCGTCAGCAGGGTCAGCAGCAAAATCGGGCGGATCAAGGGGGACATATTCCAGAAGAATGGTTGGCGGTTAAGATTTAAATGGTTTCAAAATGCGTTAAACGGGGCATGGGTGGCCATGCCCCGTTCAATATGCTGCATCCGGGCTTCAAGTCAGCATTTTTATTGCAGCCGGAAGAACGCGGCCGCGCTGCTCGCCGGGAGGCTGACCTGGTAATTCGCACCCACCACCGTCAAGGTGCCGCCGACCGGTGTCCAGACGGCGCCCGTGCCCAGGCGCGGACTGGAGACGAGCGTGACCAGCGCCGACGAAGTCGGCCAGGTCACCACCAGATTACCGCCGGTCAATTTCGCCGCCAGGGTGACATTCGTGGATGTGCCGATGAATTGGTTCGGTCCCAGCGCGTGATCCGCCGCCACCTGGGCCGCACTGAGCGGACCGCTGTAAATGCGGAACTCATCAATGGAACCATTCAATGTGGGGTCCGCGTTGTAGAGCGAATGGCCGATGTAATTCAACGGATCGCCGCCCAGCGTATAGTTGATGATACTCGCACTATTATAGGTTGGCCCGGCAAACGCCACCGGGTCCGTGAGGTTGTTGAACAGCGTGTTTTGCGCGGCGAGCACGCCGTTGGTGTAAATCGCCTCGTAGCCGGCCAGTGGATGATAGACCACCACAATGTGCGCCTCCGTCAGGCCATCCAGCGTGCTGCCAATGACCGCGTTCCATTCCGCGCCGTTGCCCGGGTCGCCCTGGCCAAACGTGGCCGCGCAGGTGCCACCCCCGGTGTGCGGCTGCAACGTGATATAGTTTTCGCCATTGCCCGCGCCATCCGTGTTGCCAAAGGCGAAAATGTTCGCCCAGGTGTTGATGGGATTCCGAAACGTGCCCCACAATTCGATCGTTACCTCGTCCACCCCGCTCAGAATGCCGGCCGGCAGTTGGATATAGCCGGTGGAGCCGTCCAGCGTCACTTGGGAACCGTTCAAGGTCGCGCCCCCAATCAGGGTGGCGTCCCACGCCGGACTGTTGCCGGGGACCGAGTCCGCCAGATCCGTGCCGGTGGTCTCGCTAAATTTGTATTCATGCAACAAGGTCGTGGTGTTGCCCACGGTCAGCACCAGGCTGTTCGTCGAGGTTAAGCTCCCCAGCTTCGCCGTCAGGGTCGCGCTGCCCGCACCCACCGCCGTGACCACGCCATTCGTGTCAATCACCGCCACGTTGGGATTGCTGGAGGTGTAGGTCACGTGGCCAATCGCCGAGGGCGCGAGCCCGGGTTCCGCGGAACTCAGCAGCACCCCCGTGACGTTGGGATAATCGCCGTCCAGCACCAGTTGTTGGAAGGAGCCGACGGAGACATTCGTGGCCAGCAACGGCGAGAAATAGATTTGCTCCAGCGCCCCGCCCAGCGGCGCGCCCGTGACCACCGCATTGGTGCCGTCATCCGTGATCACCGCGTCCGTGGTGTCCTCGCCCTTGCCATAGATGCGCAGCACCCCGCGCGTGATCCAGCCGCCCAGCGCGGCACTAAACCCCTCGGGCGCTTTGAACGTGCCGCCCGCCACATTAATGGACCGCGTGCCGTCCGATTGCGGCCCCGCCGTGTCCATGTTCACGTAACCATCCACCACAAACAGGGAGTTGTCATAAACATTCAAATGCCCGCCCAGCCACAGCCCCGCCCCGCCCAGGCTGCTGTAAACCGAGTTGCTGTACAGGTTCATGGTCACGTACGGCGCGCCGGTATAGAACCAGGAATCACCAATCCCCACCGCCGCGCCGCTGGTGGTGACCGTGGCATGATCGTGCAAGTTGACATAACTCCGGAGCCCGGGCGCCGGGTTGTTCTGCACCGGAAACAGGAACCATTTGTATGTCAGGGAGCCATAAACATTCAGGGTCACGCCCCATTCCGGGCCGAAAATCGTGTCGTACGTGCCGGACCCGGGGGCTTCAACATCTCCCGTGGGAATCGTGATCACATTGTCGCCGTTGGCGGCGTCCAGCCAGACATTGGCGTCCACCGTGCTCGAGGGCACCCCGGTCGGCGTCCAATTGCCCGCCACATTCCAGTTATTATTGGCCACCGTGCCATTCCAGTGGGAATCCTGGGCCGAAAGCGCCGGCGCCAGGCACAAAGCCAGGCCCGTGGCGGCCAGGCAACCAGTTTTTTGCATCAACAATTTTTTAATCATAGGTCGGTTTGGGTTTTAAATGTCGTTCACCACCCCAAATCAAAAATGATGAGCCGACGGTGGCATCTTTTTTCGACTTTGGTGGCTTATACTTCTACATGCGCCGTCTGGCGCCCAAACCCGACATTGCCGTTAAAATCATTTTTTACGCCGCGCCGGCGAATCACCGCCCGCTGCCGCCCCTGGGGTGTCGGTTGCCCCGGCTTTGGGAGTGCGGCGACCAGTCGCCGCTTTGGAACTCGGGGACATGTCATCGAGTTCCAAAGCGCGGTCATGCCCGCGCACTCCCAAACCGGGCATTCAAACCCGTGGTCCGCCGGCTGCGGGCATTTGGGTGGGCCTACCGCCCTTGGAAAACCAGAGGGCTGGTTACCTGGGGCGCTGCCTCAGGTGGTTATGGAACGGGCCGATGGCCCTAAAACGCTCCCGGTTTGGAAACGGATGGAACCCTTGCCCATTCACGGTTTTTTATCTGCGTTCATCTGCGTTTATCTGCGGTTAAAATCTTTTTTAAAGGCATCGCTTCGCCTAAATCCGGCGTGCCTCGCGCCCCGTGCCCCGCACCGCTTTTTCACTCCTTGCCCTCCGCTTCCTGCAATAAAATCCGCCCAAAGACCCAGTCAAACCAAAACCCCAGCTCGCCATCGCCCCGCTCCAGGCCGGCGCTCCCTTTGGCCTCGATGAGCTCCCGGCCCTGTGCCAATTCCCGGCGCTCCTCGTCGGTTTGTCCCAGTTGCCGTTCGGCCAGGGCCAGCAGGACATGCACCGTGGCGTTGCGCGGCTGGTTGTCTTCCGAGTAATTCTGACTGCGCCGGCACCAGGCCACCGCCTGCGCGTAATGACCCCGCCGGTATTCCAGCAAGGCCACGGAAACGGAGCCCCAGGCGGCATGAAAAATCTCATCGGTGCTGGTGCTCTCCACATTGGCAAACGCCCGGGACGCGGTGTCCGCGAACGGCGTCAGGTCCGCCAGCAGCCGGGCGTCGGGAGCCTGCAAGAGGCAGATTTTCAGGGTGCGCTCCGCGACCACGGGATTGGCCGTGCCCTGAAACCGGGCGATGACGGCCGGGCGGAAGCGCGCATAACCCGGCGCATCCCCGCCGGATACCAGGGCGACGCCCTGGCGCAGGTAATCCAGGGAAGCCACATCCCAGCCGTCCAGTTGGTTGACCTGCACCACCACCGCAAACCGCGCGGCGGCCGGCGGCCATTGGTTTTGCAGGGCATGCCATTCCCCCAGCGAGCGATACACGGCCGCGCCCTCCAGGGTCGGCTGGGTGAGTTGCAGATCCCCGAGGAACTTGTCGGCGGCGGCGAACTTGTCCTCGTTGAGCAGAATCTCGGCCTGGGTGGTTTTTTCGCGGGTCTCGGCCTGCCGGCGCAACTTCATTTCGTTGTCGCGCGCCTGTTCGGCCATCTGGCGGAGCTGGCTTTGCTGGCGTTCGCCTTCGCGCGTTTTCAGGTAGAGCCAGGTGGAGGTGCCCAGCCCCGCCAGCAGCACCACGGCCACCGCGCCGATCGCGGCAAACACCCCCTGGTTGCGGCGCACCAGTTTTTCCAAGCGATACCGCCGGCTCGGCGGGCGCGCCACCACGGGTTCGTGGTTCAAGTGGCGCTGCACATCCATCGAGAGACCATTCGCCGTTTCATACCGCCGCGTGCGGTCTTTCTCCAGCGCTTTCATCACGATCCAGTCCAAATCCCCGCTTAACAGGGAGACCAGCCGGAACGGTTCCACCTGCCGGTGCTGGGCGGTGGCGGTCAGCTCGCCCCCTTGCAGGGTGTGCACCCGCACGGAAGGCCGGTGCGGCTCCGTTTCGCGCAGGGTGCGCCGCATGGCGTCCAGGCCGGACTTCATCAATTCCGCCGCGTCAAACGGCGTTTTGCCGGTGAGCAATTCGTAGAGCAGCACGCCCAGGCTGTAAATGTCACTGCGGGTGTCAATGTCCAGCCCGCTCATCTCCGCCTGTTCCGGGCTCATGTAGGCCGGCGTGCCGATGAGCTGCTCGTAGGCGGTGAACAGGGTTTTGTCGGTCAGCGGCGTGTGGGTGGCCTTGGCGATGCCAAAATCAATCACCTTGGGCACGGGCACGCCATCGTGCAGGGTCACGAGAATGTTCGAGGGCTTGATGTCGCGATGAATGATGCCCTTTTGATGGGCGTGCTGGATGGCGTGGCAAATCTGGATGAACAGTTTCAGCCGCTGGCGCGTGTCCAGGTGGTTCACGTCGCAGAACTCCGTGATTTTCACCCCGCGCACCAGCTCCATAACGAAATACGGCCGGCCGGTCTCGGTGGCCCCGGCTTCCAGCACCCGGGCGATGTTCGGATGGTCCATCAACGCCAGCGCCTGGCGTTCCGCCTCGAACCGGGCGATGACACTCTTCGTGTCCATGCCCAGCTTGATGACTTTTAGGGCGATGCGCCGCCGGACCGGTTCCTCCTGTTCCGCCATGTAAACCACCCCGCAGCCGCCCTCCCCGATTTTCTGCAACAGCTTGTAGCGGCCGATCCGTGTGCCCACCGCGCCGGCCAGGTCGGCGGCGAGCGCGGGTGCCGCGCCCTCCGGTCCGGCCACGCATTCCCGGATGTCAAACGCGGTGGCGGCCTTGAAAAAATCCACCGCCGCACCCTCCGCCGCGAGCAGGGACTCCACCCGCTGGCGGAGCAGGGCGTCCTCCACGCACGCCTGGTCCAGAAACGCCTGCCGCGCGCGCGGGTTCGTGAGCTGGCGGGCGGCTTCAAACAGCGCTTCCTCGGACTGGCTGGTTTTGGTCATGCGGGCAAAGGGACGGCGGGTGGCGGGCGGGCGGCGTCAAGCCGAGGTCTGGATGGATTGGTAGAGCCAGGCCCGGGCGTAGGCCCATTGCCGTTCCACGGTGCGCTCGGTCACGCCCAGGTTTTCCGCCACCTCTTGGTTGGTGAGTCCCCCGAAAAATTTCAGCACCACCAGGCGGGCTTTTTCCGGATCGGCCACGGCGAGTTTTTCCAACGCCTCATCCATCAGCAGCACCTTTTCATCCGGCGTGGTCGCCGCCAGTTCCAAATCCGCCACGTTGAGCCGCACCAGGTCGCCGCCGCGTTTCAACCGGGCTTTGCGCCGGGCGTTTTCGACCAAAATCCGGCGCATCGCCTCGGCGGCCGCGCCAAAGAAATGCGCGCGATTTTGCCAGGTGCGGTCGCCATCGCCCACCAGCCGCAGCCAGGCCTCGTGCAGCAGCGCCGTGGCCTGCAAGGTCTGGCTGGCCGATTCCTGCGCCATGCGCTGCGCCGCCAGCCGGCGCAATTCATCATAAACCAGCGGCAGCAAATCCGCCGCCGCGCCGCTTTCGCCCGCCCGCAGCGACTGCAACACCAGGGTAATCTCCTGGGCGGCCGCCGGGGTTGCCGGGCCGGAATGGCGGGTGGGGGGCGCGGGCATCATGGGTTGTGACAAATGGCTGCGCCTTCAATAAATCACCCTGCCGGAGGATCGTCAACGCGTATTCCCGTCCCTCCCCGGCCCTTCTCTCCCGGCCCCCGAAAAAAATTTAACTATTTTTGACCCTGGACAGCGGATGTCCAGGGTCCCCCGCTAAACTGCTCCCGTGAAAGTGATGATGTTGTCATGCACGAGCCGGCCACTGGGCCCCGCGCCAACCCGGTGCGCCCCCCCCGCGCCCCCGCCCGCCGGTGGCGCAAGCTGTTGGCAAAAAGGTGTTTAACAATTTAACGAATTGTCACTTTAACCAATTAACGCGGAATCGCGCACTTTCGCGCACTTTCCAGAACTTTTTCCCCGCCCCCCGCATGGAAATTCACTATCCGTCGGCCAAAAATCCATTATACTACCCGCAAATAATGAGCAAGCTGTTGTTAATCGACGACGAGGAAGACGTCCGTTATTCCTTCCAGCGCATCTTCGATTCGCCGGAGATTGAGTTTACCACTGCCGCCAGCGGCGAGGAAGGCCTCAAAGTCATCCCCAAATTCAAGCCCGACCTCGTCCTCATGGACGTCCGCATGGGCGGCATGAACGGCTTGGAAACCCTCCGCCGCATCCGCACCGCCAATCCCAAGCTGCTGGTCATCCTCATGACCGCTTACGGCACCACCCAGACCGCCATCGAGGCCATGAAGCTGGGGGCCTACGATTATCTCCTCAAGCCCTTCGATGCCGTCAAAATCAAGGAGATCGTCAACAACGCGCTCAAAGCCGCGCGCGACATGAAGCAGGTGGTCTCCTACCAGCCCCTGCTGGAATCGGAGGATTACGAACTGGGCATCGTCGGCCGCAGCCTCGCGATGCAGCAGGTCTTCAAACTGATTGGCCAGGTCGCCGCCACCGATGCCACCGCCCTGATCACCGGCGAAAGCGGCACCGGCAAGGAACTCGTCGCCCGCGCCATTTACCATCACAGCGACCGCAACCAGCAGCCCTTTCTCGCGGTGAATTGCGCCGCCATTCCCGAGCAACTCCTCGAGAGCGAACTCTTCGGCCACGAACGCGGCGCTTACACCGGCGCCACCAACCAGCGCATCGGCAAATTTGAGCAATGCAACCACGGCACCATTTTCCTGGATGAAATCGGCGACATGACGCCCGCCACCCAGACCAAAATCCTGCGCGTGCTGCAATCCGGCACCTTCGAGCGCGTGGGCGGCAACCAGCCCCTGCAAGTCGATGTGCGTGTCATTGCCGCCACCAACAAACCCCTGGAGGCGGCTGTGGCGGCCAAGCAATTCCGCGAAGACCTTTTTTACCGCCTGAACGTGGTCCGCGTGCCCATGCCGCCGCTGCGGGAGCGGGCGGATGATATTCCGTTGCTGGTGAATTATTTTCTCGAGAAAAACGGCAGAGAATTACAAAAATCCCCGAAATCCGTGGCGGCGAACGTGCTGCGGGCGCTGGAAAAGTACCATTGGCCGGGGAATGTGCGCGAGCTGGAGAATGCCGTCCGCCGGGCGCACGTGATGGCCAAGAGCGATGCCATTCTGCTGAGCGATCTGCCGCCGGAAATCACGAATTACGCGGGTCTGGGCATGGGCGCCAGTGTGGGCCCCAGTCCGGCGGCTGGTCCGGCCGGGGAACCGGCCGGCACCGATGCCGCGGCGCTGGCCCGCCAGCTCTACCAATGGGCCCGGCGCGATCCCAAGTTAAAGGTCATTCCCGCCGTGGAGCGCGAACTGGTGATCCAGGCGCTCAAGGAAACCAACAACAACCAGGTGCATGCCGCCAAACTGCTCGGCATCACCCGCGCCACCCTGCGCAAGCGCATTGATAAATTCGGCATCCAGCGCGAGCTGAATGTGAAGTAAACGGTGACCGCCGGCAGCGCTTTTCCCCATGGCAAAAAATCGCATATTATGGGGAATTCTGGGGTTCGCCCTGGTGCACGGTGCCACCGCCGCGCCGGCCAGCCTGCCGCCGGCCGATTACCGTTACCCGGCGGATGATTTGGGTGCGGTTTACACTCCGCAGGCCACCACGCTGAAAGTCTGGGCGCCCACGGCGGACACGGTGGCGGTCGAACTGTTTTCTGATCCCACCAACGCGGCGGTGGCGACCACCCCCATGACCCGTGACGCCAGCGGCATTTGGTCGCTGACGCTGCCGGGGAATCAAGCGGGCAATTATTACCTTTATCAACTGGCCCTGCCCCAGGGGCCGGGGGGCACACCCGCCCGCGTGGAGGTCAATGACCCGTATGCGCATGGCACTTCGGCCAACAGTGGACGGACCCTGATTTACGATCCGGCCCTGACCAATCCCACCGGCTGGGACCAGGACCAGTACGTCAGCTTGCCCCATAATGTGGACGCGGTGTTGTACGAGGTGCATGTCCGGGATTTTTCCATCAACCCGAACGCCGGCATCCGCGAGCGCGGCAAATATTCAGGCATGGTGGAGGCGGGGACCAAAACCCCGCAGGGGGAGGCGAGTGGGCTGGACCATTTAGCCGAGCTGGGGATTACCCATGTGCACCTGCTCCCGGTGAATGATTACGCGGGCGGTGACGAACGGCAGCCGGCGGAGGCTTACACCTGGTATGGCTGGGGTTACGATCCGGTCCTGTACGCCTCGCCCGAGGGTTCTTATGCCAGCGAGGCGGACGGGTCGGTCCGGCAGCGGGAATTCAAGCAACTGGTGCAGGCTCTACACCAGCGGCACATCGGGGTGGTGCTGGATGTGGTGTTCAACCACACCGCCGAAACCGGCGGCGGTCTTTTTTCCATTTTTGACAAGGTGTATCCCGGTTACTACTACCGTACCGATGCGGCGGGCCATCCAGCCAACGCCACCGGGTGCGGCAATGAATTCGCCTCGGAACGGCCGATGGCGCGCAAACTGGTCGTGGACACCATCCAATACTGGCTGCGCGAATATCATGTGGATGGTTTCCGCTTCGACCTGATGGGCATCCTGGACCGGGCCACGATGCTCGAGGTTTATCGCGCGGCCAAACGGATTAATCCCAATGCGATCCTCTATGGCGAAGGCTGGGACATGGAACAGGTGCTGCCCCGCCAGATGATGATGACGCAGGCGAATCTGCGGGGCACGGGGGTGGCTGCGTTCAACGACGGCATCCGCGACAACATCAAAGGCGACGCGGGCAACGGTCCGGCGCGCGGCTTTGTGCAGGGCGGCGGGGCGCCGTACGGTGGCCTGGCGCGGTTTTGGCTGAACCTGAAAGGACAGGGCACGGGCCGGGGTGACCGCAACATCCCCGTGGCTTCGCCCAATGAAACCATCAATTACGATTCCGTGCACGACGACCTGTGCCTCTGGGATAAATTGCAAGTGTCCGCTCCGGACGCTCCGGAAAGCACGCGCATCCGGATGGACAAACTGGCGGCCGGCATCGTGCTCACCGCCCAGGGCGTGCCGTTCCTGCAAGGGGGTGACGAGTTTCTGCGCTCGAAGCAACTGGTCAGCAATAGTTACAACAACAATGATCCCCGGGTGAACCCCTTTGACTGGTCCTTGAAGGCCGCGCACCGGGACGTGTTTGATTACTATCGGGGGCTGATCGCCCTGCGCAAAAGCCATCCGGCGTTCCGGCTGACCAGCCGGGCCGCAGTGGATCAAGCGATGGTCTTCGCCACCAACGCGCCGGAAAAGGTCGTGGCCTATGTCCTGCGCAACCATGCGAATGGGGACAGTTGGCGGAATATTCTGGTGATTTACAACGGGTCCGGCGCGGCGCGGAATATGGCCGTCAGCGGAGAGTGGCAGGTTGTGGCTAATGGCGAGCGGGCGGGGGTGGAGGAATTGGAAACGGCGAAAGACCACTTGCCCGTGGAACCTTTTTCGCTGATTGTCGCCCATACGGAGGGCGACGGGCATTTTTGAGGAATCCGGGAGCGCTTTAATCCAGCGCCACTTTTATCTGGCGTTGCAATTCCGGCAGCACCTCGCGCGCGAACCAGGGATTTTTTTTCAGCCAGATATTATTGCGCGGGCTGGGATGCGGCAGCGGCCAGATTTGCGGTGCGAACTCACGCCACGACTGGACCGTCTCGGTGAGGGTGGCCCGGGCGCGCGGTCCCAAGTGCCAGGCCATGGCATAGGCATCATGGTCGTCGGCTCCATCTTAAAATCATAAGCAGTGGCATCGTAATGGCAAGTATCGCGGTGACAAGACTGCCATAGGCGAATAAATCAAAATGTGCTGGAGAAATGAAAAAGCCGGCCACGCCAGCCGCGATGAGAAGCAATGACCATGTCGCAAGCTGACGACCGCCGTAGGCGTTGATGTCATACCAACGCTGCTCTGACTCGAAGGCCGCCCGAATCCGAATCCCGAACACCTGATTCATGGGAACCTTGCGAAGAATCAGTGGCAAGCTCATAACGAAAATAATCACTCCGAGCTCGAGGTCTCCATAAACGATTAAGTGCATTGTGCTCATAGGTAATGACGCCTAACGTAGAAAGCTGAGCCACCGCCGACTCGCGACGTGAACCGCGACAGCGGAACGGACCGCGCCAACGGCGGTTGGCTCCGGCGACTTGTTAGGCATCATGTTTTATATCGTGTGAGGTGGAATCCTTAAGCATCCGTAGAAAAAAACAATATGAAAACAAAAGAACGACCCACTCCACCAAAATCAAACCAAGCAGAATGCCTCCGTGTGGCGATACAATACCCATGAGTGCGTCGCTGATGCCGCCAGAAGGCGGACTCCAAACCAAGCCGTAGCTGATGTGAGAGAAAATCGGAAATCCGAGCAGTTGCGCGTCAACACTCCAAGGAACGATCAACAGTGACAAAACAAATAGCGCGAGAAAAATCAAAGATAAACGTCTCTGCTTGGCATTTAGCAGCGGTGAGAACTTCCGGCGGAGACTAGACGAAAGCCATACAACGGCTACGACTAGCCAAATCGCAAACAATGTAAGTGTAAGCCATCGCATAGCGTATGATGCCTAACGTAGAAAGCTGAGCCACCGCCGACTCGCGACGTGAACCGCGACAGCGGAACTGACCGCGCCAACGGCGGTTGGCTCCGGCGACTTCCATGAGAAGGCAGTCAAGGGGTTTGCTACATTATTTCGCGGCACATGATTTTATTAATTGGTGGCTGATCGTTTGGCAAGACAGGAAAGGATCACGCTTCCATCCGAACTCACTGTTGCCAGCGG